>NZ_CP009459.1:3993695-4659311 GCF_000758325.1 Cedecea neteri | reverse complement strand
AAAGTTTCGAAAACTTCAGTAATCAGGTGCTGTCTCCCTAGCAAAAGCGGAACGTGGTTTGAAAAGCGGCTGTCTGGCATCGAGAAGGACGCGCAGTCATCCCAATCTCTGAACGCTGATTTAGAAACTTACAAGGCACTGCAATACGGTGCCAGCCAGTCAGGCGCAGACATTGGTGCGCTGCAAAAGTCGATTAAAAACGTCAGTGAGTATGCGAACGGTGACTCGCTGCACGAGAGCCTGTTGAAAAGTCTTGGCGTAAAACGCATGATGACGCCGGCTTAAAGCGGGATAACGCCGACATTTTCGCGCAGGTTGCCCGTTCTTTGGGCACAGTGAACAGAGACAGCGCTGATTTCTACGCATTGAATCTGGGGATTGATGACGACACGCTGCACGCGATGCAGCGCGGATTAGGCCAGTTTGCCGAAGAGTATCAGGACTTGTCCCTCCGCATCGGTGGAAGTGCAGAGCAAAGCGCCGACCAGTCCGAAAAATTTATGCAGTCCTGGCGTAAAGCAGACTCCGTGTTGATTTGTTAGTAGCAAAATCAGGCGGCGATCTGGCCGAGAAATTGGCTGCGCCCGTCGAGAGGCTGGCCGAAAAAATGCTGGTTAAAGCGCCGCAAATTGAACGCGTGTTGGACAAAATTGGCGCCGTCGTTGAACAGTTTGCTGACATTTTCGTTGATGCACTGAGCGGCACCATCGATTGGGTTACCGACGTGATGGCCTGGTGGGATCGCCTTGATGAAGTTCTCAGGGGCTAATCGGCGGTTTAGCGGGGCTAACCGCGGCCTGGGTAGTCCTGAATAGCGCATTTCCGCGTCCCTGTCGGGATTATCCTCTCGCTGGCTGCGGCCATTGGCCTGCTTTATAACGACTACCAGAAATGGAAAGCGGGGGAAGAGAGTTTTATTGACTGGGGAGAGTGGGGACCGGTTATTGAAATGGCTGCAGACACGATCGGCAGCCTCGCGAAAAACATAAAAGACCTTATTGTTGATATTGGCAGCCTGCTGGGTATCGATTTTAGCAAGTGGTCTATCAGCACCATCTTTAAGGGGCTTCTGGACAACTTTAATCAGTTAGGCGCCACGCTGAGACTGATTGGGAATCTGATCAATGCGCTAAAAGAGGGGAACTGGGCAGAAGCAGCCAGTATTGGCAAGTCTCTGGTGCAAATGGGCTGTTCCAGACGCCGGGGAGCATAATTGCGGATGGTGCAGCGGGCGTTGTTAAAGAGAAGCTGTCCGCGGATGGAAAAACTTCCGGGGCTGGCTGGCTGGAGATGAAGAAAAGGGAACTGGCGGAAAGTTATCTAATGCTGTCAATAACCTCAGCCAACCCGATCCTGTCTCAATGTTACTTCCCGCCGGGGTTGCCAACAATGAACGCCTGGCGACTTCGGGCGACTTCTCCACGGCGAGCAACAGCACTACGCATTCCCCGACGATTAACAGTAATACCCATATCGTTGTGAATGGTGTCTCTGAACCTCGTCTGGCGGCGGCCGAGACATCTGAGCGCTTGTTCAATGTCAATTCTCAACTGGCGCAGCAGTATGAAAGGAGGATGAGCTAATGGATATTTTTGGTGCTTACTTCCAGCCTCGCACGAGCTTCTCAGGTTTTCTGGTGCCGGATGTGGTGATCAGCGAATCCCATTCGGACACGCTGAAAAATCGCCTCTCATCCCGTCGAGTTTGGCCCGAACATCAGCGACCATGCCTGGGCCCAGCCTGGCGAGGTAACGATTGATTGCCTCTTTAAAGCGGGTGGTTCACTGGTTGATTTTGCCAATACGACCGCGCTCGGCTCCTGGCTAAACGCAGGCCCCAGTCCGGCACAAATTTATCAACAACTACTTGATTTACAGACAAAAGCAGAACCCTTTAGGGTGATTACCCGCCGCCGCGCTTACGACAATATGCTGATCAAAACGTTGACGGTAACGACCGCCGCTAAATCGGAAAACATTCTTGGCTGCAAACTGGTGCTGGCAGAAGTATTAATGACGGCCACGGAAGCGCGCCCGGCAGCGCCTAAAACGGCAATGGATGAAGGGGTAACGACAACTTCAGTCGGCGATAAGGGCGAAAAAGTGGTTACCACTCCCAAGGGGCGGGAATAATTACGCCACTGCAGCCTGATAAAAAATGAGGAGAGACGATGTCAATTGCAGAAATTCCCCTCAGCGCGGATAACCAGGTCTTTACGATCCAGCTTGCCGGGCAGACCCTGCGCATGCGGCTGCTTTATCGGGATGTCGCTGGCTGGGTCATGGATATTCTCGATGCGGACAACCAGCCCATCGTGAACGGGATCCCGCTGGTGGCCGGTGCCAATTTATTGGCGCCATATACCTGGCTTGGGTTTGGCGGAGGCCTATGGATCGGCTGTGATAATGAGGCTCAGGATTACCCGAGCAAAACCGATCTCGGGCGCGGCAGCCATCTTTACTTCGTGACGGCAGATTAAGGAGGAGGAGATGAGTCAAAACTGGTCTCGCCACTTTGAGCTCCAGCTTCTGAAGGAAGACGGCAGCGGTATTGCGCTCTCTGGTTTTAAGGTGACGTTTAAAATCGACTGGCATGCCGGCAGCTCACCCAAAACGGCCGAGGTGAAAATCTATAATCTTGCGCCGGACAACGTGAATCGTATTGCCCAGAAGGAGTACAGCAAAATCCGGCTGATTGCGGGCTACAACGGATTAGAACCGGTGGTAAGCAGCAGCGAAGTGGGAAAAATCCGGGTTGTCGAGCCTGTCGAGTGGGGGCCGAGAGATGGCATGAACTTTGGGGTGATCTTCAGCGGGGACATTCGCATCTGGATGACGGGGCGAGAGGATACCCCTGACGACTGGATTTTAATTCAGGCCGTTGATGGCCATGAGGCGCTAATGTCCGCAGTGCTCAGCGCCACGCTTGCTAAAGGCTACACGGTATATGACATGTACCAGCTCGCGGCCGGCGCGCTGAAACCTTTTGGCGTTCTGCCCGGCAGGCTGCCGCCTTTTCCTGAAACAAAGTTTCCCAGAGGGTATACCTTTCACGGCAAGGTCAGCAGCTATCTCGACCAAATCGGTAAGCTGTGCAAGGCCACCTGGAAGCTGTCGAATGATCGGCTGGACTATTACAACGCGGCTGAGAAAGCACACCCGCCCGTAAGCCTTAATAGCCAGAGCGGCCTGATTGGGCGACCGCAAACGTCAACGGATGCGGGCGTAACCCTGAAATGCCTGATTAACCCCACAATCCTGCTCCACGGCCAGCTGAAGTTAGATCAAAACACGCTCTATAAGCCTGCGTTGACTGCTGATGATGACTATATCCGGCCCTCGCCGGACGGCGTGTACGATATTTATGGCATTACCTACAACGGGATACCCGGAGGATCAATGGTATATGACCATGATGTGCTTCCCTGCTGGCCAGTACGTTGAGGATGTGGGAGAGGCGTGGAAAAAACATTCCGCCTCTAATAAATAAAAGCCAGACCCGCCTTTGCGGGTTTTTTTATCCCTGGAGGAATCATGGCTCTGACGACTTCGGCTCTCAGCGGTGAGCTGGCCGATACGCTTGCGGCCAGCCGGGCCGCATTAAGCAACGATCTTCGGGTCGCGTTACCCGGCATTATTCAGTCTTTCGACCCCGCTTCAGTGACCTGCGAAGTGGCGCCAGCAATCAGAGGCACGCAGTTTGCCAGAGACGGATCTGTGTCTCCGGTCAATTATCCGCTGCTGGTGGATGTGCCTGTTGTTTTCCCGCATGGCGGAGGCTGCTCGCTGACGTTTCCGCTGAAAAAGGGGGACGAATGCCTGGTTATTTTCGCCGATCGCGCCATCGATTTTTGGTGGCAAAGCGGGGGTATTCAGGAGCCAGTTGATGCCGGCAGCATTCGTTGTCTGACGCCTTCGTGTTGCCCGGCCCTCAGTCACAGGCGAAAAAAATCAGCGGCATCAGCCCCACGGCGGTTCAACTGCGCAGCGAAGACGGCAAAGCCTTTGTGGAGCTGGATCCCGGCAGCCACGGGATCACGCTCGCTACGCCGGGAAAACTCACTGCGACGGCGGCCAGCATTGATCTGACCGGTGAGGTCAATATCAAAGGCAACGTGACCGTGAGCGGTGATGTCTCGGCCAGCGGAATAAGCCTGACGAAGCATCGCCACGGTGGCGTGCAGTCCGGCGGGGCGAACACGGGAGGTCCGGTATGAAATACCGCAGAGAGAACAGCGACGGAGATTACACCTTTGGTCAGGGAGAAAACACCTTCCTGGAAAACTCGCCGGAGTGCGTGGCTCAGGCGGTTAGTACCCGGCTCAAGCTGTGGCAGGGCGAGTGGTTTCTGGACAATCGTACCGGCACACCTTACCGCCAGTCCGTGCTTGGCAAGCAGCAGGATGACACCTGGGTATTAATGCTGATTGACCGCGTCAGCCAGACCATGGGCGTTAAGTCCGTGCTGGAGGTCACCGCCGCGCGCACTGAAAAACGCACCGTAACCTTCAACGCCACCATCGACACCGTTTACGGTCCCACCACTATAAACAGCGAGGCATAAATGGCCCTCAATTCTGAAACGCTGGGGTTATCGGCAACGGTAACGGCCCAGGGGATAACCGCGCCTGATTATCAAAGCCTGTTAGGGACTTTGATGGATGCGTTCAGGCAAATCTACGGCACCGATGCGTACCTGGAGCCGGACAGCAAAGACGGGCAGCTTATCTCGCTGGTGGCGCTGGCCATTCACGACGCCAACAACGCGGCGATTGCCGCCTACAACAGCTTTTCGCCTGCGACGGCGATGGGGCGGGCGTTATCGAGCAACGTTAAGATCAACGGTATTGTCAGGCGGGCAGCGACTTTCTCGACGGTCGATCTGCTGTTGACGGGCATTCCCGGCACGACCATCACCCGCGGTTCCGTCAGGGATGACAGCGGCGTGACGTGGTTATTGCCTGAGGTGGTGTCGATAGGCGTCGATGGCTCAGTCATCGCCACCGCAACCTGTGCCAGCAGCGGCGTAATGGCAGCCCCTGCGGGGTCTATTACCATTATGGGCACCCCAACGCGCGGCTGGACTGCGGTCACGAACCCTCAGGCTGCCACGCCGGGCGTGGCGCCGGAAACCGATGCCGAATTGCGCATCCGGCAGTCGCAGAGCGTTGCCTTGCCTGCGCTCACGCCGTTCGAAGCGGTTGAAGGAGCGATTGCCAACATAGCAGGCGTAACACGGCATAAGCTCTACGAAAATGATACCGGCACTGTCAACGCCAATGGTCTGCCTCCGCATTCCATTGCCGCGATTGTGGACGGCGGGGATGTGACGGACATTGCCCAGACGATCAGGGGCAAAAAGGGGCAGGGCGTCGCCACCTTTGGCGCAACGTCCATTGTGGTGCCCGATCTCTACGGTAATCCCCACTCGATTGCATTTTCGCGCCCCGGCAATGTGCCGGTTTACGTCGACATCGTGCTGAAAGTGTTCACCGGCTATACGTCACAAATCAGCGAGCAGATGAAACAGGCGATTGCCGACTATATCAATGGCCTTGGCATTGGCGATAGCGTGCTGCTGAGCCGCATTTACTCCCCGGCCAACCTCGGCGTGGTTAGCGGCGGAAAAGCGCGGTATTACGACATCACCGACTTGCTGATCGGTAAATCCTCCTCTGCGGTCGCGGCGGCTAACGTCAATATCGGCTACAGCGAAGCGGCCTCCTGCAGCGTGGACAACATCAATATCATGGTGAGCGCATGAGTAAATATACCGGGCGCATCACCAGCTACCACGCCAGCAAGCCCCTGTTTTTTGCCCACGTTGATCTGAGCACCCGTCCTTTCACTGAGACCGCTAATACAACCGTAAGCCTGATCAACGCATTTGATATCGACACTGCGGTTGGGGTTCAGCTTGATGCGCTGGGACTGTGGATTGGGCGAAGCCGCATCGTCAGTCAGCCCATTTCCGGCGTCTATTTTAGCTGGGACACCGACGGCCTGGGCTACGACCAGGGCGTGTGGCAGGGGCCTTACGATCCCGATGCAGGCTACACCTCACTGAGCGATGAAACCTACCGCATCATCCTCAAGGCAAAAATCGCGATGAACAACTGGGACGGGCAGAACGACACGCTGCCCGCAATTCTGGATGCCGCCACGGCAGGGGCGGGGCTGCGAATGCAAATCGTCGACAACCAGGACATGACCATTTCTGTCTGGGTGCTGCCGGAAACGGATATCGCTGACGTGTCCCTCGAGCTTCTCGCGGCCATTAAACAGGGATACCTGACGGTGAAAGCGGCGGGCGTCTGGGCGGGAGATATTCAGACCCCGTCGGTGGAAGCGCCGTCGCAGGGCGGCAAATTCTTTGGCTTTGATATCAACAATCACTATATCGCCGGTTTTGACGACGGCGCATGGGAGAGAAAACTCTAATGGCTACAAATCAGTTTAAACCTTTTGCAACCCGGCCTGACGCCAACGTCACGCCGCAAAATGAATGGGAAAATTTGCCCGCGCTGTTAAGCGGTTTTACCGGCGGTAAGGCTAGCAGCGCTCAGGTGAACAAGGCGCTGCGCCAGACGTCCTTTATTGCCGCCGCGCTGGCGCAGTTCGTCAGCGATAAAAGTGGCCAGGACGTGCTGGATGACGGTGATATTGCCGCTTTCCTCGCGAAGCTTACTTCCGGCTTCGGGAAGCAATATCTCAGCCGCCAGAATCCCTTCGCGGATATTAAGGCTGATGGCGCCACAGCGGTTTCTTCGGCTCTCGCAAATCTTGGTTTGGGGGAGGGGTCGGCTTTACCTGTGGGTGTGCCTGTGCCGTGGGCATTGTCGGCAGCACCTATAGGATGGTTGAAATGTAATGGTGCGGCATTTTCAGCGGCTCAATATCCAAAGCTTGCACAGGTATATCCAGCGCTTGTATTGCCTGATTTACGTGGGATTTTTATTAGGGGGTTTGATGATGGGAGAAATATTGATCCAGGGAGAAATCTTTTATCATTCGCATCAGATAAATTGAGGTCACATACACATTCATTGTTATTTGGTAATGGTGATGGGGGTGAGGTTCCTGCTGTGCATGAAGCTTTCCGAAAAAGTTCTTCGTTAATTTATTATGCAGCCTCGGGGAAAAGTGGGCTTTATATAAGTCCTGAAGGTGACAATGAAACAGCACCGTGCAACATCGTCTTTAACTATATTGTAAGGGCAGCATAATGAATAAGGCTAAATTAAATAACGAACAAATAGCTCTGGTTGCAGGTGATATTCTTATTTATAGCTATGATGAGAGAACCAGAGAATTAATTTTTTCATCCGTTGAATATATTCCTTTAGGTGTTGGAATACCTGCATACTCATGTGTTGAACAACCGGGTGAAAGTAAAAAAGGTTTTGCCATTTGCCGAAATGCCAATCTTACGGCTTGGGAATATATCCCCGACCACAGAGGGGAAACGGTTTATAGCAAGCTTGATGGTGAAAAAAATCACTATTTCAACACTAGGTGACTACCCATCGGACACAACGACAACCCCCCCTGCAACTGTCTATGATAAATGGAACGGCGAAAAATGGGTAACAGATGTTGTTGCGAAGAAAGCAGGAGATATTTCTGATGCAGAACTAAAACGGAAAACGCTGCTAAGCGAAGCAAACAATACCACTGCGGATTGGCGAACGGAACTCACCCTCGGTGTTATCAGCGATTCTGATAAAGAAAATCTTATTGCCTGGATGGAATATATCAAAGCGGTGAAAGCGATAGATACCTCCACCGCACCTGATATCGAATGGCCTACTGTTCCAAATCAGTAACATCAATTAATATGGGCTCGCCGTTTTCATTAACTGCGAGCATCTTTCCTTGTGGCATATATGATGATGTAAAAAACCAATTATCATCCGGCAACATAATAGCGCCAGCAGTATTATGTATATCCGGCAAAGCCTCAGTCATTGTTGCAGAATTAAAATAACGCATAGTGTTCTCTTTATTAATTAGATGGGCAGTAAACATGCCAGGAGAATCCATATCCTGATGGACTCCCATTTGCCAATTGACAGCGGGCTTTGAATCCGCTGGTTGTAATTGTGTTATCAACAACCATAGAAACATGCAATTGCTGAACTGAAGAACCAAGGTCTACGCTTAAATGCTCAGCTATAGAGATATTTACGGCCACTTTTGGCAAGGTTATAGGAAAAGTAACGGTCGCAAGACCCTCTACAATAGTTGAGTTATAGCCACTCAACTCTATAGAGCCATCTGACCAGATTGTCCAATTTCCATTAGCATTTGTCCCCCGGCTAGTGACAAACTTCGCATCCCCCAAACCAACCTTTAAGAAAATGCACATCCTGCCGCGCCGTGGCATGCTTTCAGCCTTTTATGAGGCAAAACGTCATGCTGGTAGGCTATGTCAGGGTGTCAACAAATGACCAAAACACCGCGCTACAGAAAAATGCGCTGGAGTGTGCAGGATGTGAGCTGATTTTTGAGGATAAAATCAGCGGTAAAACGGCGGACAGGCCAGGGTTAAAAAAGGTACTCAGAACTCTCAGCGAAGGTGACACATTGGTCGTCTGGAAGCTTGACCGGCTTGGGCGCAGCATGCGTCACCTTGTTTCGCTGATTGAAGAGCTGCGTTCGCGCGGGATTAACTTCCGCAGCCTGACGGACAGCATTGATACCTCTACGCCAATGGGGCGGTTTTTCTTTCACGTAATGGGTGCGTTGGCCGAGATGGAACGCGAGCTTATCGTCGAAAGAACCCGGGCCGGACTGGCTGCGGCAAGAGCGGAAGGGCGAATTGGCGGGCGGCGGCCTAAACTGTCGGCAATGCAATGGGCGCAGGCCGGGAGGTTAATTGCCGCCGGAGAAACAAGGCAGCAGGTGGCGATTATTTATGATGTCGGCGTCTCTACGCTGTATAAAAAATTTCCGGCAAATGCGAAACCCTAAACCAGCTTCTTCACCAGCGCCTCGCTCTGGCGGATCCGCTCCGGCGCGTTTTCCAGGTCCTGCTGCACCAGGGCCATAAACAGCAGATCGGTCAGCATCATCTGGGCGCTGGTGGAGGAAATTGCGGCGCTGCGCGTGGCCTGTTCTTCCGCGATGGTATACAGGCACAGGCTGGCGCGCTGCTGTAGGGCGTTAGGCGTGAAGCCGGTAATCGCGAGGATTTTCGCCCCGGCGTTCAGCGCTTCATCGGCAGCCAGATTGATCTCACGGCGCTCGCCCGAGTAGGAAATGGCAAGCAGTACGTCTTCCGGCGTCATCGCCTGCACCGTTGCGAGCAGGGCATGCATATCCTGCTCGGCGACGGCGTGAATACCAATCTTCATCAACTTCCACGAGAAATTCTTCGCTACCAGGCCAGACGCGCCTATTCCCACGAGCAGCACGCGCCGCGCATTGCGCAGCAGCGAAACGCTCGCCAGCAATTTATCTTCTGCATTAATATCCAGCGTGGCGTGCATCGCCGCGATGTTCTCTTTTATCAATTTTTCCCCAACAAGCCTCAGCGGATCGTCACCTAAAATTTGGTTGTGAACCGGGACAGAGTTAGGGTTTTGGCCGCTTGCCAGCGCTTCACTGATAGCCAGTTTCATCGCCGGGAAGCCCTTGAACCCCAGTTTCTGCGCGAATTTTACGACGCTGGACTGACTGACACCGGCTTCTTCCGCCAGCTGTTGTGAACTGAGATGGCGTGCGTGATCGGGCTCAGCGAGCAAAAAGTCGGCCAGCTTGCGGTCGCTTTGGGCCAGCATGGCGTAACGGCTTCGAATGCGCAGTAAACAGTTCATTTCACCTCCGGGGCGGCAATTCTGATAACGACTTGCTTTGGTAAGCATCTGAGCGAATTATAAATTCCATTATAGAGCAATGTTTCCGAATTAAATATTCTGTTGTGTTCAGCCTGGAAAGCGCGCGGAAAATCACGGGGCTATCTGTTAGGCTTTAGCTTGCGTCGTTTCGTGAACGCGAGTCCCAAAGGAGCCTGAATTGACACCTCATCACCCGCGCCGCGTCATCTTTTTTGACCTGGATGGCACCCTGCATCAGCAGGACATGTTCGGCAGCTTCATGTTTTATCTCCTGCGCCGCCTGCCGCTGAACGTGCCGTTGGTTATTATGTTGCTGCCGCTGATTGGCGGCATGATGCTGATCAAAGGCAGTGCGGCCCGACAGCCGATGAGCCTGCTGTTATGGGGTATCACGTTTGGGCGCAGCGAGGCCCGGCTTCAGCAGCTGCAAAGCGAATTTGTCGCCTGGTTCCGGCAGAAGGTGAGGGCATTCCCCGTCGTCCAGCAGCGCCTCACGGATTATCTGCACAGCCCGGATGCCGACGTCTGGCTGATTACCGGCTCGCCGCAGCCGCTGGTGGAAAAAGTCTATTTTGATACGCCCTGGCTGCCGGAGGTCAAAGTCATTGCCAGCCAGATTGCACGGGCTCACGGCGGCTGGATATTGACCCTGCGCTGTCTCGGCCATGAGAAGGTGGTGCAACTGGAGCAGCATCTTGGCGCGCCGCTGCGCCTGTACAGCGGCTACAGCGATAGTCATCAGGATAATCCTCTGCTGTTTTTCTGCGAGCATCGGTGGCGCGTTACGCCTCAGGGAGAACTGCAGCAGCTCGAGTGAGGCGTTTTGAATCCGTTAAGCGGTGTGTATAATGCGCCGCCCACTTTTGCCGCGGAGAGCATTGTGTCAGACACAGAATTTACCCATGAACACTGGATGCGACACGCCCTGACCCTTGCTCAGAGAGCCTGGGATGAAGGCGAAGTGCCCGTTGGTGCGGTGCTGGTACACAATAATCAGGTCATAGGTGAAGGCTGGAATCGCCCGATAGGTCGCCACGATCCTACGGCTCACGCGGAGATCATGGCGCTGCGACAGGGCGGGCTGGTACTGCAAAATTACCGTCTGCTGGATACCACGCTCTATGTCACGCTCGAACCTTGCGTCATGTGCGCGGGGCGATGGTGCATAGCCGCATTGGCCATTTAGTGTTTGGGGCGCGTGACGCTAAAACCGGGGCGATAGGCTCGCTGATGGACGTGCTCGGCCACCCGGGAATGAACCATCAGGTGCAGGTCAGTGAAGGGGTGCTCGCGACAGAGTGCTCAGCCATGCTGAGCGATTTTTTTCGCGCTCGTCGCCTTGAGAAAAAGGCCCTAAAGGAAAAGGCCCGTAAGACGGACTAGCCAGTTCAACCGGAGCAACCGTAGGGTAAGCCTCGGCAAACTTGTCCGCCTGGAGCGCCTTCTTCTGTTTCTCCTGCAAATATCCTTCCAGACTTAGCTGATACTTGCGAATGTTTTCTACATACGCGTAAGCCTCGTGTCCACGAGCATATCCATAGGTTGTTTTGCTGTAATAAGGCTTCAGGCTCAGCAACGGCAGACGTGTTTTCACATCGGCCCAGCTGTCCGGGTTGCCTTTCTGTTTGGCCGTCAGCTGACGGGCATCCAGCATGTGGGCATAGCCCATGTTATAGGCCGCCAGCGCGAACCAGATGCGCTCGTATTCCGGTACCGTGGCCGGCACTTTGCTCATCATATCTTTCAGATACCGGCTGCCGCCGCTGATGCTCTGTTCGGCATCCAGCCTGTCGGTGATACCGAGGCTTTGGGCCGTATTTTTTGTCAGCATCATTAACCCGCGCACGCCCGTAGGTGAAGTCGCGTGGGTATCCCAGTGGGATTCCTGATAGGAAATTGCAGCGAGCAGCGGCCAGTCAATGTCGTCGGAGTACTTTTCAAACAGCGGCTGGAGTTCCGGCAAAACGGCATCCACCGCGTTCAGGAAGGTTCGGGTATCGACGTAATCAAAATCGCCGATATGGCCCAGGTATTTCTCTTCAACCCTTGCCAGCGTGCCGTCGCTGCTGATCTGATTATAGAAATCGAGCAGTGCGGCGCTCATGCTGTCGTCACCATCGCGTTTAGAGAACCAGGTGACAGGCTGTTCATCGGTAACGTCCAGGGCAACGGCCAGTTGAGGATGTACGCGCTGGAAGAGGCTGATGGCGATGGAGTCCGAGATGGTAAACGCGATATTGCCATCAACCACCTGCTGTAAGAGCTGGTTGCTGGTTTGTTTGGCGTCGATGCTCCAGCTCAGGTCGGGGTACTGAGCATCTTTTAGCTTTTGTAGATCGCTCACCACTGCCTGGCCAGAAGAAAGCACCAGCTGCGATGGCTTGACGCCACCAAGAGACTTAGGGCGCGGGCTACCCACGCGATAGACCATCTGCTGCGAAACGGAATAATAGGTCGGCCCCGCCTGGTAGTCACTGCTGCGGCGAGAGTTATACACCAGGCCTGCGGCGAGCAGGTCGGCGTTGTCATTGTCCAGGTCATCAAACAGCGCGTTAATGTTTGGCCGCACGACCACTAACAGCTTCACGCCCAGGTAGTCTGCAAACTGTTTCGCGAGTTCGTAATCGAGACCTGTCGCCTTGCCGTTAACCATCGTCCAGGTGAGCGGCGATGAAATGGTACTGACGCGCAAAACCCCCCGCGCTTTGATCGCGGCGATACGGTTTTCGGCCTGATTGAAACCTGGAATGGAGGGCCATAAAGCCACTGCCAGCAACAAGGTGACGATACCGATAAGCAGATAATTAATCTTTATTCTTTTCAAATAGATAACATTCTGCAGCAGGATGAGCCTTAGCCAACAATAACCATGATTTGTCTGAACCCCGTCAGTGAATGAGGCGCATTTTGCGTAAGAAAACGCCAGTAAGCAACTTTTAAGAATATATCGTTTACTTTTCGTGCAATAAAAACTTCTGCTGTTATTTCTACGCAAACGGTTTCGTCGCGGCGGAGGATTCTCTATAATGACGCCCGTTTTCCCCCCTTCGCCCTGAAGACGAGAGATCTTTAATGATGGAAATTCTGCGTGGTTCGCCTGCTCTTTCGGCATTTCGTATTAACAAACTCCTGGCCCGTTTCAACGATGCTCACCTCCCGGTAAGCGATATTTATGCCGAGTATGTTCATTTTGCCGACCTCGAAGCGCCGCTGAACGCTGACGAGCTTGCCCGCCTGCAGCGGCTGTTGAAATATGGTCCAACCCTCGCAGAGCATGCGCCGGAAGGCACCCTGCTGCTGGTGACCCCGCGCCCTGGCACCATCTCCCCCTGGTCTTCTAAAGCTACCGATATCGCCCACAACTGTGACCTGCCGCAGATTAAACGCCTTGAGCGCGGTGTGGCCTGGTATGTTACCGGCAGTACGCTGACCGCAGAGCAGCTGCAGGACGTTGCCGCTCTGCTGCACGACCGCATGATGGAGAGCGTGTTTACCTCTCTGAACGACGCGCAGCAGCTGTTTACCCGGCAGCAGCCGGCTCCGGTGCAGAGCGTTGATCTGCTCGGGAAAGGGCGCGATGCGCTGGTGGAAGCGAACATTCGCCTCGGCCTGGCGCTGGCGGAAGACGAAATTGACTACCTGCAGGATGCGTTCAACAAGCTTGGCCGCAACCCGAACGACATCGAACTGTACATGTTTGCTCAGGCGAACTCCGAGCACTGCCGCCATAAAATCTTTAACGCCGACTGGATTATCGACGGGCAGAAACAGCCGAAGTCGCTGTTCAAAATGATCAAAAACACCTTCGAGAAAACGCCGGATTACGTGCTGTCTGCCTATAAAGACAACGCGGCGGTGATGGAAGGTTCCGCCGTCGGCCGCTTCTTCGCCGACCGTGAAGCGGGGCGCTATGACTTCCACCAGGAAGACGCGCATATCCTGATGAAGGTTGAAACCCACAACCACCCGACCGCCATCTCTCCGTGGCCGGGCGCGGCAACCGGCTCAGGCGGTGAAATCCGCGATGAAGGCGCGACCGGGCGCGGCGCTAAGCCAAAAGCTGGCCTGGTGGGCTTCTCCGTGTCTAACCTGCGTATTCCGGGCTTCGAACAGCCGTGGGAGCAGGATTTCGGCAAGCCAGACCGCATCGTTACCGCGCTGGATATCATGACCGAAGGCCCTCTGGGCGGAGCGGCGTTTAACAACGAATTTGGCCGTCCGGCGCTGACCGGCTACTTCCGTACCTATGAAGAGCAGGTGAACAGCCACAACGGCGTGGAGCTACGTGGCTACCACAAACCTATTATGCTCGCGGGCGGGATCGGCAACATTCGTGCCGACCACGTTCAGAAGGGCGAAATCACTCCTGGCGCCAAGCTGATTGTGCTGGGTGGCCCGGCAATGAACATCGGCCTGGGCGGTGGGGCGGCTTCCTCGATGGCTTCCGGCCAGTCTGATGCGGATTTAGATTTTGCTTCCGTGCAGCGCGACAACCCGGAAATGGAACGCCGCTGCCAGGAAGTGATCGACCGCTGCTGGCAGATGGGCGACGACAACCCAATCCTGTTTATCCACGACGTTGGCGCGGGTGGCCTGTCCAACGCCATGCCGGAGCTGGTCAGCGATGGCGGACGCGGTGGCCGCTTCGAGCTGCGCGATATCCTCAACGACGAACCGGGCATGAGCCCGCTCGAAGTCTGGTGTAACGAATCTCAGGAACGCTATGTGCTGGCCGTTGCGCCAGAGCAATTGCCGCTGTTTGATGAACTTTGCCGCCGCGAGCGTGCGCCGTATGCGGTGATTGGTGAAGCCACCACCGAACAGCATCTAACGCTCAACGACAGCCACTTTGATAACCAGCCAATCGACATGCCGCTGGACGTGCTGCTGGGCAAAACGCCGAAGATGGAGCGCAACGTCGAGACGCTGAAAGCGAAAGGTGATGCCTTCAACAGCAGCGAAATTTCCATTGCCGATGCGGTGAAGCGCGTTCTGCACCTGCCGACCGTGGCTGAAAAAACCTTCCTCGTGACCATCGGCGACCGCACGGTAACCGGCATGGTGTCCCGCGATCAGATGGTTGGTCCGTGGCAGATCCCGGTCGCCAACTGCGCGGTGACTACCGCCAGCCTGGACAGCTACTACGGTGAAGCGATGTCTATCGGTGAACGCGCGCCGGTGGCCCTGCTGGACTTCGCGGCATCCGGTCGTCTGGCCGTGGGTGAAGCCTTAACCAACATTGCCGCGACCCAAATTGGCTCCCTGAAGCGCATTAAGCTCTCCGCGAACTGGATGGCCGCAGCCGGTCACCCTGGCGAAGATGCTGGCCTGTATGAAGCGGTTAAAGCCGTGGGCGAAGAACTTTGCCCGGCGCTGGGGATCACTATCCCGGTGGGCAAAGACTCCATGTCGATGAAAACCCGCTGGCAGGAAGGTAACGAGCAGCGCGAGATGACTTCTCCGCTGTCGCTGGTGATCACCGCGTTTGCCCGTGTAGAAGACGTACGTGGCACCGTGACGCCACAGCTGAGTATCGAAGACAACGCCCTGCTGCTAATCGATTTAGGCAAAGGCCATAACGCGCTGGGCGCTACCGCGCTGTCCCAGGTTTATCGTCAACTGGGCGATAAGCCTGCGGACGTTCGCAGCGTTGAGCAGCTGAAAGGCTTCTGGGACGCGATGCAGGCGCTGGTGGCGGATCGCAAACTGCTGGCCTGGCACGACCGCTCCGACGGCGGGCTGCTGGTGACCCTGGCTGAAATGGCCTTTACCGGCCACTGTGGCGTTGAGGTTGATATTGCCGGTCTTGGCAGCGATCGCCTGGCCGCATTGTTTAACGAAGAGCTCGGCGGCGTGATCCAGATTCGCGCTGAAGACCGCGAGGCCGTTGAGGCGCTGCTGGCTAAGCATGGCCTGGCTGACTGCGTACATTACCTCGGTAAAGCTGTCGAAGGTGACCGCTTCACCATTAGCGCTGACGGGCACGCTGTGTTCAGTGAAAGCCGCACCACGCTGCGTATGTGGTGGGCAGAAACCACCTGGCAGATGCAGCGTCTGCGTGATAACCCGGCCTGTGCGGACGAAGAGCACAACGCCAAGGCGAATGATAACGATCCTGGCCTGAACGTGAAGCTGAACTTCGATATCAAAGAAGATATTGCGGCGCCGTTCATCGCCACGGGCGCGCGTCCTAAAGTGGCCATCCTGCGTGAGCAGGGCGTTAACTCTCACGTTGAGATGGCGGCCGCCTTCCACCGTGCGGGCTTTGACGCCATCGACGTGCATATGAGCGACCTGCTGGCGGGCCGCACCGGGCTGGAAAGCTTCCATACGCTGGTGGCGTGCGGCGGTTTCTCCTACGGTGACGTGCTGGGCGCGGGTGAAGGCTGGGCGAAATCCATCCTGTTCAACGCTCGCGTGCGTGATGAGTTCGAAACCTTCTTCCATCGCCCGGAAACGCTGGCGCTTGGCGTTTGCAACGGCTGCCAGATGATGTCCAACCTGCGTGAGCTGATCCCCGGCAGTGATTTGTGGCCGCGCTTTGTGCGTAACCAGTCCGATCGCTTTGAAGCGCGCTTCAGCCTGGTTGAGGTGACCTCCAGCCCGTCGCTGCTGCTGCAGGGCATGGCCGGTTCCCATATGCCTATCGCGGTTTCTCACGGCGAAGGTCGTGTGGAAGTGCGTGACGCCGCTCATCTCGCCGCGCTTGAAAGCAAAGGTCTGGTGGCGCTGCGCTTCGTGGATAACTTCGCGAACGTAACTGAAACCTACCCGGCTAACCCGAACGGTTCGCCGAACGGCATCACCGCGGTGAGCAACGAAAGCGGGCGCGTTACTATCATGATGCCGCACCCGGAGCGCGTGTTCCGCACCGTGAGTAATTCCTGGCACCCGGCGGAGTGGGGCGAAGACAGCCCGTGGATGCGTATTTTCCGCAACGCACGTAAGCAACTGGGTTGATTACCCTCACCCCGACCCTCTCCCTAAAAGGGAGAGGGGGAAAATCGTAAAAGGTTTCTCCCTTGCTCCTTTGCTTTTAGAGGGCGGGAAATAGCAGACAGGCTCCGATCCAGTTCCCTCTCCTCTTTGGGGAGAGGGCCAGGGTGAGGGGCTTTTTTTGTCACTAAATCCCGACACTTCTGCTTTTAATGTGTCTCCAAAAAGAGACATTTAACTCATTGATTTTTAATGATGTAATTGAGCAGGTTGCAGAGTGTTGTGAAATGGCGACACAGCGAACAAAAAACACGCACAATATATTCTTAATCTTTTGATGTTAATATTAATTAAAACAATGAATTGAATTGATTTGAGTAAAGTTGGCACGATATCTGCTTAATAAGGCCCAGTGGCTCATTCAATCTCTTATGTCAGCGTCTTTTCAGACAGACTACATAAACCGCCGAATGACGCACAAAAAGGTGCCTACCGTCCGATTTTTGATAAATGCCTTTCGGCTTATCATGCTCCGGGCGAAACGTTGAGTAAGGCGCCGCCTAATTCCTAAACAAAGGCAGGGTTTTTGACCCTGCCTTTGTTGTTTCCGGGAATCGCACCTTTCCACCACGCGCAATCGCGGCTAGCATCGTGTCATACAGGTAATGTGAGATGAAGCTATTGAACCAGTGGCATTTTTTCCCTCGATCTTTACGCCAGCTTGTCATGATGGCCTTTTTATTGGTGCTTGTACCGCTGCTGGTGCTTGCGTGGCAGGCGTGGCAAAGCCTTAACGCTCTGAGTGCTCAGGCCGCGTTGACCAACCGCACCACGCTGACCGATGCCCGCCGCAGCGAAGCAATGACCAATGTTGCGCTGGAAATGGAGCGGAGCTACCGTCAATACTGCGTGCTTGATGACTCGCGCCTTGCCCAACTGTATCAGGGGCAGCGCCAGCGTTACGCTCAAATGCTTGAGGCGCACGCCTCCGTATTACCCGATCCGAAACTCTACCAATCGCTCAGCCAGTCTTTGAGCGATCTGGCTGAACTGAAATGTAAAAACAGCGGGCCGGAAGCGCCTGCGGCAAACCAACTGGAACAGTTCGCCTCAACCAATGCCGAAATGGTGCAGGCCACGCGGGCGGTGGTGTTCTCTCGTGGACAGCAGCTGCAGCAGGAAATTGCTGAACGAGGCCAGTTCTTCGGCTGGCAGGCCTTAGTGCTGTTTCTGCTCAGCCTGGGGCTGGTCATTATCTTCACCCGCATGATCATCGGACCGGTTAAGGGTATCGAACGGATGATCAACCGGCTGGGGGAAGGGCGCTCTCTCGGCAACAGCGAAGTATTTAAAGGGCCGCGTGAGCTGCGTTCCGTTGGCCAGCGTATTGTCTGGTTAAGCGAGCGCTTGTCCTGGCTTGAGTCCCAGCGCCACGAGTTCCTCCGCCATCTTTCCCATGAGTTAAAAACGCCGCTCGCCAGCATGAGAGAAGGGACGGAACTGCTTGCTGACCAGGTTGCCGGGCCGCTCAATGCCGACCAGAAAGAGGTTGTTGCCATTCTGGACAACAGCAGTCGCCACCTGCAAAAGCTGATTGAACAGCTGCTGGACTATAACCGCAAGCTGGCGGACGGCACGGTAACGCTGGAAAGGGTCGAGCTGGCTCCGATTGTGGAGATGGTTATCTCTGCCCACTGTCTGCCGGCGAGGGCTAAAATGATGCATACCGATATTCAATTAAGCCCAAAAGCCTGCCTCGCAGAGGCGACGCTGCTGATGAGCGTGCTGGATAATCTCTACTCCAATGCGGTGCACTATGGCAGTGAATCCGGTACCATTTATCTCCGGAGTTTGCAGGTGGACGCGATGCTGTACATTGAGGTCGCGAATACCGGCGAGCCAATTCCGGCCACGGAACAAGAGATGATTTTTGAGCCTTTCTTCCAGGGCAGTCACCAGCGGAAGGGCTCCGTAAAGGGAAGTGGGCTGGGGTTAAGTATCGCCAGGGATTGCATTCGACGTATGCACGGAAAACTTAGCCTGATCAATGCTAACAGCGCGGAAGTGTGCTTCCGTATCGAATTACCGGTTTTCCCTGAGAATGATTAAAACGATGAAAGTACTTTTATTGCGTGAACCACGCCGCGGGTCTTTGACTCGCCTGATTTGCTGGGTATCTGGGGCGCTCGTTGGCGCGACGCTGTTGACAGGATGCGCCCCCGCAAGCGTGTCCAGCAGCCTGGATGAGGCCCACAAACCGCATGTTCCGGAACAACAAATTCCTGATTACCTGTCGACGGACTGCACCGAAATATGGGATCTGACGGGGCATGACGTCAGCAGCAACCCGCTTTACTGGCTGCGCGGCATGGATTGCGCCCAGCGCCTGCCGCCGGCAGAAGCCCGCGCGGAAGCTCGCCAGTGGCCAGCAGAAACCTGGCAGGACACGTTTAAGCGCGGCATTTTGCTGTCTACGGCTAAAATTACCCCGACCGAGCGCCGCCGCTACATGACCCAGCTCGACACCATGACCAGCGAAGTGCCTGTGCAGGTACGTTCCCTGTTTGAGATTTGGCGCGACGGGCAACAGTCTCAGCTTAAACTTTCGGATGAGCGCACGCGCTACAGCAAGCTGCAGCAGTCAACCGACGGCGAGCTGGATACGCTGCGGGAGCAGCAGCAGCGCCTGCGTAGCCAGCTCGATCTTACTACGCGCAAGCTGGAAAATCTGACTGACATTGAGCGTCAGCTTTCCAGCCGCAAGCCGGGAAGTAATCTTGCACCCGACACGCACAGCACGGATGACAATGACGACGATAGCGGTACGTCAAACAAATCGCAGCCGGAGGCAAAACCATGACGCAAAGGAAACCCGCGCGCTTATTATTAGTGGATGATGACCCAGGTCTGCTCAAGCTGCTGGGAATGCGCCTGTCGAGCGAGGGCTATACGGTCACCACGGCGGAAAGCGGTGCTGAGGGGCTGAAAGTCCTGGCACGAGAAAAAATCGACCTGGTGATAAGCGATCTCAGAATGGATGAAATGGACGGCATGGCGCTGTTCGCGGAGATCCAAAAAGGCCAGCCGGGGATGCCGGTGATCATTCTGACAGCGCACGGTTCTATCCCTGATGCCGTGGCGGCGACACAGCAGGGTGTATTCAGCTTCCTCACCAAGCCGGTGGACAGAGACGCGCTTTATCAGGCTATCGACAATGCCCTTGAGCACACTGTTATCGCTGGCGATGACATGTGGCGTGACACCATTGTGACCCGCAGCCCGATTATGCAGCGTTTGCTCGAGCAGACGCGCATGGTGGCACAGTCGGACGTTAGCGTGTTGATTAACGGCCAAAGCGGCACCGGGAAAGAGATTCTGGCCCAGGCGATACACAACGCCAGCCCACGTAGCAAAAAAGCGTTTATTGCGATTAACTGTGGCGCGCTGCCTGAACAGTTGCTTGAATCTGAGCTGTTCGGCCACGCTCGCGGGGCATTTACCGGAGCAGTTAGCAGCCGCGAAGGTCTGTTCCAGGCGGCAGAAGGCGGTACGCTCTTTCTCGATGAAATCGGCGATATGCCTATCCCGCTGCAGGTTAAGCTGCTGCGCGTTTTGCAGGAGCGGAAAGTTCGCCCGCTGGGCAGCAACCGCGATCTGGACATCGACGTGCGGATCATCTCCGCCACGCACCGGGACTTGCCGAAAGCTATGGAGCGCGGAGAGTTTCGTGAAGATCTCTTCTATCGCCTTAACGTTGTGAACCTGAAAATTCCTGCGCTGCATGAACGCGCCGAAGATATCCCGCTGCTGGCGAATCATTTGTTACGCCAGTCGGCCGACAGGCACAAGCCGTTCGTTCGGAGTTTCTCCACCGATGCCATGAAGCGGCTGATGACCGCAAGCTGGCCGGGCAACGTGCGCCAACTGGTGAACGTGATTGAGCAGTGCGTGGCGCTGACCTCAGCCCCGGTGATTGGCGAAGCGCTGGTGGAGCAGGCGCTGGAAGGTGAAAACACCGCCTTGCCGACATTTGTCGAAGCCCGTAACCAGTTCGAGCTAAACTACCTACGTAAGCTGCTGCAAATTACCAAAGGAAATGTCACCCATGCCGCGCGCATGGCGGGGCGTAACCGAACCGAATTCTATAAATTACTGGCCAGGCATGAACTCGAGGCCAATGACTTTAAAGAGTAGGCTGTGGTAGTGTGAGCAACCGATTACTAACAGTACAAAA
This sequence comes from Cedecea neteri, assembly GCF_000758325.1. Classification (NCBI taxonomy): domain Bacteria; kingdom Pseudomonadati; phylum Pseudomonadota; class Gammaproteobacteria; order Enterobacterales; family Enterobacteriaceae; genus Cedecea; species Cedecea neteri. The sequence goes on along the minus strand of NZ_CP009459.1, from coordinate 4,638,303 downwards.
CGCCGCGCGGGGACACCGGTAATACCATGAAAAAAATTGATGCGATTATTAAACCTTTCAAACTGGATGATGTGCGCGAAGCGCTGGCTGAAGTGGGCATTACCGGCATGACGGTGACGGAAGTCAAAGGCTTTGGCCGTCAGAAAGGGCATACCGAACTGTACCGTGGTGCCGAGTACATGGTGGACTTTCTGCCAAAAGTGAAAATTGAAATTGTGGTGACCGACGATATCGTTGATACCTGCGTGGACACCATTATCCGCACGGCCCAGACCGGCAAGATCGGTGACGGTAAGATTTTCGTGTTTGATGTGGCGCGCGTGGTGCGTATTCGTACCGGCGAAGAAGACGACGCGGCGATTTGATTTAGTTTTTTTACCCTCACCCTGGCATATATTGCCTTTTACCCCCTCGCCCCTTTGGGGAGAGGGCTGGGGTGAGGGGCCATCGAACTAAACTACATCACCTTGTGCGGGCCAAAGCACTCATAGTGAATGCTGTCTTTATTCACGCCGATCTTCACCAGCTGTTCCGCCGCAAAACGCATAAAGTTGATCGGGCCGCAGAGATAAAACTGCATCGCCGGGTCGCTTAACTTCCCTTCGATTTCCAGCAGATTCATCAGTCCTTCACGGTCAAAGCGCGCCTGGGCACGATCCTCTGCGGATGGCTCACGGTACCAGACGTGGCTTTCAAATTTCGACAGTTTCGCGCCAAGCCCTGCTACTTCTTCGTTAAAAGCGTGTACATCTCCGTGTTCGGCGGCGTGCAGCCAGTTGACCTGTGCCTGGTGTTCTGTGTTCGCCAGCGTGTCGAGCATCGAGAGCATTGGCGTCTGGCCGACGCCTGCGGAAATCAGCGTCACCGGTGTGTCGGATTTTGCGTCCATAAAGAAGTCGCCTGCCGGTGAAGCCAGATGCACCCGATCGCCAGCCTGAGCATGATTGTGCAGCCAGTTTGAGACCATACCTTTCTCTTCACGCTTCACGGCAATGCGGTAGCTTTTCCCGTTCGGCTGGCGGGTCAAAGAGTACTGACGAATTTCCTGATGCGGGAAACCAACAGGCTTCAGCCAGACGCCGAGGTATTGCCCTGGCTGATAATCCGCCACTGGGCCGCCGTCCAGCGGGACAAGTTCGAAGCTGGTGATAAGCGAGCTTTGCTCTTTTTTCTCAACAATGGTGAAGGGGCGTGTGCCTTCCCAGCCACCCTGCTTAGCGGCGTTATCCTGGTAAATTTCTGACTCGCGGTTAATAAATACCTGCGCCAGTACGCCGTAGGCTTTTCCCCATGCGTCCAGCACTTCCTGCCCTGGGCTGAATAACTCGTCTAACGTAGCCAGCAGGTGGCCGCCCACAATGTTGTACTGCTCGGGTTTGATTTGGAAGGTAGTGTGTTTCTGGGCGATTTTCTCTACCGCTGGCAAGAGAGCGGCCAGATTTTCGATGTTGGTTGCATACGCGCAAATGGCGTTGAATAGCGCTTCGCGCTGGTCACCGTTGCGCTGGTTGCTCATGTTAAAGATCTCTTTCAGCTCAGGGTTGTGGCTGAACATGCGCTCGTAAAAGTGGGCGGTAAGCTTGGGGCCGGTGGCGGCCAGCAGAGGGATGGTCGACTTAACAACGGCGATGGTTTGTGCGTCTAGCATGGCGGTCTCCATAAACAGCGTAGTGTATAAATTGCATTTTAAATGCATCTTATAGAAATGGCCTTATGTTGTAAATGGGTTATCGTTGTTAACGACTGAGCTCACAGAACATGAAAAATACGCATGTCATTGATGAAGAAATATCCGGCAAATAGACGCCTGTTTTATTGCCTGGAAGCCTTATTCCATGCCTGGGTAATCGTTTGCGTAAAAACCTCTGTCAAGCCCTATCACCCGAAAGGGTTTCGGTTTACACTGTTGCCCGTCGCCCAAATGGGCCCCCTCATTGCAGTAAAATTTTTACCGTTAGCTGAGTCAGGAGATGCGAATGTTAAAGCGTGAAATGAACATTGCCGATTATGATGCCGAACTGTGGCAGGCCATGGAGCAAGAGAAAGTACGTCAGGAAGAGCACATTGAACTGATCGCCTCCGAAAACTACACCAGCCCGCGCGTAATGCAGGCTCAGGGTTCTCAGCTGACAAACAAATATGCTGAAGGTTACCCAGGCAAGCGCTACTACGGCGGTTGCGAGTATGTGGACATCGTTGAGCAGCTGGCTATTGACCGTGCGAAAGAGCTGTTTGGCGCAGACTATGCGAACGTGCAGCCACACTCCGGTTCCCAGGCTAACTTCGCGGTATACACCGCGCTGCTGCAGCCGGGCGATACCGTGCTGGGCATGAACCTGGCGCAGGGCGGCCACCTGACTCACGGCTCCCCGGTTAACTTCTCCGGCAAGCTGTACAACATCATTCCTTACGGCATTGATGAGTCCGGTAAAATTGACTACGAAGACATGGCGAAGCAGGCTAAAGAGCACAAGCCGAAGATGATCATCGGCGGCTTCTCTGCCTACTCCGGCGTGGTTGACTGGGCTAAGATGCGCGAAATCGCAGACAGCATCGGCGCTTACCTGTTCGTTGATATGGCGCACGTTGCCGGCCTGATTGCCGCAGACGTTTACCCGAACCCGGTACCACACGCTCACGTTGTGACCACCACCACCCACAAAACCCTGGCGGGTCCACGCGGTGGCCTGATCCTGGCGAAGGGCGGCGACGAAGATCTCTACAAGAAACTGAACTCTGCCGTATTCCCAAGCGCACAGGGCGGTCCGCTGATGCACGTTATCGCGGCCAAGGCTGTTGCGCTGAAAGAAGCGATGGAGCCTGAGTTCAAGGTTTACCAGCAGCAGGTTGCGAAAAACGCCAAAGCGATGGTGGAAGTGTTCCTGAACCGTGGCTACAAAGTGGTTTCAGGCGGGACTGAAAACCACCTGTTCCTGCTGGATCTGGTTAATAAAAACCTGACCGGTAAAGAAGCTGACGCTGCCCTGGGCCGCGCCAACATCACCGTGAACAAAAACAGCGTACCAAACGATCCGAAGAGCCCGTTCGTGACCTCCGGTATTCGTATCGGTTCTCCGGCTGTGACTCGCCGCGGCTTTAAAGAAGCGGAAGTGAAAGAGCTGGCTGGCTGGATGTGTGACGTTCTGGACAACATCAATGACGAAGCGGTTATCGAGCGCGTGAAAGGTAAAGTGCTGGATATCTGTGCCCGCTTCCCGGTTTACGCATAACCGTTAAGCTGAAATGTAGAAGGCTCCCAGGCGGGAGCCTTTTTTATTGCTGTTGGCTGAGCGTCAGCCCAACATCCCCGCCGGGATGAACGGCCAGCAGCGTCTCCTTCGAATAACCGCTCTCGCTCATCAGGCAGGCGCAGGCGGCATCAAAAATCGCCAGCGCCAGGATTATCGACGTGGTCGCCAGCATATTCAGCGGATCCATTTCCTGCTTCACGCCGGTAGAAATCACCAACCTTGCCGCCTGGGCGATGGCCGAATCCGGGTTTTCGGTCACGCTAATGAGCGGGACGTTTCTGGCCGCGATGCCCGGCAACAGGCGCGTCAGTTCGTCGGAATTCCCACCCCGGGAAAGCATGATCATCAGATCGTCCGCACGTAAAAAGCCCAGATCGCCATGCGCCGCGTCCGTCGCGCTAAGATAAATCGCCGGGTGTTCGACACAGGCCAGCATATGGGCAATTTTCCTCGCGGCGATGCCTGAAGTACCGACGCCGGTGACCACAATCTTGCCTTTGCAGTTTCTCAGTTCGGCCAGCAAAGCGAGCCACTGTGGCTCGCTCAAATGCTGTTCCAGCGCCGCAAGTTCACGGCTACAGGTTGCCCACGCGTTGACGGCCTGCTGCCATGAGTGGCTCATGCTTCCTCCTGCATCAGCTGGCGGTATTTCATGTGGTCGAGATACATCTCATGAAATACTTTGTATTTCCGGTCGTAGTACTGCTTGATGCGGTTGGTCTGCGGCGTGACCGTTTTGCCAATCCGGCTCATGACCGACATCGCTTCCGGGAAGGAATCAAACACGCCCGCCGCCACCGTGCCCATCATTGCGCTGCCCAACAGCATCGCCTCGCTCTCTTCTGGCAGCAGCATCGCGCAGCCTGTGGCGTTGGCGTGCTCCTGAACGAAGATAGGGTTTTTGGTGCCGCCGCCGCTCGCCATGATGGTGTCGATGGTGTAGCCGCTGTGGTTCATCGTTTCGATAATATGGCGGGTACCAAGCGCGATGGCCTGAATCGTCGCCAGATACTGCAGCGCCATATCTTCCTGCGTGCGGGAAAGCTTCAGCCCACTGATAACGCCCGTTAGCGTCGGGTTGGCTCGCGGGGAACGGTTGCCGTGGAAGTAGGGCAGGATGTGCATATCCTTCGTCAGGAAGGCGATGTTTTCCGGCTCCCCGGCCATTTTACGCAGCAGGGCGTTCAGCAGTTCGTAAATGGTTTGCCCCTGAGTCTTCGCCTGGGCAAGCAGCGTCTCATAGCATGGATGAGACTGAATAATATGGTCGATAAGCGCCCCGGTGGCCGACTGGCCGCCTTCGTTTAGCCAGTAGCCCGGCAGAACGGCGGAGTAGTAAGGCCCCCAAACGCCATTAATAAAACGTGCTTCTTTTGAAATCGCCATATGTCCGGTTGAGGTGCCGCCGATGAGCGCCACGCGGCGATCGAAATCAGCCACTTCACCGGAAACGCCGCAGGCGCCGAGCGTGCCGAGCGTGCCCGCATGGGCATCAATAATCGAGACGCTGACGGCGGTGCCGGCAATCAGCCCCATCTCGCTTGCGGCACGCTGGGTCAGGCCGTGGCCCAACGGTTCGCCCATGGTTTTGACATAGCGGCCAATTTTTTCCGCATCGTGCTCCAGCAAATCTTCCAGCCCAATCTGGCGGAAGTAGCTGCTGTCCCATTTGTCTTCGTGGCCCATATAGGTCCATTTACAGACGGTGGAGCAGAGCGAGCGGGTATCATCCCCGGTAGCGCGCCAGGTCAGGAAGTCCGGCAGGTCAAAATAGTAGCCCGCATTAGACCAGGTATTCGGCATGTGTTGTTTGAGCCACAGCAATTTTGGCGTCTGCATTTCCGGGGAAATAATTCCGCCCACGTAGTCCAGCACACGGTGGTGCAGGGCATTAATTCTGTCGGCCTGGGTGATGGCGCGGTGATCCATCCACACAATGATGTTCTGTTCGCTGCGCCCGGAAGGGCTGATGGTCAGCGGCTTGCCTTCTTTATCCAGCACCACCAGGGAACAGGTGGCGTCGAATCCCAGCCCTTTTACCTGAATCGGGTTAATATCGGCCTGGTTGACCGCATCCCGCACCGCGTTGCAAACCGCCTGCCAGATATTGTCCGAGGATTGCTCAACGAAGTCCGCCTGCGGGCGGTAAATCTCAATCGCCCGGCTTGCCTCGCCAACCATTCTGCCATTCAGGTCAAAGACGCCCGCGCGGGCGCTTCCCGTCCCTACATCCACCCCAATGAAGTAACTCGCCATAATGATTCTCCTGAACTCAGGCTTTACGATTCTGTAATGCGATAAAGAGGATCAGCACCGCGCCCCAGAGCGCCATGGTCAAATAACTGCTGATCCCCAGCAAATTAAAGCCGCTTTCCAGCATTTGCAGCACGATGAGCGCCAGCACCAGGCCGATAATGCGGCCGAAGCCGCCGTCCGGGTTAATGCCGCCCAGCACCGAGGCAAGAATGGTGACCAGCAGGTAAGACTCACCGTACCCGGCTTTGGCGGAGTTAAATTTCGCCATCATCAGAATGGCGGCCACCCAGCCGAGCAGCGCGGAAATCACGTATACCGATATCTGCACCCGCACGGTGTTAACGCCGCTGTAGCGAGTGGCTTGTTCGTTGGAGCCGACCAGATAAAGGCTGCGCCCCAGCGTGGTGTGCTCCAGCAATACCCAGAGCAGGACGGCAACCAGCAGGAACAGCAGCAGCGCGACCGGAATACCAAGCAATGTGGCGTTGCCCAGATACTGAATTGCCGCCGGGAAGCCGGAAATCACCGTGCCGTTGGACAGCAAAATATTGAGCCCGGAAATCAGCGTCATGGTGCCGAGCGTGGCCAGAATAGGCGAAACGCCAACCCAGGCGACCAGAGCGCCGTTTAGCGTGCCGATAGCTACCGCCACGGCAATACCCGCCAGCAGCGCCAGCGCGAAGAACAGCGGGTTATCCGGGTGGCTGACGATAATGGCCGCCATCACCAGCGAACAGGCGTTCGCCCCGGCAATGATCGACAGGTTGATCCCGCCGGTCAGCATCGTCATCCCCATACCCAGCGCCAGCATGCCAAGAATAGGCAGCTGAGAGCCGATGGACTGGAAGTTGGCGAGGCTAAAGAAGCGCCCGCCCAGCAGCAGCGAAAACGCCACGGCGACCACCACAATAATCACGCACTGCAGCCGGATGATGGCGTCACCGGGTAAAAATCTGGCGAAGGTTTTCATCTCAAAGCTCCCTTGCGAGTTTGCGTTTTTCATTCCAGGCCGTCGCGCTGATGCTGACCAGGATAATCACGCCGCTGAACACGGCGTGCCAGTAAGAGGACACGCTCAGCAGCGTCAGACCGTTTTGTAAGAATGCCAGCAGGATAACCCCGAGCAGCGTGCCGGTGAGCGTCCCGCGCCCGCCGCTCATGCTTGTCCCGCCGAGTACTACCGCTGCCAGAACCGTCAGCTCAAAGCCCAGCAGCGAGTTTGGCGCGACGGACTGGGTGATCTGCGCCTGAACGACGGCGGCAATACCTGCCAGAATCCCCATATAGCCGTAGACGTAGAAGTGCAGCTTCAGCAGGTTCATCCCCAGACGGGACGCCGCCTCACGGTTGCCGCCCATGGCATAAATCTGGCGGCCAAGGCGCGTGTAGTTCATCAGCACGGCGGTAAAGATAATCACTGCGGCAAGGCACAGCAGCGGCAGGGTCAACCCGTACTGATAACCGTCTTTGGCCGTGAAAGAGAACCAGTTAATGCCGTTCATAAACCAGTCCGGGAAGCCGTACAGCCAGGTACCTTTGGTGAGGTAAACCAGCAGGCCGTAGTAAACGTTGAGAGTGGCAATAGTGATGATGATCGCCGGGACCCGCAGCCAGTAAACCAGGAAGCCGTTGATCAACCCGAGCAGCAGCCCGACGGCAATCGAAATCACCAGCGCCAGCGCAAAGTTACCACCGTGGGCGATCACCCAGCTTGCCATCACGTACTGGGCAATAGCGGTCATCGCCGGGAACGAAATATCAATCCCCCCGGAAATCAGTACCACAAACAGCCCGCAGGCCAGAATGCCGAGAATGGCGTAGCTGGTGGCGACATCGGTCAGGTTACCGAGAGATAAAAACTCATCGGTGCTGATGCTCAGGCCAACGGCCAGTGCCACCACCAGAAGACCCAGCCAGAACTCATGTTGCCCGGCCAGGCGGGAAAAACGAGGGTTATTCATTGACCACCTCAGCAATGTCCTGCTCGCTACTGCGATGAGGATTAAACTCTGCGACCAGTTCGCCCCGGCGCATCACCAGCACGCGGTGGCTGTTGTAATACGCTTCAGGGATTTCATCGCAAATCATCAGTACCGCCAGCCCCTGTTCCGCGAGGGAACGGGCGATTTGGTAGATGCCTTCTTTGTTGGCGATATCCACGCCCACGGTGGGCGAGTCGAGAATCAATATTTGCGGATTAGTCGCCACCCATTTGGCGATGGCAATCCTTTGGGCGTTGCCGCCGGAAAGGGTTTTTACCGGCAGCCCGGCATCGGAGACTTTGATGTTTAGCTCACGAATAAGATCGGCCACCAGGTGACGGGCTTTGGTGTGATCGAGCAGGCCGCTGCGGGTATGAAGTTTGTCGAAGACCGTGACAATCGTGTTGTCGTAGATCGACTGCTCCATGATCAGGCCTTGAGTCAGGCGATCTTCAGACACGTAGCCGATGCCGTGTTTAATCGCATCGTGGTTATTGCGAAACGTTACCGGCACGCCGTCGATCAGCATTTCACCGCTTTGCGGCTGCGTCATGCCGAACAGGCTCATGCACAGTTCGGTGCGGCCCGACCCGAGCAGGCCCACGATGGAAACAATCTCTCCGCTGCGCAGTGACAGATTGATGTTGTGGTATTTGCCTTTGCGGCTGAGGCCGCGCAGCTCCAGCATCGGCTGTTTTTCTACCGGCGGTTTTTCCGGCAGCGGGCTGTAGTGGAAGCGTTGCCCGGTCATCAGGAAAGCAAGCTCGTTGCTGTCCAGCTCGCTGGCCTGCCAGGTGCCGACCAGCTTCCCGTCGCGCATCACGCTAATGCGGTCGGCCACTTCCATTACTTCGTCCAGGCGGTGGCTGACAAACACCACGCAAATCCCGTCCGCTTTGAGTTCATTCACCACCCGCAGCAGACCGTTAACTTCCTGGCGAGTCAGAGATGCCGTGGGCTCGTCCATAATGACCAGCCGGGCATCGGCGGCAATGGCGCGGCAAATTGCCACCAGCTGGCGATCGGCTATCGAGAGTTTTTCGACTTTCTTGTCCGGGTCAAGCGTGACGCCAATGCGCTGCATAGCCGCCAGCGCCTGAGCTTTCATTGCGCGGCGGTTAACCCACAGACTGCCGCCGGGCTGATAGCGGTGCACGGCGATATTCTCGGCCACGCTGAAATTGGGGAACAGCGACAGATCCTGGTAGATTACCTGGATGCCGTAATGCGCGGACAGCGTGGGCGTCAGGCTGTGAAACAGTTTGCCGTCGAGGGCGATTTGCGCCCCTTTTTCCGGGTGGTAGACGCCGGAAATCACTTTGATAATCGTGCTTTTACCGCAGCCGTTTTGTCCGGCCAGGCAATGAACTTCGCCTTTTCTGAGCGTCAGATTGACGTTATCCAGCGCCCGCACGCCCGGGAATTGCTTGCTGATATTCTCAAGAGTGATAAATGCGGATGTGTCGGTCATGGGTAATGCCCCTGCCGGCGCCCGACGTGGGCGCCACAAAATAATCTTGTTGGAGAATGCCGGCCGGCTGACCGACATTCCGGTTTCCCTGGTGTTGGCTTAAGAGCCTTAGAAACCGAGTGACTGAGCGTTATCTTTGGTGACTTCGAGGATCTTGTTAAAGCGGATCACTTTCTTATCCATGTCGACATCGGCCTTGCCCAGACCGTCAATGGTCAGGTCTTTGGTCACGGCTTTGCCCTGCAGCAGCTGATCTGCCACGGTAACCAGCGCGTAACCCGCATCTTTAGGATCCCAAAGCAGCGCTTTTTTAATGTCGCCGCGCATCAGGTAAGGTGCTGCCTGGCCCGGCATCGCAATGCCGACAACCGCCAGTTTATCCTTCGCGCGTTTCTTCTGTACCGCCTGGCCCGCGCCGATTGGGCCGAGGGAACCAAAGCCAATCACGCCTTTCATCTGCGGATACGTTTTCATCAGATCAAGCGTGGTGGAGTAGGATTTGTCGATGCTCTCCGCCACCGGCAGGCGTGAAGTCACTTCGAACATATCCGGGTATTTTTCTTTCTGGTATTTAATGGCGGAATCCGCCCAGGCGTTGTGCAGCGGCACGGTCAGCGAGCCGACGTAAATCGCATAGCCGCCTTTTCCACCCATGTCTTTCGCCAGCTCATCCATGTTGGCCTGAGCGTATTTCTCGCTGTCGATGGTTTCGATATCCCACTGGCCGATCTGCTGGTCAGGGGATTCATGCGTCAGCACCACGATGCCCTGATCGCGCGCTTTTTTCAGCACCGGCTCCAGCACTTTGGCATCGTTAGGCACCACAATAATGGCGTTCACTTTCTTGGCGATCAGATCCTCAATCACCTTCACCTGCTGAGCCGGATCGGGCGTCGAGGCCCCGGTCTGGTAAGCGTTAACGTTGAGTTTTTTTGCGGCTTCATTGACGCCGGTTTCCATACGGTTAAACCATGGGATCCCGGTGACTTTCGCCACCACTGCGATTTCATACTTATCCGCCGCAACGGCCGTACCGGACAACATGCATGCAGAAATCAGGGTTGCACTGAGTAATGCGAGTTTGAATTTCATAGGTGTACCTTTTTTATTAGGGACTGAGGCATGTCACGGAGAGGAGACTAGCAACGAAGGGAAGAGGGAATGAATCGTAGTTTTTCTAAATGTGATACACGCCCATTATTGTTTGTTTTTAGATCTAATTTAGTTAAAAAATAGTTAAATATATGATGTTTTTTTAAACTGGACGGACATGGTGGTGTTAATTCATAGTCAAAAATGAAACATATGAATAACAATTAATAAACAATTTGCCGTTAAGGGGATGCTTTTGACACCAAAGAGGCAGTCAGCCAGCAAAAGAATGTTACGAAATTGTGAGCTGAAGCGTATCAAGCAAAATGGGCGGGAAGCAAATGAAAAAGGCCGCAGAAGCGGCCTTTGAGGAGGATGAGATTCAGCGCTTGTCGACGGAAATCGCGCCAGGGCCGGTTACCGCCAGCAGCAGGAACCCGCCAGCTATGCTGATGTTTTTATAGAAGTTAATCATGTTAGGCATCACCGCGTCGCCGGTCATATTCCAGTAGTGGTGACCGATAAGTGCCGTGCCGAGGGTATAAAACACAAACAAAATGGCTAGCGGGCGGGTAAAGAACCCGATAATGACCAGGATTGCGGCGACAACTTCCATAAATACCGCAATCGCGGCGGCAAGCGTCGGGAGTGGGGTGCCAAGATGCTCCATATACGCCACGGTGCCGCTGAATCCGCTGAGCTTCGGCAAGCCGAAAATAATGAACAGCAGAATCAACGCAATACGGGCAATAAGCAGGATCAGGGCACGAGATTGACCAAAATCGAAATAGCGTAGTGTGTTCATAGCGGGCTCGCCTGTAGTGGACTCAATTTAAAGTTAATACACAACTTCCGAGCCTGCCATTGCCGCTACGCCTCTACCACGTTGTTTGTGTTAATGAATGTTTTTTATTGATGACGCCCGACGCCATCTCGTTATTCCATCAGTGCAGTCTCGGCATATAAATAGCCTATCCCCATCACCTGCTGGGCGCGGGTGAGTTGCCCGAAGTTTATTTGCGTGGCGTGACTCTTAAGGCTATCACCGTGGTCGAAGGGATTAAAACCAATGCGCTGTTTAATGGCGTTCAGCCAGTTTTCGCCAAACTCGCAGCTGCGGCCATAGAACCAGATCTGATTAATATTCAGAATATTAAGAAAGTTATACAGGCTAAGCCCAATCGCGTTGGCCGAATCTTCTACCCAGCGGGCAACTCTTTCATCTCCGCCATGCAGCGCCTGAACCAACTGCCGGGAAGTGAGCTTTTCCGGATCGTGCTGCTGCGCCTCGGGGTGTGTTTTGAGCCAGATACGGGCCTGTTTTTTCAGCGCGCTGAGCGAAGCTACGGTTTCCAGGCAGCCATAGCGCCCGCAGTCGCAGGCCATGCCATCCGGGTTCACGATGGTGTGGCCAATTTGCCCGCTGCCGTACAGATTGCCGCGATAGATTTGCCCGTTGATCACAAACGAAGAGCCGATGCCATAATCCACGTTAAGCACGCAGAAATCTTCCCGATTGCCGTTGTTTTGCCACTTTTCCGCCAGGGCCAGCATCACGCAGTCGTTATCCAGCCGGACTTCGACGTTCAGCTTCTCCTCCAGCAGGTATTTAATTTCCACCGCTTCCCGCCACGGGGCCTGGGGCATGGTTTGCGACACGCCGGTCACCGGATCGACCTGCCCGTGTATACCCAGCGCGAGATTAATGGTTTTTTTTGGCCAGTTTTTTCGCTGCTGCTGCCAGATTGCTTCGATGGCCGACAGCAGTGCCTGGGGAGAAGGTGCCACAATAGCGCGGCGCTCAAAGTCGGTTATCGGCGAAAGCTGGGCGTTGCACAGCTGGCTCTCGATGCTGGTGGGGGTGACGTTCATACAGAGGATGTAATCCCCTTCCGGCGGGATCTGGTAGCTGCCGCTGTTCAGCCCGCGGCTGCTGAGATTTTCGCTGGAGTGGCTAAGTTTGCCCTCATCAACCAGCTCTTCAAGGATGTTGCTGACGGCGGGAATGGACAGCCCGGTGTAGCGGGCAAACTGCGATTTACTCAGCTGCTTGTGCCGCCATACCAGCGTCATCAGCGTTTGCCGGTTGAGCTGGCGCACCCGCTGATTATTGAGACCTGACTCCTGCATGTTTACTAAACCTCATTAACTGTATTGCGTGAGCATTCAGCGATTAAATCATAATCAGCTGCTCCAAACTGTTGGCAATCCCCCATTCACTGTTATTTGTTTACTGGAGAGTTGCAATGTACGGAGCCGTTAAAGTCTGGCAGGAAACGATCTCACTCCCGACCTGGACCACCGGAGCAGAGGATCCAAACCCGATGTTCCTGGAAAACCGTGTTTATCAGGGATCTTCCGGCGCGGTTTACCCCTATGGCGTGATAGACACCCTGACCGGTAAACGTGAAATGCGCGAGTACCAGGCGGTTTGGCTGGAGAACGATTTCATTCGCGTCATGCTGCTACCGGAACTGGGCGGGCGTATTCACCGTGCCTGGGACAAAGTGATGGAGCGTGACTTCGTTTACTACAACGAAGTGGTCAAACCCGCGCTGGTGGGCCTGATTGGGCCGTGGATCTCCGGTGGGATCGAATTCAACTGGCCTCAGCACCACCGCCCGACCACTTTTCTGCCGGTCGATGTGACCTTCCAGCAGCACGAAAGCGGGGCGCAAACCGTCTGGCTGGGTGAAGTGGAGCCGATGCGCGGCCTGCAGGTGATGACCGGTTTTACGCTTTACCCGGAAAAAGCGCTGATTGAAATTACCGGCAAAGTCTTTAACGGCAACGCCACGCCGCGCCACTTCCTGTGGTGGGCAAACCCGGCGGTGAAAGGCGGCGACGACCATCAGAGCGTATTCCCGCCGGACGTGACTGCGGTATTTGACCACGGCAAACGCGACGTTTCCGCTTTCCCGATTGCCCACGGCACCTACTACAAGGTGGATTACTCCGCGGGCGTGGATATCTCCCGCTACAAAAACATTCCGGTGCCAACGTCCTACATGGCTGATAAGTCGGATTACGATTTTGTGGGGGCCTATCACCACGGTGAACAGGGCGGGCTGCTGCATATTGCCGATCACCATGTATCACCGGGTAAAAAGCAGTGGACCTGGGGCAACTGCGACTTTGGCCTGGCCTGGGATCGCAACCTGACCGACACCAACGGCCCGTATATTGAGCTGATGACCGGCGTGTTTACCGACAACCAGCCAGACTTTACCTGGCTGGCACCGTTTGAAGAAAAAGTGTTTGTGCAGAACTTCCTGCCGTACAGCAAACTGGGGACGCTGCAAAACGCCAGCACCGAAGCGGCCATCAAACTTGAGCGTCAGCAGGGCAGGCTGGAACTCGGTGTCTACGCCATTTCTCCGTTGGAAGCAGTGACGCTGCGTCTTGAAAGCGACGGCGTAGTCCTGTGGCAAACGCCGCTCAGCCTGAAACCGGCGGAAGTCTGGCAGCATCAACTGACGGATGACTGGCCGCAGCGGCTGACGCTGAGCTTACTCAACGCGCAAGACGAAGTGGTGCTCAGCTACCTCGAACACATCGCGGAAGAGTTGCCTTTGCCACAGGCGGCGCAGGCGCCGTCTAAACCTGAACAAATCGCGAACTGCGACGAACTTTATTTCATTGGCCAGCATCTGGAGCAGTATCTGCACGCCAGCCGCTCGGCCTTCGACTACTACCAGCGAGGGCTGGAGATTGACCCGCTGGACTCCCGCTGTAACGTCGCCCTGGGCACGCTGGAATTCAACCGGGGAAACTGGCAAAAAGCCAAAGAGCACGCTGACGCGGCGCTGCAGCGCGCCCATCGCCTCAACAAAAACCCGCAAAACGGCGATGCCAGCCAGCTTCTTGGCTCGGCGAAAGAGCGCCTGGGCGACTACGACGGTGCCTTCGATGCTTACTACAAGGCCAGCTGGAGCGGCAACTGCCGGGATGCGGCATTTTATGCCCTGGCCCGTCTGGCAATGCGCAAAGGGGAAACGGCTCGTGCCTTAACGCTGGTGTCCCAAAGCCTGCAGTTCAACGCCTCGAATAACCTGGCCATGGGGTTGAAAGCGCTGGTGCTGTCTCAACAAGGGGAAAAAGCCGCGGCGCTGGCCTGGATCGAGCAGCAGCTTGCCGCCTGGCCGCTGAGTTATGTCCTGCATTATGCCCGCTGGGCCATTACGCAAAGCGAAGGTGACAAGCAAAAGCTGCGGCAGGTGACCGGCCAGCGCGGCACTAACGCGAGCGTTTTGGCAGGCTGGCTGATGAGCTTTGGGGCAGAGCATGCCGCGCGTGAACTGCTCGCCGTGCTGAATGCGCAGGAAACGATGCCGCTGCTGTGGCAGGCCTCGCTGGAATCCGATCCGCAACGGCAGCAGTGCTATCTCGTGCAGGCTCGGGAGCTGTTTACCGCCCGGGTTCGCTTCCCTAACACGCTGGATGAAGTGCAAATGCTGATGCGCCTCCCGCAGGATGGTTTTGCACAGTATCTGCTGGGCTGCTTCTGGTACAGCAAACGTCGTTATGCAGAAGCGCTAACCTGCTGGGCATTCTGTGCTGAACAGATGCCGGAGTTTGCCTCCGTGCAGCGCGTGCTGGCGATTCATGCCTGGAACAAAGAGCAGGACGTTCAGCGAGCTGAAACGCTGCTGCAGCGTGCCGTGGATCTTGAACCCGATAATGCGCGCTTCCTGTTTGAGCTCGACTTTCTGCTTAAGCTGAATGGCCGCTCACCGGAGGAGCGTCTTACCCGCCTGGAGGCGAGGCGTGACGTTGCGCTAAAACGTGACGATCTCACTGCCGAGCTGCTGAGCCTGTGGAACCAGCACGGCAAGCATGACGCAGCCGCGAAGGTGCTGGCTGAACGGAAGTTCCATCCGTGGGAGGGCGGCGAAGGCAAAGTGACGGGGCAGTACATTATCAGCCAACAGCGGCGCGCCCTGGCCTGCATGGCTGCCGGACAATACGGCCAGGCAGAGGAACTGCTGCAACAGGCGCTGAGCTACCCGGAAAACCTCGGCGAAGGCCGCCTGGTCGGGCAAACCGACAACGATATCTGGTATCTGCTTGGGCGCTGTGCGCAGCTCCAGCAGCGTAGCGAACTCGCTAAATCCTACTTCCAGCAGGCGCTGAAGGGCGGAAGTTCCCTGGCGGCCGGGCGCTACTACAACGACCAGCCCGTGGACTACCTCTTCTATCAGGCTATGGCCCTCAAACAGTTGGGAGAGCTTGAGGCGGCCCATCAGCACTTCAAAGCCTTTATTGACTGGGCGCAGGCGCACCGTACCGACGGGGTTGAGGCCGATTTCTTCGCTGTTTCCCTGCCGGACCTGATCGCGCTCAACGGCGACCCGCTGAAGCAACATCAGCAGCATTGCCTGTTTGTGGAGGCGCTTGGGTGGCTTGGCCTGGGGGATATCGCCGCCGTCAACCAGCGGGTGGAAGCCTTGCTGACCCTTAACCCGGCTCATGACAAAGCCCATCTGCTGCGTCAGGCCCTTAGCTCCGGCGTGCTTTAACAAAATAACCAGCGGGCGACGATGAGCGCCCGCTCCCTTACCCTACAAATACAAGATGAGGATCGACCATGGAAAGTATGCCATCGCAACTACGCATGGGTTACGTCTGGACCATCTGTCTGGTGGCCGCCTGCGGCGGGCTGTTGTTTGGTTATGACTGGGTGGTTATCGGCGGGGCGAAACCGTTCTACGAAGCCTATTTTTCTATTACCGATCCGGCCGTTTCCGGGTGGGCGATGAGTTCGGCTCTGGTGGGGTGTGTCATCGGGGCGCTGCTCTCCGGTTGGTGTGCCGATAAGTTTGGCCGAAAAATTCCCCTTATTGTTGCGGCACTGCTGTTTACCGTATCGGCATGGGGCACGGCAGTTGCACATAACTTCGACCTGTTTGTTGGATGGCGTATTGTCGGCGGGGTCGGAATCGGCCTCGCTTCGGCGCTTAGCCCGATGTATATCGCAGAAATTAGCCCGGCGGCACAGCGCGGCCGCTTTGTCGCGGTTAACCAGCTCACCATTGTTATCGGCGTGCTGGCGGCACAGCTTATCAACCTGATGATTGCCGAGCCGGTCGCCAGCCACGCGACAATGCAGGAAATCAGTGCGAGCTGGAATGGACAGGTGGGCTGGCGTTGGATGTTTGGCTCGGGCGCGGTGCCTGCAGCGGCGTTTTTGATCCTGATGTTCTTTGTGCCGGAGTCACCGCGCTGGTTGGTGCGCGCCGGGAAAAGCGAACGCGCTCACCAAATGCTGAGCCGCATCGGCAGTAAAAGCTATGCCGACGAAACGCTAAAAGATATTCAGGAAACGTTAAGCAGGGATACTCAAAAAGTATCGTGGTCTGCCCTTTGGGAGCCGAAGGTTCGTCCGATCATCGTGATGGGTATGGTGCTGGCGGTGTTCCAGCAGTGGTGTGGGATTAACGTTATCTTCAACTATGCGCAGGAGATCTTTGCCTCCGCCGGGTTCGACATTAACAGTACGCTGAAATCAATCGTGGCTACCGGCCTGATTAATCTGGTGTTTACTATCGCCGCGTTGCCGCTGGTGGACAAAATTGGCCGTCGCAAACTGATGTTGTTCGGTGCCGCCGGGCTGACGATTATCTATGCGCTGATTGGTGCCTCCTACGGCCTGGGCATTATGGGGCTGCCGGTGCTGATTCTGGTGCTGGCCGCCATCGCGACTTATGCGCTGACGCTGGCCCCGGTAACCTGGGTGTTGCTGGCGGAAATCTTCCCGAACCGCGTTCGCGGCCTGGCGATGTCGCTGGGGACATTAGCGCTGTGGATTGCTTGCTTCCTGCTGACTTACACCTTCCCGCTGCTGAATGCGGGCCTGGGCGCGTCAGGCAGCTTCCTGCTGTACGGCGTTATCTGTGCCGCAGGCTTTATCTACGTGCGCCGCTTCGTGCCGGAAACCAAAGGCGTGAGCCTCGAAGCGCTGGAGCAGCAGTTGGCTGAGGGGCGCGTGAACGCTTCTCCCGCCCAGGCTGCAAAGGTGCTGCGTTAATGGACGCTCTGAACCTGCAAAATGCTTTTCTCAGTTTGACTGTTGCCCCGCAAGGGGCCTCAGTTCTCAGCTTTGAATCTCTCCGGCACGGGAAACCGATTTTTCATCCGGCGAACCCGGCGCTGTTTCCGATGCTGCCGCTGGCTAATCGGGTGGCCGGGAACGCTTTCCCTCTGCACGGCGAGCAAATCCAACTGCCAGACAGCCCCGTTGATGAGCACTTTTTTCTGCACGGGGACGGCTGGCAAAAGCTTTGGTACGTTGAGCAGCACACTGCGGAGTCCGTCACCTTAAGTTTGCGCAGCCAGCATCCCTGCGGTTTTGATTATCTGGCGAATCTGACTTATCGCCTGGCGGGCAACAGGCTGCTAACCCGGCTTGAGCTGAGGCACATCGGTGAGAAACCGATGGTTTACGGGCTTGGTTTGCATCCTTATTTTGCGCTGGAACCGGACAGCCTGGTGCAGTTTTCCGCCAGCGGCTACTGGCCTGAAGGCGAGCAGCACCTGCCTTTGGCCTGGGAAGGGATGTTCACTCAGCTGACGGATTTTTCCCGCGCGAAAACGCCGGAGAACAAGTGGCTTAACGTGGGCTATTCCGGCTGGAGCGGCAGGGCGGTTATTACCCACTCTGATATGAGCGTTTGTCTTTGCAGCCCGGCACCCTGTTTGATGGTGTTTCGCATGGAGAACCAGCCGTTTATCTGCCTTGAGCCGCAAACGCATCCGGTCAACGCGCATAACATGGTGGGAATGCCGGGGCTGGTTATGCTGGAGAGGGGCCAGACCACGCATCTGGAGATGGAGGTTGAGGTGAGCTAGCGTGTAATAGCCATTATTTTGATGTGTGTTATTACGCTGTTAATGTTTGCTTGCATGCCAGCCGGCTATCCCCGACACTATCGCCTCCAAAACGGGAGGGATCATGGTTTTGCATTCCACGCGCTGGCTGGCGCTCAGTTACTTTACCTACTTCTTTAGCTATGGCGTGTTTTTGCCGTTCTGGAGCGTCTGGCTCAAAGGCGTCGGGCTTCCCCCGGAAACTATAGGATTGCTGTTAGGCTCAGGGCTGATTGCCCGTTTCCTCGGCAGTTTATTATTAGCCCCCCGCGTGACCGATCCTTCCCGCCTTGTTTTCGCCCTTCGTCTGTTAGCCCTTGCCACACTAATTTTTGCCGCTGGTTTCTGGCTGGGCCATGCCGCGCTCTGGCTGCTGCTGACGATGGTGGGCTTTAACCTGTTCTTCTCGCCGCTGGTGCCGCTGACCGATGCGCTGGCGGGGACCTGGCAGCGGCAAATGCCGCTGGATTATGGCCGGGTACGGCTTTGGGGATCGCTGGCGTTTGTTATCGGCTCGGCCATTACCGGCAAGCTGGTGAGCGAATTCAGCTATCAGGCTATTCTGGTGCTGTTGACCATCGGCGCGGCGTCGATGCTGATTGGCATGATGCTGCGGCCTTCTATTATGCCGCAGGGCGAAACCCGGCATCAGGCTTCGGCGGGTTGGCCCGCCTGGAAAGGGCTGATTATCAGCGCCTGGCGTTTTCTGGCCTGTGTTTCTCTGCTGCAGGGCGCGCATGCGGCCTATTACGGTTTTAGCGCAATTTACTGGCAGGGCGCAGGCTATTCCGCTTCCGTTGTGGGCTATTTATGGTCGCTGGGCGTAGTGGCGGAAATTGTTATCTTTGCCCTCAGCAACAAATTGTTCCGCCGCTGGAGTGCCAGAGATTTACTGCTGTTGTCCACCGTGACCGGCATTATTCGCTGGAGCCTGATGGCAAGTACCACCGAACTGCCGTGGCTGATTGTGGCGCAGATCCTGCACTGCGGCAGCTTCACGGTTTGCCACCTGGCGGCGATGCGCTATATCTCTGCCCGTAAAGGCGGGGAGGTGATCCGGCTGCAGGCCGTTTACTCCGCCGTAGCGATGGGCGGCGGTATCGCCGTGATGACGATTTTCTCCGGCTTCCTTTATCAGCATTTGCAGGGCGGGATGTTCTGGGTCATGGCGCTGGTAGCGGCCCCGGCGCTGTTCCTGCGGCCAAAAGTCGCCGCAGTCAGCCCGGTTGCGGAAAACTAAGCCTCTAACAGCGCTTTGATACGCTGCTGCTGGTGTTCTCCCAGCGGCAGCGTGGCGTGAATGAGCGGGGGGGAAAACAGCGGCAGTGAGGTCGCGTAGGGCGTAATGACCAGCCCCACTTCGCGCGGAGCGCCCTGGCTTTGAAACTGCTGTACCGCCAGGTATTTAATGTTGAGCGGCAGCAGGGTCAGCTCACGCAGCTGCTGCTCAATTTTCTGTTCCAGCTCCCGATCGTCGGCCGTCAGCAGCAATACCTGTTTTTCCTGAATGTCACTTTCCTGCATCAGCCAGGCACCAAAGATCACCGCGACCAGGCCTCTTTCCGCGTCGGAAAACTGAATCCCATAATGCTGTTCAAAATCCGCAAGCACCTCTCGCGAGGTTCGCATCAGCCTTGGATAAAGACGCGTGATCTCTTCGGGCAGGCTGTGGTCGATGCCAATATTAAAGTGGCAGCGGTTCAGCGCCTGGGCGAGGTGAATATAAAGCTGATCGCTAAGCCCTTGTTCATCGCTAAAAGAGAGCCCGGCCTGCCGACGGAAGCGTTCAATCATCCGCGCGATTTCGTTGTGTAAACGGGCATCCTGCTCGTGTTCGTCATTAATCGGATCGGGGATCCTGAGCAGTTGAAAGAGCAGGGCCAGGAAATGCTGCTCATCGACATCGGCGGGCTGCATGACGCGGCGCTTCCAGTGGCGGGCTATTTCCTGGGCGACTGCAAACTCAGGCCGCATCTGGCTCCATTCGCGCTGCTGCGGCGTCAGGACGGGCACATTGCCGGAGTGATGCTGGTGCAGGCAATACTGCAGAAAGAGCGTCAGGAACTGGCTGTCCCGGCTGTCGTACTGCCTTTTTAAACGGCGGCCACACAGATTCACCAGCGCACGTAAATTGGTTTCGTCATACAACGCCTTGATAAGTCCCAGTTGGTTTAGCTGAGACTTTAGTGCCGGGCTAAAGTGCTGTTGCACAAACTGCGGGCAAAGGCGCAGGGCGCGTCGCAGCCAGTGCAGCAGGCAAAGGCGGCGATCAAGAACTGTGCCTTCAATCCGGTAGCTGCCGTCCTGCTGCGGAGTCAGGGAGAGACGGTGATAACTCTGGATCTCATGGCCCGTGTCGGCTATATCTTGCAGGGTTTGCCTCTGATCCACGCCGTTAAGGCTGGCAATTACCTCCGGCGTGACGTTCGGCTCCGGGAGATAGAGCATCAGAAGCAGGTGGCAGCGGCGCTGCGAACTGGTGAGCACAGAGGGTGGCGGCGTCAGTAAAGTCATCATCTGGCTGTCCCAATGTGGTATCAGAAGTTAAGAATAGCTAAAGGTTTCGGCCAATATATTGCCCTTTTTAGTTTTTCATCACGGAATTACGGCTGGCTCACAGAATTTAAATCTTGAGGGAAGCATGAGCGACAAAAGAATCAGCCTGAAAGGAGTAGCCTTACTGCTGGCAGGGCTTTCGGCGGCAAGCGTGCAGGCGCATCCCCACAGTTTTATCTCCATCGTCACTACGCCGGTGGTTGAGCAGGGGCAGCTGACGGGGCTAAAAATGCAGTGGACGATGGACGAGATTACTTCAGCAGATCTGTTGTATGACGCCGGCGACGCAAAGCCGGGGTCTACCGTATGGAAGAAGCTGGCGGCAGAAGTGATGGCTAACGTGCTGGGCCAGCACTACTTTACCGAGTTCTGGCATAACAAAGAGAAGGTGAAGTTTGGCAATTTGCCGCCGGAATATGGCCTGAGCCGCAGTAATCATCAGGCGGTGCTGACGTTTGTTCTGCCGCTGGCGCATCCGCAGCCGCTGAAAGGGCAGACATACCGTTTCTCGACCTTCGATCCGACCTATTTTGTCGACATGAGCTATGCCCACGATGGGGACGTGCATCTGCCGCTGGATTTGGCCTCAGGCTGTAAAGTGTCTGTGCACACGCCAAAGCCCAGCGAAGAGACGCTGCTGTTCGCGCAGTCGCTGGATAAAGCTGACGCCCCGCCTGAGGACATGGACTTAGGGAAACAGTTTGCTCAGGAGGTGACGCTGGCATGTCAATAATCACCGCTTCTTCTCCCGTTCGCCGCTGGGGCCATTTGTGGCCGTTGGCGCTGTTTATGCTGCTTGCCGCAGCCGGGCTTTATGCCTTGTGGCTTTATTGGCCGCAAATCCTGCTCAGCTCGGCCGTCTGGCAGCGTTCAATCAATCAGGAATTAAGCGGGCTGCTGCGCCAGGTGGCGGACAACCCCGCTCGCGCAGGTTTATCGCTGCTCTCTTTCAGTTTTTTCTATGGCGTGCTCCATGCGCTGGGGCCAGGGCACGGTAAAATCGTCATCAGCACCTGGCTTGCGACCCACCCCTCAAAAATTAAAAGCAGCCTCGGTTTGACCTTTGCCGCCTCTTTATTGCAGGGACTGGTGGCTATTGCGCTGGTGGTCGTGGTGCTGGGCGTCCTGGCCTTGCCTTCCCGGCAGCTTCATCTCAGCAGTTATTGGATGGAGAAGGGCAGCTACCTGCTTGTCGGGTGCCTGGGCCTTTTGCTGAGCTGGCGGGCACTGGGGCGTTTACGCGCTCAGTTACGCCGCAAACCCAAATTCACCTCGTTTACACCGCATCATGTGCATGACGCTAACTGCGGCTGCGGGCATCAGCACGTCCCGGACGAAAAACAGCTGGCGGCGGGCAGCGACTGGCGGGCCAGGCTGATGATCGTTCTGTCGATGGGTATGCGCCCCTGTTCCGGCGCGATTATGGTGCTGCTGTTCAGCAAGGTGATCGGGGTCTTTAGCTGGGGCGTACTGTCTGCGCTGGCGATGGCGGCGGGCACCTCGATCACTATTTCTGGCCTGGCGTTGCTGGTACACAGCTTCCGTGCGCTGGCGGTTCGCTTAAGCGGGAACCGTGCCCCGGTGCTCTGGCGGCAGGTCGGCTGGTCAACGCTCGCGCTGGCGGGAGGAATTATCCTGGTCGTGGCCGCTCTGATTATGTGGCTGAGCGCCCAGCCGATGGCGCGAGGTATTCGGCCTTTCTGAACGGGCAGCTAAATGCGGGCATAAAAAAATCCCCTCGCCGTAAAGCTGAGGGGATTTTTGTTTTTGCCTCTTCTTTATTAAAGAAGGTGAGGCAAAAAAGCTTAGCGCTTCAGCGCTTCGCTCAGTTCTTCACGCATGGTAGCCAGCATGGCTTTCACTACGCGTGGGTTACCGGCGACGATGTTCCCGGTCGTCAGGTAGTTATGGCCGCCGGTGAAATCACACACGATGCTGCCGGATTCACGAGCTAGCAGTTCACCTGCGGCGAAATCCCATGGCTTCAGGCCAATCTCGAAGAAACCGTCCACGCGGCCAGCCGCAACGTAGGCCAGATCCAGCGCAGCGGAACCGGTGCGACGGAAGTCTGCACACTGGGTGAACAGTTTGCCGACGATGTTGATGTAAGAGGTAGCGTGCTGCTTCACTTTGAACGGGAAGCCGGTCGCCAGAACGGTGCCGTCCAGGTCGCGTGCGTTGCTGCCGCGCAGGCGGTAGCCGTTAAGCTGGGCGCCCTGGCCGCGAACGGCGCTGAACAGTTCGTTACGCATTGGATCGTAAACTACCGCGACTTCGGTGCGGCCTTTGATACGAACAGCGATAGAAACGGAGAAATGCGGCAGACGTTTGATGAAGTTGGTGGTGCCATCCAGCGGATCGATAACCCATTGCACATCCTGATCTTCCCCAGCCAGTTCACCGGATTCTTCGGTGATGATGGTGTGTTTTGGGTAAGATTTACGAATCACTTCGATAATCAGACGTTCGGCGTCTTTATCGACGTTGGTCACGAAGTCATTGCTGCCTTTCTGGCTAGCTTCAACTGCGTCTGGAGTTTCGTAATTCTTGGCAATTAAATTACCCGCCTTGCGTGCAGCACGCACGGCGATGTTGAGCATCGGATGCATCGGTATCTCTCGCTGGATGTTAAAGAACGGAAAACGCGGCGGAGTATAGCAGAGCGTTCGGAATATGTCCCAGGGTTATGATAAGATATTGCGATATTCTTCCCAGGCTATGAATGACAATGCTGCAAAACGTACGAATCGTGCTGGTCGAAACCTCGCATACCGGCAACATGGGCTCCGTGGCTCGCGCTATGAAAACCATGGGCTTAACTAACCTTTGGCTGGTCAATCCGCTGGTCAAACCGGACTCCCAGGCCATCGCCCTGGCCGCTGGCGCCAGCGACGTTATTGGCGATGCTCAGATCGTCGATACGCTTGATGAAGCACTGGCAGGATGCAGCCTGGTGGTCGGCACCAGTGCGCGTTCCCGCACTCTGCCGTGGCCGATGCTTGACCCGCGTGAATGCGGTCTAAAAAGCATCAGCGAAGCGCAGCACGCGCCGGTGGCCATTGTGTTTGGGCGCGAACGCGTGGGCCTGACCAACGAAGAGTTGCAGAAGTGCCATTATCACGTTGCTATCCAGGCTAACCCGGAATACAGCTCCCTTAACCTCGCCATGGCGGTGCAGATCCTCGCCTATGAAGTGCGCATTGCCTGGCTCGCCACGCAAGAGCAGCCGGAAGCGGCTAAAGAAGAGGAAGATGCGCCTTATCCGCTGGTTGATGACCTGGAGCGTTTCTATGTGCATCTCGAAAAAGCGCTGCAGGAAAGCGGCTTTATTCGCCCAACCCATCCGGGGCAGGTGATGAATCGCCTGCGCCGTCTGTTTACCCGCGCACGCCCGGAAAGTCAGGAATTAAACATCCTGCGCGGCATGCTGGCGTCGCTGGAAAACCCGAAAAAATCGGGCCAATAATACTTGAGTAAAATGGTAGGTTAAATAGTTGACCATTTTACTCAGGAATGTCAGACTTGCGTCCTGCTATGTGACAATCACACTTTTAAAAACCCCCGGCTCGAGGGGCTATTTGAGGTTAAGTAAGACATGAGACTGACATCAAAAGGGCGCTATGCCGTAACCGCGATGCTTGACGTTGCGCTGAACTCTGAATCGGGCCCGGTTCCGTTGGCTGATATTTCTGAACGTCAGGGTATTTCACTCTCCTACCTGGAGCAGCTGTTCTCTCGCCTGCGTAAAAATGGCCTGGTGGCCAGCGTTCGCGGTCCTGGCGGTGGTTATCTGTTAGGTAAAGACGCGAGCAGCATCGCCGTAGGCGAAGTGATCAGCGCCGTTGATGAGTCCGTAGACGCCACCCGTTGCCAGGGTAAAGGCGGCTGCCAGGGCGGTGATAAATGCCTGACTCACGCGCTGTGGCGCGACCTGAGCGATCGCCTGACCGGCTTCCTGAACAACATCACCCTGGGTGAACTGGTTAACAACCAGGAAGTGCTGGACGTGTCCGACCGTCAACATAGTGAAAATCATCGCAGCACCCGTTCTCAGGACGCTATTGACGTCAAACTGCGCGCATAAGCAGAAGAACAAGAATTTTAGAATCAGGTTCGGGGAGCGGTGCTCCCTGTCTATAACGGCAGCATATTTTAAGCCTGATTCTTCGCATTGAAGTGATGTACGGAGCTTAAGAGCAATGAAATTACCGATTTACCTCGACTACTCCGCAACCACGCCGGTAGACCCGCGTGTTGCTGAGAAGATGATGCAGTTTTTAACGATGGACGGCACCTTCGGTAACCCGGCCTCTCGTTCCCACCGTTTTGGCTGGCAGGCTGAAGAAGCCGTTGATATTGCCCGTAACCAAATCGCTGAACTGGTTGGCGCGGACCCGCGTGAAATCGTCTTCACCTCCGGCGCGACCGAGTCAGACAACCTGGCCATCAAAGGTGCGGCTAACTTCTATCAGAAGAAAGGCAAGCACATCATCACCGCCAAAACCGAACACAAAGCCGTGCTGGACACCTGTCGCCAGCTCGAACGTGAAGGGTTTGAAGTGACTTATCTGGCGCCACAGAGCAACGGTATCGTTGACCTGAAGCAGCTGGAAGCCGCTATGCGTGAAGACACCATTCTGGTGTCCATCATGCACGTGAACAACGAAATCGGCGTGGTGCAGGATATCGCAGCTATCGGCGAAATGTGCCGTTCCCGTGGCATTATCTTCCACGTTGATGCTACCCAGAGCGTGGGCAAACTGCCTATCGACCTGAGCCAGCTGAAAGTTGACCTGATGTCCTTCTCTGGCCACAAAATTTACGGGCCGAAAGGGATCGGTGCGCTTTACGTGCGTCGCAAACCGCGTATCCGTATCGAAGCTCAGGTTCACGGCGGTGGTCACGAGCGCGGCATGCGTTCCGGTACTCTGCCTGTTCACCAGATCGTCGGCATGGGCGAAGCTTACCGTATCGCAAAAGAAGAGATGGAGACCGAAATGGCCCGTCTGCGCACGCTGCGTAACCGTCTGTGGAACGGCGTGAAAGATATGGAAGAAGTTTACCTGAACGGTGACCTGGAGCACGGCGCGCCAAACATCCTCAACGTTAGCTTTAACTACGTTGAAGGCGAGTCGCTGATCATGGCGCTGAAAGACCTCGCGGTCTCTTCGGGCTCAGCCTGTACTTCCGCTAGCCTCGAGCCATCCTACGTGCTGCGCGCGCTGGGCATGAGCGATGAACTGGCACACAGCTCTATCCGTTTCTCTCTGGGTCGTTTTACCACTGAAGAAGAGATCGACTACACCATCGAGCTGGTACGTAAATCCATTGGCCGTCTGCGCGACCTTTCTCCGCTGTGGGAAATGTTCAAACAGGGCGTGGATCTTAATTCCATCGAATGGGCTCATCACTGATCGTTCGTCAGGACGTCGATTTCAGATTCTGGAGAAGTAAAAATGGCTTACAGCGAAAAAGTAATTGATCACTACGAAAACCCACGCAACGTTGGCTCTTTTGACAACAGCGACGACAGCGTAGGTTCCGGCATGGTGGGTGCACCGGCCTGTGGCGACGTGATGAAGTTGCAGATCAAAGTCAACAATGACGGTATCATTGAAGACGCGCGCTTCAAAACCTACGGCTGCGGCTCGGCGATTGCATCCAGCTCGCTGGTGACCGAGTGGGTGAAGGGCAAATCCCTGGACGAAGCGCAGGCGATCAAAAACACCGATATCGCAGACGAACTCGAACTGCCGCCGGTGAAAATTCACTGCTCAATCCTGGCTGAAGACGCTATCAAAGCGGCTATCGCGGATTACAAAAGCAAACGTGAAACAAAATAATTTTTGTTGAGGTTGTTGTATGTCGATTACCCTTAGCGACAGCGCCGCTGCCCGTGTAAGTGCCTTCCTGACCAACCGCGGTAAAGGGTTTGGTCTGCGTCTGGGCGTGCGCACATCAGGCTGCTCTGGGATGGCTTATGTTCTCGAATTTGTTGATGAACCGATGGCGGATGACACTGTGTTCGAAGACAAAGGCGTGAAGGTGGTTGTCGATGGTAAAAGCCTGCAATTCTTAAACGGGACCGAGCTCGACTTCGTCAAAGAAGGCCTTAACGAAGGGTTTAAGTTCACTAACCCGAACGTGAAGGATGAGTGTGGCTGCGGCGAAAGCTTCCACGTCTGATCCCGCGCAATTCCCCACTGGCTCTGGCCCGTGGGGATTTTGCTTTACCACACAGCACTTACCTGACCTGAACCCGAGTCTGTTATGGATTATTTTACCCTGTTTGGGCTAACGCCAGGCTACACCCTGAACACCGAGCAACTGGCCAGCCGTTACCAGGAGCTGCAGCGTCAGTTCCACCCGGACAAATACGCCAGCCGCCCTCAGGCAGAACAGCTTCTGGCCGTGAGCCAATCCGCCACTATTAACCAGGCCTGGCAGACGCTGCGTCACCCGCTTGCCCGCGCCGAATACATCCTGTCCCTGAACGGTTTCGACCTCGCGAATGAACAGCACACCGTGCGCGACACCGCGTTCCTGATGGAACAGCTGGAGCTGCGTGAAGAGCTGGACGATATCGAGCAGGCGAAAGACAGCGACAAGCTTGAAAGCTTTGCCTTGCGCGTAAAAACTATGGTGAAAAACCGCAGCGCGCAGATGGTGCAGCAGCTGGATGACCAGCAGTGGGAACAGGCGGCGGACACCGTCCGCAAGCTGCGTTTCCTCGACAAATTACAGAGCCAAATTGAACAACTAGAAGAAAAGCTGCTCGACTTTTAACGCCTGAACTCAGGCCCGATTTTTGGAAGCGATACATGGCCTTATTACAAATTAGTGAGCCTGGCATGATGGCTGCACCGCACCAGCGCAGGCTGGCCGCGGGCATCGACCTTGGCACCACCAACTCGCTGGTGGCTACCGTGCGCAGCGGCCAGGCCGAAACCCTTGCCGACCATGAAGGCCGTCACCTGTTGCCTTCCGTGGTGCATTATCAGCAGCAAGAGCATATCGTTGGTTTTGACGCTCGTGCGCTTGCCGCTCAAGATCCTGCGAATACCATTAGTTCGGTAAAACGTATGATGGGCCGCTCTCTGGCGGACATCCAGACGCGTTATCCTCATCTCCCGTATCGCCTGCAGGCCAGTGAAAACGGCCTGCCGATGATCGAAACGCCTGCCGGTCTGCTTAACCCGGTGCGTATCTCTGCCGACATCCTGAAATCGCTCTCCGCGCGAGCCAGCGAAACCCTGGAAGGGGAGCTGGATGGCGTGGTGATCACGGTGCCAGCCTATTTTGACGATGCGCAGCGCCAGGGTACCAAAGACGCTGCTCGCCTTGCCGGGCTGCACGTTCTTCGTTTGCTGAACGAACCTACCGCCGCGGCGATCGCCTACGGTCTGGATTCCGGTAAAGAAGGCGTTATTGCCGTTTACGATCTGGGCGGTGGGACGTTTGATATCTCCATCCTGCGCCTGAGCCGCGGTGTGTTTGAAGTGCTGGCTACGGGCGGTGATTCCGCTCTGGGTGGCGATGATTTCGATCATCTTCTGGCCGACTGGCTGCGCGAGCAGGCCGGGATTGCTGACCGCAGCGACGACCGCATGCAGCGCCAGCTTCTGGACGCGGCTATCGCCGCCAAAATCGCGCTCAGCGATGCCGCCACCGCCAGCGTAGAAGTGGCAGGCTGGCAGGGCGAAGTCACTCGTGAACAGTTCAACGAGCTTATCTCTTCTCTGGTTAAACGAACGCTGCTGTCCTGCCGTCGCGCGTTAAAAGACGCAGGCGTGGCAGCAGAAGAAGTGCTGGAAGTGGTGATGGTCGGCGGCTCAACCCGCGTACCGTTGGTGCGCGAGCGCGTAGGCGAGTTCTTTGGCCGCACGCCGTTAACCTCTATCGACCCGGATAAAGTTGTTGCCATCGGCGCGGCCATTCAGGCCGACATTCTTGTAGGCAACAAGCCGGACAGCGAAATGCTGCTGCTGGACGTGATCCCGCTGTCCCTTGGCCTGGAAACGATGGGCGGCCTGGTCGAGAAGGTTATCCCGCGTAACACCACCATCCCGGTGGCCCGCGCGCAGGAATTCACCACCTTCAAAGACGGCCAGACAGCGATGGCTATCCATGTGCTTCAGGGCGAGCGCGAGCTAGTCCAGGACTGCCGTTCATTGGCGCGTTTTACCCTGCGCGGCATTCCAGCAATGTCCGCAGGCGGAGCCCACATTCGCGTTACCTTCCAGGTCGATGCCGATGGCCTGTTGAGCGTGACGGCAATGGAAAAATCCACCGGCGTTGAATCTTCAATCCAGGTGAAACCGTCTTATGGCCTGAGCGATGGCGAAATTGCCAGTATGATTCAGGACTCCATGAGTTACGCCGAGCATGACGTGCAGGCACGTATGCTGGCCGAGCAAAAAGTCGAAGCTGCCCGCGTGCTGGAAAGTTTGACCAGCGCGTTGACGGCGGATGCCGCGCTGCTAAGCGCCGCAGAGCGTGCCGACATTGATGCCGCGATGGCCGCGTTAAGCGCTGCTGCTGCAGGCGAAGATGCCGACGCTATTCAAAATGAAATCAAAAACGTAGACAAGCAAACCCAGGAATTCGCCGCACGTCGTATGGATCAGTCGATCCGTAAAGCGCTGACCGGCCATTCCGTGGACGAGGTTTAATATGCCAAAGATTGTTTTTCTGCCTCATCAGGACCTGTGTCCGGATGGCGCAGTTCTGGAAGCGAAGCAAGGTGAAACCATTCTCGACGTTGCGCTGCGCAACGGCATTGAGATTGAACACGCCTGTGAGAAGTCCTGCGCCTGCACCACCTGCCACTGCGTAGTGCGTGAAGGTTTTGATTCCCTCGCGGAAAGCACCGAAGACGAAGACGACATGCTGGATAAAGCATGGGGTCTGGAGCCGGAAAGCCGCCTGAGCTGCCAGGCTCGCGTCAGCGACGAAGACCTGGTGGTTGAGATGCCGCGTTACACCATTAACCACGCACGCGAGCACTAACGGGAGCCGACATGGGACTGAAGTGGACCGACAGCCGCGAAATCGGCGAAGCGCTGTACGACAGCCGCCCGGATCTCGATCCTAAAACGGTGCGTTTCACCGATATGCACCAGTGGATCTGCGAGCTGGAAGAGTTTGATGATGATCCGAACGCTTCTAACGAGAAAGTACTGGAAGCGATTTTACTTGTCTGGTTAGATGAAGCTGAATGATACACGGGCTGCCTTGGGCGGCCCGTTTTTGCATTTTGCCTGTGCTGAATAATGAAGGATTGGAAAATGACTGAAGCCATGAAAATCACCCTTTCCACGCAGCCAGCGGACGCACGCTGGGGCGAAAAGGCGACGTATAGCATCAATAATGACGGCATTACTCTACACCTGACCGGCAAAGACGATCTCGGTCTGATCCAGCGCGCGGCGCGCAAAATTGACGGGCAGGGGCTGAAGCACGTCCAACTGGCTGGTGAAGGCTGGGACGTTGAGAAAAGCTGGGCGTTCTGGCAGGGATATCGCGCGCCAAAAGGCGCCCGCAAAATTGACTGGGCGGTGCTGAGCGAAACCGAGCAGAAAGAGCTGGATAACCGCCTGAAAGTGATCGACTGGGTTCGCCATACCATCAACACCCCGGCTGAAGAGCTTGGCCCGGAGCAGCTGGCTTCCCGCGCGGTAGATCTGCTGTGCGACGTCGCCTGTGACCACGTGTCTTACCGCATCACCAAGGGCGAAGACCTGCGTGAGCAGAACTATGCCGGTATCCACACCGTTGGCCGTGGCTCAGACCGCGCCCCTGTGCTGCTGGCGCTGGACTTCAACCCAACCGGCAACCCGGATGCACCGGTTTACGCAAGCCTGGTCGGGAAAGGCATTACCTTTGATTCCGGCGGTTACAGCATCAAGCAGACCGCGTTTATGGATTCCATGAAATCCGACATGGGCGGGGCCGCGACTATCACTGGCGCACTGGCTCTGGCCATTACCCGTGGCCTGAACAAGCGCGTTAAGTTGTTCCTGTGCTGCGCGGATAACATGATCAGTGGCAACGCCATGAAGCTGGGTGACATCATCACCTACCGCAACGGCAAAACCGTTGAAGTGATGAACACCGATGCTGAAGGGCGACTGGTGCTGGCCGATGGCCTGATTGACGCCGCCGCACAGAAACCAGAACTGATCATCGACTGCGCGACCCTGACCGGGGCAGCAAAAACGGCTCTGGGTAACGACTACCATGCGCTGTTCAGCTTTGATGACAAGCTGGCTGCCCGCCTGCTGGCAAGCGCGGCGGAAGAAAACGAGCCGTTCTGGCGCCTGCCGCTGGCTGAATTCCACCGCAGCCAGCTGCCGTCTAACTTCGCCGAGCTGAACAATACCGCGAACGCCTCTTACCCTGCGGGGGCTAGCACGGCGGCAGGTTTCCTGTCTCACTTTGTGGAAAACTATCACGAAGGCTGGCTGCACGTTGATTGTTCTGCGACCTACCGTAAAGGTGCCGTTGAGCAGTGGTCTGCCGGTGCGACTGGTCTCGGCGTACGTGCGATCGCCAATCTGCTGTTAGCGAAGTAATATTTGCCCCTCATCCCGGCCCTCTCCCCATAGGGGAGAGGGAGAAAAAAGTTCGGGAGAAGTTAACACCGGACAGTTTCTCTGTAAGGGAGAGACACTTTGAGTGGTTCTCCTCTCCCTTCCAGGAGAGAGACTCAGAACTGTTTCCTCTCCTTTTCAGGAAGAGATACTCAGAACTGTCCCCTCTCCCTTCCAGGGAGAGGGTTAGGGTGAGGGTAAACCTCTTAAGCTTTATCCCGGAATCACAATGTCAGAAACAAAAAACGAACTAGAAACCCTGCTTGAGCAGGCGGCAACCGAGCCAGCTCATCGCCCGGCATTTTTCCGCACCCTGCTGGAATCCACCGTTTGGGTACCGGGCAATGCGGCAGAAGGTGAAGCGATTGACGCCGATAGCGCGGTTGAACTGCAGCACTGGGAAAAAGAAGACGGCACTTCGGTGATCCCTTTCTTCACTTCTCTGGAAGCTTTGCAGGAAGCGGTCAGCCATGAGCAGGCGTTTGTGGTGATGCCTGTGCGTACCTTATTTGAAATGACGCTGGGTGAAGCACTGTTCCTCAACGCCAAACTGCCGACAGGCAAAGAATTTACGCCAAACGAAATCAGCCATCTGGTCAGCGCGGAAAGCGATCCACTGAGCCAGCAAGAAGTGCTGGAGGGCGGTACTTCACTGCTGCTTTCCGAAGTCGCCGAACCGCCAGCGCAAATGGTTGACTCCCTGACTACGTTGTTTAAAAACCTGAAAACGGTCAAGCGGGCGTTCATCTGCTCTATCAAAGAACAGGCTGACGAAGAGCCAAACCTGCTGATTGGCATTGAGGCCGACGGCGACATCGAGGCGATTATTCGCCAGGCCGGAAGCGTGGCTACCGATACGTTACCGGGCGATGAGCCGGTTGATATCTGCCAGGTTGTTGAAGGCGAGAAGGGCATCAGCCACTTTATGATTGCCCACATCACGCCGTTCTACGAACGCCGCTGGGGCAGCTTCCTGCGCGACTTCAAGCAAAACCGGATTATTTAACGGCTGAGTGTCACTCATTTTAAGGGAGGCTTCGTGCCTCCCTTTTTTTATTTATTGCGCAGGCTCAACAGGCAGGTCTGGGCGAGCGCCCCATTCACTCCACGAACCATCGTAAAGCGACACGCCGTTCACGCCCAGCGTGGTCAGCGCCAGCACCACAACAGCGGCAGTAACGCCTGAACCACAGCTGGCAATAATTGGCCGCTCAAAGCTCACGCCCTGGCGTTCGAAGATCTCGCTCAGTTTATCCGTGGTCTTCAGCTGACCGTTTTCTACGAGATCCACCCACGGCACGTTAAGCGCCCCTGGAATATGGCCGCGTTTCAGGCCCGGGCGCGGCTCATCGGCCAGCGCGTTGAAGCGTGGAGCCGGGCGGGCATCCACAATCTGGGCAGTGCCTTCGTGGCTGACCAGCAGCACGTCCGTCAGGCGTTTAATCACCAGTGGATCGAAGTTAACCTCGAACTCACCTTCCGGCAGCTCCGCATCCCCTTGCTCCAGCGGCAACGCTTCACGCTGCCATTCAGCCAGCCCACCGGCCAGAATGGACACTCTCTCTACGCCGAAAGTGCGCAGCATCCACCAGGCACGAGGCGCGGAGAACAGGTTGCCTTCATCGTAAACCACCAGATGCTTGTCACTGCTGACGCCAAGCTCGCGCATGGCCACGGCAAACGCCTCGGCTCGCGGCATCATATGGGGCAGGGGGCTGGTGTGATCGGAGAGCGCTTCGATGTCGAAATAGGCCGCACCAGGCAGATGCCCGGCACGGTACTCCGCAGGCATATCGCGAAGTGCTTCCTGGCCTGCTGGAGCCATACGGGCATCTAAAATCTGGATATCGTCATCGTTAAGATGTTCTGCGAGCCAGTCGCTCGCGACGAAGAAAGAGGTGGACACAATGAGCCTCCGGTTCATCAAAGAAAAATGGATTGTCGGTGTTTTTCTATAACCCGGCAAGCGGCCTTGCCCGACACCGCGAGATACTTCGTAAAACTTAATGAATACTGTCGTAAATTTACTGCCGCCTGCGAGGCATCGCGCAAGGCAGAGTATTCCGACTTTCGCTTTTCTGGCTAATCCGCATAATACTTGCTCTACGTAATGTTTAGCGGCCCTTATTGGCCAGGGATGAAAGAATGAATGCACTACGTTTGACGAGCCTTGCCGCGCTGGTTTGCGGCCTGCTGGCGCTTTCCGGCTGTGACGATAAAAATAATCAGCAAACCGTTCAGCCCACAGCCTCTGCAGCAGTGGAACAAAACGGTAAGGCTGAAACTAAGCCAGATGCTGCTCAACTGGAAAAACTGGCACAGCAGTCTGCGGGAAAGCCGCTGAAGCTGCTTGATGCCTCTGAAGTGCAGTTAGACGGTGCCAGTACGTTAGTGCTGACCTTCTCGATTCCGCTCGACCCCAATCAGGACTTCAATAAAGTTGCCCATCTGGTGGATAAAACCAGCGGCAAAGTGGACGGTGCCTGGGAGCTTTCCAGCGATCTAAAAGAACTTCGCCTGCGCCATCTGGAGCCCAAACGCACGCTGATTGTGACTGTAGACAGCGGGCTGCTCGCGCTCAATAAAGCAACGTTCGACGACAGCTTTGAAAAGCAAATTGCCACGCGTGATATTCAGCCGAGCGTTGGTTTTGCCAGCCGGGGCTCATTGCTGCCGACTAAAGTGATTGCGGGGCTGCCGGTGATGGCGCTTAACGTCGATAACGTTGACGTTAACTTTTACCGCATTAAAGACAGCTCCCTAAGCGCGTTTATCAGCCAGTGGCAGTACCGTAACTCAGTCTCTAACTGGGAGTCTGACAACCTGCTGAAGCTGGCAGACCTGGTTTACACCGGGCGTTTTGACCTAAATCCTGCGCGAAATACCCGTGAGAAGCTAATGCTGCCGCTGGGTGATATCAAACCCCTCCAGCAGCCCGGCGTCTATCTCGCCATCATGAGCCAGGCCGGGCATTACGCCTACAGCAACGCTGCAACCCTGTTCACGCTGAGCGATGTGGGTGTTTCGGTGCATCGCTACCACGACAGAATTGACGTCTTTACTCAAAGCCTGGAAAACGGTGCTGCTCAGTCGGGCGTAGAGATTGCGCTGTTGAACGAAAAAGGCCAAACGGTAGGGCAAACGAAAAGTGACGGTGACGGGCATGCCACGCTTGAGAAGCTGAACAAAGGCACGTTGCTGCTGGCGCGCAATGGGGAGCAAACCACGCTGTTGGATCTCAGCCGCCCGGCGCTGGATCTGGCGGAGTTTGATATTGCCGGTGAGCAAGGCTACAGCAAACAGTTCTTCATGTTTGGCCCGCGAGATCTTTATCGCCCCGGAGAGTCGGTCATCGTGAACGCCCTGCTCAGGGATGGTGATGGCAAACCGCTCCCGCCGCAGCCGGTGAAGCTTGAGGTTGTAAAACCGGACGGCCAGGTTGCCCGCACCGAAGTGTGGCAGTCTGCCAACGGACTTTATCAATTTACATATCCTCTGAGTGAAAGCGCGGCAACCGGTAACTGGCAGATGCGGGTCAACACCGGGGATAACCAGCCGCGTATCTGGACATTTAAAGTTGAAGATTTCATGCCGGAGCGTATGGCGCTGAATCTGACGGCGCAAAGTGCGCCGATAGCGCCTGAAGATACCGTCAATTTTGATGTTGCCGGGCGCTATCTCTACGGTGCGCCAGCCGCAGGTAACAGCCTTCAGGGGCAGCTTTTCCTGCGCCCTTTACGTGATGCCGTTGCAACGCTGCCAGGGTTCCAGTTTGGCGATATTAATGAGCAAAACCTTTCCCGTAGCCTGGATGCCGTTGAGCTAACGCTTGATGAACAGGGGCATACGACCGTCAGCGCGGAAAGCCAGTGGGGAGACGTACATTCACCGCTGCGCCTTATTTTGCAGGCTAGCCTGCTGGAGTCCGGTGGTCGCCCGGTGACACGCCGCGTGGAGCAGGCTATCTGGCCTGCTCAGGCGATGCCGGGAATCCGCCCTCAGTTTGCCAGCAAAGAGGTCTATGACTACCGGACCGACACTACCCGCACTCAGCCGATTGTCGATGAAGACAGCAGCGCAGGTTTCGACATTGTGTATGCTGATGCACAAGGCGAGAAACTGGCTGTGAAAGACCTGGATGTCCGCCTGATTCGCGAGCGCCGTGACTACTACTGGAGCTGGGAAGAAAGTGAAGGCTGGCGGTCTCAGTACGATCAAAAAGATCTGGTGGAAGCCGAGCAGAAGTTGACGCTGGCTGCCGGAGAAACGGGCAAAGTTGCCTTCCCTGTAGAGTGGGGCTCCTACCGTCTGGAAGTTCGGGATCCTGAGAATAACCTCGTCAGTAGCCTGCGCTTCTGGGCCGGCTACAGCTGGCAGGATAACAGCGATGGCACCGGGGCAGTGCGTCCGGACAGAGTGACATTAAAAATAGATAAACCGTCTTACAAAGCTGGCGATACCATCAATCTGCATATTGCCGCGCCTGCGGCAGGTAAAGGTTATGCGCTGGTGGAATCCAGCGACGGGCCGCTGTGGTGGAAAGAAATCGATGTTCCGGCAGACGGCATGGATCTTGCCATTCCGGTGGATAAGGGCTGGCAGCGGCATGATCTTTACTTAAGTACCGTGGTTATTCGCCCCGGAGACAAGGCGCGTTCCGCCACGCCTAAGCGCGCAGTTGGGATCCTTCATCTGCCGCTAGGTGACGAGAGCCGCCGTCTCGATCTGACGTTGCAAAATCCAGCCAAAATGCGGCCTAACCAAAACCTGACCGTGAAGGTGAAGGCCAGCGTGAAAAATGGCGAAGTGCCGAAGCAGATTAACGTGCTGCTGTCCGC
Organism: Cedecea neteri; assembly: GCF_000758325.1. Taxonomy (NCBI): domain Bacteria; kingdom Pseudomonadati; phylum Pseudomonadota; class Gammaproteobacteria; order Enterobacterales; family Enterobacteriaceae; genus Cedecea; species Cedecea neteri. The sequence continues at coordinate 4,602,399 of NZ_CP009459.1, read as the reverse complement.
CGTGGACAGCGGCGTACTTAATATCACCGATTACAAAACTCCGGATCCGTGGGACGCCTTCTTTGGGCGCAAGCGCTATGGCGCAGACATCTACGACATTTACGGGCAGGTAATTGAAGGCGAGGGGAGACTGGCTGCACTGCGCTTTGGCGGTGACGGCGATGAAGGCGATGAGCTAAGTCGCGGCGGTAAAAAGCCGGTGAACCATGTCACTATCATCGCTCAGCAGGCCCAACCGGTTGCGCTGGATGAAAACGGTGAGGGAACGGTGACGCTGCCAATTGGTGATTTTAACGGTGAACTGCGGGTCATGGCGCAGGCCTGGACCGACGACCGCTTTGGTAATAGCGAAGAAAAAGTCACGGTTGCCGCGCCGCTCGTAAGCGAACTGGCTGCGCCGAGGTTTATGGCGAGTGGCGATACCAGCCGCCTCGCGCTGGATCTCACTAACCTGACGGACAGGCCTCAGCAGCTTAGCGTGGCGCTTAGCGCTCAGGGGCTGTTAGCGCTCAATGGCACGTCGACGATGGATGTGAAGCTGGCGCCTGGTGCTCGCGGCACACTGTTCATTCCCGTACGTGCGCTGGAAGGTTTCGGCGACGGTGAAATTAAAGCTGTGATTAATGGCCTCGCACTGCCGGGTGAAAAGCTTGCTGACCCAATCAAACAGTGGAAAATCGGCGTTCGGCCTGCGTTCCCTGCTCAGACGGTAAACAGCGGGGCCGTGGTTAAACCGGGCGAGACATGGACGCTTCCGCCTAAGCATCTGTCCGGCATTGCAGAATCTACCCTGGAAGGGCAGTTATTGCTGAGCGGGCGTCCGCCCCTGAACCTGGCGCGTTACATTCGTGAGCTAAAAGCCTATCCGTATGGCTGCCTTGAGCAAACGGCCAGCGGCCTGTTCCCGTCTCTGTACACCAACGAAACTGAACTGAATGCTCTGGGCATCAAAGGTATTACCGACCAACAGCGCCGGGCAGCCATTGATGTTGGAATTACCCGCCTGCTTGAAATGCAAAGCGACAATGGCGGTTTCGGGCTATGGGATAAAGCAGGACCGGAAGAGTACTGGCTGACGGCCTACGTGACCGACTTCCTGGTGCGAGCTGGCGAACAGGGTTACAGCGTCAATGGGGATGCACTTAACAGGGCCAACCAGCGCCTGCTGCGCTATCTGCAGGATCCTGGTCTGATTGCCTTGCGCTACAGTGATGACGCCCCGGCCAGCCGCTTTGCGGTACAGGCCTATGCCGGGCTGGTGCTGGCTCGCCAGCAAAAAGCGCCCCTTGGGGCATTGCGTGAGCTTTGGCAACGCCACGAGCAGGCTCGTGCCGGACTGCCGCTTGTGCAGTTGGGCGTGGCCCTGAAGCTCATGGGCGATGAGCCTCGCAGCCAGCAGGCAATTGCTTTGGGGCTGAAAACTCAGCGCCGCGATAAACAGATCTGGATGGCGGATTACGGCAGCGAGCTGCGGGATAAAGCAATGATGCTGAGCCTGCTGGAAGAGAACAAGCTGCTACCGGACACCCAGAATCAGCTGCTGCTTGAGCTGTCGGACATGGCCTGGAGCCAGCGCTGGTTATCAACTCAGGAAACCAATGCGTTGTTCATTGCCGGTCACGGCCTGCAAAACGTGAAAGGCGACTGGCAGGCGCAGACCTCGCTTGGCACAGAGCCACTGGCATCCAGCCAATCGATAACGCGTAATCTGAGCGCGCAGCATCTTTCTGGTCTGCAGGTGACCAACACCGGGACGGCCAGCCTCTATTTACGCCTCGACAGCGCGGGGTATCCGCAGCAGGCGCCGGCTGCCTATAGCAATGTGCTGCATATTGAACGTCACTTCCTTGATGCGAAAGGCAACACCCGGTCGCTTTCTTCACTGAAAAGCGGTGAGCTGGTTATGGTCTGGCTGGACGTTTGGGCAGATAAGAACGTGCCGGATGCACTGGTCGTCGATTTATTGCCGGCCGGGCTGGAGCTGGAAAACCAGAATCTGGCGAACAGCAGCGCCAGCCTGGGGGACAGCGCGAGTGAAGTACAGACTCTGCTCAACCAGATGCAGCTGCAGGACATACAGCATATGGAGTTCAGGGATGACCGCTTTGTGGCCGCATTGCCGTTAAATGAAGGCCAGCATGCAACTCTTATTTACCTGGCCCGGGCCGTTACGCCGGGAAGTTACACCGTGCCCATGCCGCAGGTGGAGTCCATGTACGTTCCGCAGTGGCGGGCAACCGGTAGCAGTACCGGCACGTTGACCGTTGTGCCGTAAGCAGAACGTCGGTGCTTAACGGATCAAGGCTACGCTGGCGGCGGCGCTATCTCTGGCTGATAGTCCCGCAGCTGGTTGCCACTTTTGTCTGGCTGGCGGATAAGCTCTGGCCGCTGCCGCTGCAAGAGGTCAATCCGGCTCGGGTAGTGGTCGCGGCAGACGGTACACCGCTTTGGCGTTTTGCTGATGCCGAAGGGATCTGGCGTTATCCCGTCGTACTTAACCAGGTCTCTCCCCGCTACCTGGAAGCGCTAATCGGCTATGAGGATCGCTGGTTTTGGGATCATCCTGGCGTCAATCCGCTCTCGATCTTGCGTGCGGCCTGGCAGGATCTACGTAATGGCGAAGTGATCTCCGGCGGCAGTACGCTGACGATGCAGGTTGCGCGTTTATTGGATCCTCATCCCCGTACGCTCGGCGGAAAAGTACGACAGGTCTGGCGCGCCTTTCAGCTTGAATGGCATCTTTCCAAAACGGAGATCCTTACGCTCTACCTTAATCGTGCCCCTTTTGGCGGCACGCTACAGGGGATCGGCGCGGCAAGCTGGGCCTACCTTGGAAAAGCGCCTGAACAGCTAAGTTATTCTGAAGCGGCCTTGCTTGCTGTGTTGCCTCAGGCTCCCAGCCGCCTGCGGCCTGACCGCTGGCCTGAACGGGCGCAGCAGGCGCGGGATAAGGTTTTGCGCCGTATGGCGGAGCAGGGCGTGTGGTCGCAGAAGCAGGTTAATGAAGCTTTGCAGGAGCCCGTTTGGCTAGCACCGCGGCAGATGCCGCAGCTGGCTCCGCTGCTGTCGCGGGCGCTGGTATCGAAAAGCAAGTCAACGTTGATTGCGACCACGCTAAATGCACCTTTACAGCGCCAACTGGAAGAGCTGGCGCTGAACTGGAAATCACGCCTGCCGCCTCGCTCATCGCTAGCCATGCTGGTGGTTGATCACACCACAATGCAGGTTCGCGCGTGGGTGGGATCGGTGGATATTAACGACGACAGCCGTTTTGGGCATGTCGATATGGTCACCGCCATTCGCTCGCCGGGTTCCGTGCTAAAGCCCTTTGTTTACGGTATGGCAATGGATGACGGGCTGATTCATCCGGCGTCGTTGTTGCAGGACGTCCCGCGTCGGTTCGGTGATTACCGTCCGGGGAACTTCGACACCGGTTTTCACGGGCCGGTAAGTATGAGCGATGCCCTGGTGCGTTCGCTAAATTTGCCTGCTGTTCAGGTGCTTGAGGCCTACGGGCCGAAGCGTTTTGCCGGGCAGATGAGCAACGTGGGGCTTAACCTTCGCTTCCCTCAGGGCAGTGAGCCCAATCTTTCGCTTATTCTTGGCGGCGGTGGCGCCAGGCTGGACCAGATAGTCGCCGCCTACAGCGTGTTTGCCCGTCATGGCAAGGCCGCTCAACTGCGGGTTTTGGAGAGTGATGCTTTGCGGGAGCGTCCTCTAATGTCGCCGGGAGCTGCGTGGGTGATTCGCCGTATTCTTGCCGGAGAGGCTCAGCCCCAGCCGGATGCTTCTTTACCGCCGGTTGTGCCGCTGGCATGGAAAACCGGAACCAGCTACGGCTACCGTGATGCCTGGGCCATCGGCATTAACTCACGCTACCTGATAGGGATTTGGACCGGCAGGCCTGACAGCACGCCGGTGGCGGGGCAGTTTGGGCTGGGGAGTGCCGTGCCGTTGCTTAATCAGGTGAATAATTTGCTGCAGGCAAATTCGCGCGTGCAGCAGCTTCATTTGCCGACCGATCCCCGGCCCACTTCCGTTACTGCCGCGGAGATCTGCTGGCCTGGCGGCCAGGCATTGCCAGCCGGAGATGTGAACTGCCGTCGAAGGCTGGCAACATGGCTTCTGGACGATGCTCAGCCGCCTACGCTGCTGGCGCCGGGGCAAGAAGGCGCGCAGGGAACACGGCAGCTTATTTGGGTGGATGCGCAGGGTAAGCGAGTGGCTGCCGATTGCCCTGGGGCTAGCCAGCGGACAGTTGCTCTCTGGCCACTGCCTCTTGAACCCTGGTTACCCCCGGCTGAACGTCGTGCTGCTCGTTTGCCTGCTGCTTCAGCCAGTTGCCCGCCGCTACAGAAAGAGAGCGCAACGCCGCTGCTGCTGCTCGGCGTGCGTGACGGCACTATTTTGAAACGCTTACCGGGGCAGATGCAGCTTCCGCTGCGGCTTTCCAGTCAGGGCGGGCAGGGCCAGCGATGGTGGTTCATCAACGGAGAAAGCGAAGAGAGCAAAGGCGATGGGCTGGCCTTAATGCTCAATAAACCGGGCGACTATCAGATCGTGGTGATGGATGAGTCCGGGCACGTTGCCAGCGCGACCTTTACCCTGCAGTGACGGCAAAACGTGAAATTTCACCCGCTGCAGCAATAGTGTTGCCAAAACTAATCTTATTTTAAAAAAATGTTATCTCCATCCATAGGCAACGACAAACTTGCTCTTTATAATCTGCGCCAATTTCATAACCGGGTTTCCCGGACACACAGAACATCTACAGAGGTAATCATGGCTATTGAACGTACTTTTTCCATCATCAAACCAAACGCGGTGGCAAAAAACGTTATTGGTAACATTTATGCTCGTTTTGAATCTGCAGGGTTTAAAATCGTTGGCGCAAAAATGCTGCATCTGACCGTTGAGCAGGCTCGTGGTTTCTACGCTGAGCACGACGGTAAGCCGTTCTTCGACGGTCTGGTTGAGTTCATGACCTCTGGTCCAATCGTTGTTTCCGTGCTGGAAAGCGAAAACGCAGTACAGCGTCACCGTGACCTGCTGGGCGCAACTAACCCGGCTAACGCACTGGCTGGTACTCTGCGTGCAGACTACGCTGACAGCTTCACCGAAAACGGCACCCACGGTTCTGATTCCGTAGAATCCGCAGCCCGCGAAATCGCCTACTTCTTCGGCGAAGGAGAAGTGTGCCCACGCACACGCTAAAATATCCGTCATCCTTTGAGCCGCAGGGGGGTTAGCTGCAGGAACTCATCCCAGTCGCTTACCTAAGTAAGCTCCTGGGGCTCATTCCCTTGCTGCCTACTGCAACTCAAATGATTTTGGATATTCCCGACGTGAAAGCTTGCGTGACATTTTTTAATCGTTGTTCGCTTTCAGTCGTGGCATCTATGCCATAGAATTTGTACAATGCAACGCCCCCGGAAGAGCCTGCTCACCGGGGCGTTTCTTTTTCTAACCCTCCAGGGGCCATAACGTGTAACAACGAGGCCGGAAAACACTATGTCTGAAATGAACACGCCTGAAGCAACACCTGTTGTTGTTTCCAATAAAGCCGAAAAAATTAACCTGCTCGATCTTAACCGCCAGCAACTGCGCGAATTTTTCGCCGAGCTGGGTGAGAAACCTTTCCGTGCAGATCAGGTTATGAAGTGGATGTATCACTACTGCAGTGATGACTTCGACGAAATGACGGACATCAACAAGGTCCTGCGCAATAAGCTGAAAGAGATCGCTGAGATTCGTGCACCTGAAGTTGCTGAAGAGCAACGTTCTGCCGACGGTACCATCAAGTGGGCAATCAAAATTGCCGACCAGCTGGTGGAAACGGTGTATATCCCGGAGGAAGACCGCGCCACGCTGTGTGTTTCTTCTCAGGTTGGCTGTGCGCTGGAATGTAAATTCTGCTCAACCGCCCAGCAGGGCTTTAACCGTAACCTGCGTGTGTCTGAAATTATTGGTCAGGTCTGGCGCGCGGCGAAGATTATCGGCGCGCAGAAGAAAACCGGCGTGCGTCCTATCACCAACGTGGTGATGATGGGCATGGGTGAACCGCTGCTGAACCTGAACAACGTTGTTCCGGCAATGGAAATCATGCTCGACGACTTTGGCTTTGGTCTGTCCAAACGCCGCGTCACGCTTTCTACCTCTGGTGTGGTACCCGCGCTGGATAAGCTCGGGGATATGATTGATGTCGCGCTGGCGATTTCGCTGCATGCGCCGACAGATGATATTCGTGATGAAATCATGCCGATCAACAAAAAGTACAACATCGAAACCTTCCTGGCGGCCGTTCGTCGTTACCTGGAGAAATCCAACGCCAACCAGGGCCGCGTCACGGTGGAATACGTTCTGTTGGATCACGTCAATGATGGTACCGAACATGCACATCAGCTGGCTGAATGCCTGAAAGATACGCCGTGCAAAATCAACCTGATTCCATGGAACCCGTTCCCGGGTGCACCATACGGCCGCAGCTCCAACAGCCGTATCGATCGCTTCTCTAAAGTGCTGATGAGCTATGGTTTCACCACCATTGTTCGCAAAACACGCGGCGACGATATCGACGCGGCATGTGGTCAGCTGGCCGGGGAAGTGATCGACCGTACCAAACGTACTATGCGTAAACGTATGCAGGGCGAACCTATTGCCGTAAAAGCTGTTTGATTGTAAATGGCGGTTTACCGCGTCGGGCGAGGGTGTCTGGCGCGGTATAAAAAACGGGCAAAAGTGCATGAACAGTCAATAACGTGGCCTAATACATCATTCAGGATAATAATTACGGTGCGTTTCTGACGGCTTTAAGGCAGTATGTAGCGTCGCAACAACAGTTTAGTTGTGCCCATTTCGTAAAGTTAACGGACAGCCTGCCAAAGGGTGACTATGGTTAACTAACCGGCGGGGCCGGTAGCCCACTAAAATACCAGCTTAGCGCTAACAGCATGGTTGGTATCGGGTATTTTTACTGAGGGGTAGCCTTCAGGTATCAGATTTGTTTCGCGGTGCGAGTCAATCTGACGTAGCGGAGACGCTGCGGTACAGGACTTGTGCCAAATTCTTTAATTTGAACAGTACCAGCAGTTGTAGCTAATGAATACTGAAGCCACTAACGAATCAAATGCAGCACAAACCACAGGCCAGCGTTTACGTAATGCACGTGAGCAAATGGGGCTCAGCCAGCAGGCTGTAGCTGAACGCCTGTGCCTGAAAGTTTCCACCGTCAGGGATATTGAAGACGACAAGGCGCCTGCCGAGCTGGCGTCTACTTTCCTGCGTGGCTATATCCGCTCTTATGCGCGACTGGTTCATATTCCTGAAGAAGAGCTGTTGCCGATGATGGCTAAACAGGCGCCGATTAAGGCGGCCAAAGTTGAGCCGATGCAAAGCTTCTCTCTTGGTAAGCGTCGTAAAAAGCGCGACGGCTGGCTGATGAGCTTTACCTGGCTGATTCTGTTCGTGGTGATTGGCCTGACTGGCGCATGGTGGTGGCAAAATCACAAAGCGCAGCAGGAAGAGCTGTCGACCATGGCCGATCAATCTTCCACCGAACTTTCAACCAGCGGCGGCCAGTCTGTGCCGCTGAACACCGGCAGTGATACGCCTGCCGATGCAGCATCTACTACATCAACGCCTGCGCAACCTGTTGAACTGCCTACGCCAGTGGAGAACACCGCTTCTTCTTCTGCGCCAGCTCAGCAAACCGCTGCTGCAGATGCGGCTCAGCAATCTGCCGTTGTGGCGCCAAGCCAGGCACCTGTTGATAACGCGCAGACAACGCCAGCGCCAACCGCAGGCCAACTGCCAACCGACCAGGCTGGCGTGAATCAGACTGCGGATGCCTCTCAAGGGCTGTCTATGCACTTCACTGCAGACTGCTGGCTGGAAGTGACCGACGCCAGCGGCAAAAAGCTGTTTAGCGGCCTGCAGCGCAAAGATGCGAAGCTCGATTTAGCGGGTAAAGCGCCTTATAAACTGAAAATTGGCGCACCGTCAGCAGTACAGGTTCAATATCAGGGTAAACCTGTGGACCTGAGTCGCTTTATCAGAACTAACCAGGTTGCACGTCTCACTGTCGGTGCTGAATAATCAGCGCCAGTTCAGACGCGTAATTGTGGAGATTTACCATGCATAATGCCGCACCCATCCAACGTCGCAAATCCAAGCGGATCTACGTCGGTAATGTGCCAATCGGCGATGGTGCCCCTATCGCCGTTCAGTCGATGACCAATACGCGTACCACCGATGTGGAAGCTACGGTTAATCAAATCAAAGCATTAGAACGCGTGGGTGCCGACATCGTTCGCGTATCCGTGCCGACAATGGACGCCGCAGAGGCGTTTAAGCTTATCAAGCAGCAGGTCAGCGTCCCGCTGGTCGCCGATATCCACTTCGATTACCGTATTGCGCTTAAAGTCGCGGAATACGGCGTTGATTGCCTGCGTATTAACCCCGGCAACATCGGCAACGAAGAGCGTATTCGCACGGTGGTTGACTGCGCACGCGATAAAAACATTCCTATCCGTATCGGCGTGAATGCCGGTTCTCTGGAAAAAGATCTGCAGGAAAAATACGGCGAGCCGACGCCTCAGGCGCTGCTCGAATCCGCCATGCGCCACGTCGATCATCTCGATCGCCTCAACTTCGATCAGTTTAAGGTGAGCGTAAAAGCGTCGGACGTATTCCTGGCCGTTGAGTCTTATCGCCTACTGGCAAAACAGATCGATCAGCCGCTGCACCTCGGGATCACCGAAGCGGGCGGCGCGCGCGCGGGTTCTGTAAAATCCGCTATCGGCCTCGGGCTGCTGCTCTCTGAAGGGATCGGCGACACGCTGCGTATTTCTCTGGCGGCGGATCCGGTGGAAGAGATCAAAGTGGGCTTCGACATCCTTAAGTCGCTGCGCATTCGCTCCCGTGGGATCAACTTTATCGCCTGTCCAACTTGCTCACGTCAGGAGTTTGACGTTATTGGGACGGTAAACGCCCTGGAGCAGCGCCTGGAAGACATTATCACTCCGATGGACGTTTCGATTATCGGCTGTGTGGTGAACGGCCCGGGTGAAGCGCTGGTTTCCACGCTTGGGGTAACCGGCGGCAATAAAAAAAGTGGTTTCTACGAAGATGGCGTTCGCCAGCGAGATCGTATGGACAACGACGACATGATTGCGCAGCTTGAAGCGCGTATTCGTGCCAAAGCCAGCATGCTGGATGAAAAACAGCGTATTGATATCCAACAGCTGGAAAAATAATGCGAAGCATGGGAAGCACAGGGCTTCCCGTGTATGATTGAGCCCGCACGGCCGTTTACCTGAGTAAGTGGCCTGATTTCGGGTTCATTTTTTGTATATAAAGCAGAGAACAAACGTGGCAAAAAATATTCAAGCCATTCGCGGCATGAACGATTACCTGCCGGGCGAAACCGCCATCTGGCAGCGTATTGAAGGCATTCTTAAGCAGGTGCTCGCGAGCTACGGTTACAGCGAAATCCGTTTGCCGATTGTAGAGCAGACCCCGTTATTCAAACGCGCTATCGGTGAAGTCACCGACGTGGTTGAAAAAGAGATGTATACCTTTGAGGATCGCAACGGCGACAGCCTGACCCTGCGTCCTGAAGGCACCGCGGGCTGCGTGCGTGCCGGTATCGAACATGGTCTTCTGTACAATCAGGAACAGCGTTTGTGGTACATCGGGCCGATGTTCCGCCACGAACGTCCTCAGAAAGGGCGTTACCGCCAGTTTAATCAGCTGGGGGTGGAAGTGTTCGGCCTGAACGGCCCGGATATCGACGCCGAGCTTATCATGCTGACCGCTCGCTGGTGGCGCGCGCTGGGTATTGACCAGTACGTAAGCCTGGAATTGAACTCCATCGGTTCTCTGGAAGCGCGCGCTAACTACCGTGATGCGCTGGTTGCTTTCCTGGAACAGCATAAAGAGAAGCTGGACGAAGACTGCAAACGCCGCATGTACAGCAACCCGCTGCGCGTGCTGGACTCTAAAAATCAGGACGTTCAGGCTCTGCTGAACGACGCGCCTCAACTGGGCGATTACCTCGATGAAGAGTCGCGCGAGCACTTCGCTGGTCTGTGCCAATTCCTGGATGCCGCTGGCATTGCTTACACCGTTAACCAGCGTCTGGTTCGCGGCCTGGACTACTACAACCGCACCGTGTTCGAGTGGGTGACCAACAGCCTGGGCTCTCAGGGCACTGTGTGTGCCGGTGGCCGCTATGATGGTCTGGTAGAGCAACTTGGTGGACGCGCGGCGCCAGCGGTTGGCTTTGCCATGGGCCTTGAGCGCCTTGTTTTATTAGTTCAGGCGATTAATCCTGAATTTAAAGCAGAATCCGTTGTCGATATGTACCTGATATCTTCAGGTCAGGGGACGCAGGGCGCGGCAATGCTGCTGGCTGAAAAGCTACGTGACCAGGTGCCGACCCTGAAATTGATGACTAACTACGGCGGCGGTAACTTCAAGAAGCAGTTCGTTCGTGCCGACAAGTGGGGCGCTCGCGTCGCACTGGTGCTGGGTGAAGATGAAGTCGCTAAAGGCGAAGTCGTGGTTAAGGATTTACGCACAGGTGAGCAACAAAACGTCGCGCAAGCCGACGCTGCCGCCCATCTGCAGGCGTTACTGGGTTAATTACCCGGTGATTATTCGTTAAGGAGAAGGACTGCGTGGAAGTTTACGAGAACGAAAACGATCAGATGGAAGCGGTTAAACGCTTCTTTGCGGAAAACGGCAAAGCGCTGGTAGTCGGGGTTGTGCTGGGTATCGGCGCTCTGGTGGGCTGGCGTTACTGGAACGGCCATCAGGACGACTCCATGCGTGAAGCCTCCCTGGCTTACCAGAATGTGACCAGCGCGGTGAAAGCAGACCAGCCGCAAACGCTGGAAGCGGTCGAGAAATTTGCCGCTGACAACAAAAACACCTACGGCGCGCTGGCGGCGTTAGAGCTGGCGCAGCAGTTCGTGGATAAAAACGAGCTGGATAAAGCGGCAACGCAGCTGCAAAACGGCCTTAGCAGCACCAAAGATGCGAACATGCAGGCGCTAATCAATCTGCGTCTGGCTCGCGTTCAGATTCAGCAGAAACAGGCTGATGCTGCGCTGAAAACCCTGGATAGCGTAAAAGGCGAAGGCTGGGTAGCGATGGTTGCCGACCTGCGCGGCGAAGCGCTGCTCAGTAAAGGGGATAAGCAGGGCGCTCGTGATGCGTGGAGCAAAGGTTCACAGACCAATGCTTCTCCGGCCCTGCGTGAAATGATGCAGATGAAAATCAATAATTTGTCCAGCTAAGAGGGACCCGATGCAATTGCGTAAACTATTTGTGCCTGGGCTGCTCTCCTTGACGCTGCTCAGCGGCTGCTCCCTGTTCAGCGGCGAAGAAGATGTGGTTAAAATGTCCCCGCTGCCAACGGTGGAAAATCAGTTCACTCCGACAAAAGCGTGGAGTACGTCCGTAGGTGATGGAATCGGTGATTTCTACTCTAACCTGCATCCGGCATGGCAGGGCAGCACCATCTATGCTGCTGACCGTCGCGGTACCGTGAAAGCGCTGAATGCGGACGACGGCAAAGAAGAGTGGAAGGTCGATCTCTCTGAGAAAACCGGCTTCTTCTCCAGCAATATCCCTGCGCTGCTGTCTGGCGGCCTGACCGTTGACGGCGGCCACGTTTATGTCGGCACCGAAAAAGCGAAAGTCTTCGCCCTGAACACTTCCGACGGCAGCATCGCCTGGCAGGCAAAAGTAGCTGGTGAAGCGCTGTCTCGTCCGGTCGTGAGCGACGGCGTAGTGCTGATTCATACCAGCAACGGTATGCTGCAGGCGCTGAACGAAGCCGATGGCGCGGTAAAATGGAGCGTTAACCTCGATATGCCTGCGCTGTCTCTGCGCGGTGAATCGGCTCCGGCCACTGCCTTTGGCGCTGCTATTGTCGGCGGAGATAACGGTCGCGTGAGCGCCGTGTTGATGCAGCAGGGCCAGCTTATCTGGCAGCAGCGTATCTCCCAGGCGACTGGCGCGACAGAAATCGACCGCCTGAGCGACGTGGATACCACGCCGGTTATCGTGAATGGTGTGGTTTATGCGCTGGCCTACAACGGCAACCTGACGGCGCTGGATCTGCGTTCCGGCCAGATCATGTGGAAACGTGAGATGGGCTCGGTGAACGACTTCATCGTGGACGGGAACCGCATTTATCTTGTGGATCAGAATGACCGCGTTGTGGCGCTGAATGTAGACGGCGGCGTAACGCTGTGGACGCAAAGCGATCTGCTGCACCGCAACCTGACCGCGCCAGTGCTGTACAATGGCTACCTGGTCGTTGGCGACAGCGAAGGCTACATGCACTGGATCAACAACGATGATGGGCGCTTTGTTGCCCAGCAGAAAGTGGACAGCTCCGGCTTCCAGACGACGCCAGTGGTTGCCAGCGACAAACTGCTTATCCAGGCAAAAGACGGCACGCTGTACGCCATCAAACGCTAAACTTGTCGGATAATCGTCACGTTTGAAACGGTTCCCGTAGTTCGGGAGCCGTTTTGGCTTTTTAAAAACAGCCGAAAATTGACGCTGTTTTACTAATAAATTTTGAGTAATGAGGCTTTTATAATGGTACCTGTGGTCGCGCTTGTTGGGCGCCCTAACGTCGGTAAATCGACCCTGTTTAACCGCTTAACGCGTACCCGCGATGCGCTGGTTGCGGATTTTCCGGGGCTGACTCGCGATCGCAAGTACGGTCGTGCGGAAGTCGAAGGCCGCGAGTTTATCTGTATTGATACCGGCGGTATCGATGGCACCGAAGACGGTGTGGAAACGCGCATGGCCGAACAGTCGCTGCTGGCGATTGAAGAGGCGGATGTTGTGCTGTTCATGGTGGATGCGCGCGCGGGCCTGATGCCTGCCGATGAGGCCATCGCTCAGCACCTGCGCTCCCGCCAGAAGCCAACTTTCCTGGTGGCGAACAAGACTGATGGTCTCGACCCGGACCAGGCGGTGATTGACTTCTACTCCCTGGGGCTCGGTGAAATCCACCCGATTGCGGCTTCCCATGGCCGCGGCGTGACCAGCCTGCTGGAACACGTTCTGGTGCCGTGGATGGACGATATCGACCCGCGCGAACAGCCGGAAGAGATGGACGAAGACGAAGCCTACTGGGCCGCATTTAACGCCAAAAACGGCATCGTGTCCGATGACGAAGAGTTTGAGGAAGAAGAGGAAGAAGAAGCCTTCAATCCTCAGGATCTGCCGATCAAGCTCGCTATCGTTGGCCGCCCTAACGTAGGTAAGTCCACGCTAACTAACCGTATCCTCGGCGAAGAACGCGTTGTTGTGTATGACATGCCGGGCACCACCCGCGACAGTATCTATATCCCGATGGAGCGCGACGAGCGTGAATTCGTGCTGATCGATACCGCGGGCGTGCGTAAGCGTGGGAAAATTACCGACACGGTAGAAAAATTCTCGGTAATCAAAACCCTGCAGGCTATTGAAGACGCGAACGTTGTGCTGCTGGTTATCGACGCCCGCGAAGGCATTTCCGACCAGGATCTCTCCCTGCTGGGCTTCATCCTGAATAGTGGGCGCTCACTGGTTATCGTGGTCAACAAGTGGGATGGCCTGAGCAATGAAGTTCGTGAGCAGGTGAAAGAGACGCTTGACTACCGTCTGGGCTTTATCGACTTCGCCCGCGTGCACTTCATCTCCGCCCTGCACGGCAGTGGCGTGGGTAACCTGTTCGAATCCGTGCGCGAAGCCTACGACAGCTCCACGCGCCGCGTAAGCACCGCGCTGCTGACCCGCATCATGAACATGGCGGCAGAAGACCATCAGCCACCGTTGGTGCGTGGCCGTCGCGTTAAGCTTAAATACGCGCACGCCGGTGGCTACAACCCACCAATCGTGGTGATTCACGGCAACCAGGTGAAAGACCTGCCGGACTCCTACAAGCGCTACCTGATGAACTACTTCCGCAAATCGCTGGACGTGATGGGGACGCCAATCCGCATTCAGTTCAAGGAAGGGGAGAACCCGTTTGCCGGGAAACGTAACACCCTGACGCCGAACCAGATGCGTAAGCGTAAGCGCCTCATCAAGCACATCAAGAAAAGTAAGTAAGCAATAACGGGTGCGCCCACGTGTCATAAACGTGAGCGCACCGGCTTAAAGGTCACACCGCCAGCGCTGGTGTAAGATGACTCAATCCTTCCAGCAAGACCTCTGAACTCGCCACTGCCCCAAAAATCCCTCCCTGCATATGAATCATGCTCAGTGCCGCTTCGTGATGTTTTACTTCCGTCGCTGCACAGCAGTCGGTCAGGACCAGGCATTCAAAACCGCGATCGTTCGCTTCACGCAGCGTGGTATGCACGCAAACATCCGTCGTAATACCGCTCAGAATCAGGTTACGGATCCCCCGGCTGCGCAGGATCAGCTCCAAATCGGTGGCATAAAACGACCCTTTGCCCGGCTTATCAATAATCACTTCTCCCGCAAGAGGCGCCAGTTCCGGAATGATTTCCCAGCCCGGTTCCCCGCGTACCAGGATGCGGCCACAGGGACCGTTGGCACCAATCTCGGCATTCATGCGTTTTGAACGCCAGCGCTTATTCGCTGGCAGGTCGCTTAAGTCCGGGCGATGCCCCTCACGGGTATGAATAATCGGGAAGCCCAGCTCGCGCATCCGGGCCAAAACACGTTGGAGCGGTTTTATTGGCGCGCGCGTCAGCGCAATGTCATAACCCATGCTGTCGACATAGCCGCCTTTACCGCAGAAATCGGTCTGCATATCGATAACGATCAGCGCGGTGTTGCTGGCGCTATAGTGGGCATCAAAGGGCCAGGCATAAGGCGTTGAATTTAGGGTGTAATCAGGCATTTTTCCCCTCCATGATGCTTGCTGGAGCTTCGCTTTTGACTTTCATTATCAGGGTGTAACTGATGGCCGCTGTCACCAGGCCAATGACTGCTTCGCCAAACTGTGGGAACAGCAGGTGGGCGATAACGGCGCACAGGCTGCCGATAGCCCAGGCCGCAAAGGCGCTGCCGCGCATACGGCTTGTTTTACGGCTTTGGCTAATTTTGGCCATAAAAATCAAATCAACGATCATCACCGCGCCAAACGGCGGCACGACAATACCAAGCAGGCTCAGCCATTCCAGGAAATAAGACCACACGCCCGCTAACGCCAGCGCGCCGCCCGCCACGCCCAGGATAAGCGTCCAGAGCCGCATTTTGCTGTGGAACAGATGGCTGTAGCCTACTGCCCCGTTGTACAGGCAGTGTGTACACACGGAGCCTAGATTAATAAACACAAACAGGCAGGCGATGGCCGTCAGAATTTCTCCGTGCCCCATCAGAATCGGCAGGAAGTTCCCGCCGTTGCTGGCCGGGTCAACGGCCGCGCCAACCGCCACGATAACCACGCCGAAAAGATAAGAAATGACGTTGGCGACGGGGAAGGCCGAGAAAGCGGCTATCACGGCAGATTTTCCGTTTTTTGACCAGCGAGTGAAATCTGCGGTCATGGTGCCGGAATCGGCAAAGCCGGCCACCACCATGGTGACGGCAGTACCCATGCTCATGGTGCCCACGGCGGCAGGGCTGCCGTGCCATTGCAGGACAGCGCTGAAATCATGCTGCTGGCCGATAAGCCACAGCGCCACCAGGCCAAGCACCACAAACAGCGGGGCGGCAATCATCCCCAGTATCGACAGGGCCCGCACGCCCAGGAACGTGACCCCGGTGTAGAGCACGATGGCGAACGCTGTCACCGCCAGCGCGTTCCAGCCGAACGTCTGATTGATCACCGTACCGGTAAGACCGGTCTGGAAGGCGTACCAGCCAATAACCACCGTGGAAAGAAAACCAGAAACCAAAATGTAGCCTTTAGTGCCGAAGGTGCGTTTGGCCTGCAGGGCGAAATTCATGCCCGTTTGCCCGGCAAACCAGCTGAGGGAACCCACGTAGGCAAACAGCACCAGGTTGCCGAGTAGAATAGCGATGATGGCCGGCCAGAAACCCAACGACCAGGTGATGATGCCGCCAAACAGCGCATTGGTGAGGATCATCGGGAAACCAAACCACACTGCCGAAACGGACCCGGTGGAGTGGCGATGGCTCAGAGGCACGGGTTCGTGCTCAAATTCCTGCTCCAGGGCAGGGGATGATTTCTTATTCATGGACAACTCCGAGTGAAGCAGGGCTGATGTGATTCCATGGTTGAATGCGCTCGAAAGCGGCGCTTGCCGCGAGCACCAGGCCATCATCCAGATGACGACCCACGATTTGAAGTCCGACGGGCAGGCCGTCAGAGGTAAAACCTGCGGGCACTGAAGCAGCCGGCTGGCCGGTAAAGTTGAAAGGGAAGCAGAACGAGAGCCAGTGGTCGTTTCTGACCATGCGCCCGTCTATGATTTCCGGGCCCTGCATGTTGAGCGGGAACGGCGGCACGGCGAGTGTGGGGGAAAGCAGCAGGTCGTAGCGCTGCATAAAGCGCCAAAGCTGATTGCAGATTTTTTTACGCTGCGTGTTCGCGTCGGTGAACGTTTCGGCCCGCCATTCGTGCTGCAGCATGGCGCTCAGGTGTGGCGACATGCGCAGCCCCAGTTCGGCCTGCATTTTTCGCATGCCTGTCAGGTCGCTTTCAAAGGCGACAAGGGCGGCGAAGGTAGCAACCTCATCGGCGATACCGGGGTCAACTTCGTCCAGCTCTGCGCCCAGCTCACGCGCAAAACGATGCGCCGCTTCTGTCGTGACCCGGCGAACTTCGCTGTCTACCGCGACGTAACCAAAATCGGCGCTAAAGGCGATACGCAGGCCGTTCAGGGGCTTTTCTAACGATGCCAGCCAGTCAACGTCAGAGCAGGGAATCGAGTGGCGGTCACGCATATCCGGGCCTGCCAGCAGCGACATCATCAGCGCGGCATCCCGCACGGTACGCGCCATGGGGCCAATGTGTTCCAGCGACTCCCAGCTGGAAACGCCAGGATAGCGATCGTCACGGCAGCCGGGCCAAAGCGGGACTCGTCCCATAGACGCTTTCAGGCCATAGACGCCGCAGTGGGCGGCAGGGATGCGAACTGAGCCACCGCCGTCGCTGCCCAGCGCAATCGGGCACATCCGGGCGGCGAGCGCTGCACCGGAACCTGCGCTGGAGCCGCCCGGTGTTTTGCTGAGATCCCACGGGTTACGCGGAGAGGGAAACAGGGGGTTGTGCCCCACGCCGCTGTAGCCAAACTCGGGGGCGGTGGTTTTACCCAACAGGATGGCATCCGCAGCCAGCAGGCGCTCGACGGCGATATCATCCTCTTCCGGGACAAAGTCCTGGTAGGCGGCTGAGCCAGAGGTGGTCTTTACCCCGGCAGTACAAATCAGATCTTTCACCGCCAGGGGCACCCCGGCCAGTGCACCCAAGGGTTGCCCGCTGGCGCGCTTAGCATCAACGGCGCTTGCCTGAGCCAGAGCCAGCTCTGGCGTCGGGGTACAAAACGCCTGAATCAAGGGCTCACGCGCCTGCTGGCGGTCAATGGCCGCCTGAGTGACTTCACGGGCTGATACCTCGCCACAGCGAATCAGTGCGGCCAGCGCAGTGGCATCTTTATCTAACAGCTCATCAAACATGAAAATCCTCCCCGATTGACCACGTAAAGGGAGTAATTCAATTATCATGCCAATGACTTCAAAACATTGAAGGTTCCAGCTACGGCGCTATCTGGGATACCAGTTTGGATACAAGTGCTCATCCACGAAGGAAGACGCTGGGCAAAAACGGTGCATTAATGCGCTAACTTTGCCAGTCTTTTGCCCAATAGCGGAATGAGTCCATCTTAACGTTATGGGTATATAATGGGGCTCATTAATGATTTAGCGGGAGGAAAGGATGATGGTGAATTGCCCGGTGTGTAACAACGAACTGAAACAAACGGACGATGGGGCGCACTGCGATGCCTGTGGGAAGGTCTTCCGCCTGGAAGCGGTTTGCCCGGACTGCCACAAGCCGCTGCAGGTGCTGAAAGCATGTGGGGCGGTGGATTATTTCTGCCAGAACGGCCACGGGCTGATTTCTAAAAAGCGCGTAGAGTTTGTGCCCGCCGCGCTCTGAGTGGCTTATTCGTCTTTCGCCGCTGGCTTACGCTTCCGAGGCGCTTTCACCGGTTTAATGTCCGTCACCTGGCTTTCGACCCAACCGTCATCCAGGCGCGTGGTTAGCGTGTCCCCGGACTTCACCTGTTTGGTTTTCTTCAGTACTTTGCCGTCCTCAGCTGTTGTTACGCAGTAGCCGCGTGCGAGCGTCGCCAGTGGGCTGACGGCTTCCAGCTGAGCCAGCGCGGTGCCAAAGCGTTGTTTCGTCTGGCTAAGCTGAGCGCTTACTAACTGCGACAGCCGGTATTCCAGCTGCTGTAAGCGGGACTGGGCGCGGTGAATGCGGGGCTGAGGCTGCTGCTGGTTAAGGCGCTGGCTAAGGCGCAACTGTTGCTGACTAACCCGGCGCATTTTACCGTCCATTGCCACGTTGAGACGCTGGCGCAGGCGTTCAAGCGTGGTTTGCTGGCGGGCTAAACGTAGCTGAGGATGCTGCTGCTGCAGGCGATGGTGCAGCTGGGTAAACCGCCGCGAGCGCTGGGCGAGGTAATAGTCCATCGCCATTTCCATACGCTGCTGCTGAGCCTGAAGCTGACGCAGTAACTCCGTCTGATTGCGGCTGACGATTTCCGCTGCGGCGGACGGCGTTGGTGCACGTAAATCAGCGACAAAATCGGCGATCGTGACGTCAGTTTCATGCCCTACGGCGCTAACGACCGGGATCTTGCTGGCGAAAATCGCCCGCGCAACCCGCTCATCGTTAAAGCTCCACAGGTCTTCCAGCGAGCCGCCGCCGCGCCCGACAATCAGCACGTCACATTCGTTGCGCAGGTTAGCTAACTCAATGGCGCGCACAATCTGCAGCGGGGCGTCGACGCCCTGAACGGCAGTCGGGTAGATGATCACCGGCAGGGACGGATCGCGGCGCTGTAAAACGTGCAGCACATCGTGCAGGGCTGCCCCAGTTTTAGAAGTAATCACGCCGACATGGCGAGCCGGAGCGGGCAGGGGCTGCTTGTGCAATGAATCGAAAAGCCCTTCGGCGCTCAGCTTCTGCTTGAGCAGCTCGTACTGCTGCTGCAACAGCCCTTCACCGGCGGGCTGCATGCTTTCGACAATGATCTGGTAGTCGCCACGAGGCTCGTAAAGTGTGATGTTAGCGCGCACTAACACTTGCTGGCCGTGCTGCGGGCGGAAGGTCACGCGGCGGTTGCTGTTGCGGAACATCGCGCAGCGCACCTGGGCGGTATCGTCTTTTAGCGTGAAGTACCAGTGACCGGAAGAGGGCTGGCTGAAGTTAGAGATTTCACCGCTGATCCAGACCTGCCCCATTTCCTGCTCAAGCAGCAAACGCACCGTCTGATTCAGGCGAGAAACGGTAAAAATTGAGGGGGAATTTTGTGTCGACATGTGAGCTGGATCAAATTCTAAATCAGCAGGTTATTAGGTCGATAGTACCTTCCGTTTCGCTATTAGCAAGGAGTTTTGCGAAAAAAGTGTGGATGCAATCGCTTACGCTCTGTATAATGCCGCGGCAATATTTTATCTGTTCTCATTCACCCCCAGGTTGAGATATTGCCATGCTACGTATCGCTAAAGAAGCACTGACGTTTGACGACGTTCTCCTCGTTCCCGCTCATTCCACCGTTCTGCCGAACACGGCCGACCTCAGCACTCAGCTGACCAAAACTATTCGTCTGAATATCCCTATGCTGTCCGCAGCGATGGATACCGTGACGGAAGCGCGTCTGGCTATCGCTCTGGCGCAGGAAGGTGGACTTGGTTTCATTCACAAAAACATGTCCATTGAGCGCCAGGCTGAAGAAGTTAAGCGCGTGAAGAAACACGAAAGTGGCGTGGTTACTGACCCGCAAACCGTGCTGCCAACCACCACCCTGCGTGAAGTGAAAGAATTAACCGAGCGTAACGGCTTTGCCGGCTACCCGGTCGTCACCGAAGACAACGAGCTGGTGGGTATCATCACCGGTCGTGACGTGCGCTTCGTGACCGACCTGGCCCAGCCAGTTAGCGTGTACATGACCCCGAAAGAGCGTCTGGTTACCGTGAAAGAAGGCGAAGCGCGCGACGTCGTGCTGTCTAAAATGCACGAAAAACGCGTTGAAAAGGCGCTGGTTGTGGACGCGGGCTTCCACCTGCGCGGCATGATCACCGTAAAAGACTTCCAGAAAGCAGAGCGTAAACCTAACGCCTGTAAAGATGAGCAGGGCCGTCTGCGCGTTGGGGCTGCGGTTGGCGCAGGCGCAGGCAATGAAGAGCGCGTTGACGCGCTGGTCGCTGCTGGCGTTGATATTCTGCTGATTGACTCCTCTCACGGCCATTCCGAAGGCGTTCTGCAACGTATTCGTGAAACCCGTGCTAAATATCCTGACCTGCAAATCATCGGCGGTAACGTAGCAACCGCCGCTGGCGCTCGCGCCCTGGCCGAAGCTGGCTGCAGCGCGGTTAAGGTTGGGATCGGTCCTGGCTCCATCTGTACTACTCGTATTGTTACTGGCGTAGGTGTACCGCAGATCACTGCTGTAGCTGACGCGGTTGAAGCGCTGGAAGGCACAGGTATTCCGGTTATCGCTGACGGCGGCATCCGCTTCTCCGGTGACATCGCGAAAGCCATCGCCGCAGGCGCAGCAGCCGTTATGGTTGGCGGTATGCTGGCAGGTACCGAAGAGTCTCCGGGCGAAATCGAACTGTACCAGGGCCGTGCGTTCAAATCCTACCGCGGCATGGGTTCTCTGGGCGCTATGTCCAAAGGCTCTTCTGACCGTTACTTCCAGACCGACA
This sequence comes from Cedecea neteri, assembly GCF_000758325.1. Classification (NCBI taxonomy): domain Bacteria; kingdom Pseudomonadati; phylum Pseudomonadota; class Gammaproteobacteria; order Enterobacterales; family Enterobacteriaceae; genus Cedecea; species Cedecea neteri. The sequence continues at coordinate 4,581,513 of NZ_CP009459.1, read as the reverse complement.
ACGCCGCAGACAAACTGGTACCAGAAGGTATCGAAGGCCGCGTGGCGTATAAAGGCCGTCTGAAAGAGATCGTTCACCAGCAGATGGGCGGCCTGCGTTCCTGCATGGGCCTGACCGGCTGTGGTACTATCGACTTGCTGCGCACCAAAGCAGAATTCGTACGTATCAGCGGCGCGGGCATCCAGGAAAGCCACGTTCACGACGTGACGATCACCAAAGAGTCCCCGAACTACCGTATGGGTTCTTAATCTTTATGCACCCGGCTTTATGCCGGGTGTTTTTGTTTTGTATCACTTGCCTCGGAATTAACGTCAATGACGGAAAACATTCATAAACATCGCATTCTGATCCTCGACTTCGGCTCTCAGTACACTCAGCTGGTGGCGCGCCGCGTCCGTGAGCTGGGCGTTTACTGCGAACTGTGGGCCTGGGATGTTACCGAAGCTCAAATTCGTGAGTTCAACCCAAGCGGCATCATCCTTTCCGGCGGCCCGGAAAGCACCACCGAAGCAAACAGCCCGCGTGCACCTGAGTACGTGTTCGAAGCCGGCGTGCCGGTGTTCGGCGTTTGCTACGGCATGCAGACCATGGCCATGCAGCTGGGCGGCCACGTTGAAAGCTCTACCGAGCGTGAATTCGGCTACGCGCAGGTTGAAGTGAAAACCGACAGCGCGCTGGTTCGCGGCATCGAAGACTCCCTGAGCGCAGCCGGTCAACCGCTGCTGGACGTCTGGATGAGCCACGGCGACAAAGTCACCGCTATCCCGTCTGACTTCGTGACCGTTGCCAGCACCGAAACCTGCCCGTTCGCCATTATGGCCAACGAAGAAAAACGCTTCTACGGCGTGCAGTTCCACCCGGAAGTGACCCACACCCGTCAGGGTCAGCGTCTGCTGGAGCGTTTTGTGCTGGAAATCTGCGGCTGCGAAGCGCTGTGGACCCCGGCAAAAATCATCGAAGATGCTATCGTCCGCATCCGCGAGCAGGTGGGCGACGACAAAGTTATCCTTGGCCTGTCCGGCGGCGTTGACTCCTCCGTGACCGCAATGCTGCTGCACCGCGCCATCGGCAAAAATCTGACCTGCGTGTTCGTGGACAACGGCCTGCTGCGCCTGAACGAAGCCCAGCAAGTGATGGACATGTTCGGCGATCACTTCGGCCTGAACATCGTTCACGTTGAAGGCGAGAACCGCTTCCTGACCGCGCTGGCGGGCGAAAACGACCCGGAAGCCAAGCGTAAGATCATCGGCCGCGTGTTCGTGGAAGTGTTCGACGAAGAAGCGCTGAAGCTGGAAGACGTTAAATGGCTGGCGCAGGGCACCATCTACCCTGACGTTATCGAGTCTGCGGCCTCCGCGACTGGCAAAGCACACGTCATCAAATCTCACCACAACGTGGGAGGCCTGCCGAAAGAGATGAAGATGGGCCTGGTTGAGCCGCTGCGCGAGCTGTTCAAAGATGAAGTGCGTAAAATCGGCCTTGAGCTGGGCCTGCCGTACGACATGCTTTACCGCCACCCGTTCCCAGGCCCAGGCCTCGGCGTTCGCGTGCTGGGCGAAGTGAAGAAAGAGTACTGCGACCTGCTGCGCCGCGCCGACGCTATCTTCATCGAAGAGCTGCACAAAGCTGACCTGTACAACAAAGTGAGCCAGGCGTTCACCGTGTTCCTGCCGGTCCGTTCCGTGGGCGTGATGGGCGATGGCCGCAAGTACGACTGGGTTGTTTCCCTGCGTGCGGTAGAAACCATCGACTTCATGACCGCGCACTGGGCGCACCTGCCGTACGACTTCCTCGGCCGCGTGTCCAACCGCATCATCAACGAAGTGAACGGCATCTCCCGCGTGGTTTACGATATCTCCGGTAAGCCGCCTGCGACGATTGAGTGGGAATAAGTTTTTAGCACTCACTAAAAACCGTTAGTCCCAAAAATCGCCAGCAAAATCAAAGGGTTTTCTGGCGATTTTTTTATCCCTCGTATTCAAACTCCCCCACGTAATCCCTTCCCCTCAACATCCCCAGTACCGTAAAAACTAACGCATGTGACTCATAGTCCGTGGAGTATGCAGCGAACAAAGGCGATGCTTATCCGTGTTGAAACATCAAAGACGGGAGAGAAAACATGAAAGCACAGGACTGGCATCCGGCGGATATCATCGCGGGCATCAGGAAGAAAGGCACGTCTCTGGCGGCGTTATCCAGGGATTCCGGGCTGGCGTCATCGACGCTGGCAAATGCGTTAACCCGGCGCTGGCCGAAGGGGGAGCGGCTTATCGCCGAAGCGCTGGGCAAGCAGCCGGAAGAGATTTGGCCTTCGCGCTATGAAACCTCGAATGCGGAAGTGGAGGCGACGGACGGATAGAATAATCTTCTTACGATGGCTGAATCCTGTTCGGGTATGATGTATCTGGCACTCAAAATACATAAAGGGCGGAAGGATGCCCTTTATGTGCAGGCTTTATTCTTCTGGCGGATAAACATAATCCCAACGGAAAAATCCACATAACTTGAAAGAGTCATCATCTGCGAGAGATTTTTTCTTCGACTTAACATAGTTTGGCGGCGGGCAGGTGACGTTGCACAACCAATATCCCGGCTCTTCAATGCCTTTTAAAGTGGCCATTTCCTGTGCCATGGGATTTAACTCGCTGAGTGAGAAATAAATAAACTCGCCAATCGATATCTTTATCCATTCCTCAAGTGATTGATCGGCTTTTAACGGAGTGGCATGTAGAGGGGATTTCGCTAATTCAACGAAGTCATGTATCTGTTTCATCGACCAGTCGCAGAACTCAAGTGTCGGTTTTTCGCCAAGGAAAATGTCGAATAATTTTTCCTGTGTGTGGTCTGGGGGAGAAGAATACCGTTCAGCAAAATGAACTTCGTTCTGCGCTATAGCATGGAGAAGATAGGCTGCAACGAGTGATTCAAGGTTATGAAGGACAAGCGCGGGATGCTCACCTACTCCACCCCCAATGATAAGATTGGCCGGAGAACAGGAAAAATCATAGCTTTCCCAAGATCCCTCTTCCACGGTTTCAAGAGGATGATAAACAGGAAGCCCATTAAAGAAACCAACAAGCTCATGTTTGATTAAATCGATGTAGCTCATATGTACTGCTTTGTCCTTATTAATCTATTGCCGCCAATAAGCCTCTGATTCGCTCACTACGGCCTGAGTGTGCCAGTGATTTGCAGCGCGAAGCATATCTGCTGTCTGCGTATCATTGGCATTTAATGGCCGCCAGTCAGAAGCACGGCAATAACCCGAAGCTGAATTTAGAGTAAGAGGGTATTTTTTTAGTGCATTGATTTGAGCATCGGCAAGCGAAATCTTATTTGCCCCGCCTGCAGAGGTCGGGTTTGCGAGCTGTACGCCATCATCTTCCCAGCCACAGACAGAGCAAATATCGAATGAGCCATAATACACTTCAAATGTTAAAAAACCGCAGCAGGGACAGGGAATATTAATCATGAAATTTATCTACGTAATATTAATTGGCTTCAAATATAGAGCTTCTTTGTGCTTGTGTTGTACAGATCTTTTAGTTTACTCACTTTCTTCGTCATAACGCTTCTGGCTGAGCTGAATGATGTCTATATTTTCCAGCGTCCAGTTAAACAGAATCGAGAAAGGCTCCTGCAAGGATTGCCCGAGCGGGGTCAGTGAATATTCCACGCCGAGGACCCGGCCATCCAGCACTTTGCGTTTGACCATGCCGTTGCGCTCCAGCTTGCGCAGCGTCTGCGTCAGGACTCGCTGCGTCACACCCTCCAGTCTTCGCTTAATGGCGTTAAAACGCTGAGGCTCGCGAAGGACTTCCAACACCATCATCGACCACTTATCGGCTATTTGATCCAGCACGATACGGCTTGGGCAGTCTGCCCGGTAAACGATGTCACTCTTGCTCATCGGTATCCTCCAGCATCCCTGGGATGGTTAAGGTGCGTAATTGACGCCAGGTATCCAAAATATACTATTCAGGGGCTGGCGAAAATACCGGCAGGCTATTTTCCAAATGATAAAGGATACCCCGATGAGAAAAACAAACTACAGCAAGCTCCTGCTTACTCAGCGCAATGGCGTGATGACGGTAACGATCAACAATCCGCCGGTGAATGTACTTGATGTGGCGCTCATGTCCGAACTCACCCAGGTTCTGCTTGCTGTGCGTAGCGATCCCGCTATTAAGGTTTTGGTTTTCGACAGTGCAATACCTGAATTCTTTATTGCACACGTGGATATGACCCTGATTGATGAGCCTCACGCCTTCGATGAATTAGCTAAGGCGGCTCCTGATGGGCTAAATCCTTTCCAGGCTTTTGGCGAACTCTTACGTAGTCAGCCGCAGGTTACCCTCGTGAAACTGGCTGGCCTCGCGCGCGGCGGAGGCGCGGAGTTTATCGCCGCAGCGGATATGGCCTTTGCCGCAGAAAAACGGGCAGGTCTGGCGCAGTGTGAAGCATTAATGGGTATTGTTCCCGGCGGAGGGGCGACGCAATATCTGTCCGACAGAATGACGCGAGGCAGGGCGCTTGAAGTGGTGCTGGGAGCAGATCTTATAGATACCAAAGTGGCGGAGCGATATGGCTGGATCAACCGAGCATTACCTGATGATGAACTGGACTCTTTTGTTGAGAGACTGGCGTACAACATTGCCAGCCTGCCTGACGGCGTGATTGAGGCGGCGAAAAAAGCCATTCCGGCTTCGGATCTTAGAGAAGGGTTCCAGTGCGAACACGAGGCCTGGGCTGGACTCTTCGCCCGGCCTGCGGCAGAGAGGTTGATCCGTGGCGGACTGAAGGCCGGGGCGCAAACCGTCGAGGGAGAAACAAACCTTGAAAGCCTGCTGCGCGACCTCAGTATTTGACTCAAAAGCCCGCTATATAAATCCCGAGTGATCTGTTAAAACATCTGGCGATCCGGCTACGGCAAAAGTTAAACAAGACTGAGGTAACGAACACCATGAATAAAGCAGATCATCTCCAGGCGGTTACAGCCAAAGCCCGGGCGATCATGGCCCGGAACAATATAGAAGCCTTGGTGGTGACCACCCCGGACAACTTTTGCCATGTCACCGGGTTTGCCAGTTTCTTTATGTACACCTTCCGCCACACCGGCGCGGCGCTGGCGGTCATTTTCCGGGATGAAAAGCTGCCTTCGTTGATCGTGATGAATGAGTTTGAGGCGGCTGGTCTGCAGTTTGAGCTGGCGAATTATGAGCTGAAGACCTTCCCGGTTTGGGTGGATGTCGATGAGCCTTTCAACCCGCAGCGGGTGGTGAAAGAGCGGCCAATTGGCCCGCCGGTAGAGGCTGTTTTCACGCTGCTCAAGTCCACTTTAGCGGACGCGGGCGTGCTGGATAAAAACATCGCTATCGAGCTAAATGCGATGAGCAACGGCGGCAAGCAGACGCTGGATAAGGTGATCCCGAATCTACGGCTGGTGGACTCCACGGCAATATTTAACGAGCTACGGATGGTCAAAAGCCCATGGGAGATTGCTTTCCTGCGTAAGAGCGCGCAGGTAACCGAGTATGGCATCAGTGAAGCCTTTAAGGCGATTGGCACGGGCTGTTCGGCGTGGGACCTCACCGCCGCCTATAAAGCGGCCGTGATGCAGCACCCGGAGACCAACCTGTCGCGCTTTCACCTGATCTCGGTGGGCGATGACTTTGCCCCTAAATTAATCCCGAGCCGTGAACCCGTTAAACCGGGGGATTTAATCAAATTTGACTGCGGCGTGGATGTCGCCGGGTACGGGGCGGATTTGGCGCGTACCGTGGTGTTCGGGCAGCCAACGGCCATGGCGGAGCGAATCTACCAAACCATTTTGCAGGGCCACGAGCATATGCTCAGCCTGATTGGCCCGGGCGTGAAGCTCAGCCACGTGTTCAACGACACGATGAGTAAAATCAAAGCCAATGGCTTGCCGCACTATAATCGCGGCCATTTAGGGCATGGCGATGGTCTGTTCTTAGGCCTGGAAGAGGCGCCGTTCGTGAGCGCTGCAGCCACAGAAACCTTCGAACCGGGCATGGTCTTTAGCGTGGAAACGCCTTACTACGGTATCGGCGTCGGCGCGATTATGCTGGAAGATATGCTGCTCATCACCAATGACGGCTATGAATTGTTTAGCCAGTTACCCAGAACGTTACAGCGTTTTGAGTAAGCTTAATCCGGGGCAATGAGTTGCCCCTTTTTTTTCGCTTAATGATGTATCTCAACTAAAAAATGCCAGCTTCACCGCAAATATTGCCAGGAACAAGCCGGTGGCTTTCCCGAGCAGATAAACCATGCCTGGCCGCGAACGCACTTTCTCGGCAAGCGAAGTGGTCAGGAAGATCATTATCGAACAGTAGATAAAGGTCAGTGCGGCTGCGGTGCCCGCCAGAATAGCGAATGTCGGGATCCCCTGGCTGCGTGCCGGGTCGATAAACAGCGGCAGGAACATCACGTAGAACAGAATGGGTTTGGGGTTCATCAGGGTGATGACCATGCCCTGTAAAAACGGCGTTCTTTTGCCGGTCACCGGCGGCGGCGGGGCGCTGGTTTTCGCCTTCAGCAGCAGCTGCGCACCCATCCACAGCAGGTAAGCTGCGCCCAGCCACTTAATTATCTGGAAAACATGAGGCGAGGATTCGAGCAGCGCCGCCACGCCCGCGATAGCCAGCCACAGCAGCACCTGGTCGCCCAGAATAATCCCCATCAGACAGAGATAGCCGCTGCGCGCGCCGCCTTTGCTGGCGCTGGTGATCAGGATCAGATTCCCGGGGCCGGGAATGATTAACAGCAGGATGAAAGAGACGACAAAGGTGCCGTAATGAATGATGCCGGGCATGCTCAGGTTTTCCTTAAAAGTGCTTAGTTCAGGTGGGGCGTTCTTGCTTTTATGCGCCGTACTGGCTGGCTTTATGATGGGAAGGAAGGCCGGTAGGCGGCAACCGAAAAGCGTGATATGTTTTCCTTATCTATGAAGAAATTCGATTTGTCGAAGCCTGTCCTTTCCAATAACTGACTGAAAATATGGCCGGAATAAAGCTAAATCAGCTGGAAATGCTGATAGCCGTAGTGGAAAACAATGGTTTCAGCGCCGCAGCCGCAGCATTGGGCTGTACGCAGTCACGCATCAGCCATGCGATTGCCGAGCTGGAACAGCACCTGAATGTGCGCCTGCTACACCGCTCGCGCAGCGGCTGCGTGCCGACTGCCGCCTGCACGCAGATCCTAAAAGATGCGAAAAAAATCATGCAGCTTCTGGACGGCATTGAGCAGACGGCGGCGGAAGCGCCACAGCTTGCCGGGCGCGTGCGGGTGGCCTGCTTCCGCAGCGCGACGGCGAACCTGTTGCCGCCTTATTTTGAGGCGCTGGCCACGGCTCTGCCGGATATTCATCTGGATATTGATGACAGCGCAACGGAATACCATCATCTCAACGACGCGGTGGTGTCCGGGCGGGCGGACATCGGCATTACTATTCAGGGCTACCCGGACTCGCTGCACGGCGTGCCGTACATCAGCGATCCTTACGTGCTGATGCTGCCCCGCAGCTTCCGCCTGCGGCAGCCTTTTAGCTGGCAGCAACTGGAAACCCTGCCGTTTATCCAGCCGAACGCCAACACGTTAAGCCCCGCCGTGGAGCGTTGTCGTGAGATGGGGCTGCGTAATGAGGTGGTGCATAAACTGGCCAGCGACAGCGGGATTGTTGGGCTGGTAAATCAGGGCCTGGGGTTTTCCATTATGCCGTGGCTGTCGGTGCTGCCGGTGCCGGAGAACATGCGCATTCTGGATTTGCCCCAGCCGCTGCGCCGCCATTTGTTCATCGTCACCCGCCCCGAGCTGCGCCATGACAAAGTGATCGCCACGCTGATTAACTTCCTGCGCGATAAGGCGCTGATCCGCACGACCAGCGTCTGGCGCTCGGGCATGCTGGCATTCGATTACTGACCGGTTTTTGCCAGGCGTTGTTGCAGGCTCGCAAGATCCGGTAAAAACCAGCAGCTTTTGCCCCGATTGCATTCCACGATCAGCGCTTCGAGCGCCTTGCTCTTGCTTTGCCAGGGCTCAACGTCCCCGAGGATCGCCAGCCCAAGCCGGTAATTCACCAGCTTTTGTAGCCACAGGCCCGCTACGCCGGTACGCAAATCGAAAAAGCTGTCGGGTAGCCGCTTGATGGGGAGGGCGAGCCACTCCGCCTGCTGCTCAATGGCCTGGCTGATGCCTTCCCGCACAGCTTCGTCATCAAACGTGGTGCCTTGCTCAGCAAAACAGAGCACTTTGCTTTCCCCTGCCTGGATGAGTGCTTCAGTCATCATTGCGACTCCTTTGTTCTATGTCAGCCACTGGCTGGTCAGTGACATGGTCTGAGTGTCAAAGTCGATGCGCATCCGCACGCCAAGCGGAAGCGTCAGCATCGGGTGCGTGTGGCAGCAGTCAAAATCAGAGACGATGGGGAGCTCGCGGCCATTTAGCACTTCCCTCAGGATGTGCAGCGGCGTTTTTCCGCTGCCCTGGTCGTCAAACAGCTCGTGCCTGCCGAGCACAATGGCGGCGATGCGGTCGAACACGCCGCACAGCAAAAGATGGGAAAACTCTCGTTCCAGCTCCGCCGCACTGTGCAGGCTGTCTTCAATAAACAGAATATCGCCCCGGTTGATATCGGGCATGTATTCACTGCCCCAGATGCCGTAAAGCGTATTCAGGTTGCCGCCAATGACGCGGCCTTCTACCTTACCTTCGCCCTCAAAGCACCAGCCGCCGGGCTGCAGGGTTTTCGCCCGGGACTGCGTTTCCCAGTCGAGCATTTCCTCGGTCCACGCTGCGGGCTGGCTCAGCGTGTACGGCAGTTCCTGAGGTCGGCTGAGAATATTGAGGAAATAGTCAAACGTACTGTCGACCAGCGGAGGGAATTCCCCCAAAGAAGCCACCACCGCCGGGCCATAAAAGGTAATTAGCCCGGTTCTTTGATAGATACCCGCCAGCAGCGCGGTCACGTCCGAATAGCCGATGATGATTTTGGGATCTTTCATCAGCTGCGCGTAGTCAATATAAGGCAGCAGCGAGTTGCTGTTTAAGCCGCCGATGGCCGAAATAATGCAGCGCACGTTCGGGTCATGCAAAAGGGCATTAAACTCATCCGCCCGCTCGCGAATGGAGCCAGAACGCCAGTAATCCTTTTTGCCCGTCAGGCTGCCTTCCTGCAGACAGAATCCCTTCGACTCAATAAACGCTTTCGCCCTTTGGTAGCGCTGTGGGGCAAACGCGGTGGCCGCCGATGAGGGGGAAAACACGGCGATCGTGTCTCCCGCTTTTAAAGGGCGAGCATAAATTTGCGGCATAGCAACTTCTCCCTGCGGGTCAGTTAGCGGCTGGCGGTAGCCGGAAAAACAAACTCAAACTCTTCCTGTTCAAACTCATCAGGCGCTTCCCAAAGGCTGCTGGCGACTTCAAAAATCTCGTCCGGCACCACCATCGAGAAGGTTTCGCCTTGCTCGGTATTACGGCGCTGCACGCGCTCGCGGCGAACGCTTTTGGGCGCGTCGAGGACGTGTACGCAAAACGGGATGCCTTCTTCTTGCAACTGGCGGAGCAGGGCTAACCTTGGGCCTTGCTGAATCAACCCCAGCTCCAACGCAATGCTGTTGGTGGCTAGTACGGTGCGGGCATAACTCAGGATCAGCTCAATAAGCCGGTCTTTGCGCTCCACGTACCAGGGCACAAAATTCCCGGCCGGGCGGTCGGGGCTGTAGAGCCGCACGAACTACTCGTCCAGCGCGATATGGGTAAAGCCGTCGGTTTTGGCCAGGGCTTTGGCGTAGGTTGATTTACCCGCGCCAACCGGGCCTTCAATAAAGTGTATTTGGTTCATCATGTAAGCTTTTTTTAAGAGAAATTATCAGGCGCGTTTTGGCACATTTTTACCGATAGTAGCGTTAGAAGTGACTTTTAAATAGCTACCTTATTTGTTGTTTTTATAAGAAATAACCCGATGGTTGCTGATAGTTATTTTCTGGCAATTCTTAGCATCATGTTGAATTTGTGAACGCTTTTTCCTCTGCAATACTGCCCTGGCGTGTGCTGAAACGTATAAGCCCGAAGGGCAAAATTGCGCGGTATGAGGAAGTGCAGAAGCATCATGATTCAACTAGAAAACATCAATAAGATCTATCCGGGCAATGTGCAGCACGCGATTAGTTCGCTGAATATGACCATCAACGAAGGGGAGTTTTGCACCTTTGTTGGCCCCAGCGGCTGCGGGAAAACCACCACGCTACGCATGATAAACCGCCTGGATATCCCGGACAGCGGTGAAGTCTATATTCAGGGAGAGCCGCTCTCCCGTGCCGATATCATTCAGATTCGCCGTAAAATTGGCTTTGTGATGCAAAGCCCGGCGCTGTTTCCCCATCGTACCGTCGCGGAAAACATTGCCACCGTGCCACGCCTGCTGGGCTGGGATAAACGAGCCATTTCCCGCCGCATTGACGAGCTGGTGGCGCTGATGTCCCTCAACCCGCTGGTGCTGAAACGCTATCCCCATCAGCTTTCTGGCGGGCAGCAAAGCCGGGTGTCTACCGCCCGCGCCCTTGCGGCCGATCCGCCTATTTTGCTGATGGATGAACCTTTTGCCGCTATCGACCCTGTCGTGCGCGACAGATTGCAGGGCGAGCTTCTGGCGCTGCAGGCCCGGCTGCATAAAACCATTATTCTGGTGACCCACGACATCAACGAGGCAATTCGCCTCGGCGACCGCATTGCCATTTTCCGTGAAGGTGGGCACCTCGAGCAGTTCGACACCCCGGACAATATTCTCTCCTGGCCTGCCAGCGATTTTGTGCGCGACTTTATTGGCCCTGAACCCAACCTCAAGCGCCTCGGCATGATGCGTGTGGGCGATCTGCCGCGCCGGGATGTGCCGGTCTTTACGCATGCTGAGCCAGCATCCGCCGACTCTACCTTGCTCCACGGGCAGCGTGCGCTGGTCCTGGACGCCGAAGGGCGGCCTCGGCACTGGCAGGAAAACGGGCAGCAGTTGCCGGTCCGGATTGCCAAAGAAAGCGAGTCGCTGCGCCACGTTTACAGCGCCTTGCTCGACGTCCCGCAGGGCGTGTTGGTGCGCGTCACTGCCGAAGGGCACTACGCCGGAGCCGTGGACAGCGCCCTGTTGAGCGATGCGCTTAACCGGCATCAGGAGCTGCACCGCAATGATTGACTGGCAATGGGTGACCGACAATCTCGACATGATAGGCGAGCTGATGCTGCAGCATTTGCAGATGGTGCTGCTGTCTCTGGCGATGGGGACGCTGCTGACCGCCGGAATGCTTTTACTGTCCATCGTCTGGCCCGCGCTGTCCGGCCCGCTGATTTCCCTGAGCGGGGTGCTGTTTACCATCCCGTCGCTGGCGCTGTTTATTCTGCTGCTGCCGTGGACCGGGCTGTCAGTGACCACGGCGGTGATTGGCCTGACGCTTTATTCGCTGCTGATCCTGCTGCGTAACGTGCTGGCGGGTATGCAAAAACTGCCCGCCGACGTGCTGGAATCTGGCCGGGCGCTGGGCTACACGCGCTTTGGTCGCTTTATCGACGTGGAGCTGTTTCTGATTCTGCCCGCGCTGTTTGCCGGGCTGCGTATCGCTTCCGTGACGCTGGTGGGCTTAGTGATCGTCACCGCGCTGATAGGCCAGGGCGGGCTGGGGCAACTCATGATCCTCGGCTTCAACCAAAACTTTTTAACGCCGATTCTGGTCAGCCTGGCGCTGAGCCTGGTGTTGTCGCTGGTGCTTGACCTGCTGATCGCGCGTCTCGGCTACAGCCTGACGGGGTGGACGCGCTGATGGATATCGTACAGCAAACCTGGCTTTGGTTTTTACAGGCCGACCACTGGGGCGGCGACCTCGGCATCTGGCATCGCTTCGGCGAGCATCTTTATTACGTGCTGATAAGCCTGCTGCTCGGGGCGTTAATCGCCCAGCCGCTCGGCATTCTGCTCGGCTACTGGCGGCGCGGGGCGTTTTTCGCCATCAACCTGTTCAACATCGGCCAGGCGTTTCCTTCGCTGGGGATCATCTTGCTGTGCATCATGCTGCTGGGTTTTAACGATGTGCCGGTGTTTATCGCCCTCGTCGCACTGGCGATTCCGCCGATGCTGACCAACACCTACGTCGGCATCAGCCACGCCGATCAAACGCTGTGCGATGCGGCCAAAGCGATGGGCATGACGCCGCTGCAAAGTCTGATCAAAGTGCGTATTCCGCTGGCAATGCCGCTGATTTTTGCCGGCATCCGTACCTCGCTGCTGCAGCTTATTGCGACGGCGGTGGTTGCCGCCTACGCCGGGCTCGATGGTCTGGGACGCTTCCTGATAGACGGCCTGGGGCAGCGCGACTACCCGCAAGTGATCGCCGGTTCGGTGGTGATTTCCCTGCTGGCCGTCGGCTGCGAGCTGCTGATGTCGCAGGTGGCTAAGCGCTGGCTCAATTTTGCAATACCAACCGCAGGTTAGAACTTGCGCACAACACAACATAAAACAGAGAAGGGTGATGATGATGAAAAATTGGCTGACAACGGCAAGCAAGGGATTCCGGCTGACTTTACTGGCTGCAGGGCTGGCAAGCGTAGGGTTTGCGGCGCACGCGGAAACCGTCACGATTGGTGGCGCAAACTACTCAGAACAAACGATCCTGGCCAACATCTACGCCAGCGCATTAAAACAGCAGGGCATCGATGTCAAAACGCGGCTTAACCTCGGCAACCGCGAAATTATCATTCCGGCGCTGAAATCCGGCGAGCTGGACGTGGTGCCGGAGTATCTCGGCGCGCTGCTGAACTACTACCACGGCGGCAGTAAAGCAACGACCGAACAGGAAGTCTCTGCCGAACTGCAGCAGGCGCTACCGGCGGATCTTGCGCTGCTAAAACCGTCCTCGGCGGCCTCCATTACCGCATGGGGCGTGCGCGAAGAGACGGCCAAAAAATATAACCTGAAAACCTTGTCCGACCTGGCGAAGGTTGCCCCTCAACTGGTCGTTGGTGGCCCGCCGGAAGTGGCGACCCGCGCCCTTGGCTTGCCAGGGTTGGAGCGCGTGTATGGCATTAAATTCAAATCCTTTAAGTCACTGGATATCGGTGGCCCGCTGAGCCGCCTGGCGCTGAACTCCGGCAAAATCGACGTGGCGACGCTGGTGTCGACCCAGGGCGATCTGCTGAAAGAGAAGTGGGTGGTGCTGGAGGATGACAAACACGAGCAGCCGGCTCAGAACCTGGTCCCGCTGGTGCACAAAGGCGCCGTTTCGCCGAAAGTGGAGGAAGTGCTCAACGATATCTCCGCCAAATTGACCACCAAAGATTTGATCCAGCTGAACAAGCTGGTGGATGTCGATCATAAAGATCCGGCTAAAGTTGCCGACCAGTGGGTAAAAGAAAAACTGGCCGCTAAATAATGAGTCCCCGGCCAGGGAGGGCCATTTCACAACGAGTATCCCGCCATGTCGCAAGCTACCGCCATTTTTAACCTGTTCTTCTTTAACCCACAGGGCGATTATCGCTTTTCCTGGCGCCACCCGAACGCGCCGGGCAAAGAGATTTTCACCCTGAAGTATTACGCTGACCTGGCGCGCAGGGCCGAAGCCGCCGCGCTGGATAACATTTTTATTGCCGATCATGTCGCCATCTGGGACACGGTGCCGAGCGGCGTGCCGCATTACGCTAACCCGCGGCTGGAACCAATCACCCTGCTGGCCGCGCTGTCGGCGGTGACCGAAAACATCGGCCTGATGGCGACGGCTTCGACGTCCTACACCGAGCCTTATAACCTGGCGCGCTATTTTGCCTCGCTTGACCATTTGAGCGGGGGACGCGCGAGCTGGAATGTCGTCACGTCCTGGCTGCCGGAAGAAGCGGCCAACTACGGGCTGGATACCTTGCCGGAGCACGGCAGGCGCTACGAGCGCGCCGCCGAGTTTATCGCGGTGGTAAGAAAACTTTGGGATTCCTGGGAAGAGGAAGCCGTGCTGATCGACAAGCAAAGCGGCTATTTTGCCGATCCTGAGCGTGTACATCCGCTCAACCACGCAGGCGAGTTCTTTAAGGTGCGCGGCCCGCTGAACGTGCCGCGCCCGCCGCAGGGGCACCCGATCGTGGTGCAGGCTGGCTCCTCCGAGTCCGGCAAAGCGCTGGCGGCGGCCCAGGCCGATATTCACTTTGTGTTTATGAGCAACATAGAGAAAGGGCTGGCCTACCGCGAGGATATGAATCAACGCCTGCGTGAAAAAGGGCGCGAGCCGGAGCACTTTAAAATCCTCGGCGGCGTACTGCCGGTGGTGGTGAACACGCCGGAAGAAAAAGAGCAGCGCCGGGCGCTGATTCAGACGCTGATGAACGACCAGATGGCGCTGGATCTCCTCAGCACCTATCTGCGGATGGATATGGGGGAATACGATCGCCACGCGCCGCTGCCGCCTTTGCCGGACGAACAGGGTTTTGACGGCCTGAGAACCGCGCTGCAGATCATCAAAGGTTACGATCCCGCCCTGACGGTGCTGGAGCTGGGTCGGTTATTGCTGCAAAGCTCCGACAGCTGGCTGGTCATCGGCACGGCCCAGGAAGTCGCCGACACGCTGAGCGAGGCGTTTCATGCCGGGGCCGTGGACGGCTACAACCTGATGTTCCCGTTCTTGCCGGTGGATTTCGATAATTTTGTTGACCAGGTGGCGCCGATTTTGAAACAAAGTGGGGTGATGCAGCAGGCCTACCGGCCAGGTACGCTGCGTGAGAAGTTGGGGTTGCCGCCGGTGGGGAATCAGTTTAAGCGTGGGTGACAGGTTTGCCCCTCACCCTAACCCTCTCCCCGCGGGGGAGAGGGGACTAAAGAGTGTTGGGGTTAACCAGATCCCCCTCTCCCTCTGGGAGAGGGCCGGGGTGAGGGTAAAAAGCCGTAACCTAAAGCGTCACCAAACCACTAGCCGCAGCCTTCTGCGCCGCATCGCTAATCGGCTGATAATCATCCCGATCGGTCGCGGTAAAATCCTTTATCAGCAACGCTTCCCTGACGTCTTGCCACTGCGGCTCGCTCACCAGCCGTTTCAATGCGCGGCGCAGTTGCGCCAGTTCCACCGCTGAAGTTTGCGCCGAAGTGATCATCGGCAAACCCGGAGCCAGTGCGGTTGTGCCGATTGAAACCAGGCCTGATACACGTTCCGGTTCGTGACGAGCAACCAGCGCGAGAGTGACCGCATCAATGGCGGCAATATCGCTCGTGCCAGCCTGTACCTCCGCCAGCGACTGGCGGTGGCTGCCGCTAAAGGCGATGTCTGAGAAGAACTTCCCGTCTTTTTGCAGCGGGGCAACCAGGCTGCGCAGGCCGTGATAGCCGGACTGGGAGTCGTCGCTGTTGCACACGACGCGTTTGCCCCGGAAATCTGCCAGCGTTTTTCCCGCGTCAGCTTCGCGAATAATCAGCTGGCTGCTGTAGTGAAATCCTTCGCAGCCTGCCGCCTGATAATGAAACGTACCGACGACCTGCACATTCGGCAGCAGGGCGCGCAGCGGATAACCGCAGGTTTGGCTGAGCAAAAGATTGGGTTCCTGCCAGTGGTTCAGGCGATCTTCGGGTTCGCTGTAAATCAAACTGTCGCCGTCCAGCCCTTCTTCGCTCAGCAGCAGGCGCAAGGCGGCTAACAGCGCTTCGGTGTCCGGATGATGCACGTCGTACATTGGCAGCGAGATAAGCTTACTCATGGGCTTTCTCCTGCGGCACCGCGTCCTGCGCCAGGCGTCCGTCCGGGAAGAACGGGTTGATTTCCACCTGGATCGGTTTAATCAGATGCTCGCGCATCAGCTCGCCGTAGCCGTTCACAAAGAAGCCCTGGTTCCGCTTCAGATATTCTTCTTTGTAGGCGCGGTAAACGGTTGGCAGCCCATACCACGGAATCCCTGGAAGATCGTGATGTACGGAGTGATAGTTCAGGTTCAAGAACAGCAGACGCCAGAACATGCCTGCTTCGTTAATCACCGTCCGGGCCTCAGGATCTTCCGCCGCGCGGTGTTCGAAGAAAGAGCGGACCTTGGTCATCGCCAGCATCGGCCAGGTGACGACCAGCAGGTAGTAAACCACCGAAAAATCATGCTTCACCAGCCAGCCGAGCACCGGGATAAGCAGCAGCAGATGTACCGTCCACATCGCCATCGCCGGGCGATTGCCGCTGCGGAAAGTGTCCCAGATATTGACCACCGTCCAGCGCATGGTCAGGACCGGCGTCAGTAATAGACGGCCAGGGAAGGTATTACGCAGACGCACCAGCAGGCGCTGAACGCCGCTAAAATGCTGCCAGCGGCGGCGGGTAAAATAGTAACTTTCCGGGTCAGTTTCCGGCACGGTCAGATCTTCATCCTGGTGATGTTTAAGATGCAGGTCGCGATAAGTGCCGTACGGATACCAGATAGAAAAGGGGATCAGCCCGAACAGCTGGTTCAGGCGCGGGAAGCGCGTCGGGTGGCCGTGCAATAGCTCATGCTGCAGCGACATATACCAGGTCGCTAACCAGATGAGCAACAGCGTGGCCGGGAAGAGGCCAATGGTTTTCCACCACGCTACGGTGGCAAACCAGCCGCCATAAATCGTGATAATCAGCAGCCAGGTGGGCAGCTCCGTGCGCCACAGCCACGAACGCCGCAGTTTACTGACAAATTCCCGCTGTTCTTCATGTAAATAGACCGACGCTCTGCCACTCATTTAACTTATCACTGCCCGCAATTAACCGTTGAATTGAGCAGAGAGTAAATCGTCGCCGCTAAAGCCCATAGGAATATAAATAGCTATGCTTAGAACATAAAATGATTAAGCAAAAAGAGAGAATAAGGGAAGAAGAGCGAAGCGGCATAAAGGCAGAAAAGGGCGGTTTATTGCCGCCCCTCAGGCGGTTACATTGACTCAATGCCAACCCGCTGACCGTAGGAGAGTTCAAGCGTATTGCCGTCCGGATCGGCAAAGAACACGAAGTAACCCACCGGGTCACCGAGCTGTTCTGGTTCTCTGCGCAGCACGCCTTCGGCCCTCGCCATTTCCGTCTTGCGATCAATCTCTTCTTTGGTTGCGCAGGCCACGCCCAGGTGACCAAAATTCCCCAGTGGCGTGTCGGTGTTGTTGTCTGCCTGTACCAGCACCAGCGCAAAAGGTCGGGTGCGATCGCTTAGCCAGGCAACCTTGCGCGCGTCCGGCAGGTTGGGCTCTCGCTGGTGAATCACTTTCATAGCGGTATAGCGGAGGTAAAAATCGACGCTTTTATCCAGATCCTTCACCATAAAGGCGACGTGAGTAAAGCCTACATCAATCTGTTCCATACTGTGCCTGTTCAGCTGTTTTTGATGGCGTGACTTTACAACCTCAAGTTAACTTTAGGTCAAGGCGAGGGGCCAACAAACGGGTCGCTTGAGCATTTTTGAACAAGTGATAAGAAACGGAAAGAGCGCGCGGGGGAACCGACGGACTAGCGGTTAGCGCTGTCCACCTGCTGGCTGCTTTGTTGGGTTTCTGCTTTTTTATCCTGATGGTGGTACCAGGCCCCGATAGAGGAATAAATAAAGCGACCAAAAAAGAACAGGAAACTGATGAGCAGAATAATGCGGGTCATGCGATTATTGAAACGGTTTCGTCTTTGCATAGTCGTAACCTGTGTCACGCAGGGGTCCTTGAAGTTGGCCCGGCAGTGCGGGCGACGGGGCTATTTAGTCACACTGAACCCCTCAGGTCAATTATTCATCATGTAAAAACGGCCTGAATGAATGATTCATGGGCATTTCATTCATGAGGTGAATTTGTTGTGAACTAATATGAATCATATTCAGTCTGAATTTTACCTCAGCAGTGATTCATTGAATTGATACTGATATGCATCAATTATTCTTAATGTTAGCGAACTAAAATTTGCCCCCCGTACAAACGGAAGATGGGCCGTAACTAACCGGAAAGGATATCCGGGAGATACCCGAAGAGGAACAGGGGTTTTGGCGAAGAAGTATGCAACTGGTTAGCTGGTATAAAAAATCAAAAAATAAATGGTGGGCACTGCCCCTGATTCTCCCCAGCCTTCTATTGCCGCTGGTGGCAACGTTCAACGCGCAAACGGTGTTGGATGGCGGGAGAGTTTTTCTGCTTTATATGTCGCTCCCGCTGCTAACTGCATGCATTGTACTGTTTGGGCGCGCGGCTATTCCGGGCATTGTTCTGGCGCTGCTGATTCGCTATCTGCCCTCGGAAGGCGGGTGGGTTGCGCTGCTGGCCGTCTTACACTTTATCGTGCCGATTACGGTCAGCTGGAGCTGTTACCGCTATTTTGTGCCGCGACGCAACGCGGTGACCTTTGGCATGATTCAGCTCACCGCTCAGCGTATGTTTTGGCTGGTGCTGGTAAACGCTGCGCTATTTCTGGTGTTCTATGAACTGGCGTTATTTTTAGGCTGGTACGATCGGAGCTTTTCTATTCTGTCCGCCACGCCGTGGAGCGCCCGGACATTAATTAATTTCCAGGCCGTGCTGGTGGGGGATTAACCGGGCTGCCGTTCTTCTATTTTATTTTGCGAATGATAGTGCACCCGCGCTTTATCAAAAGCTTCTGGTCCCGTATGCGGGGGCAGCGGCAGAAGGGCGTGACGCGAAGTGAGATGTTGCTGTGGGCGGCTCTCGTCGGTTTGCTTATTTGGCTGCTGTTGTACCCGATTAGCCAGAACAAAACGATTTTTAATACCGATTACACGCTGACGCTTATTCTGCCCGTGATGCTATGGGGAGCAATGCGTTTCGGCTTTCTGTTTATTACCAACGCCTGGACCGTGGTGCTGATTATTCTCTGCGGTGGTTTCCACAATTACTTGCCGCCGGATATGGGCTTTCAGCTGCATTTGGCCATTGCGTCGTCCTGTTATGCAGTGTTCTCCATTACCATCTATTTAATGGCGTCGGTCACCACCCGACAGCGCTTCTTGCACTATAAAGCCCGCCGCGTGGCGTTTATCGATCCGATGATGCAGATGCCGAATCTACGCGCGTTATCTCGCGACCTGGGGAATACGCCCTGGTCGGCGCTAGGGTTTGTGTCGATTCCCGAGCTGGAGCTGCTGGGGCGAAACTACGGCGTTTTGCTACGCATTCAATACAAACAGCAGCTGGCAGAGTATTTGCGCGGCCAGCTGTCGCCCGGCGAGAGGGTGTACAACCTTTCCGGGCACGACCTCGCTCTGCGCCTCAATTATGAATCTCATCAGGCTAAAATTGAGTCCCTGTACGCCCACGCCCGACGGTTCCGCTTTATGTGGGACGGGATGCCGCTGCAGCCGCAAATCGGCATCAGCTATTGCTTTGTGCGCCATCCGGTGTCCCATCTCTACTTATTGCTCGGCGAGCTAAGCACTATGGCCGGGGTGTCGCTCTCTACGCAACAGCCTGAAAGCCTGCAGCAAAAAGGCTCCAATCACATTCAGAATGCGGTCAAACGCAAAGTTGAAATGATGAACCGCCTGCAGCACGCGCTCGACCAGGACCTGTTTGTGCTGATGGCGCAGCGTATTGAAGGGCTGCGGGGAGACGCGTACTACGAGGTGCTGCTGCGGATGCGTGGCGATAAAGGCGAACTGCTATCGCCGGATCTCTTTTTGCCCGTCGCCCATGAGTTTGGGCTTTCATCCCGCATTGACCGCTGGGTGCTGAATGCCGCCCTGCAGTTTATGGATAAGCACCGCGACAGTTTGCCCGGCTGCCGGCTTGCCATTAACCTGACGCCCGCCTCAGTGTGCCAGGCCCAGCTTCCGGATGATGTTCAGCATTTGCTGACGAAGTACCGCATTGAGCCGTGGCAGCTGGTCTTTGAAGTCACAGAAAGTCACTCTTTAACCAACCTTGAACAGGCCAATGTAACGCTGAAGATGCTGCAGCGCATGGGGTGTCGGGTGGCTATCGACGACTTTGGCACCGGCTATGCCAGCTATGCACGCCTCAAAGAGCTGAGTGCCGACATCCTTAAAATTGACGGCAGCTTTATCCGCAATATTTTAACCAGCAGCCTGGATTACCAGGTGGTGAGTTCGATCTGCCAGCTGGCAAGAATGAAGAAGATGCAGGTTGTGGCGGAATATGTGGAGACGCAGGCGCTGAAAGATGCCGTCCGGGCGATGGGCATGGATTATGTTCAGGGGTATTTGATTGGCCGGCCTCAGCCGCTGGAGAGCCTTGTAGAAGAACAAAGCCCCCCAGCGCCGGAAGACGCCAGGGGACTGATGGAGTGAATCAGGCGGAGAGCGCCGCTTCGGCCTCTTCCTCAATGGTCAGCTTCCAGCCGGTCATGCTTTCCCAATACAGCTGTTCGCGCTCCAAATCCAGCTGCACCAGCGTGTTCTGGCTAAACCAGTCGTGCGGGAAGCGCAGCGTCCAGTGGTTGTCATCGGTTTCCAGCACCAGCGTCGGCGGGGTGGTTGTCGCCTGGCGCTGGTTATTCAGCAGCGTGGCCAGACGAATCAGCTGAATCAGCGGCAGGAACTGTTTCTTTTTAAACAGCGTGAAGCGCGGCAGATCGTCCAGCTTGATGGCCTTGCGGTGGTAGCGCACCAGGGAAGCCATCAGCACCTGCTGCTCCTGGTTGAAGCCCGGCAGGTTGCTGTTTTGCAGAATATAGGCCGAATGGCGGTGCATCCCGCTGTGGTTGATGCTCAGCCCGACTTCGTGCAGCATCGCGGCCCACTTCAGCAGCGCGGCCATTTGCGGGTTAGCCAGCTTGTGGTTCTGTGTTTCCC
This sequence comes from Cedecea neteri, assembly GCF_000758325.1. NCBI lineage: Bacteria > Pseudomonadati > Pseudomonadota > Gammaproteobacteria > Enterobacterales > Enterobacteriaceae > Cedecea > Cedecea neteri. The sequence goes on along the minus strand of NZ_CP009459.1, from coordinate 4,560,738 downwards.
ACTGCTGGTATAGCAGTTCAACGGTTTCCAGTACCCGACGAGCCTGATCGCTGTCGATGTGGTACTGCTCCGCCAGGCTTTGCGCAGTGCGAATACGAATATCCTGATGGCGGAAACGGCCTTCCATTTCGTACAGCACGCCTTCGCGCAGTGCGCCGTCAGAAAGTCGCAGCTCGCGGATGGCAAGCGCATCAAACACGCCGCACAGAATGGCCAGCCCAGGTACAAACACCGCTTTACGCTCTTCGGACAGGCCCGGCAGGCTCAGGGAATCGAAGGTTTTAAACTTCAGCACTTCCTGCTGCAGCATGTCCAGACGTTCCGGGGTGATCATCCCGTCTTTTTCGCCCATCTCAATCAGCACTTCATGCGCCGCTTTGATGGAGCCCGAGGCGCCCATCGCGACTTTCCAGCCCTGCAGGCGATATTGCCAGGCAAGGGTTTCCAGTTTTTGGATCGCCGCCATGCGGGCGCGCTTGAAGCTTTCCGGGCTGATGACGCCGCCAGGGAAGAAGTTTTGCGCGAAGCTGACGCAGCCCATACGGCGGCTTTCCACCAGCATCGGCTCAAAATCTTCGCCGATCACCAGTTCGGTGGAGCCCCCGCCGATATCAATCACCAGCTTGCGGCCTTTCTCCGGCTGAGTGTGTTCCACGCCCATAAAAATCAGACGGGCTTCTTCGTTCCCGGGAATGATTTCGATCGGGTAGGGGATCACTTTCTCCGCGCGTTTCAGAAACTCCGCGGCATTGGTGGCCTCGCGAAGCGAGTGGGTGCCCACAATGCACACGTTGTCTGCTGCAAATCCCTGCAGGCGTTCGGCAAACAGCGCCAGGCAGGAGAGCCCACGCTCCATGGCCTCCTCGCTTAATTTGTTATCGGGCCCGAGGCCATCCGCGAGGTGCACGCGCTGCTTCAGGCGGCCAATGATTTGCATGGCGCCATCCACCACACGGGCAATGACCATGTGGAAGCTGTTCGAGCCGAGGTCGACCGCAGCAAATTCCTGCGGCCGTGGAGCATGGTTTGATATCGGCATAATTTTATCTTCGCCTGAGAGCGTTAGTCAGGTTGTTCCAGAGTTTTAATATAATCGTAGATCGCCAGTTGCGAACGCACTTTCCGGCGGTTGCCGCGCGACACATAGCGATTACTCAGTTCTTTGTCGATGATGCGCGCTTTCACCGTGTCGTTCAGCTGGATATCAATGATATCCAGCATACGCTGCTTCAGGCGCGGATCGAGGACCGGGACGGCCACTTCAATACGGTAGTCGATGTTGCGGGTCATCCAGTCGGCTGACGAGAGGAAGACTTTTTTATCGCCACCGTTTTCAAAAATATAGACCCGGTCGTGCTCGAGGTAACGGTCAACGATACTCTGCACGCGGATATTATCACTGATCCCGTCGAGTTCTGGAATCAGCGAACACATGCCGCGTATCAGCAGGTTCACCTTCACGCCCGCGCTGGACGCGGCATAAAGTCTGTCCACCAGGCCTTTGTCCACCAGGTTATTCAGCTTCAGCGTGATCCCGGCAGGCTGCCCGTTTTGGGCATTTTTGATTTCGCGATCGACCAAATCGTACAGCAGGCGGCGCGAGTTTTGCGGCGACACCAGCAGATAGTCGAAGGTCACCGGGCGGTACGGGTTTTCGATAAAGTTAAACACGCGGCGCACTTCGTTGGTGATGCGTGCATCGGCGGTTAACAGAGAATAGTCCGTGTAGAGACGGGCGGTTTTCTCGTTAAAGTTACCGGTTCCGATATGCGCATAACGCACAATCTCTTCGCCTTCCATACGCGAGATGAGGAACAGCTTGGCGTGAATTTTCAGCCCCGGCGCGGAGAAGATAACATGGACGCCCGCCTCGGTAAGGCGCTTCGCCCAGTGGATGTTCGCCTCTTCGTCGAAACGCGCCTGCAGCTCCACCACCACGGTCACTTTCTTGCCGTTATGCGCGGCGTGGATCATCGAATCAATAATGCGCGAGTCTTTTGCCACGCGGTAAATATTGATTTTAATCGCCAGCACGCTCGGGTCGAAGGAGGCCTGGCGCAGCAGCTCAAGGACGTGTTCGAAGGTGTGGTACGGGTAATAAAGCAGGACGTCGCGCTCGCGAATGGCGTCGAACCCGTTACGGAATTTATCAAACCAGATGTGGCGCAGGCGAGGCAGCGGCTTATTCACCAGGTTAGCTTTCCCGACGTTCGGGAAGCCAATAAAGTCTTTGAAGTTGTGGTAGCGCCCGCCGGGAATGATCGAGTCGTAGTTGGAAATGGTCAGCTTGTCACGCAGCATCTCCACCATCGCATCCGGCATATCGCGCTGATAAACAAAGCGCACCGGCTCGGCGGTCAGGCGCTGTTTCAGGCTGGAGGACATCAGTTCCAGCAGACTGGATTCCATTTCGGTGACCAGGTCGTACTCGGCGTCACGCGTCATCTTCATTGAATAGGCGTTGAGCGCGTCGTAGTCGAAGAACCCTTTAAAGATCTCGTCCAGGCAATAGCGCAGGATGTTATCCAGCAGGATCATCGGCTTGCGGCGGCGAGGCGCTTCCGGCGGCAGGTTCACAAAGCGTGGCACTTTGTCAGACGGGATCTCCAGCAGCGCGTAGCGAATGCTGTCCCCGCGAATGATTTCGACCGCCAGATAGGTGTAGTCGTCCTTCAGGAACTGCACCAGGTCGGTATCGCGGTTGATTAAAATAGGGGTGATGTGCGGGCGAAGCTGATGCTTGAAATAGCTGCGCAGCCAGCTTTGCTGATTTTCGGAAAGCTGGCGTTCGTTAATCAGGAAGATTTGGTTGCGGGCCATCTCCAGCAGCAGCTCGTTATACAGGCTGTCAAATTCCTGATCGGCCTTCAGCACCCGGGCCTGAATCTTATTCAGCAGGTGGCGCTGGTTGGAAGGAGAACCCTGTTCTTCACTGATTAAAATGCGGCGCTTCAGTTCGGCGAAACGCACTTTATAGAATTCATCGAGGTTATTGGAATAGATGCCGAGAAAACGCATCCTTTCAATCAACGGGTTGAGCTTGTCCGCCGCTTCCTGCAGAACGCGTTCGTTAAAAGACAACCAGCTCAGTTCTTTTTCGATATACAGCTTATCCTGACCCATTAGTCCTCACACTCCGTTTTCGTGGACGTGGCAATGCCGTCACCGTCACGTCAGTTATTATGGCGAGCTTTAGCGGAGAATGTCCAACTATGCAGATGAAACTCTCTCATCTGACCATGACAACTTTATGAGGGACAGACACAAAAAAAGGGCCGAAGCCCTTTTTAGTTAAATTATTCTGCTGCATGCCCCTGCGGGGGCAGCTGCACACCATCAAGCCAGGCGGCGTTGTGGCGCATTTTTAGTCGATCGTCGAGGAACCAGCTCACGACCAGCGGGTAAATCGCGTGTTCCTGATGCTGAACGCGAGCGGTGATTTCGTCCTCATCATCCCCTTCAAATACCGGCACTTTGGCCTGCAGAATGACCGGGCCGCCGTCCAGTTCGTCAGTGACAAAATGCACGGAGGTGCCGTGCTCTTCGTCGCCGTTTTCCAGCACCTGGCGGTGAGTATGCAGACCGGGGTATTTCGGCAGCAGGGAAGGGTGGATGTTGAGTAAGCGACCGCTGTAGCGCGCCACAAAAGCCGGGCTGAGAATGCGCATATAACCCGCCAGCACCACGACGTCCGGCGCGTAGGCGTCAATCTCCTGCATCAGCTGGCGATCGAACGCCTCGCGGCTGGCAAACTCGCTTGCCGCCAGCGCGTGGGTAGGGATCCCGGCTTCGCGGGCTCGCTCGAGGCCGAACGCGTCGGCCTTATTGCTGAACACCGCGCTGATGGTGCCGTTAATCTTCTTCTGCTGGCAGGCATCAATGATCGCCTGCAGATTGCTTCCGTTACCGGAAATCAGCACCACAATGTGTTTCATTACTCAATAACCACGCGCTCTTCGGAATCAGATGCCTTGATGATACCGATTTTCCACGCCTTTTCACCTTTGGCCTGCATTAGCTCAACGGCTTTATCCGCTTCTGCGGCTGGCAGCGCAATGACCATGCCCACGCCGCAGTTAAAGGTGCGGTACATTTCGTGGCGGCTGATGTTGCCGGCCTGCTGCAGCCAGTTGAAGACCGCTGGCCACTGCCAGGAAGATTCGGCGATCACGGCCTGGGTGTTGTCCGGCAGCACGCGCGGGATATTTTCCCAGAAGCCGCCGCCGGTCAGGTGGGCGATGGCGTGAACATCCACGTTTTCAATCAGTTCAAGGATGTTTTTCACGTAAATGCGGGTTGGCTCGAGCAGGTGGTCCGCCAGCGGTTTCCCTTCCAGTTCGGTGGTCAGCGGGTCGGTGCCGCTCACTTCCAGCACTTTGCGCACCAGCGAGTAGCCGTTGGAGTGCGGGCCGCTTGAGCCCAGCGCAATCAGGACATCGCCATCGGCAACTTTAGACCCGTCGATGATTTCAGACTTCTCAACCACGCCGACGCAGAACCCGGCCACGTCGTAGTCTTCCCCGTGGTACATGCCCGGCATTTCAGCGGTTTCACCGCCAACCAGTGAGCAGCCTGACTGCAGGCAGCCTTCGGCGATACCGGTGATCACGCTGGCGGCGGTATCCACGTCCAGTTTGCCGGTGGCGTAGTAGTCAAGGAAGAACAGCGGCTCGGCGCCCTGGACCACCAGGTCGTTCACGCACATGGCGACCAGATCAATGCCGATAGCGTCGTGGCGTTTTAAATCCATAGCCAGACGCAGCTTGGTGCCCACACCGTCGGTGCCGGAAACCAGGACCGGTTCGCGATATTTCTGAGGCAACGCGCACAGCGCACCGAAACCGCCCAGGCCACCCATCACTTCCGGGCGGCGGGTTTTTTTCACTACGCCTTTAATTCTGTCGACCAGAGCGTTACCAGCATCAATATCTACACCGGCATCTTTATAGCTGAGAGAGGTTTTATCGGTCACTGCTCGTTCCCCACGGGTGGTATATAAGAAAAACGCGGCAATTCTAACAGTGCAGGCAAACGTTTGCGAGCCTCTTATCATCGGCAAGAAAAGAATTCCTGAGATAGACTCAATCCAGTCCGGTTGATCTCGATCATCCCATTAGCTGTAGCGCAGCGGCAAAAAAGCGGTATAATCCGGCGATTTTTTTTGTGGTAGCCAACTATCTCGGGGGAGAAAGAGTATGAAGATCGTGGAAGTGAAACACCCACTCGTCAAACACAAGCTGGGCCTGATGCGTGAGCAAGACATCAGCACCAAGCGCTTTCGTGAACTCGCCTCTGAAGTAGGCAGCCTGCTTACCTATGAAGCCACTGCGGATCTGGAAACCGAGAAAGTCACCATCGAAGGCTGGAACGGCCCGGTGGAAGTCGACCAGATCAAAGGCAAGAAAATTACCGTTGTGCCAATTCTGCGTGCTGGCCTTGGCATGATGGAAGGCGTCCTGGAAAACGTACCAAGCGCGCGTATCAGCGTCGTCGGCGTTTACCGCGATGAAGAAACCCTGCAGCCGGTGCCTTACTTCCAGAAGCTGGTTTCTAATATAGAAGAACGTATGGCGCTGGTGGTTGACCCGATGCTGGCGACCGGCGGCTCTATGATTGCCACCATCGACCTGCTGAAAAAAGCGGGCTGTACCAGCATTAAGGTGCTGGTGCTGGTTGCCGCGCCGGAAGGCATCGCCGCGCTGGAAAAAGCGCACCCGGACGTGGAGCTGTACACCGCTTCTATCGATCAGGGCCTCAACGAGCACGGGTACATTATTCCTGGCCTCGGTGATGCGGGCGATAAGATATTCGGAACCAAATAAGATTCATCAGCCGACTTTGAAAGTCGGCTTTTTTTTGATTGCAGCAAACACCGTTCGTTAAAAAAAACACTTAGAGGAAAACAACATGACCCGCCGCGCCATTGGGGTGAGTGAACGCCCGCCCTTACTGCAAACGATTCCGTTGAGCCTGCAGCATCTGTTCGCCATGTTCGGCGCAACCGTGCTGGTGCCAATTCTGTTCCACATCAACCCGGCCACGGTACTGCTGTTTAACGGCATCGGCACTTTGCTTTACCTGTTCATCTGTAAAGGCAAAATCCCGGCTTATCTGGGCTCCAGCTTCGCGTTTATCTCTCCGGTATTGCTGCTGCTGCCGCTGGGATATGAAGTGGCGCTCGGCGGTTTTATTATGTGCGGCGTGCTGTTCTGCATCGTGGCGCTGATTGTGAAAAAAGCCGGTACCGGCTGGCTGGACGTGATGTTCCCTCCGGCGGCAATGGGCGCGATTGTTGCGGTTATCGGTCTGGAACTGGCAGGCGTGGCGGCCAACATGGCTGGACTGCTGCCTGCGGAAGGCGCATCCCCGGATTCCACCACTATTATTATCTCGCTGGTGACGCTGGCGGTGACGGTGTTTGGTTCCGTGCTGTTCCGTGGTTTTATGGCGATTATCCCGATTCTCATCGGCGTGCTGGCGGGCTATGCGCTCTCCTTCGCGATGGGCGTGGTAGACGTGACGCCAATCCGCGAAGCGCACTGGTTCGCGCTGCCAACCTTCTATACACCTCGCTTTGAATGGTTCGCTATCTTCACCATTCTGCCTGCGGCGCTGGTGGTTATTGCCGAACACGTGGGCCACCTTGTGGTCACTGCGAATATTGTGAAAAAAGACCTGATTCGCGACCCGGGCCTGCACCGCTCGATGTTTGCCAACGGCATTTCAACCGTGTTCTCCGGCTTCTTCGGCTCCACGCCAAATACTACCTACGGCGAAAACATCGGCGTCATGGCCATCACCCGCGTGTATTCGACCTGGGTTATCGGCGGCGCGGCAATTATCGCCATTCTGCTTTCCTGCGTCGGTAAACTGGCGGCAGCGATTCAAATCATCCCGGTGCCGGTGATGGGCGGTGTTTCTCTGCTGCTGTATGGGGTGATCGGTGCCTCCGGTATTCGCGTGCTGATCGAATCCAAAGTGGATTACAGCAAAGCGCAAAACCTGATCCTGACCTCTGTGATTCTGATCATCGGGGTGAGCGGGGCGAAGGTGCACATCGGTGCGGCAGAGCTGAAAGGCATGGCGCTGGCGACCATCGTCGGCGTGGGCCTGAGCCTTATTTTCAAACTTATCAGCATACTGCGCCCGGAAGAAGTCGTGCTTGACGCGAAAGACAACGACGCGCAGGCCTGATCGTTTCCTCGCCGGGCGGATCCTCGCCCGGTTCTAAACCTCAGCCATTCTGTGTTAGACTCGTTTCGATTTTCTGCCTGTTATGGTTGAGGTACTTCTGAATACGCCGGCACAGCTCTCACTGCCACTCTATCTTCCCGACGACGAAACCTTTGCGAGTTTCTGGCCGGGTGACAACCCTTCTTTATTAGCCGCCCTGCAGGCGGTACTCCGTCAGGATCACAGCGGGTATATTTATTTCTGGTCGCGTGAAGGCGGCGGGCGCAGCCATTTGCTGCATGCGGCCTGCGCAGAGCTTTCCCAGCGCGGTGAAGCCGTGGGCTATGTGCCGCTGGATAAGCGCACCTGGTTTGTGCCGGAAGTGCTGGACGGGATGGAGCAGCTGTCGCTGGTTTGCATCGACAATATCGAATGCGTGGCCGGGGATGAGCCGTGGGAAATGGCGATTTTCAATCTTTATAATCGCATTCTGGAATCCGGGAAAACGCGCCTGCTGATCACCGGTGACAGGCCGCCTCGCCAGCTCAATCTGCAGTTGCCTGACCTGGCTTCCCGCCTGGACTGGGGGCAAATTTACAAGCTGCAGCCGCTTTCCGATGACGACAAGCTGCAGGCGCTGCAGCTGCGTTCCAGGCTGCGGGGGTTTGAGCTGCCGGAAGACGTGGGGCGCTTCCTGCTAAAACGCCTCGATCGTGAAATGCGTACCCTGTTTATGACGCTCGATCAGCTCGATCACGCCTCGATTACCGCCCAGCGTAAGCTCACTATTCCGTTCGTCAAAGAGATCCTCAGCCTGTAGTTTTCCCCGTCCGCCGACGGGGAATGTCGCTTTATACCTGGCGCAATCTTTCTGCCGCGGCGTCCAGCGTCGCTTCCTGCTTGGCGAAGCACAGGCGAATCAGCTTATGCGGGAAAGTATCCGCGCAGAACACCGACAGCGGGATCGCCGCCACGCCCACTTCTTTGGTCAGCCACTGGCAGAAACTCACGTCGTCGAGATCGGAGATTGCGCTGTAGTCGGCCAGCAGGAAGTAAGTCCCTTCGCAGGGCAGAATTTCAAACCGGCTGTCCGCCAGCGCTTCAACAAAGCGGTCGCGGCGCGCGCGATAAAACTCCGGCAATTCACGATAATGTTCCGGTTCGGCACGCAGCATGTCGGCAATCGCCAGCTGCGCCGGGGTATTCACCGCGAACGTCAGGTACTGGTGAACTTTACGCAGTTCAGCGCTGATGGCCGCCGGTGCCACGCAGTAGCCCACTTTCCAGCCCGTCATATGGAACGTTTTGCCGAAAGAGGACACAGAGATAGCGCGCTCGCGCAGCTGTGGGTGAGCCAGCACGCTGGCGTGGCCTTCTTCGTCGAAGCAGATATGCTCGTACACTTCGTCGCTCAGCACGTAGACTTCATGCTGCGCAATGGCCTGCCAAAGCGCGGCAAAATCACTTTTTCGCCAGACGGTAGCGGACGGGTTGTGCGGCGTGTTAAGAATGACGAGGCGGGTTTTGTCGCTCAGCAGGGCAGTAAATTCTTGCCAGTCAACGCGGAAGTGCGGCGGCTGGAGGGCAATACGTTTCAGAATGCCGCCGGAAAGCGTCACGGCTGGGGCATAGCTGTCGTAGCTCGGGTCAAAGCAAATCACTTCATCACCCGGGCGAACCAGCGCGGTGATGGCGGCGTAAAGCGCTTCGGTGGCGCCAGCGGTGACCGTGATATCGGTATTGGCATCCGGTTTGTGGCCGTACAGGGCTTCGGTTTTCTCGGCGATGGCTTCACGCAGGGCCGGAACGCCGGTCATCGGAGCGTACTGATTCGCGCCCTGGCTGACGTGAAACGCCAGGCGCTCCTGCAGGTAACGCGGGCCATCGAAATCCGGGAAGCCCTGGGAGAGGTTAATGGCGTTATGCTGCTGCGCAAGGGCGCTCATTTGCGTGAAAATAGTGGTACCGAGCGCCGGCAGTTTGCTTTCTGGAATCAAAGGGGAGTGGCTCATTATTCTTCGACCTTAACGTGGTGCGTGTGTTTCCCTGTGTTGCCGGGACTATAACACGATGTTAAGATTTAGCAATCAAGACGCTTAGACGTCTAAATAATAATGACCTCAGTTGCCAACATAACGCAGCGCTAACGGCTGGAGAGATGATGATTCGCGCCATTGTTACCGATATTGAAGGCACCACCAGTGACATTCGCTTTGTGCACAACATCCTGTTCCCGTATGCCCGCGAACGCCTCGCGGGTTTTGTTCGCGAGCAGCAAAATGAAATAGCCCCAATACTCAACGACCTGCGGGCGGAAATTAATGAACCGCAGGCGGATATTGAACGGCTGATTGAGACGTTGTTTAGCTTCATGGATGTAGATCGTAAATCTACCGCGCTAAAAGCGCTGCAGGGCCTTATCTGGCGGGATGGCTACGTGAATGGAGACTTCACCGGCCATCTCTATGATGACGTTCTGCCCGCGCTGAAGGCCTGGAAACAGCAGGGCATTGCTCTGTATGTCTATTCATCTGGCTCGGTGGCGGCGCAGAAGCTGCTTTTTGGCTACAGCGACGCCGGGAATATTACTGAGTTGTTCAGCGGCTATTTTGATACCCATGTTGGGGCCAAGCGTGAAGCGCAGTCCTACCGCAACATCGCGGCGGAGATTGGCGTGGCACCTGAGGCGCTGCTGTTCTTGTCAGATATTCACCAGGAGCTGGATGCCGCACGGGAAGCCGGGTGGCAAACCGTGCAGCTTATTCGCGGCGAGGCGGATGACGTCAGCCGTCATCGCCAGGTAAACCGTTTCGACCACATTAATCTGGAGTCGTTTTCTTCATGAGCGCATTGACCATTTTTACCGATACCGAAGCAAAGGAGCCGGTATGGCACAGCACGGACGCGCAAGAGATTCGCGAGCAGCTCAACGCTAAAGATGTGCGTTTTGAACGCTGGGAAGCGAACCAGGATTTAGGCAACGACCCAACGCCGGAAACGGTGATTCACGCTTATCAGCATGCTATCGACAAGCTGGTGGCGGAGAAGGGCTACCAGAGTTGGGATGTGATCAGCCTGCGTGCGGATAACCCGCAGAAAGACGTGCTGCGGACCAAATTCCTGTCTGAACATACCCACGGCGAAGATGAAGTGCGTTTCTTCGTCGAAGGCGCTGGGCTGTTCTGCCTGCACCTGGACGACAAGGTGTATCAGATCCTCTGCGAGAAGAACGACCTGATTTCCGTCCCGGCCGGGACACCGCACTGGTTTGATATGGGTTCCGAGCCGCATTTTACCGCGATTCGTATTTTTGATAACCCGGAAGGCTGGGTGGCGCACTTCACCGGCGACGCGATCGCCGATGCTTATCCACGCTTGCCGTAGTTGTTGAGTTGAGCCTTCCTTCGGGAAGGCTTTTTAGTCCAGCTGTTGTGCCGTTCACTTCCCGATCTTTTTTATCTCCCAGTTTTGGGTTGGCTGAGATGCGTTCCCGACGTTCTCAGCCACCGAGCCGCTGCTGGTTTTTACCCTCACCCTAACCCTCTCCCAGAGGGAGAGGGAATAAACAATACCGCATGTCGTTTTTTCTCCCTCAGCCCAGAGGGAGAGGGAATAAACAATATCGCATGTCGTTTTTCCTCCCTCGCCCCCTTGGGGAGAGGGCCGGGGTGAGGGGAATTATTTCTTCGGCAAAAATACCCCATCCCGAACCTGCTCCGGCGTCACCACGCCCGTATCCAAAATCCAGCCGCTAATTAGCTCTGCCGGGGTGACATCAAACGCCGGGTTATACACGCTGGCGTTGTCTGGTGCCCACTGCACGCTGCCAAAACTGCCCGCCACACCGGTCACTTCACTGGCTGCACGCTGCTCAATCGGAATGGCTTCGCCGTTCGGACAGTTTCTGTCGAGCGTGGTATGAGGCGCGGCAACATAGAACGGAATGTCGTGGTAATGCGCCAGCACGGCCAGGCTGTAGGTACCGATCTTGTTGGCCACGTCGCCGTTCGCGGCGATGCGGTCCGCGCCCACCCAGATAGCGTCCACCTGCTTTTTCGCCATCAGGCTGGCGGCCATTGAATCGCAAATCAGCTGGTAAGGAATGCCCAGCTCACCCAGTTCCCATGCCGTCAGCCTGCCGCCCTGCAGCAGCGGGCGGGTTTCGTCCACCCAAACGCTGGCGACGTTGCCTTCGTTAAATGCTCGCTGGATAACGCCCAGCGCGGTGCCGACGCCTGCGGTAGCAAGGCCGCCGGTGTTACAGTGGGTCAGCAGGCGGCTGCCGGGCTTAACCAGCGCTGCTCCGGCACGAGCGATGTTATCGCACAGCACTTTATCCTCTGCCACCAGCCGCAGCGCTTCTTCTTCGAGCGCAGCTACAACGTTTTCCTGGGTCAGCGCCTGCTTCATGCGGTCCAGGTTATTCATCAGGTTCACCGCCGTCGGGCGGGACGCCCGCAGGGTTTCCAGCGCTTCAGCGAGCTGAGACTTTGTTAATCCCTGTTCTGCCAGCAGCGCCAGCAGCAGGCTGGCGGAAAGGCCGATCAGCGGCGCGCCACGCACGCTGAGGGCGTGAATATGGGCGACCAACTGCGACACGGTGTGTGCCGGGAGCCAGTTTTTCTGCTGCGGCAGCGCCTGCTGGTCAAGGATCCAAAGCTGGTTATCACGCACTTCAAGGCTGGTGGTTTTTAAATTATGCATTCGTGTTAATTCCATGTTGCGTTGTTGCGGTATATTGTGCCAACATGACTTCCAGATGTATAGACGTCCAAACGTCTTAATTTACTTTATTTTCTGAGAGGATCGCCATGTCGCACTACCGCACTTTTACCGCCGCTGACGCAGTGGCCTATGCTCAACAGTTTGGCGGGCTGCAGACGCCGTCTGAGCTGGTGGAGGCGCAGGAAGTGGGCGACGGCAACCTCAATCTGGTGTTTAAAATCTTTGATTCTCAGGGCGTCAGCCGGACTATCGTGAAGCAGGCACTGCCGTATGTGCGCTGCGTGGGGGAGTCCTGGCCGCTGACGCTGGATCGCGCTCGCCTTGAGGCGCAGACGCTGGTGGAGCACTACCAGCACAGCCCGGAGCACACGGTCAACGTGGTGCATTACGACCCGGACCTGGCAGTGATGGTGATGGAAGATCTCTCCAGCCACCGTATCTGGCGCGGCGAGCTGGTGAAGGGCGTTTATTATCCTCAGGCGGCCAGCCAGCTTGGGGAATATCTGGCCAAAGCGTTGTTCCACACCTCAGATTTTTATCTGCACCCGCATGATAAGAAGGCGCTGGTTGCCCGCTTTATCAACCCGGAAATGTGCGAAATCACCGAAGATTTGTTCTTTAACGATCCGTATCAGATCCACGAGCGAAATAACTACCCGGCCGCGCTGGAACAGCAGGTTGCCGCGCTGCGAAGCGACAGCGACCTGAAGCTGGCCGTGGCTTTGCTAAAGCATAAATTCTTCTCAAGCGCCGAGGCGCTGCTGCACGGCGATATCCACAGCGGGTCGATTTTCGTCGCGGAAGGTAGCCTGAAAGCTATCGACGCTGAGTTTGGTTACGTGGGCCCGGTCGGGTTTGATCTTGGGACCGCCATCGGCAACCTGTTGCTGAACTACTGCGCGCTGCCAGGCCATTTTGGTCCACGGGATGCCGCCAGCCAGCGAGAACAGCGCCTGAAGGATATTCAGGAACTGTGGCTGAGCTTCTCAGAGCGCTTTACGGCGCTTGCCCGCGAGAAAACACGCGATGCGGCGCTGGCAACGGAAGGCTACGTTGAGCACTACCTGCAAAAAGTGTGGGTTGATGCGGTGGGCTTCTGCGGCACCGAACTGATTCGCCGCTCGGTTGGTTTGTCTCACGTTGCCGATCTGGAAAGTATTGAGGATGAGGCCACTCGTCAGGCCTGCGTCAGTCACGCGATTGAGCTGGGCAAGTTCCTGATTCTGATCGCCGGGCAGGTGGATTCGGTGGATGAGTTTATTGCGAGGGTTCGGCAGAAGGGGTGATTTTTCTGCTGCGTTCACTTTGAATTGTATTCACTGCATCACTTCTGGTTTTTACCCTCACCCTAACCCTCTCCCCACAGGGGAGAGGGGATAAAGAATGTCGTCTGTAGCTTGTTTTCTCTCGTCCAAAGTGGAGAGGGATAAAGTATGCCTCCCGTCATATGTTTTCTCCCTCTCTCTGTGGGGCGAGGGACTAAATAATGCCTGCTATCTTATGTTTTCTCCCTCTCCCCTGTGGGGAGAGGGCCGGGGTGAGGGGCAAACTACCCCAAATACTCAATAATCGACAACCCGCCGTTATAATCCGTGCTGTAAACAATCCCCTGCGCGTCGACAAAGACATCGCAGGACTGGATCACCCGTGGGCGGCCTGGGCGAGTATCCATCATCTTCTCCGGGGCGGCAGGTACCAGCGCACCTGTTTCTAACGGGCGGTACGGGTTGGAAATATCGTAGGCTCGCACGCCTGCGTTCTGATACGTCGCGAAAATTAGCGTATCGCTGATAAAACTACCTGGGCGGTTTTCGTGCAGGTTATGCGGGCCGAAGTGCGCGCCTTTCGCCACATAATCAATCTCATCCGGCTGCGGGAACGTAGAGATGCTGACCGGGTTCGACGGATCGCGAATATCGAACAGCCAAATCAGTTTCTCTCCGTCCTCCTGGTTGTCCAGCACCGCTTCGTCGAGTACCACCAACAGATCGCGATTCGGCAGCGGCAGCGCCGTATGGGTGCCGCCGCCAAACGGCGGGCTCCAGTTACGGTGGCTGATGAGCTGCGGCTGAGTTCGGTCGGAAACGTCCAGCAGCGTCAGGCCGCCGTCGCGCCAGCTGGCATACGCCGTGTCGCCGCTAATAATTGCGTGGTGTAGCGCATAGCGTTTGCCTTCCGGCCAGGTCGGCTGCTCGCCTGCGGCGGTGTTCATGCCTGGTAGCCACCAGTTACCTGCGACCTGTGGATTGCGCGGGTCGGCGAGGTCGATAGTCAGGAAGATATAATCGCTAAACCCATCGATCAGCGCGGAAACATAGGCCCAGCGGCCGCCCACATACCAGCAGCGGTGGATGCCGATGCCGGTCAGGGACAGAAAGCTGATTTCTTTAGGCTTGTCCGGCGTGGAGATATCGAAAATGCGTAACCCGGCGCTCCAGCCTTTGTCCTGCACGTCGCGAACCGTTTCGCCGACCGATTTGGTGTAGTAAACCTTTTCATCGGCGAAACGCACGTCGGCAAACAGATCCCGGGCGTTAATCACCAGCAGCAGGTCGTCGTGCGCCTGCAGGTGAATATTCCAGGTACCCGGCGGTGCGGGCACGAAGCCCGCCGCTTTCGGGTTTTTAGGATCGCGGACATCAATAATCGAAAAGCCCTGCGACACCATATGGCCGATATACGCATAGCCCCGGTGCACCATTAGCTGCACGCCGTCCGGTTTTCCCCCCTGATCGCTATGGCCGATCAGCCGCATATTGCGGCTGTATTCGGGTTGTGGCAGAGCCATTGCGCGACTCCTTATTTATTTTTCGCTTCGAGCGTGGCGAACCACGGCGCGATAAAGTCGTCTGTCTGGCCCCAGCCTGGGATGATTTTGCCCAGCGAAGTGACGTTGACCGGGCCGGGCTGGCTGGCCAGCAGTGCCTGAGGAATGGCCGCCGCTTTAAAGTCGTAGGTTGCAGGCGTTTGTTCCCCGGCGATCTTGTAGGCCACCAGGCGCACGTTGGTGGCACCAATCAGCTTCGGATCGACCGCCACGCTCACTTTCCACGGGCTATTGGCTTCGCGCATCAGCTGAATGTCCTGGTTGGAAACGTCGATGCTGTAGAGCTTAATTTCGGTACGGCCGTTTTCCTGCAGCGCTTTATAGGCGCCCTGGCTGAAGGCATCCCAGGTGCCCCAGATAGCGTCGATTTTGCCTTTCGGGTACTTCGCCAGCACCGCGCCCACTTTGTTGGCGGTATCGCCCTGCACGTCGGAAGAAACCGCGCCGATGGACTCCAGTTCCTTAATGCCCGGATTGGCTTTCAGCAGTTCCTGATAGGCGGCCTGGCGGCGTTCCATCGGTGGGAAACCGGCCACCCACAGCTTGATGATGTTGGCTTTGCCGTTGAAGTCTTTGACCAACTGACCGAAGGAGAGGCTGGTCAGCGAGGCATCGTCCTGCTGGGTTACGGTCACGCCGGGAATGGTGCCGTTCACCGCGGTATCAAAGACCGACACGGCAATGCCCGCGGCCACGGCTTTTTTCACCAGTTCGGTGGAGTAAGGATCACGACCCTGAGAAAGAATAATCCCGTCATACTTCTGGCTGATCGCCTGGTTCACAAAGTCCTGGAAGCGGGCGTCGTCACCGTTGCTCAGAAACGTGCTGACCTTGAAGCCCAGCTTTTTAGCCTGTTGAACCGCACCGGCGACAAACTGCGTGGTGTTGTCGTCGGAGCCCAGGTTGCGGATCACTGCGATGCGGATTGGGCCGTCGTGGGCGGCGATTTTTTCCGGCACCGGCGTTGGCGTGGCGGCGTGGCCCGGCAGAGCAGCAAGCAGGCTAAGCGCCAGCAGTGAAGTTGTCAGTTTTTTCATGGTCGTTACCCTGTGTGAAGTTGTTGTTTTAGCGTCGTTGTATGTAAGTAATCGCCAGCGCGGCAGCCAGCACCAGGCCTTTAATAATGTCCATCGCGTAATAGGGTACGGAGAGCATCACCAGCCCGTTTTGCAGCACGCCCAGAATCACCGCGCCCACCAGCGTGCCGAGCGCGTTAGGTTTACCAGAACCTGCCAGAGAGAAACCAATCCAGGCGGCGGCCACGGCATCCATCAGGTAGCCGCCGCCGGCGTTGACCTGTGAAGAGCCAATACGTGAGGCCAGCAGAATGCCGCCCAAACCTGCCAGCAGCGAGGCCAGCACGTAGGCCGCCACGCGATAACGGGTTGTGCGAATACCGGACAGGCGAGCCGCTTCCGGGTTGCCGCCGATGGCGTACATCCGGCGGCCATGTTTGGTCAGAGAGAGCGCGAGCTGGGCGACCAGCGTGACCACCAGCATGATGATGACGATGGTCGGCACCTGCCCGAGCAGGCCAAAGGCGGCGGGAATCGTCCCTTCGGCCATGTCGCCGCTCGGCAGAACCATGTTTTTGGTGATCGAGCCGCCATAGCTGTAGGTCATTGCGACGCCCTGAATCACAAACAGGCTGGCAAGCGTAGCGAGCATGTCGGGAATTTTAAGCACCACGATCAGGAAGGCGTTGAACAGCCCGACCAGCGTGCACAGCACCAAAGTGATAAGAATCGCTTCGGTGGTGCCGAAGCCGTGCCAGACGAACAGCGAAATCACCAGCGCGTTTGCCAGCGAGGCGGTCGAGCCGACGGACAAATCAAACCCGCCCACGGTGAGCGAGATAGACACGCCGATGGCAATCACCGTCACGATGGCGATGGAGCGCAGAATATTGATGATGTTATTCGGCTCAAGGAAGCTGTCAGACGCGATGCCGAACAGCGCCACCAGGGCCACCACGGTGAGCAACATCCCCCATTTGTAGAGAAAGTCAAAAAACTGCTGGCGGCCGGACGCGCTGGCCTTAAGGGATAATGCTTTGCTCACGCGGGGGTTCCTCCGGTGGAGTAGAGTAATAAGGTTTCTTCGGTGGCCTGATGGCCGTCCAGTTCAGCGACGATGCGCCCGTCCCACAGCACGCAAATGCGGTCGCACAGCCCGACCAGCTCGGCAAATTCGCCGGAGGCGTAAATCACCCCTTTGCCACGGCGAGCCAGCTGGTCAATCAGCACGAAGAGATCGGTTTTGGCTTTGATGTCCACGCCTTTGGTTGGCTCGTCAAAAATCAGCACGTCGGCTTCGTTGCGCAGCCATTTGCCGATGGACACTTTTTGCTGATTGCCGCCGGACAGGCGGCGCAGCGTTTGTGCCGGGCCGCTGGTGCGAATGCCCAACCGCTGAATGGTCTCCTCCGCCCAGCGCCTGGCTTTGCGGTAGTCGAACAGCCCCCAGCGGGTAAACTGGCTGTCGGCGCTGACGGCGAGGTTCATGGTGACCGACTCGTCGATGAAAATGCCTTCTTTGCGGCGCTCTTCCGGCACCAGCACGACGCCACGCGTGACGGAATCCGCCGGGTCCGTCGGACGCCAGGTCTTGCCTTTTAGTTCGCCACGCTCAAGCGTGCTGCGGGTGGCGCCGAATAGCGCTTTGCAAAGCTCGGTTTTCCCCGCTCCGGCGAGGCCCGCAATGCCCAGAATTTCGCCTTTGCGCAGGCGCAACGAAATGTCGCGCAGCAGCGCATCGTCATGCAAACCTTCCACCGCCAGCAGCGTGTCGCCCTCAACCGGCGGGCGGTGAGGGGGATAAATATCGTCCAGCTGGTGGCCCAGCATTTTCTCGACAATCTCTTCGCCGCTGAGATGCCCCATCGGGCCGCTGTCCACCAGCTTGCCGTCGCGCAGCACCGTCATCTGGTCGCAAATGGCTTTCAGTTCATGGATGCGGTGAGAGATAAACACCACGCCAATGCCGCTGCTTTGTAGCCGCTGCACGACGCGGAAAAGATGTTCGCTTTCCTGGCTGTCCAGCGGGGCGGTGGGTTCGTCGAGGATCAGAAAACGGCAGTGGTGAGAGAGCGCCCGTGCCAGCAGGATTTGCTGTTTTTCCGCCAGGGTGCATTGCTCAATGCGCTTTTTGACATCGATGTTCACGTCGAGCTGCGCCAGCGCTTCGCGAGCCTGCCGGTAAATTTTCGACCAGCGGTAGACATGCCCCGTTTCGGCCAGCTTATCGAGCATGATGTTTTCCGCCACGCTGAGGCCCGGCACCAGAGCAACGTCCACTTCCTGCTGCACCAGATGGATCCCCAGGCGTTTGGCGTCACGCGGGTTGCGGATCGTCACCGTTTCACCGTCGATCAGCACTTCGCCCTGGTAACTCTCGTGCGCGCCGGAAAGCACTGCCATAAGCGTGGATTTACCCGCCCCGTTTGCGCCGGTCAAAGCATGTACCGAGCCGCCATCCAGCCGGAAATTCACCTGGCTCAGCGCGTTAAAGCCCGCGAAGGCGATAGAGATTTCTCGCATCTCAAGGCGGTTAAGCGTGGTCATAGCGGCGGCAGCTTCCGGGGTTAATGAATTGATCTGTCGAATTTTTAACGGCCTTCTGGGTTGCGGGCAATGAACGAAAAGGCATAAGATAAAGCAAAATGATATTAGCCGTCCAGATGTCTGGACATATCATCGGCATAGAATATATCCCGCCAGCGAAGAAAAGGAAATGCATCATGACCAGCACCGCTATCCGCGTGGTTACCGGCCCCGCTAATTACTATTCACACCCCGGCAGCCTTGCCCGTCTGACTGAGTTTTACAGCGAAGATCAGCTGAATAACGCGGTCTGGATCTACGGTGAGCGCGCGTTTGAGGCGGCCCGGCCTTTCCTTCCGGCGGCTTTTTCGCTGCCCGGTGCGAAGCATATTCAGTTTGGCGGGCACTGCAGCGAAAGCGATGTGCAGAGACTGGTGGTGGAGTCCGGTGAACGTCAGGTGGTGATCGGCCTCGGCGGCGGGGCGTTGCTGGATACGGTGAAAGTGGTGGCTCGTCGACTGAATGCGCCAGTGGTGGCGATCCCGACCATTGCGGCAACCTGCGCAGCCTGGACGCCGCTGTCCGTGTGGTACAACGACGCCGGGCAGGCGCTGCGCTTTGAAATTTTCAACGATGCAAATCACCTAGTGCTGGTGGAGCCGGAAATTATCCTGCGTGCGCCGCAGGAGTATCTGCTGGCCGGGATCGGCGACACGCTGGCGAAGTGGTACGAAGCGGTGGTGCTTAGCCCGCAGCCAGAAAATCTGCCGCTGACCGTGCGTCTCGGCATTGGGGCGGCGCTGGCGATCCGTGATGTTTTGCTGGAGCGCAGCGAGCAGGCGCTGGAAGATCAGCGTCAGGGCAAGTTAAGCCAGGCGTTTCTGGATGTGGTCGAGGCGATTATTGCCGGGGGCGGGATGGTGGGCGGCCTGGGCGAACGTTACACCCGCGTTGCCGCCGCGCATGCCGTACATAACGGCCTGACGACGCTGCCGCAAACCGACCGCTTCCTGCACGGCACGAAAGTGGCCTACGGGATTCTGGTGCAGAGCGCACTGCTGGGGCAGGACGATGTTCTGGCGCAGCTGACACAGGCCTATAAGCGTTTCAACCTGCCAACCAAACTGGCGCAGCTGGATGTGGATATTCATCATCGTGCCGATCTGGATAAAGTGATTACCCGTACTTTACAGGCCGGGGAGTCGATTCATGCGCTGCTGGTGGCGCTGTCGCCGGAGAGTTTGCTGGCGGCGCTGGAGAAGGTTGAGGCGTTGTAAAGATTTGCCCCTCACCCTAACCCTCTCCCCACCGGGGAGAGGGGATAGATTGCTTACTGCTCTGACGCGTTGTTTTCTCTCTCGCCCCACAGGGGAGAGAGAATAGATTACCGATTGTTCTGCATTGTTGTTTTCTCCCTCGCCCCCCTGGGGAGAGGGGATAGATTGCTTACTGCTCTGACGCGTTGTTTTCTCTCTCGCCCCACAGGGGAGAGAGAATAGATTACCGATTGTTCTGCTTTGTTGTTTTCTCCCTCGCACCCTGGGGAGAGGGGATAGATTACCGATTGTTCTGCTTTGTTGTTTTCTCCCTCTCCCCCTCTGGGGAGAGGGCCGGGGTGAGGGGAAAAATGGCTCCCTGCGCTCATTTCCCTTCAGCCTAATTGCAGCTCCCGCACCAAACTAAACGCCTGCTTCATATATTCCTCGCTAACGATAAACGCCCTTAGCTGCTGCGCAGCGTCCATCCCTTTGGCAATCAACCCCTGCGGGCTGGCGGTAATCTGCCAGATCAGGTCGCGACGCTGGGTTTCTCCGGCCAGGTGCAGCGGCATCTCTGGCGTTTTCACCTTGACCAGCATCGCCGGAAGGGAAAGCGCGTCGCTCGCTCCGAGCAGGTTTTTCGCCAGCGTCATCGCGCTGAGCTGAATCGGTTGCAGGAAAGGCAGCACTTTGCCGTCGATTTCTGCGCAGTCGCCGAGGGCGTAAATATCCGGGTCAGATGTTTGCAACTGGCTGTTCACCTGGATACCACGGTTAACCTCAAGCCCTGCATGCTGTGCCAGCCCAACGTTCGGGCGCAGGCCGATGGCGGACACCACTGCATCAACATGCAGATTACGCCCGTTGTTGAGCGTGGCGCACATCCCTGACTCCATCTGGCTTACGGCTTCCAGACGCTGGTTGAACAGCAGCTCGACGCCCATCTCATTCAGGCGGGATTGCAGGCGGCCGCTGACCTCCGCCGGAAGCAGCGACGCCATCAGGTGGCTGGCGTTATCCACCAGCACAACCTCTTTGCCTGCACGGCAGAAATCCATCGCCAGTTCGCTGCCAATCAGCCCACCGCCGAGGATCATCACCCGCCGGGCGTCGCGCAGCCGGGTTTCGCAGGCCTGATATTCCTGCTGGCTGTTGAGCGTCGTCATCAACTCTTTGCCGGAAACGGGCGGCAACAGGGCGGCAGAGCCGGTTGCCAGCACCAGTTTGTCGTAGCGCCACTGCCGCTCGCCGCAGTTGACCAGTTTGTTGTTGGGGTCGAGGCTGCTGACCCAGCTATTGGCGTGCAGCGTCAGGTTGAACTGCTCCGCAAATGCGCCAGCCTGCTGGCGAGTCATCGCTTCGGCTCGCTGGTTTAAACTGATGACGTGGCTCAAATCCGGTTTGTTGTACTCGTCGGCGCTGTCGGCGGCAATCAGTCGGATGGGCACGTCTGCGCTGTGTTTGCGGATATTTTTCACCAGCTGGCGGGCGGCAAAGCCCGAGCCGATGATCACAATGCCCTTGTTCATTTGGCCTCCGTTGCCAGTTCGTCGAAGACGTCTTTGCCCAGCGAACATTCAGGGCACAGGAAACTGTCAGGCACTTCGCTCCACGGCGTGCCAGGCTCAACGGCCTGCATCGGTTCGCCCAGGGTTGGATCGTAAATCCACTGGCAAACGCTGCACTGCATGCAGGGGCCGAGGCCGGCGCTGGTGGATTCAGCCGTTGCTTCTTCGGCTAGCGGAGCGACGCTGGTTGCATCCTGATCCACCGGCAGCGGGGAAAGCGCCCACTGACGGGCGATTTCGCGACCGTGTTCGCGGCAAAGCTCCAGCGCGTTGCCGTCCGGGCGCCATTTCGCTTTCAGGCTGAGGGACATTTCAAACCCGGCGTCCTGCAGGCGGGTAGAAAGACGATCGACCGCGCCGCCGCTCCAGCCGTGGGAGCCGAAGGCGCTGGCGCGTTTGTTGCGGAAGCGCAGCCCGGTGATCTCTTCCACCAGCCCGGCGATTTTCGGCATCATCACATTGTTCATGGTGGAGGTGCCGACCAGCACGCCTTTGGAGCGGAACACGTTGGTCAGTATTTCGTTTTTATCGCTGCGGGCTACGTTGAAGATTTTCACCGCCACGCGCGGGTCAACTTCGTGAATGCCCTGGGCAATGGCGTCCGCCATCATACGGGTGTTGTTTGACATCGTGTCGTAGAACAACGTGATGCGGTCTTCCTGGTAATCGGCGGCCCATTTCAGGTACAGCTCAACGATTTGCGTTGGGTTGTCGCGCCAGACCACGCCGTGGGAGGTGGCAATCATCTCCACCGGTAGGTTGAAGCCGAGGATTTCGGTAATTTTTGGCGTGACCAGGCGGCTGAACGGCGTCAGGATGTTGGCGTAGTAGCGCTGGCATTGCTCAAACAGCTCGGTCTGATCCACTTCGTCGTTAAACAGGTGTTCATCGCAGTAATGCTGGCCGAAGGCGTCGTTGCTGAACAGCACCGCATCGCCGGTCAGATAGGTCATCATGCTGTCCGGCCAGTGCAGCATCGGCGTTTCAACGAAGATCAGCTGTTTGCCATTGCCGATGTCCAGGCTGTCGCCGGTTTTCACCACCTTAAAGTTCCACTCCGGGTGATGGTGATGGCCGTTAATCGAATCGATGCCGTTGGCGGTGCAGTAAATGGGGGTGTGCGGGATGCGTGACATCAGCTCGGTCAGCGCCCCCGCGTGGTCTTCTTCCGCGTGGTTGATAATGATGTAGTCGAGCGTGTTAAGGTCGATTTCACGCTCAAGGTTTTGCACAAACTCGCGGCTGAACTTGTGGTCGACGGTGTCGATCAGGACGGTTTTTTCTTCGCGAATGAGGTAGCTGTTGTAGCTGCTGCCGCGCAGCGTTTTATATTCCGTGCCGTGAAAATCACGCACTTCCCAGTCACGTTGCCCAACCCACTGAATGTTGTTTTTAACCTGAATAGCCATTGAGAACCTCATTGATGTCATAGCGTTAAGTACTTCAATGGCTGTGTTATTGCGAGTATCGTGCCAGTTTTTTAATATTTTGATTTTTAATGGTTTTATTTTTTATTTGTTCTGTGGTTTTGTCATAATGACATTATCTTGTTTGGTCATAATGACTCTAGTGTTTGTCATTTTGACTACTCGGGCGTAAGCTGAACGCCCCGCGTTCCAGGAGCCTCCCCATGAGCCTGTCGATGTCTTCTCTCGCCGCCATTGCAATCGAACTGCAGAGCGGCATCAGCCATTCCGATCGCTTTACCCGCGTTATCCGAACCCTGAGGAAGCTGCTCGGCGGCGATGCCACGGCGCTGCTGCGCTACGAGTCGCGGCATTTCTATCCGCTGGCGATAGACGGCCTTGCCATCGACGTGTTGGGGCGGCGTTTTGCCGTTGATGCGCATCCGAGGCTGGAGGCCATTGCCCGCGCAGGGGACGTGGTGCGTTTCCCGGCCGATAGCGAGCTGCCCGACCCGTATGACGGCCTGATTCCAGACCATGAAGATCTTAAGGTTCACGCCTGCCTGGGGCTGCCGCTGTTTGCCGACCAGACGCTGATCGGGGCGCTGACCGTGGACGGCATGGATCCTTATCAGTTCGACGGCTTCAGCGATGAGGAGCTCAGGTTGATTGGCGTGCTGGCATCCGGGGCGCTGAACAACGCTTTGCTGCTGGAGCAGCTTGAAAAGCAAACGCCGGAAGGCACGGTGCAGCCCGCTATTGCGCGGGAGGCCGCCGGGGAGATGATTGGCCGCTCGGCAGGCATCATCCAGCTGAAAAAAGAGATCGAGATTGTTGCCAGCTCCGATCTGAACGTGCTGATTACCGGCGAGACGGGCGTCGGGAAAGAGCTGGTGGCGCGGGCGATTCACGCCGGATCGGCCAGGGTGGCAAGTCCGCTGGTGTACCTTAACTGCGCCGCGCTGCCGGAAAGCGTGGCGGAGAGTGAGCTGTTCGGCCATGTGAAGGGCGCTTTTACCGGGGCGATTCATCACCGCACCGGCAAGTTTGAAATGGCGGATAACGGCACGCTGTTCCTCGATGAAATCGGTGAACTGCCGCTGGCGCTGCAGGCCAAACTGCTGCGCGTGCTGCAGTACGGCGATATTCAGCGGGTAGGGGACGACCGCAGCCAGCGCGTGGATGTACGGGTATTGGCCGCGACCAACCGCGATCTTCGCCAGCAGGTGCTGGCCGGTGAATTCCGCGCCGACCTGTTTCACCGCCTGAGCGTTTTTCCGCTGCATGTTCCGCCGTTACGCGAGCGGGGAAAGGACATCGTGCTGTTGGCCGGCTTTTTCTGCGAGCAAAGCCGCATGAAAATGGGGCTGAAACAGATTGTGCTGAGTGAATCAGCTCGGATGCTTCTGGCGCAGTATGGCTGGCCGGGGAATATTCGCGAGCTGGAACACGCCATTTATCGCGCGATTGTGCTGGCCCGCGCCGGTTATCCGCAGGGCGAGCTAGTGCTTCAGCCTCAGCATTTCCAGATTTCCGGTCAGCCAGATGTTGTCGCCCACGAGCCAGAAAGTCCGCCTGTAGATACCCATTTTGTCAGCCTGCGGGAAGCGACCGATGCGTTTCAGCGCGACAGGATCCTGGAATCGCTTGCCCGCCACGGCAATAACTGGGCGGCCAGTGCCCGGCAGCTCGGCGTCGACGTGGCCAACCTCCACCGGCTGGCGAAGAGGCTGGGAGTCAAGTCACCCCGAGGGAGTACCTCTTAACTTCAACCGCAGATAAATTCATCATACAAACTCGTTGTTTAGCGGCGAAGCGGCGCGGATAATCGCTGTGTATTTTTATATATAACGAGGATGCTATGGCTTTGACTTCAGCACGCAGCGCGGGCGCCCTGGCGCTTTGCTCACTTCTTTTCAGCGCCTCGGCGCTGGCTTCTGCCGATATTCGCGTCACCTATGCAGGTTCGATGGGCAAGGTGATGGACCAGTCCCTCGGCCCGGCCTTTGCCAAAGAAAATCACGGTGATTATCAGGGGCAAGGGCAGGGCGCTTACGGAATGGCCCGGCTGCTCGCCAGCAAGAAAATTACCGCCGATGTGTTTGTCTCCATCACCCCCGGCCCTATGCAAATCCTGAAAGATGCCGGGCTGATTGACGATGCCGTGCCGGTAGCCAGCACCAGCATGGTTATCGCCTATAGCCCGAAAGGGAAATATGCCCCGCAGTTTGCCGCCGCGAGCGGGAAAGATGCCAGCTGGCTGAAAGTGCTGGCGACGCCGGGGCTGAAGTTTGGCCGTACCGATCCGTATAACGATCCTAAAGGGCAGAACATTGTCTTTACGCTGCTGCTGGCGGAAAAATATTACCAGCAGCCGGGCGTGGCGAAGGAGGTGATGGGGGAAGTACAAAACCCCGCCCAGGTCAGCCTGGAAGGGGGCCTGTTGACGCGGCTGGAGAGCGGGCAGGTTGACGCCGCCGCCGGGTATGAAAGCGAAGTGATTTCCGCCAAACTGCCGTACATTGCGCTGCCGGATGAGATCAACCTCAGCAACCCTGATGAAGCCAAAAAGTGGTACGACACCGTCAGCTTCACCATCAAGGACAGCGCCGGGAAAGATCAGGTGCTGCATACCCAGCCGCTGGTCTATTACGCTGCCGTGCTGAAAAACGCCCCTAACGGCGTGCAGCAGGGGCAGAAGTTTATCGACTTTATGCGCAGCGCAGAAGGCCAAAAGCTGTTTAAAGCTAATGGCTATGCGGCACCTAAAGGTCAGGCGATTTACGCGCAATGATGCGTAGCCCGGCGCTATGGCTGTCGCTCCCGGCACTGCTTCTGCTTGCGATTCCGTTTGCGACTTTGCTGGGCGTTACGCCGTGGCACGGGTTCCATTTGGCCTGGGGAGACGGCGGCGCGATTGCCGTTTCCCTTGGCCTGGGCGGCCTGGCGCTGATGATTGTTGTCGCGCTGGGGCTACCGGTGGCCTGGTGGCTGGCCTGGGCCAGAGGCCGGCGTCGGTTGCTGGTCGAGGTACTGGTGTTGCTTCCTCTGCTTACGCCGCCGTTGGCGATGGGGATTTTGCTGATTTCCGCCTGGGGGCCGTATAGCCTGGCGGGGGAGTGGCTGTCCCGCTTCGGGCTGACGCTGGTAAATAACCCCGGGGCGTTTGTGCTGGCTCAGGTTTACGGCGCGCTGCCTTACTTTATTACCGCCGCCCGTTCCGCGTTTACCGCGGTGCCGAAAGAGATCCTTGAAGCCGGGCGCACGCTCGGGGCCTCGCCCTGGCAGCGCTTCCTGCGCCTTGCTTTGCCGATGTCTGCGCCTGGACTTGCGTCGGCGCTTGCCGTGGCCTGGGTTCGGGCCATCGGCGAATTTGGCATCGTGATGATTTTCGCCTATTTCCCTCAGGGGATCCCCGTTAAGCTATACACCAACTTGCAAAACGACGGCGTGGATGCGGTTTATACTTTGGTATGGTTGCTGCTGCTATTCACTTTGCCTCTGCCGATTATCTGCTTTGCTTTTGCCCGGCGAAAAGCGGCGCATTAGGGCTGTCAGGTTGCTGTCGGGTTGATGTCGGGTCGCTGTCGTGTTGAAGTGGCGCGGGTTGAGCCATAGTCAGGGCGGGTTAAATCATTTGAGGATCTCCAGCCATGAGTAACAACATTAAAGCATTGCGTTTGTCCCGCGCCTGGTCCCAGGAGCAGCTGGCCGAACTCTCCTCCCTGAGCGTCAGAACCATTCAGCGTATTGAAAATGGTGGGCAGGCGAGCCTGGAAACCATGAGCGCTATTGCAGCGGCGTTCGATCTCAAGGTGACGGATTTGTACGACGGTAATGAGCCAGACTGCGAGCCAGAGGATGCGCTGAATTCGCGGATTCTCGAAGCTAAACGGCGGGTGGCCCGCGAGTATCGCTTCTACCGTTCGGTGCTGGTGTGGGCGATTGTGTGTACCGGCCTGGCCGTCATTAACTGGCTGACGTCGCCGGGCCATTACTGGTTCCAGTGGGCAGCGCTGATTTGGGGCGCACTGCTGGTGATGGGCGGCCTGCGCCTGTTCCTGCTGAAAGGCTGGCTGGAGAAACGCCAGCAGCAGCGCCTCCAGCAGCTGTTGCGGAAGTGATCAGTTCACAATGCGATTGCGGGCAATCCAGTCGATAAAGGCCTGTTTCGGCAGGGCTTTGCTGTAAAGCCAGCCCTGCCCCCAGGCGACCCCGTGTTCCCGCAGCCACGCCGCCTGCGCTGCCGTTTCAATCCCTTCGGCGAGCGTCGCCAGATGCAGCGTTTTCGCCATTTCAATGATGTACGGCGTGACGTTTTTGTACTCCAGCGCGTCAACGAATGATTTGTCTATTTTCAGAATATCGACGTCGAGATCCTGCAGGTAGCTGAGGCTGGAGTAGCCTGTGCCAAAGTCATCCAGGTAGATTGGGTGGCCCGCCTCGCGGTATTTCGCCACAATTGGGGCACTGACTTTCGGGTTAGCGAAGCCGCGCTCGGTGATCTCCAGCGCTATCTGCTCCGCTTTGATTTGGTACTTCAACAGCAGAGGCTTGATGATCTGCAAAATCTTATCGTTAAGCACATCCGCCGGGGCGAGGTTGATCGAAACGTGATGATGAGGGTGGGCGTGCAGCCAGTCGCCGAGATCTGCGAAGGTCTTTTTCACCACCAGTTCGGTTATCTGCGAGATGAGCCCGGCCTGTTCGGCAATCGGGATAAAAATGTCCGGACTAATGAAACTGCCATCCGGCAGACGCCAGCGGATTAACGCTTCAGCTCCTACGCCTTCGCCCGTTTTCAAATCAACAATCGGCTGATATTCGAGGGTAAATTCCCGTCCGCGAATGGCATCCTGAATGCGCGCCTGGGGAGACTCCAGACGGCGCAGCAGGCGGGTGATGAACCAGCCAGCGCTCAGGCTGAAGAGAATGCCGATAGGTAGCCAGGTGAGCATTTGCTTATACCAGGCTGTTTGCAGCGGGGCGCTGGGTGCCCAGGCTATCATCGCCAGCCCTAATGCCGGAGAGCGACGGATAACGTAGTCATAATTCCCGTCGTAGTACTTTTCAGCCCCGCTGTTTAACAGGCTTTTCCAGCTGTCATCAGGCAGTTTCACATTACTGGTGATAAGCCGCGAGTGCTCGAGGCCAATCATTGCCACGTTGACCGGATTATGGCCAAACGGAATGACATCAATAAAGGCGATGGGGTCGATCACCACGACGTGAGGAAGTTTCCCAATGTAGATCATCGGGCGTTCAAACCCCAGATCGGTCACGTCCGTATACCATGCGTAGAAACCGTGGTTGCTGCTGATGTCGGGCTGCCCGAGCTTGACGCTCTCGCGCATGCCTTCCAGAGAAGAGCAGAGCGTACGGTCGTCCTTGAGATAGACCACTTCCTGAATATAGCGAAAGTTGAAGGCGACACGGCGCATCGCGTCGAGGTGTTCACGGGAGCAATACTGGCCGTTGAAGCTGTTGATTTGTTCGAGCGCGGCACTGGCCTGATTGATCACTCTCTCACTACGGATCATTGCCCGTTCGGCATAGCTTTCCAGCTCGCTGTGAAAAGTGTTTTCGGCTTTGTTATGAGCCAGATAAATACTGAGCAGTATTGGCAGTAAAACGGCAACGATCAGCACGCCGTTGACAAGACTGACCAATTTTTTTCCTGCCATAACGAAGTCCCGATGCAAGTCATGAAAAGTCGAAGATATTTAACGAGGTATCATAGTTCAACGGCGTTCAGAATGTTATGTTTCAGCGCAAAGGTTAGGAGCCCGCGATGAAAAAGAAAGACTTTGTGACCCAGGATTTACTGAGCAAAATTTATCAGCACAGTGAGCCTGGCCCGCGCAAATTGCCCCCGGAGCGGCAGCTGGCTGAAGAGTATGGGGTTTCGCGCTTCACGATTCGCCAGGCGCTGGAAAAACTGGTCAGCATTGGCGTGGTCTCCGTCATTCAGGGTTCCGGGATTTGGATCAACGAACAGGCGCGCAACAGTCCGCTGGTGTATAACTCGATTACCGAAAAGTCTTTCGACCGTATTTCGTTTCGTCTGGTTAGCCTGCATAAAAAGCTGCCCGACCGCGACGAGCAGCAGGTTTTTGGTCTCGGTGCCGAGGAGTTTATCTGGCAGTTTTGCCGCCTGCGGCTGGTGGATAAGCAAAAAGTGCAGATTGAAACGTCGCGTATGCCGGCTAAAGACTTCCCCGATCTCAACCAGAAGGTGATTGAAAGCTCATTGCAGCAGTATGTTCTGAGCAAGGGGTTTCGTATTTCGCATTTACTGACCCGCTATCAGGCCGTGGTGGTCAATAAAGAGCAGGCCCAACTGCTCGAATGCAAGAAGGGCCAGCCCGCGATGCAGATCAGCAACCGCGGTATTCTGGAAGGGGGGCGGGTGTTTGAAATCAGCGATATCGTCGATATCAACTATTCCTGCACCTATGTTATCCCCTTCAATCACGCCAATCTGGCCCGCCGTAAAACGTCTTAAGGCGTATGGATTGCGCCGTTGGGCAGTCGGCTTTGCGTCCATTCGTGCGGGCGATATTCCACCGGGAAGCGTTCCGCCTGCTGTTGGTCAAAGCCTACGCCAATGCCCGGTTTTTCCAGCGGGTACATATAGCCTTTCTCCGCCGATGGAGCGCCGGGGAACACGGCGGCGGTGTTCTCTTTGACGGGAATAAACTCTTGAATCGCCGCGTTATGCAGGTGAATGTTCAGATGCGTATTCACCGCAACCGCAATCGGCGTCATATCCGGCGGCCCGTGCCAGGCGAGGCGCACGCCAAAGGCCTGGCAGAGCACCGCCAGTTTTAACGCCGGGGTGATCCCGCCAATCTGCGAAACGTGGCAGCGAATAAAATCGATGCGGCGGTTCACGATCAGGTCATGCCATTCCGCCGGGTTGTTGAACAGTTCGCCCATCGCCAGCGGGACGGAAGAGTGTTGGCGGACTTGTTCCAGCCATGCGCTTTGCTGTGGCGGCAGAATATCCTCGATAAACCACGGCTGGTAAGGCTCCAGCGCTTTCGCCAGTTGAATAGCCTGCTGCGGGAATAACCGTTCGTGAACGTCGTGCAGAATATGAAAGCGGTGGCCGTATTTCTCACGCAATGCGCGGAACATTTCCACCGTGTTTGCCATGTACTCGTCCTGGTCGTAATACGCCCCGGGCGTAGGATCTTTGGTCTGGTGCATGCTCTGGGGCGTGCCGCCATAGAACCCCAGCTGGCAGCGGATGTAGCGGTATCCTTGCGTCAGCAGCTTATCCACTTCCTGATAAAGCCCTGCAAGCGTTTCGCTGGCGGCGTGGCTGTAAACCGCGATGGCATCCTTCGATTTGCCGCCTAAAAGCTGGTACAGCGGCATATTCGCCAGTTGGCCTTTAATGTCCCACAGCGCCATATCCACGCCGGCGACGGCGTTGTTCATGATTGGGCCGTTTCGCCAGTAGGCGTTGACGGTCATCATTTGCCACAGGTCTTCGATGTGGTTGGCGTCCCGGCCAATTAACAGTGGCTTGAGGTATTCATCGACCAGGGTTTTTACCGCCCGCGGCCGCTGCTGGAAGGTGGCACAGCCGAGGCCGGTCACGCCTTTGTTGGTGGTGACGCGCACCGTGACCAGGTTATGCCGATCCGGTTTAGTGATAAAACATTCAATATTTTCGATAATTGTGGGTAGCACGAGAAAGCTCCACCGTCAGGCTGATATAAACGCAGTGAATTAAGTTCTGCTATTACTATCACCCTATTTTTCCCCGGCGGTAAACGCTTTTTTTGACTCTTTTTTATTGGTCAGTTATTTCACTTTTAAAGGCGATAAAACCGTACCAATTACTGTTATTGTTCTTTTGTTTTGGCTGTTTGTGACGCTAGTCATGTTTCATTGGTTTGTTTTTAATTTTTTGATTCTCTACCATCGGCGGCAGCAACACATAACAATAAACCAACACCGGGGAGTTATTCATGGGGAGTCGTGACGTCATTGCTTCTATTATTCGTCTGGTCGGCGGGACGGATAATATTAATAAAGTCTGGCACTGCATGACGCGTCTGCGTTTCGATTTAATTGATGATAATAAAGTGAACCAGGCGGAGATCAAAAAGCTGCCCGGCGTGCTGGGCGCGCAGACGCAAAGCGATCAGTTTCAGATAATCATCGGCCCGCAGGTGAACAGCTGGTATGAGCAACTGACGGCGCTGCTTGGCGGTGCAAAAGAGGCTCAGGCTTCACCTGCTGGCAAAAAAGAGCGTAAGAGCCTGGTGTCGCTGTTTATGGATACGGTTTCCGGCGTATTTGGTCCGATTGTCCCGGCGATTGCCGGGGCAGGGATGATCAAAGGTCTGCTGGCCGGGCTGGTGGCGCTCAAGCTGATCTCGGCCAAAAGCGATACGGTGATCGTTATCGATCTCATCGCCAGCGGCGTGTTTTACTTCCTGCCGTTTTTCCTCGCGATCTCCGCAGCCAGAATATTCAAAACGAACGAATACCTCGCGGCGGCGGTGGCAGCCTGCTTCATGTATCCGTCGCTGATTGAAGCGGCGAAAGTGCTGGCCACGCATCAGGCGGGCGCGGTGGATGCTTTCTATTTTCTGAATGCGATCCCGGTTTCGGTGTTTAACTACGCCTCAAGCGTCATTCCGGTCATTTTCTCGGTGCTGGCGCTGAGCTATATCCACCGCTGGGTGGACAGCATCATGCCTGATGTGCTGAAAACGGTGTTTACCCCGACGCTGACGTTATTCATTTCCGCGCTGGTAGCGCTGGTGATGATTGGCCCGCTGGGGATTTATCTGGGGAAAGGGCTGGCCTGGTTTATTGAAGGGCTGTTCGGGATTTCCGCGAGCTTTGCCGGGCTGGTGGTGGGCGCAATTCGCCCGATAGCCATTCTGACCGGAATGCACCACGCCATGACGCCGATTGCGCTGCAAAACTTTACCGATCGCGGCTATGACATGCTGATGCCGATGATGTTTATGGCCAACATGGCTATCGCCGGGGCGACATTTGCCATCTGGCGGCAGAGCAAGTCGAAAGCCGATCGCTCGGTGGTACTGTCGGCGGGGATCTCCGCGCTGCTGGGGATTACCGAACCGGCGCTGTTTGGCGTGTTAACCCGCTACAAGAAAGCGTTTATTGCCGCCACGGTTGCCAGTTCGATCGCTTCGGCCTTCATCGCATTCTTCGGCGTGCGGCTGTACGGCTATATTCTGTCGAGTATCTTCAGCCTGCCCGCTTATATTGGCCCGTACTTTATCTTCGCCCTGCTGGGCGTGGCGCTGGCGCTGGGACTTTCTTTCATACTGACCACCGTGCTGGTGCGTGAGAAAGAGACAAACACATTCTCGTCGAGAAAAAGCGTGTAAAAACCGCTACTATCGGTTTTTCTCTCGTGCTGAATGATTGGATATGGCTTCTCTGAAAGATGTTGCAACCCTGGCGGGCGTGTCGCTGATGACCGTTTCCAGGGTCATTAATCAGGCTGAACACGTTAGCCCGGCGACCCGGGAGCGGGTACAGCGGGCCATTGATGAGCTGAATTATGTGCCGGACTATTCCGCCCGGAAGATCCGAAGCAAAGGTGTTAAAACATCGACAATCGGTATTCTGGCGCTGGACACTGCCACCACGCCCTATTCTGTAGAAATACTGTTGGCCATTGAGCAGACTGCACGTGAGCGAGGCTGGAACAGTTTTCTCATTAATATCCTTTCTGCTGACGACGCCGAGCGGGCGGTCAATCAGCTCCTGGCTCAGCGGCCGGACGGCATCATTTTTACCTCTATGGGGCTGCGGCACGTTGAGCTCCCTGCGGTACTAAAAACCCACCGGGTGGTGCTGGCTAACTGTATTAGTGACGATGCTGATTTACCGAGTTACATTCCGGATGATTTTAACGGGCAGTACCAGGCCACTCGCCATCTGATTGAGCGGGGATACCGCCGTCCGCTTTGCCTGTGGCTGCCCGAAGAGGCGCTTGCCAGCGGTTCTCGTCGGGATGGGTTCGAGCAGGCCTGGCGTGAAGCCGGGCTCGACGTTGATACGGTGAGGCAGTATCACATGCAGTGGGGCGATAGCCATTATCCTGAATTGGCCGGGCTTGTTCTGGCACATTGCCAGCAAGGAAAAGCGGATTTCGATGTGCTGGTGTGCGGTAATGACCGCATCGCTTTTGTGGCCTGGCAGACGCTACTGGCGCAGGGCGTGGCAATTCCTGAGCAGGTGGCTGTGCTTGGATTTGATAACCAGGTAGGGATCGGTGATTTGTTCCTTCCGCCGCTGACGACGGTTCAGTTGCCGCATGAAGCCATTGGTCGCCAGGCGGCACTGCATTTAATTGACGGGTTGACCAGCAGCGGCATCCAGCGGCTGCCTTGCCCTCTGGTCAGGCGCGTTTCGCTATAGTGCGTTCAATTGCCACAGCGTGCCGCCCCGGCATAAGGCTTTCCCGTGGCTGGCAAACAGTTCCAGTTGACGTTCCCCTGGCTGCGGGTAGAGGCGGCTGCTAAGACAATATTCGCCATGGTTAACAAAGACTTCGATGGAAGAGCGATCGATAAAAATCCGCAGATGCAGGTCGCCGTTTTCCAATAACGGCACGCTGCGATTGCCATCCAACTGCGTATCCTGATAGCCGCGTGACAGCACCAGACGCTGCGTCAATGCATCGACAAACAGCTCACAACCCTGTCCCAGGCGAATGCCGTAGCGTTCAGCCGTGCTTTGCCAGGCTTCCCAGGCTATCTCTAACTCTACGGCTTCCGCATTCGGGTGCAACATCTGCTTTTGCGTATCCAGCACGCAGGGCAACACTAATTGCTCCCCGGCGCGGAGCGTGGCCAGTTCGTGAACCGGATTTTGGTAAAGTTTGCCGTTTGGCATCATGCACAGCTCGCGCGGCACGGTAAGGCAACCCGCCCAGCCTTCGCGTTTAGAAAGCATGGGAGATTCCCACATGTCCATCCAGCCCAGCACGATGCGGCGGCCATCTTCGGCGATAAAGGACTGCGGGGCGTAAAAATCGTGGCCGTGATCCATCTCTTCAAACGGCTGATAAACGATGAAATCTTTCCCTGGTTGCCATCGCCCTCGTAAATAGCCGCTCTGGAACAAGTTCTGGTATGCCCAGCCTTTCGCCTTGATGCCCTGCGGAGAAAACATCAGGATCTGGCTTTTTCCGAGCGGGAAGAAGTCCGGGCATTCCCACATATAACCCATATCCGCGCTGGCTTCTGCGAGAATACGATCTAACTGCCAGTCATGAAGTGAAGTGCCTCGATAAAGCAATACTTTGCCTCGGTCTTGCTCGTCTCGGGCACCAATGACCATCCACCAGGTCCCATCCTGTTGCCATACCTTCGGATCGCGGAAATGCCTGATGCCAGGCGGTGGGGTAAGAATGACGCCTTGTTTCTTAAAGTGAACACCGTCTTCGCTGGTGGCGAGACATTGCACCTGACGTATCGCGCTATCGTTTCCGGCTCCAGCCAGCCAGAGATGTCCCGTGTAAATCAGCGAGAGCACACCGTTATCGTCCACCGCACTGCCGGAGAAACAGCCATCGCGATCCCATTCGTCTCCAGGTGCCAGCGCAATGGGCTGATGCTCCCAGCGAACCATATCCCGGCTGGTGGCATGGCCCCAATGCATTGGCCCCCAGTTTTCATCGAACGGATGGTGCTGATAGAAGGCGTGGTAAAGCCCGTTATGGTAAATCAGGCCGTTAGGATCGTTCATCCAGCCCGCGGGCGGGGCCAAATGATAGAGCGGATAAAAGGCGTTGCCGCGCGTTGTTTGCAGGGTTTCTAAGGCGGATTGCGCCTTGTTCAGTGGGGTATTCATAGCATTACCTGGTGGTCAGATTTAAAGAAGGATGTTCGTTATTGGGGCCCGAGTCTTTGAGCAGAAAAGCGGATGTCAGCGTGAGTGCCAGAACCAGTCCGGCCAGAATCATGTAGGTGTCCGCGAAACCTAACTGGTCGTAGCCGCGCCCAACCAGTGGAGAAAGTACGGTAGCGCAAATCGACGTTATAAACTGGAAGCCCACCAGATACAGCGTGGCGGAGAGTCGCTGATCGAACTGCGTGGTGATGTACTTAAACATTGAAATAAGCAGGATAGGAAGCTCAACGGCGTGCAACAGCTTCATGCAGGAGATGGTCAGCGGATCGCTTGCCATCCCGGAGCCAAAAATACGCATCGCCATGATCAGGCCGCTGAGCAGCAACCCGCGTTTGGCCCCAATGCGGTTGACCAGCATTGGGGCGAGAAACATTCCGCCCGCTTCCAGAAAGACCTGGAAGGAGTTGAGAAAACCAAACATTTCGTTGCCGCGCTGTACGTCGTTAAACAGCGAGGCGAAGTACACCGGGAACTGCTGATCGTAAACGTTGTAGACGCTCACGCCGCAAACGAAAAGGACCAGCGCCCAGAAGCGAGAGAGCTTCAGCAGCCCGAAGGCATCGGCCAGCGTAAGCGTGCTGGCTTTGCCGTATTCCAGTTCGCTGAGGGCGTTGGGTTGCATATCGCGCATGCGCCACAGCAACAGCAGAAACAGGCAGGCTGAGGCGCTACCCATCCAAAAATTCAGCTGTGGATCGAGATTAAAGAGCAGCCCGGCAAAAAATGTAGCGCCAGCCCAGCCTAAAGAGCCCCACATGCGTGACTTTCCGTATTCAAAGCCGACGATGCGACTGACGCGTTCGGTGTAGGACTCCAGTGCGCCAATCCCGGCGAAGAAGGTTGCCCCGACATAAAGCCCGACGCTGATGGCACCTGCGACAATATTTATCTGCAGCAGGGGCGTGCAGACGAAGATAAACCAGGGGCCGCTTATCAGAAGCAGGACGCCTATCACCCACAGCAGTGATTTACGAAGCCCCAGTTTGTCCTGAACAAAGCCGTACAGCGGCTGGGCACACAGGGCGGTAAAGGCGATGATTGAGAAGATCAGCCCGGTTTCCGCGCCTTTCAGGCCGATTTTCTGGTTTAGCCAAAGGGCGATCAGTGAAAACGCCGATGACCAGGTCCAGAAAAAGGTAAACAGCAGCCCGCTCAGGATCAGATAGTGGTGTTTATTGCGTTTGGTCAGTGCCATGTGTGCAGTCTCTGAATGCTTGAATGGCTGTATTGTTAACGTTAACTTTTAAGTGGGAGAAGAGAGTAAGCTTCATAAATGTGATGTTAATCGCAATAGTTAACGTTAACAATGTGGTTTTGTGATCCAGATTGGAACATCAGCGAAAGGGGGGAATTAGAAGGAAGCCCGGTGCAGGGCACCGGGCGTTCATCAGGGCGGATCAGCGGCGGTGGGCCAGGCGGCGAACTAAATGGTCACCGAGGCTTTGCACCAGGTGCACCATCACAATCAGGATGATCACCGTCCCGACCATGACCTGGTTGTTAAAGCGCTGGTAGCCGTAGCGAATGGCCAGGTCGCCCAGACCGCCGCCGCCGATCACACCGGCCATGGAAGAGAAGCCGATCAGCATGACTATCGTCAGCGTGATGCCGGCCAGGATGGCAGGCAGCGCCTCAGGCAGCAGTACTTTACTCACCACATGCCAGGCGTTGCCGCCCATCGACAGAATGGCTTCAATCCGGCCTTTGTCTACCTCATCCAGCGCGCTTTCGACCACGCGGGCGAAGAAGGGGAAGGCGCCGATGGTGATGGGTACAACCGCTGCGGTGCTGCCGAGCGTGGTGCCAACGATAATGCGGGTCAGCGGGATCAGCGCAATAAGCAGGACAATAAACGGCAACGAGCGCCCCACGTTAATGATGCTGCCGAGTACCTGATTCAGGCGGGGGGCGGGCAATACCGCATCCCGGCGGGTCAGGAACAACAGGACACCGAGCGGCAGCCCAATCAGTACGGTAAACAGCCCGGCCAGGCCCACCATGTAAAGCGTGTCGAGGGTGCCGTCCAGCAGCAGCGGCCACAGATCTTCCCAACTCATGCTACTTCGCATAGGACTCTCCCTTCCACGCCGTGGCGACGTAAGAACTCGCGTTCGGCCTCTGTATCGTGCAGCAGCGAAGTGCGTAATCTGGAGAACGGGTCTACTAATCGTTCAGACAGCGGGCCGCTTTCGATTAATTTGCCGTGCTCCAGCAGCGCCGCGTGATCGCAAATCGCTTTGACGACTTCCAGTTGATGGGTGATCAGCACGATAGTCAGCCCAAGCTGGCGGTTAATGTCCGCCAGCAGGGTCAGGATTGAGGCGGTCGTGTCAGGATCCAGCGCGCTGGTGGCCTCATCGCAGAGCAGGATTTCCGGGTGGGCGGCCAGCGCCCGGGCGATGCCGACGCGCTGTTTTTGCCCGCCGGAAAGCTGGGACGGAAAGGCTTTGGCTTTGTCGCTCAGACCCACGAGGTTGAGCAATTCGGCAACGCGCTTTTGGCGAGCCTCACGCGGCGTGCCGGAGATTTCCAGCGGCACGGCAACGTTGTCCTCCACGTTGCGGGCGTGAATCAGGTTGAAATGCTGGAACACCATGCCGGTGCGCTGGCGGTGCTGGCGAAGCTCGCGCTGGTTAAACGTGGTGATGTCCCGGTCATTCATGATAATGCGGCCCGAGGTGGGCCGCTCCAGCAGATTGAGACAGCGAATAAGCGTACTTTTTCCGGCACCGCTGCGGCCCAGAATGCCGTAAATGGCGCCATCGGGGACCACAAGGTTAATGTCATCCAGCGCCGGTCGGCCTTCTCCGGCGTACACTTTGCTCAGCCGCTCAAGGGCGATCATGACTTAGTCTCTACCGGGATCACCGAGCCGTTGTACTGCTTGCGAATGAACTCGGCCACCTGAGGGGATTCGAGGTCTTTCGCCAGCTGTTTGATACGCGGGTCGTTTTCCAGATTCGGGTTGGTGACCAGAATATTGGCGTAGGGGTTATGGGTCGCGCTTTCCAGGCCAAGGGAGTCTTTGGCCGGGCTGAGTCCAGCTTCGAGCGCATAGTTGCCGTTGATCACGCCCAGGCCTACGTCATCCAGCGAGCGGGGGATCTGCGGGGATTCAACTTCCAGGATTTTCAGCTTCTTCGGGTTGCTGGCGATGTCTTTGGGCGTTGCCTGGTTTGTGGCGGCGTCTTTAAATTCCGGTTTGAGGGTGATCAGGCCTTTGTCCTGGAGCAGGTAAAGGGCGCGGCTGAGGTTGGTGACGTTGTTCGGTACCGCGATGGTCGTACCTTCCGGGATGGATTTCAGATCTTTGTATTTGTGCGAGTAGATGCCCAGCGGCTCGATATGTACCGTGGCGGCAACGACAAATTTTTTGCCGAGGGCTTTCTCCTGGTCACGCAGATAAGGCACATGCTGGAAGTAGTTGGCGTCGACGTCGCTGTTCGCCAGCAGTTCGTTGGCGTTAACGCCGTTGCTCAGTTCGACGACCTTCAGCTTGAGGTTAGGGTCGAGTTTCTGCACAAAGGCGAGGATTTCCGCATGCGGAACCGGATCTGCCGCGACACGCAGCGCATCTGCGGCCTGTGCCGCGAAAGCCAGAGACAGTGACAGAGCAACGCCAGCCAGTTTAAAAGCGGTCTTTTTCATCGTTATTTTCCTTTTATTTTAATGTGTTATTAAGCGATCAGTTCACTGCTGTTACGAAGGACGTCCGGGTAATAGCGTTCCGCCACGTCAGGGTGTGAGCGCAGGCGGCCTTTCAGGTAGTTCCAGCCCACGTCGCGCAGCAGCGGGTTTTGCGGATCGCTTTCTGGCCCCTGGGCTTCGCGGGCCAGCGCTGCCGGGAGCTGATAAACCGGCACCACGGCGTTGAGCTGCGCGCCCAGGAAGAAGGCGATGGACAGGCGTTCTTCATCCTGAGGCGGAGAAACCACGCGGTGAACGGTGGCGCGCAGGTAGCCGTTGGTGGCGAGCTCCAGCAGCTCGCCAATATTGACCACAAAGCTGCCCGGCAGCGGCTGGGCATCAACCCAGTTATCCGGTGAGACTTCGACCTGCAGGCCTTTTTTCTCATCCTGAAGCAGGAAGCTCAGGAAACCAGAGTCTTTGTGAGCGCCCACGCCCTGACTGCTTTGCGTAGCGGACTGTCCCGGGTAGCGAATCAGCTTGATGTGCTCGTTGGGCAGATTGCCGTACAGGTCGTCAAAGGCATCGGCTGGAAGGCTCAGGGCTTCGGCAAAGGTGCGCAGCAGTTTTAAAGCCACAGCGGTCATTTCGCTTTGCCACTGTAAAAGCGTGGGTTTGAGTTCAGGTCTGGCGGTCGGCCAAAGGTTTGGCCCCTGCAGGCGACGCCACGCCGGGGCGTATTCATCCGGCGGCAATGCCTGGCGCTCTGCGCCGAGGTCAAACTGTTCGCGCCAGTCGGGCTGGCCGCGGGTAAGTTCGCTGGCGGCGCGGTTGTAGCCACGGAAATGCGGCGAGTGGATCATTGCCACCTGCTGTTTTTCATCGTCGGGGAGGGCAAAGAAGCTGCGGGCTTCGTCCTGGACCGCCTGCTGCAGGTCAGGGCTGATGCCGTGGTTGATCAGGTAGAAAAAGCCAATTTCTCTTGCGGCGTAGCGCAGCTGGCTGAGGAAGGCTGAACGGTCAGTTTCGCTGCCGTTGAGCTGGGACAGGTCAAGAATCGGCAGTGCCAGGCCTGGATTGGTGCTCATAGTTTACTCCGGTAATCAGGGTCTTGGATGAAGTGGTTACGTTGAGTTCGGCACAACAGCGGGGCAGCATCATGGCAATGTCCTTCTGGATACGGTCGGGTAGCGTTAGCGCTTACCTTGCCGTAATCAAAAATCGTCGCCCAATATTGTTATCTTCTAAGGTATGACCCGGCGGGGTTCTAAGCATTTGCGGAAACGAGAAAAGTCTAATCATTGCAAAATATTTCAAAGCATAGGGGTAACTTATGGATTTCACTGGGAGTTAATTACATTTGGAAATAGTTAACGAGCAGTTAAAGTATGGCGGCAGTTAAGTTTGTGGGTTTTATGCCGAAGAGGTTGCTAAGCGTTTCGCTTTCTACCACCAGGTATCTTCATCATGCTAAAAACTACACAATCCCGATTTATTACCTCTTTATGTTTGTTTTTCATGTTGTTAATTGCGGTAACTTCGCTAGTGATTCACTTTTTTGTGACGCCGCAGCTGAAGCGCAATGAAACCCAGCTGATTCGCTTTGAAGTGGATAACGTGGCGGTCAATATTACCGAGCAGATGAACCGCGTGCAGGCGCAGATGCGCAGCATTACCCAGTCCGTAGCCGCGATGCAAAGCGATGATATTAATAAGTTATTACCGACGCTGGTGGATCAGTACCAGGATGTGAACGTGTTTGGCGGCGGCATCTGGCCTTTGCCGGAAAAACGCGAGGCGGGGCGCAATAAGTTCAGCACTTTCTTTGCCCGCAACGGTAGCAATAAACTTGAAGAAAATACCTACTGGAACTCGGATGCCGCACCTAACTACTATGAGCAGGTGTGGTACAAAGCCGGGCTGGCTTCTCCGGCAGGGCAATGTGCCTGGGCAAAGGCCTACCAGGATGATGCCAGCCCGCAGCCGCGGACTAACTGCGCCATGGCGATTACCAAAGAGGGGCAGCCATGGGGCGTGGCAACCATCGATGTGACGCTGGGCTTCTTTAATCAACTGGCCAAACAGATGAGCGAGGCGGTGAAAGGCCAGGTGCTGATCATCGAAGCCGACGGTAAAGTTGTTGGTAACGCGGATCAGATTGGTAAAACTGCTGGCTTAAAGAATCTTTCTGAACTGAGCGGCTCGCTGCCGATGGCGAAAGCGGTTCAGGCCATGCTGCCCGGTTTCAATGCCAGCCAGAGCAGTGAGAATGAATACGATAACGACGGCACTTCGCACACCGTTATTCTACAGACGGTAAAAGGTAGCCCGTGGATTCTGGCGGTTGACCTGCCAACCGCGCTACTGACCAAACAAACGGACGCGATTCTGCTGCGTCTTGGCGTGGTGCAGATCCCGATGGCGATCGTTTTGCTCGGGATCCTGGTGCTGTTTGTCCGCAATATGATGCGTCGCCTGGGCGAGCTTAACCACAACATCAGCCGGCTTTCCGCCGGTGGCGCCGACCTGACGCAGCGCCTCGAGCCCACCAGCAGCCCGGAATTTAACGCCATTATCGACAGTTTTAACGGCGTGATCGGTTACCTGCAAACCATGTTGCGACAGGTTGGGGATAGCGCCCGGGCCATTTCTTCGGCCTCTCATCAGATTGCGACGGGTAACCAGGATCTTTCCGCCCGTACCGAGGATCAGGCCAGTTCGATTGAGCAAACGGCGGCTTCTATGGAGGAGCTGACCAGCACTGTTCGCCAGAATGCCGATAACGCCGCCCACGCTAACGAGCTGGCGCGCGAAGCCTCCAGCGTGGCGGTGAAAGGGGGAGAAGTGGTGAAGCAGGTCGTCAGCACGATGAATGCGATTCAGACTTCTTCCGGCAAAGTGGTGGATATTATCAGCGTGATTGACAGCATCGCTTTCCAGACCAATATCCTGGCGCTCAACGCCGCCGTTGAGGCTGCCCGAGCCGGTGAGCAGGGCAGAGGTTTTGCGGTTGTGGCCTCTGAGGTTCGCAGTCTGGCTCAACGTTCTGCGCAATCGGCACGGGAAATTAAAGCGCTGATCGAAAATTCGGTGAGCAATGTGAATCTGGGGACTGAGTTGGTTTATCAGGCTGGCAGCACAATGGAAGAGCTGACTCAGGGCGTGCGTAACGTGACGACGCTGATGGCCGAAATTATGTCTTCCAGCCGCGAGCAGAGCACCGGCATTGAGCAGGTAAATCTGGCCATTAATCAGCTGGATAGTACCACGCAGCAGAACGCCGCGCTGGTTCAGGAAGTCTCTTCCGCCTCGCATTCGATGGCGGAACAATCCACCCAGCTTGAGCGAGTCGTCGCAGGATTTAGACTCTAGTCACAGCGGGCACCCAGGCGGTGCCCGTTTCTTTTTGCCCCTTTCTCCCGTTTAAACCCCGCTTGCAATTTGCCCAATCATCTTTTATTTTATTGTTACGTTATAACATATCGGAATGATTTTTATGCAGCGCGACATCCATCCGTTTTACCGGACCGTGGTGTTTCACGACACCAGCGTAAATGAATATTTTAAAGTGGGCTCGACGATCAAAACCGACCGCGAGATTGAGCTGGACGGGGTGACTTACCCCTACGTGACGATCGAAGTCTCTTCTGCTTCGCATCCTCATTACACCGGCAAACAGAAAGTCTTCGTCAATGAAGGCGGCCCGGCGCGCTTCCAGCAGCGTTTCGGCAAGTTCTTTGGCGGGAAGGAGTCTTAAGAGATGCAGGTATTGAATTCACTTCGCAGTGCAAAACAGCGCCACCCCGACTGCCAGATTGTGAAGCGTAAGGGGCGGCTGTATGTGATTTGCAAATCTAATCCGCGTTTTAAAGCGGTGCAGGGACGGAAGAAACGTCGCTAGTGGTTATCGCTCACCCGCGGGCTGCTGGCGGGTGAGTGAGAAGACATCATAAAACGACAGTTCCCCTTTGCGATTGAGCATTTTGTGCAATAAAGATTTTTGCTCTTCATCCACGCCAGGGGAGTTAAGAATTTCATCGATCAGCGCCGTGGGCACGTTGCGGGTATTGTACCACTCGCCGTTATAGCAAACGCGCAGGTCGAGAACGTCAATGTCGCTATAGCGGTAGCGAGGGTTGACGTCAAAGAAGAAAAACGCGTTCATCAGCGCGAACAGCACGACCAGCAGCCATACTGAGCCCGCCAGGGTTTCTGATTCCAGCATTACCCACATTGTGGCAAACCAGCCGATATACATGCCGATAAATAATCCGGGATGCTTACGGATAAAACTGATACTGAAGCGTGGGCGGTTATCGCGCTTTTCAGTTTCATTCAGATGTTCGATGGTATTGGTAAGCAGGCGCTGAATTTCTGACATGGTGTGCCTTCTAAGTTTTCTGTTTCGGTTGTACGCATGGCCAGACTATTTTAAGAACCACAGGCCAGGCAAAAAAGTAACAGATAAGCCAAAAATAACCATAACAGTTAACAGGTCTGCCCGCCTTAAAGCATCTTAATGATACGCGCTGGGTTACCTGCCACAACGCAATTGGCCGGAATATCTTTGGTGACTACCGAGCCTGAACCGACCACGACATTATCGCCAATGGTGACGCCAGGATTAATAACCGCGCGCCCGCCAATCCAGACGTTATTGCCAATTGTCACCGGCTTACCAAATTCAACACCGCTATTCCGTGTTTCGGCATCCAAAGGATGAGTCGCGGTATAAATATGAACGCCAGGCGCCAGCATACAGTTGTCGCCGATGCGAATTGGACAGGGGTCCAGCATGACGCATTCGAAATTGGCGTAGAAGTTTTTACCCAGGTAGATGTTGTAGCCGTAGTCACAGCGGAAAGTGGGTTCGATGTAAGCACCTTCACTCTGGCCAAGCAGTTCAGCGAGGATTTCATCGCGGTATGCCTGCTCGTCCGGCGAGCTATGGTTGTAGC
The DNA here is from genome assembly GCF_000758325.1 of Cedecea neteri. Classification (NCBI taxonomy): domain Bacteria; kingdom Pseudomonadati; phylum Pseudomonadota; class Gammaproteobacteria; order Enterobacterales; family Enterobacteriaceae; genus Cedecea; species Cedecea neteri. The sequence goes on along the minus strand of NZ_CP009459.1, from coordinate 4,517,734 downwards.
GATGCAGCAGCTGTCGTGCTTTGTGGCTTTCTCGCTGCAGGGTTTCATCTCCAGGCCGGTATAGCTCTCCGGCAATCATTTTACGCTTTTCTTCATTCATCACGGGTTCCCTCTTCAGTGGCCTGCAAGGCTACCTGAATTTCGAAAGAAAAGAGTGGGTACGTTCCCTGAGCGTGATAAACCTCACGTCGCAGACTGCGGCGCGGCAAGGTTAGCGTTGAGGTGTGCTGGCGGTATTTCGCTGGTAGATTAACGGGCGTTAATCCAAACCTGTGCAACATCGACTGAGACAAACCAGACAATAACAGAAGATAAAATGTGATTTTAAATATTATTTAATAAGACAATTATTAACGAATAAATTTCCACACTGAAGGTGGGATTTTGTCATACAGTTTATTCATCGTCAGTTCTGCAAGACGGTGGTCAGCTGCTGAATAAAATACCGCCAGTTCATTATCTGATAATTCATATTTATTTTTTTCTATTACGCGTTCGAGCGTATCAATTGTCTGACAACGCCGCAGGCGCATCAAATAATCGGTCTTAGTGAGCTTGGTAGTCATAAATTCGCCTTAAGTATTTTAATATTTTTTAGAACGAGTGGCTTACAGGATTAGCGCGACTCTCACTGATGAAACATCTGAACAAGCGATTCCCTGATTTACGCCACCGCTGCAAGTCCTGTGCGTTAATGCCGTAATTGCTAAATAACATGAAAGTATCGTCCAGGTATTCATCAATCTGTTCAATCAATTTGCTCTCATCCGGATACTTAATTTTATAATTAAGCGCCGATGCAGCAATGTGCTCAATCAATTCATTCAACTGCAGATTAATGGCCGATGTAGGATCATTAACCCACCCATGATTGCTCTCACCAAGATTGGTCAGACAATCGTGATACAGACTCTCACAGAGGAACTTAAGCTGCGCGATGTCGTGCCGCTTTGGTGAGTATTCGTCCATAGTGCTGCCCCTTTTATCGGTAAACCAAATGATAAACACAACGGGTTGGGGTGGACACACCTGATTAGGTGAAGAACTGTTGCCACGATTATTACATGTGCTGTAACTATAAATCAATGTTGCCTGGATTTCATGCGGCTCTAACGAAAAATTACAATTAAGTTAAAAAAGGAGAATACGTTACTAAATGTGAATTAAAACTTTAGTATGAATTTTAACTTAAATTCTCAGAGATACATTAACCCATAATGGGTAATACTTATAACTTTCAGCTGGTTAATCAATCTATAAGACTATTCTGTATCCGGCTAAAAATCAGGCATTAATTTGTAAGAATATTCCCAATTAAATGTAACACTTCGGTTTTTGTTGTTTCGTTAATCATGGATTAACGAGCATTTAAGCGTTATTTTCTCCGAAATGAGGCGGCATTTATGTTGAAGATAATGCGGGAGAGAGAAGTGAATGTAGAAATAAGAAATCCGAAATAACAATGCTGAAACCGGTTTCCGTATTCATAAAAAAGGCCGCATCATGCGGCCTTTTGTTATGTGATTGAACGGCTTACTGGTGATGCTCTACCGCATGCGCATGTTCAATATCTTCATTCTTGCGGCTGAAGCGGCGGCGAACCACCACGAAGAACACCGGAACGAAGAAGATAGCCAGCACGGTCGCGGTCACCATCCCGCCCATTACACCGGTACCCACGGCGTTCTGCGCGCCACTGCCTGCACCGGTACTGATAACCAGCGGCATTACCCGAGGATAAATGCCAGAGAGGTCATCAGAATCGGACGCAGACGCATACGTACGGCTTCCAGCGTCGCTTCAATCAGGCCTTTGCCTTCTTTCTCCATCAGATCTTTGGCGAATTCAACGATAAGTATCGCGTTCTTCGCCGACAGGCCAATGGTTGTTAGCAGGCCAACCTGGAAGTAAACGTCGTTAGTGAGGCCACGCATAGTCGCGGCCAGCAGGGCACCAAATACGCCAAGCGGAACAACCAGCATGACCGAGAACGGAATTGACCAGCTCTCATACAGCGCCGCCAGACACAGGAACACCACAATCAGTGAGATGGCGTAGAGGGCAGGGGCCTGGTTGCCGGACAGACGTTCCTGGTAGGACATGCCCGTCCAGTCAAAGCCAATGCCGGTTGGCAGTTTCGCCGCCAACTGTTCCATCATGTCCATGGCCTCACCGGTACTTTTACCCGGTGCTGCCTGGCCCAGGATTTCCATGGATGGCAAACCGTTGTAACGCTCCAGACGAGGTGAACCGTACTCCCAGCGTGACGTAGAGAACGCGGAGAACGGTACCATCTGGCCGGAAGAGCCACGCACGTACCAGTTGCCGATATCGCTTGGCAGCATACGGTATGGCGCTTCGGCCATGACATACACTTTCTTCACGCGGCCACGGTCGATGAAGTCATTGACGTAGCTACCGCCCCAGGCTGCGCCCAGTGTGGTATTGATATCGCTAATGGATACCCCCAGCGCCTGTGCTTTTTCCTGATCGATATCGATTTTGAACTGCGGTGTATCTTCCAGACCGTTCGGACGCACGCCAACCAGCAGGTCAGGGTGCTGGGCAATCATGCCGAACAGTTGGTTACGCGCCTGAGTGAGCTGCTCGTGGCCAAGGTTTGCCTGGTCAATCAGCTGGAAGTCAAAGCCGGTTGCGGTACCCAGCTCAACAATCGCCGGCAGGTTAAAGGCAAAGACCATTGCATCTTTAATCTGCGAGAAGGTACCCATGGCGCGGCCAGCAATAGCCGGAACCTTGTTCTGTTCCCCTGAACGTTCACTCCAGTCTTTCAGCGACACGAACGCCAGACCGGTGTTCTGACCACGACCAGAGAAGCCGAAGCCGTTAACGGTAAACACGGAGTTAACGTTCGCTTTCTCTTTTGTCAGGAAGTAATCCGTGACTTCATCCAGCACTTTCTGCGTACGTTCCTGGGTTGCCCCCGCTGGCAATTGTGCCATGGCTAACAGAACGCCCTGATCCTCGTCCGGCAGGAATGAGCTTGGCAGGCGAATGAACAGAAGCCCCATACCGACCACAATCAGCAAGTACACCACCAGGTAACGACCAGTGCTGCGCAGAATGTTGCCGACGCTGTCGGTGTAGTGATGCGTGCTCTTCTCGAACATTCTGTTGAACCAGCCGAAGAACCCTTTCTTGTCATCGTGATGACCTTTCGGGATTGGCTTAAGCATGGTTGCACAGAGTGCGGGAGTCAGAACCATCGCGACAAGTACCGACAGCACCATCGCCGAAACGATGGTAATCGAGAACTGACGATAGATAGCACCAGTCGAGCCGCCGAAGAAGGCCATCGGGATAAATACCGCGGACAGTACCATCGCGATACCGACCAGTGCGCCCTGAATCTGGCCCATAGATTTACGCGTGGCTTCCTTCGGTGGCAGTCCATCTTCCACCATCACGCGCTCAACGTTCTCAACCACAACGATGGCGTCATCCACCAACAGGCCTATCGCCAGCACCATGCCGAACATTGTCAGGGTGTTTATCGAGTAGCCAAAGGCGGCCAGGATAGCGAACGTGCCCAGCAGTACCACGGGTACCGCAATGGTTGGGATCAGCGTTGCCCGGAAGTTCTGCAGGAACAGATACATTACCAGGAACACCAGCACGATAGCTTCGACCAGCGTTTTTACCACTTCGTTAATGGAGATTTTAACGAACGGTGTGGTGTCGTACGGATACACAACCTTCAGGCCCGCCGGGAAGTAAGGCTGAAGTTTTTCTACCGTGGCGCGTACCGCTTCGGCGGTATCCAGAGCGTTAGCACCGGTGGCCAGTTTTACACCCAGACCGGCAGCAGGCTGGCCGTTATAGCGGGCGATAACGTCATAGCTTTCGCCGCCCAGCTCAACTTTTGCCACGTCTTTCAGCAGTACGCGAGACCCATCCTGATTCACTTTCATCAGGATTTTGCTGAACTCTTCTGCAGATTTCAGGCGGGTTTGCGCGATGATGGAGGCGTTCAACTGCTGGCCTTTGACCGGCGGTGTCCCACCGAGCTGGCCTGCCGCTACCTGGGCGTTTTGTGCTTTGATAGCGTTGATCACATCCACCGGCGTCAGCTGGTAGTTGTTCAGTTTGTTCGGATCCATCCAGATACGCATCGCGTACTGAGCACCAAACAGCTGAACGTCACCGACACCGTGGGTACGGCTGACCGGGTCTTTAATGGTGGCGCCAACGTAGTCTGCAATATCCTGCTGGTTCATAGAACCGTCGGTGCTGATCATACCGAGTACCATCAGGAAGCTGCTTGAGGACTTCTCAACGCTAACCCCTTGCTGCTGTACTTCCTGCGGCAGCAGCGGCATGGCCAATTGCAGTTTGTTCTGAACCTGAACCTGTGCGATATCAGCATCGGTGCCGGAATCGAAGGTTATGGTGATTTGAACAGTACCAGAGGAATCACTGGTAGAGGACATGTATAACAGGCCATCGATACCGTTCATATTCTGTTCGATAACCTGGGTTACTGAATCCTGTACCGTTTTCGCATCTGCACCCGGGTAGTTGGCCGAGATCTGAATTGCCGGTGGCGCGATCGTTGGATACTGCGCGATAGGCAATTTCATGATCGCAAGCGCACCCGCCAACATAATAATGATGGCGATTACCCAGGCAAAGATGGGGCGATCGATAAAAAACTTAGACATGTCTTAACGGCTCCTGTTTGAGTTAAGACTTCGGTTGTTCTGACTGCGCGCCTGCGGCGGGTTGCTGTTGGCCTTTATTGTCTTCCGCAACTTCCTGCGCTTTTACCTGAACACCCGGTTTTACTTTCTGTAGGCCGGTAACAATCACGCGATCGCCTGTTTGTAACCCATCAGTAACCAGCCATTTGTCGCCGATCGCCTGGCTGGTTTGCAGCTGGCGAACTTCAACTTTGTCATCCTTCCCAACGACCATCGCGGAGGCATCGCCGCGTGGAGTACGAGTGACCCCCTGCTGCGGAACCAGGATGGCATTTGGGTTAACGCCTTCTTCCAGCTTGGCGCGAACAAACATCCCTGGCAGCAGGGTTTTGTCCGGGTTAGGGAAGATTGCGCGCAGGGTGATAGACCCGGTGGTCTGGTCAACGGTCACTTCAGAGAATTCCAGTGAGCCTTCCTGAGGGTAGGCGACACCGTTGTTCATCATCAGTTGGACCTTCGCTTTACCGTTTTCCTGTTTCAGTTTGCCGTCGGCCAGCTCCTGCTTAAGACGCAGGAAGTCATCGCTGGATTGGGTCACATCCACATAGATAGGGTCAAGCTGCTGAACAGTGGCGAGGGCGGTGGTTTGCCCGCTGGTAACCAGAGCACCTTCGGTGACCGCGGATTTTCCGATGCGGCCGCTGATAGGCGAGGTCACTTTGGTGTAGGCCAGGTTGATACGTGCAGTTTCAACCGCCGCTTTTGCTGCGACGACGTCAGCGTTTGCCTGTTGCGCGGTGGCTGCGGCCGTGTCGTAGTCAGACTGGCTGATGTACTTGGTACCCAGCAGTTTTTGATAACGTTTGACGGTCAGCTGTGCGAGATTCGCGCTGGACTGCGCTTTCGCCAGGTCGCCCTTCGCGCTGTCGTACGCAGCCTGATAGGTTGCAGGATCGATCTGATACAGCGAAACACCAGCCTGAATGTCGCTCCCTTCGGTAAAGTTACGCTTCAGAATAATGCCGCTAACCTGAGGACGAACTTCTGCGATGCGGAAGGCGTTGGTGCGTCCTGGAAGCTCAGTAGTAATCTGTAATGGCGCGCTTTTCAGAGTCACTACACCCACTTCCGGGGCGTGCGGCGCACTCTGCTGGGTCTCTTTCTCGTTACATCCTGTAAGCGCTAAGCTGCCTGAGAGCATCAGAACGGCCGCCAGAGGCGTAAACCCTCTGTTTTTGTTCATATGTAAACCTCGAGTGTCCGATTTCAAAGTTGTTCAATGGATCAAATGTCCACAAACCCATTGCTGCGTTTATATTATCGTCGTGCTATGGTACATACGTTCACAAATGTATGTAAATCTGACTAAAGTAAATTCACCCACTTATGGCACGAAAAACCAAAGCTCAGGCGCTTGAAACCCGCCAGCACATCCTCGACGTTGCGATTCGCCTGTTTTCACAGCAGGGCGTCTCTGCGACTTCGCTCGCGGATATCGCGCAGGCTGCCGGGGTAACACGTGGTGCGATTTACTGGCATTTCAAAAATAAGTCGGAGTTGTTTAGTGAGATCTGGGAGCTAACCGAATCCAGTATTGGTGACTTAGAGATTGAGTATCGGGCAAAATATCCAGACGATCCACTGTCTGTGATAAGAGAATTACTCATTTATATCCTACAGGCAACGGTGACAGAAGAGCGCCGACGCTTAATGACGGAAATCATTTTCCACAAGTGCGAGTTTGTCGGTGAGCTTGAAGTTTTACAGCAGGCCCGGCGCACGCTTTACATGGAAGGAAACGAACGCATTGAGGCTGCTTTGCAGCGCTGCATCGACGCGGGGAAGTTACCTGCAGGCCTGCGCCTTTCTCTCGCCGTCACGCTGATGCGCAGCTACATTACCGGGCTCATTGAGAACTGGCTGGTTGCGCCAGAAACCTTTGATTTACATGCTAAAGCGCCAGACTTTGTCTCCGTCCTGCTGGAGATGTTCCAGCTTAGCCCAACGCTGAACAAACCAGCATAACTTTCGGCTGCCATTCACCCGATAAATCATTTGAGATTCCTCCGAGGGCGATTGCTATTCTGCGCCCCGAAGCCGTGTTATTCTGCGCGTCTTCCGTGGCCTTTTACTTTTAGCTGGCACCCACATGCGCAGCACCGTAATGACTCAACCATGACTACGCAGCACAACGCTCTGTCGCGGACTTCCCGTTCCGCATTCATTCTTTTCCTGTTTTTGTTTGTTTCCGTCCTGCTGCCTTTTTCCATGGCTCAGGCGGCGCAAAGTAATGGCGATCTGCCGACCAGAGCGGAGGTGCAGTCGCAGCTGGACACGCTGAACAAGCAAAAAACGCTGACTCCTGACGATAAGCTTACCCAGAAAGATCTCACCGAAACGCTTGAGATGCTGGACAAGCTCGACCGCGTGAAGCAGGAAACGGCACAGCTCAAAACCATAGTTGCCCAGGCACCGGACAAACTGAAGCAGGCGACCGACGCGCTGAATTCGCTGACCACGCCGGCCGATGACGAAGCGACGCGTAAAACGCTGGGTTCGCTTTCCCTTCGCCAGTTGGAAACCCGCCTGACCAGCGTGCTGGATCAGCTCCAGTCGGCCAACAACGATTTATCCACCCTGAACAGTCAGCTGGTGTCGCTGCAAACCCAGCCTGAGCGCGTGCAGAATGCCATGTACAGCGCCTCCCAGCAGCTTTTGCAGGTGCGTAACAGGCTGAACGGCACCACGCCGGGTGAAGCTACGCTGCGTCCAAGCCAGCAAAACTTGCTGCTGGTGCAGCAGGCGCTGCTGAATACTCAAATTGAACAGCAGCGGAAAAGCCTGGAAGGCAACACCGTCTTGCAGGATGCCCTGCAAAAACAGCGTGACTACACCAACGCCAATATCGGGCAGCTTGAACATACGCTTCAGCTGCTGCAGGAAGCGGTTAACAGTAAACGTTTAACGTTGACGGAAAAAACGGCTCAGGAAGCCGTCACGCCGGATGACGCTGATGCCAGCGCGGTGCAGAATAACCCACTGGTGCGTCAGGAGCTGGACGTTAACCACCAGCTCAGCCAGCGGCTGATCAACGCCACCCAAAGCGGGAATGAGCTGGTTCAGCGGAATATCCGCGTGAAAAACTGGCTCGATCGTGCGCTGCAGTCCGAACGTAATCTGAAAGAACAAATCTCGGTGCTGAAGGGTAGCCTCTTGCTGTCGCGCATTCTTTATCAGCAGCAGCAAACGCTGCCGTCTGCCGACGACCTGGAAGATCTCACCAACCGCATCGCCGACCTGCGTCTGGAGCAGTTCGACATCAACCAGCAGCGCGATGCGCTGTTCCAAAGCGACAGCTACGTCGACAAGATTGTCGAAGGGCATAAAAACGAGGTTAACGACGAAGTTCACGACGCGCTGATGCAGGTGGTGGATATGCGTCGTGAGCTGCTGGACCAGCTCAACAAGCAGCTGGGCAATCAGCTGATGATGGCGATTAACCTGCAGATTAACCAACAGCAGCTGATGAGCGTCAGCAGCAGCTTGAAGAAAATGCTGACCCAGCAAATCTTTTGGGTGAACAGTAACAAACCGATGAATTGGGAGTGGATCAAATCCTTCCCGGGCGCGCTGCACGATCAAATTAAAGGCATGAAGCTGGATATCAGCTGGCACAAAGTGCTGGACGGGTTGTTTATGTCGCTGTTCACCGCGCTGCCGTTAATGCTGCTGGCTGGGCTGCTGCGCTGGCGCTATAAGTGGATTGACAAGCAACTGGCTAAGCTGGCATCGGAAGTCGGGCAGCTGCGAACGGATACCCAGCTCAACACGCCCAAAGCGATTTTGCTCAACTTCCTGAAAGTGCTGCCGCTGACGATGGCCATTCTCTCGGTGGGACTGGTATTGCTGTTTATGCAGCTCAATATCAGTGAGCTGCTGTGGGCGTTTGCCAAAGAGCTGGCGCTGTTCTGGCTGGTGTTTGGCATGGCCTGGCGGATTTTGAGCAGCCGCGGCCTGGCCGTGATCTGGTTTAACATGCCGGAGCACCTGACCCGCCATTATCGTCGCCAAATCGTGCGCATCAGTTTTGCTTTACTGCCGCTGCTGTTCTGGTCGGTGGTCGGCGAAATGTCGCCGCTGAACCTGATGGACGATGTGCTCGGGCAGTTTATGATCTTCCTTAACCTGCTGCTGATCACCGCCCTGGTTATCCCGATGTGTCGCGACAACTGGCGGGACAAAGAGTCCCATCCGATGCGGCTGCTGACCATCACCGTGCTCTCCATTGTCCCGGTCGCGCTGCTGGTGCTGACGGCAACCGGCTATTTCTATACCACGCTGCGCCTGGCTAACCGCTGGATTGACACGGTTTATCTGGTGATTATCTGGAACCTGATTCACCAGACGGTGATCCGTGGCCTGAGCGTAGCGGCACGCCGTATTGCCTATCGCCGCGCGCTGGCTCGCCGCCAGAATATGGTTAAAGAGGGGGCGGAGGGCGCAGAGCCGGTCGAAGAGCCGCCGCTGGCGCTGGATCAGATCAACCAGCAAACCATGCGTTTAACCATGCTGTTGATGTTCGCCCTGTTCGGCGTGGTGTTTTACGCCATCTGGTCGGATTTAATTACCGTCTTTGCCTATCTCGACAGCATCGTGCTGTGGCACTACACCGGCAGCGAAGCCGGCGCCACGGTGATGAAAAACGTCACCATGGGCAGCATCTTGTTCGCGATAGTGGCGACGATGGTCGCCTGGGCACTGATTCGAAACTTGCCGGGCCTGCTGGAAGTACTGGTGCTGTCGCGGCTGAAAATGCGCCAGGGAGCGTCCTACGCCATTACCACCATCCTCAACTATGCGATTATCGTGATTGGGGCGATGACGGTATTTGGCTCGCTGGGCGTGTCGTGGGACAAACTGCAATGGCTCGCGGCGGCGCTGTCTGTGGGCCTGGGCTTTGGTTTGCAGGAGATCTTCGGTAACTTCGTTTCCGGCCTGATCATCCTGTTTGAACGCCCGGTACGCATCGGCGATACCGTCACCATTGGAACATTCTCCGGCAGCGTCAGTAAGATCCGCATCCGTGCGACGACAATCACCGACTTTGACCGTAAAGAAGTGATCATCCCGAACAAAGCGTTTGTGACCGAACGACTGATCAACTGGTCGCTGACCGACACGATTACCCGTGTGGTGATCAAGCTCGGCGTGGCGTATGGATCCGATCTCGATAAAGTGAAAGAGATCCTGCTGAAGGCGGCGATGGAACACCCGCGGGTGATGCATGACCCGGAACCGGCGGTGTACTTCACCACGTTTGGTGCCAGCACGCTTGACCACGAACTGCGTCTGTATGTTCGTGAACTGCGCGACCGCAGCATCACCGTGGATGAGCTGAACCGCGCCATTGACAGATTGTGCCGTGAAAACAATATCAACATCGCCTTCAACCAGCTTGAAGTGCATCTGCACAATGAAAAAGGCGATGAACTGACGGAAGTGAAGCGTGACTTAGGCAAAAACGGCGGTCTGCTGCCGCCGTCTCTCTAAGCGTACAAATCAGCGGGAAGCTTTTTCTTCCCGCTGCTTACGTAGAAAATCTTCACGGACGATATCCAGCGCCGCAAGCGCGGTATCCGTTGGGATCTGATGCTGCTCCAGCAGCATAATTAAGTCGACGGCCAGTTTGACCTCGTCCGGGGCGTTATCCAGCGACATTCTTGCTCCTTATTTGGGGGTTAACTCAGCCCGCGCTCGCGTCTTTCAATGGCTTTTTCTATGCGGGTCAGCGCCTGTCGGCAGCGCTGCAGGCGGCCTTCCAGCGCGGCTAATTCTCGCTGAAGCTTTTGCTGGCCGGCAAGCGTGGCTTGCAGGGAAAGCTGGCTTTCTCTATCGCTCACCATCGCCAACAGCCTGCGTTCGTAATCCTGATGCGTGGCCAGTTTTTCGTACAGGTTTTCCTGCACCTTTTGCTGCGGTTCACTTTGGCGTAAATGTGCAGTGGCTAATTCCCGCTGCAGCGCGGCAATCTGCGCCACCAGCTTTTCGGCGATAAACGCCACCTGGTCCGTTTTACCCTGGCTGACGCTAAGCTGAAGCTGGGCAAGATTAGCCTGAGCTTCCTGGAGATAATCTTTCAGCTGCGTGCTGTGGGTATGGAAGAGCTTGCGGTCGAAGCGCGCCTGGCTTGCCCGAAGCAGGGCGACCGGTTCAACGGCGGCGGCCAGCTCGGCGACCCGGGTTTCCAGGGCTTGTAACAGCGAAGCGGTTTTCACAGAATGGCTCTCCAGGGATTGTCAGAGGTTACAGCATGAAGCGTCTTATTCTACTCATCATCGGCTGGCTGGCGGTAGTGCTTGCGACGCTGGGCGTGATATTACCGCTGTTGCCGACCACGCCGTTTTTGCTGCTGGCCGCGTGGTGTTTTGCCCGTTCGTCGCCGCGTTTTCACCACTGGCTACTGTACCGTTCGTGGTTTGGTAGCTATCTGCGGCACTGGCAAACGCACCGCGCGATGCCCCGTGGCGCGAAGCCAAAAGCTATTTTATTTATTCTCGTTACCTTCGCGCTTTCGCTGTGGCTGGTGAAGTTAGTGTGGGTTAGACTTTTGCTGTTGGTGATACTTTGTGCGCTGCTTGTTTTTATGTGGCGCATTCCGGTGATTGATGAAGCACAACAAAAGCGATAAACCGCAGCAGAAGCTGTTGCAATTGTCGCGCCCAGCCAGTAAATTCGAGCGTTTTCGAGCACGGGTACAGCTGGTTAACCGTTAACCAGTGGTTCACATTTGAACCCACAGGTACTCTGTTTAGTATCATGTTTTTAGCAGGCATAAACCGATGACCGCGACTGCGCAGCAGCTTGAATATCTCAAAAACAGCATTAAAAGCGTTCCTGATTACCCAAAACCAGGAATTCTGTTCCGTGACGTGACCAGCTTGCTGGAAGATCCGAAAGCATATGCCACCAGCATTGCGCTGTTAGTTTCTCGTTTTAAAGACGCCGGTATCACCAAAGTGGTCGGTACTGAAGCGCGTGGCTTCCTGTTTGGTGCTCCAGTTGCGCTGGAGCTGGGCGTGGGGTTCATCCCTGTGCGCAAGCCTCGTAAGCTGCCGCGCGAAACCATCGCCGAAAGCTACGAGCTGGAATACGGCACCGACAGCCTTGAAATCCACGTAGATGCCATCAAGCCGGGCGATAAAGTGCTGGTGGTGGACGATCTGCTGGCAACCGGCGGCACCATTGAAGCGACGGTGAAGCTGATTCGTCGCCTCGGTGGGGAAGTGACCGACGCCGCCTTCGTTATCAACCTGTTTGACCTCGGCGGCGAGCAGCGTCTGGAAAACATGGGCGTGAAAAGCTTCTGCCTGGTGCCTTTCCCGGGCCACTAAGTTCGACCGTATTGCCATACAGTGACAAGCCTCGCTCGCCCATCGGGCGGGGCTTGTGTTAGCATTACCCCCTCGATTCACCTTTCCCGCGAACCAGAGCCTAACTCCAGATGAGCTACCAGGTCTTAGCCCGCAAATGGCGCCCCCAAACTTTTGCTGATGTTGTCGGCCAGCAACACGTACTGACCGCGCTGGCTAATGGTTTGTCGCTGGGCCGCATTCATCATGCGTATCTTTTTTCCGGCACGCGTGGGGTGGGGAAAACCTCAATCGCCCGTCTGCTGGCGAAAGGGCTGAATTGTGAAACCGGCATTACCGCAACCCCCTGTGGCGTCTGCGATAACTGCCGCGAAATAGAACAGGGCCGCTTTGTCGACCTGATTGAGATAGACGCCGCCTCGCGCACCAAAGTAGAAGACACCCGCGATCTGCTGGACAACGTGCAGTACGCCCCCGCGCGCGGCCGCTTTAAAGTCTACCTCATCGATGAAGTACACATGCTCTCGCGCCACAGCTTTAATGCGCTGCTTAAGACGCTGGAAGAGCCGCCTCCGCACGTAAAATTCCTGCTGGCCACTACCGATCCGCAAAAGCTGCCGGTGACCATTCTTTCCCGCTGTCTGCAATTCCACCTGAAAGCGCTGGACGTCGAACAGATCCGCCATCAGTTGGAGCATATTCTTGGTGAAGAGAAGGTCGTGAGCGAGCCCCGCGCACTGCAGCTGTTAGCCCGCGCGGCGGACGGCAGTCTGCGCGATGCGCTGAGCCTCACCGACCAGGCGATTGCCAGCGGCGACGGGCAGGTCACTACCGCCGCCGTCAGCGCTATGCTCGGCACGCTGGATGATGATCAGGCGCTGTCGCTGATTGAAGCTGTCGTCCAGGCTGACGGTCAGCGCGTGATGGCGTTACTGAACGACGCGGCCGCTCGCGGCGTAGAGTGGGAAGCGCTGCTGGTAGAAATGTCCGCGCTGCTGCATCGCGTGGCGATGGTTCAGCTTTCTCCGTCTGCCCTTGGCAGCGATATGGCGGCCATCGAACAGCGTATGCGCGAGCTTGCCCGCGTTGTTCCACCGGCCGATGTACAGCTTTACTACCAGACCTTACTGATTGGCCGCAAAGAGCTGCCGTGGGCGCCGGATCGCCGTATGGGCGTAGAAATGACGCTGCTCCGTGCGCTGGCTTTCCATCCGCGTAAGCCGCTGCCTGAACCGGAAATACCTCGCCAGGCGGCAAGCATTCCGGTGGTGAACCCGGTCTCACACCAGCCTGCGGCAAGGCAGCAACAGGCGGCACCGCCGCCGGACAGGGAAGCCCCTCCGCTGCCGGATGCCACCAGCCAAATCCTCCAGGCGCGCAGCCAGCTGATGCGCCAGCAGGAGGCTGACAAAGCAAAAAAGAATGAGCCGGCAGCGCAACGACTAGCGCGGCCGGCAAAAAGCTCCGCGCTGGAACGTTTGGCCTCGGTGACAGAGCGCGTTCAGGCGCGCCCTGCGCCGACGGCGCTGGAAAAGCCAGCGAAGCCTGAAGCCTATCGCTGGAAGGCACAAAACCCGACGGAAGTTGCCCCTGAACCGGTCGCTACGCCCAAGGCGCTGAAAAAAGCGCTTGAGCATGAAAAAACGCCGGAGCTGGCACAGAAGCTGGCCGAAGAGGCTATCGAGCGCGATGAATGGGCAGCGGAAATCAATCAGCTGGTGTTGCCCAAGCTGGTACAGCAGCTGGCGCTTAACGCCTGGAAAGAGGTGGACGGCAACCGGGTTTGCCTGCATTTGCGCCCTGGCCAGCGCCACCTGAATTCGCCATCGGCGCAAAAAACGCTCTCAGATGCCCTGAGTTCGCACCATGACGAAGCGATAGAACTGACTATTATTGAAGATGATAATCTGGCTCGTCGCACGCCGCTGGAGTGGCGTCAGGCTATCTACGAAGAGAAGCTGGCGCAGGCGCGCGAGGCGATGAGCAACGACAGCAATATTCAGACTCTGCAAAGGTTCTTTGATGCTGAGCTGGATGAAGATAGTATTCGCCCTGTTTGATATGCCTCGCCTGGCGCGGCATAGTGTGAAACCCTGATAGCCACTCTCGCATTCTGCGAGGGCTGGCCCGATGAAAGAGAGAAGATTATGTTTGGAAAAGGCGGTCTGGGTAACCTGATGAAGCAGGCCCAGCAGATGCAGGAAAAAATGGCCCAGGCTCAGGAAGAAATCGCCAACATGGAAGTCACCGGCGAGTCCGGCGCGGGCCTGGTGAAAGTGACCATCAACGGGGCACACAACTGCCGCCGTGTCGAAATCGACCCAAGCCTGATGGAAGATGACAAAGAGATGGTTGAAGACCTGGTTGCCGCAGCCTTCAACGATGCTGCTCGTCGTATCGGCGAAGCGCAGAAAGAAAAAATGGCTGGGGTTTCCAACGGCATGCAGCTGCCGCCGGGCTTCAAAATGCCATTCTGATGCTTTCCCGCCTTCTCCCGCCCGGGAGAAGGCTGTTTTTTTACTCCTCGTCCAGCGCCTGATAGCTCTCCGCCAGAAAATCAATCAACGCCCGCACCGCCGGTAACTGCCCTCGACGGGAAGGGAAAACCGCATGCACGACCTCCATTCTTGCTCGCCATTCTGGCAACACGTGAACTAACTTGCCCTGCGCCAGCGCGTCGTTAAGCATCAGCTTCGGGAGCTGCACGACGCCAATGCCGTTGAGCGCCGCGGTGCGTAGTGCGATCATATCTGTCGTCACAAAGCGAGGTTTGTGGTGAACAATCACTTCCTGCTGTTCGGGGCCAAACAGACACCAGCGATAAGTTTGCTGCGGCCTGTCCAGCGCCAGGCTCGGCCAGTGGGCGAGATCCGTTGGGGCTACAGGCATACCCTGGTGGGCAACCAGCTCCGGGCTGGCCACCAGACACATGCTGCGGGTGGCCAGCTTGCGCATCACCAGATCGCTGTCTTCCAGCGGCAAAGGCCGGACGCGAATCGCTAAATCAACGTTTTCGTTCAGCACGTCCACGCGGCGGTTGGTTTCCTCAAGCTGAATCACAATCTGGGGATACAGGCGCATAAAGCGCGCCAGCATCTCGCCGACATGGACATGCAGCAGTGCTATCGGGCAGGTGAGGCGGATCAGCCCCCGTGGCTCTGATTTTAGCGTGTCGATGGCTTCCTGCGCCGCTTCGGCTTCAATCATCATCGCCTTGCAGTGGCGGTAGAAGATCTGCCCGGCTTCGGTGACCGTGAAGCTGCGCGTCGAGCGCTGCAGGAGGCGGGTTTCAAGCCGCTCTTCCAGCAGCGCAATGCGGCGGCTCAGGCGGGATTTCGGAATGCTGATAACCCGGCTGGCGGGTGAAAAACCGCCGTTGTCCACCACCTGCACGAAGTACCACAGGTCGTTTAAGTCCTGCATTTCTATTGTCCTGTTAATGGAACACTGAGTCCATTTTAGCACTCTACCGGGCTGAGCGTCTGACAGGTAAGCTTTATCCCATCAGAAACAACCCTTGTGGAGAGAATCATGAAATCAATTCTTGGCGTTTATACCGCACCGGCTTCCCATTGGGTGGGGGATGGTTTCCCGGTCCGTTCGCTGTTTTCGTACTCAAAATTTGCCGAGCAGCTTAGCCCGTTCCTGCTGCTGGACTATGCGGGCCCGGCAGAATTTAAACCGAGTAATAAAGGCCAGCGCGGCGTGGATCAGCATCCGCATCGCGGGTTTGAAACTGTGACTATCGTCTACAAAGGCGAAGTGGCGCACCGCGATAACGCGGGCAACGGCGGCGTGATTGGCCCGGGTGACGTGCAGTGGATGACCGCCGGAAGCGGGATCCTGCACGAGGAATATCATTCTCCTGCGTTCAGCGAAGCGGGCGGCAGCCTGGAAATGGTACAGCTGTGGGTCAACCTGCCGGCAAAAGACAAAATGACCACTCCTGGCTATCAGCCGATTACCGACGGCGATATTCCGCTGGTCGATTTGCCGGACAATGCCGGTCAAGTTCGCGTGATTGCCGGTGAGTTTGACGGAACCAAAGGCCCGGCCAGGACCTTCTCGCCAATCAGCATTTGGGATTTGCGTCTTAACCCGCAGGGCGTCACCCAGTTAGCGGTGAAAGACGGCTGGAACACGGCGTTGGTGGTGCTGAAAGGCACGGTGCTGGTCAACGGTGAAGAGGTGGCTCGCGAAGCGCAGTTGGTGGTGCTGGATGCTAAAGGCGAAAGCGTAACCCTTGAAGCCAATAATGACGCGGTGGTTCTGCTGCTCAGCGGTGAGCCTCTGAATGAGCCGGTGGTGGGTTATGGCCCGTTCGTGATGAACACCAAAGAGGAAATTCATCAGGCCATCGATGATTTTAATCAGGGCCGTTTCGGCAAAGACATCGCGTAAACTTTTCCCCCGGCGAGCTATCGTGCGGGGGATATCTTTTCCTATACCCATCCGCGGGGCTAATGTTAGGCTATAGCCCACTTTTTCTCACAAGCCCGAGCGATGCAAACCAGTCCTTTACTCTCAGCCCTTATGGAATCCCTGCGCTGCCTGCCCGGCGTTGGCCCGAAATCCGCCCAGCGTATGGCGTTTGCCCTTTTACAGCGCGACCGCAGCGGCGGCATGCGTCTGGCTCAGGCGCTGACCCGCGCGATGTCCGAGATTGGCCATTGTGCGGATTGCCGTACCTTTACCGAGCAGGAAGTTTGCTCCATTTGTTCCAACCCGCGTCGCCAGGAAAACGGCCAGATTTGTGTGGTGGAAAGTCCGGCGGATATTCACGCCATTGAGCAAACCGGCCAGTTCTCAGGCCGCTATTTTGTCTTAATGGGGCATCTCTCGCCGCTGGACGGCATTGGCCCGAACGACATTGGACTGGATCGCCTTGAGCAGCGCCTTGCCAGCGAGCCGATGAAAGAAGTTATTCTTGCCACCAACCCGACGGTAGAAGGCGAAGCCACTGCGAACTACATTGCCGAGCTGTGCGCGCAGTACGGCGTTGAAGCCAGCCGTATCGCTCATGGTGTGCCGGTGGGCGGCGAGCTGGAAATGGTTGACGGCACTACGCTTTCGCACTCACTGATCGGTCGTCATAAGATTAATTTTTAATCGCCTGGGGGAGGTTTTTGCCTCCTCCTGCTTGAAAAGGCACAAATCGCTACCATATCCCCCTCAACGTTTTCTTCATCCCGTATGATTTTGTTGAGGTATCAATGACCATGAAAGGACAAGAGACCCGCGGTTTTCAGTCAGAGGTAAAACAGCTTCTGCACCTGATGATCCACTCTCTGTATTCAAACAAAGAAATCTTCCTGCGTGAGCTGATCTCCAACGCCTCCGATGCGGCAGACAAGCTGCGCTTCCGCGCCCTGTCTAACGCCAACCTCTATGAAGGTGACGGTGAACTGCGCGTTCGTGTCTCTTTTGACAAAGACAAGCGCACCCTGACCATCGCCGATAACGGCATCGGCATGACCCGCGATGAAGTCATTGATCATCTGGGCACCATTGCGAAATCCGGCACCAAAGCTTTCCTCGAGTCTATGGGCTCCGACCAGGCGAAAGATAGCCAGCTTATCGGCCAGTTCGGCGTAGGCTTCTACTCTGCGTTTATCGTGGCGGACAAAGTCACCGTTCGCACTCGCGCCGCTGGTGCTAACGCAGAGCAGGGCGTGTTCTGGGAGTCTGAAGGCGCGGGCGAATACACCGTGGCCGACATCGAGAAAGCCGATCGCGGCACCGAAATCACGCTGCACCTGCGTGAAGGTGAAGATGAATTCCTGGACGACTGGCGCGTTCGCTCCATCATCAGCAAATATTCTGACCATATCGCTCTGCCGGTTGAGATTGAACAGCAGGAAGAAAAAGACGGTGAAACCATCGTCAGTTGGGAAAAAATCAACAAAGCTCAGGCGCTGTGGACTCGCAGCAAGTCTGAAGTCAGCGATGACGAATACAAAGAGTTCTACAAGCACATCGCCCACGACTTTACCGACCCGATTGCCTGGAGCCACAACCGCGTGGAAGGTAAGCAGGAGTACACCAGCCTGCTGTACATCCCTGCGCAGGCACCGTGGGATATGTGGAACCGTGACCACAAACACGGGCTGAAACTCTACGTGCAGCGCGTGTTCATCATGGATGACGCGGAGCAGTTCATGCCGAACTACCTGCGTTTCGTGCGTGGCCTGATAGATTCTAACGATCTGCCGCTGAACGTTTCCCGTGAAATCCTGCAGGACAGCCGCGTGACTCAGAACCTGCGCAGCGCGCTGACCAAGCGTGTGCTGCAGATGCTGGACAAGCTGGCAAAAGACGATGCCGAGAAATACCAGACTTTCTGGAAAAACTTTGGCCTCGTGCTGAAAGAAGGCCCGGCGGAAGATAACGCGAACCAGGAAGCTATCGCTAAGCTGCTGCGCTTCGCGACCACGCACAACGACTCCTCCGCGCAGACCGTGTCGCTGGAAGAGTATGTCTCCCGCATGAAAGAAGGCCAGGAGAAGATCTACTACATCACCGCCGACAGCTACGCGGCGGCGAAGAGCAGCCCGCATCTGGAACTGCTGCGTAAGAAAGGCATCGAAGTTCTGCTGCTTTCCGATCGCATCGACGAGTGGATGATGAGCTATCTGACCGAGTTCGACGGCAAGGCATTCCAGTCAGTCAGCAAGACCGACGAATCGCTGGATAAGCTGACGGACGAAGAGACCGAAGAAGCGAAAGAAGCCGAGAAGGCGCTGGAGCCGTTCGTGGACCGCGTGAAAACCCTGCTGGGCGAGCGCGTGAAGGAAGTGCGTCTGACTCATCGCCTGACCGATACCCCGGCGATCGTGACCACCGACAGCAACGACATGAGCACCCAGATGGCGAAACTGTTCGCTGCTGCGGGCCAGGAAGTGCCGGAAGTGAAGTACATCTTCGAGCTTAACCCGGAACATGCGCTGGTGAAACGCGCTGCGGATACGCAGGATGACGCGCAGTTCGGTGAGTGGGTTGAGCTGCTGCTTGACCAGGCGCTGTTAGCCGAGCGTGGCCAGCTGGAAGATCCTAACCAGTTCATCCGCCGCATGAACCAGCTGCTGGTTTCTTAAGTCGGGTGATTGTCTGATAAAAACCACCTGCATCGGCAGGTGGTTTTTTTTACTTAAATATTCAGGCACAGTAATTACAGAATAAAAAGTAAGGTTTTTTTTCTGTCGGAATACGGGTTATGGGTGTTGAATTTAAGATATTACAGCCACTTTATTTTGCTTTCCCAACCTTTAAGTTCCATGCACTGATTAAATAACTGATCCCGGCTTTCGCTATTCACGTCCATCACATAGCTTTCTATTTCTGGCTTTTTTACCGCCCGGGTTTTCTCGCCATCACAGTCATCTTTTTTAGTACAGGCTTCGTAGTAAGTGGTGTACTTAGTACGTTGTGCAACCTCATTCCTCACCGGAAAAGCCTGCCGGGACTGGATTTCACAGTCGCCACGTGCGCTGGTGTACTCCTGCGCGTTACTGCGGGTTTTTACCCACTGAGATGTGCATCCGCTAAGCAGTAAACAACAGATAATGGCAATTAAGGTCTTATTCATGGCGGGCGCTCTTCCTCTTAGCAAAATAGATCTCCTGATTAACAGCCTGACGCTAAAGCGCGTCGGCAGGCTGCGCTGGCCGTCATTATAATTGCTGTACATAAACCATATCTATATAGCGAGCCTTTTTCAGCAAGCCTGACGGTTCATGAATTACCAGACGAAGACCTTATTATTCCCCGATGAGATAAGGGATAAGTCAGCTGTTGTAAAATAAAAACGCTACCTGGCTGAACCGATTCTGGCTTCAGTCAGGGCCGATAAATGGTCGGGATTCAGGCGGAATCGAGGTCCTGGGCTTCAGCCTGAGGGCCTCCCTTCCTTGTGATGATACCGCCTTTAGTGGTATGGTTTTCGCCTCAAATTCGATTGAATAATTAAATGTATGGGGAATTACGCAATGCGTATCATTCTGCTCGGCGCGCCGGGCGCAGGTAAAGGGACTCAGGCTCAGTTCATCATGGAGAAATACGGTATTCCGCAAATCTCCACCGGTGATATGCTGCGTGCCGCGGTCAAATCTGGTTCAGAACTGGGTAAACAGGCCAAAGACATCATGGATGCTGGCAAACTGGTGACCGATGAGCTGGTTATCGCCCTGGTTAAAGAGCGCATTGCGCAGGAAGACTGCCGTAACGGTTTCCTGCTGGACGGTTTCCCACGCACTATCCCGCAGGCAGACGCCATGAAAGAAGCGGGCATCAACGTTGACTTCGTGCTGGAGTTCGACGTACCGGACGAACTGATCGTTGACCGCATCGTTGGTCGCCGCGTGCACGCGGCTTCCGGCCGCGTTTACCACATCAAATTCAACCCGCCTAAGGTTGAAGGTAAAGACGATGTGACCGGCGAAGAGCTGACCACCCGTAAAGACGACCAGGAAGAGACCGTGCGTAAACGCCTGGTGGAATACCATCAGATGACCGCGCCGTTGATCGGCTACTACTCTAAAGAAGCGCAGGCGGGTAACACCCAATACGCTAAAGTTGACGGCACCCAGGCCGTGGCTGACGTGCGCGCTGAGCTGGAAAAAATCCTCGGATAATTTCCCGCCGCAAAAATGAATACCAGGGCATGCCCTGGTATTTTTTTGCCCCTATTTTCCCCTTTCACTGTAATCGGTTCTCGTTTCGCTCTTTTACGTTACAATTGAAGGCAATTTATAGATAAGGGGTGGGAATGAATCAGGAAAAAATTGGCATCTTACTGGCTAACCTTGGTACGCCGAGCGCCCCGACGCCGGCGGCGGTCAACCGCTATCTTCGTCAGTTCCTGAGCGATAAGCGCGTGGTCGATACGCCCCGCTTGCTTTGGTGGCCGCTGCTGCGCGGCGTCATTCTGCCGATCCGTTCACCGCGTGTCGCCAAACTCTACCAGTCCATCTGGATGGAAGAAGGCTCGCCGCTGATGGTTTACAGCCGTCGGCAGGAAAAAGCGCTGGCGCAGCAGCTGCCGGACACGCCGGTTGCGCTGGGGATGAGCTACGGTGAACCGTCGCTCAAAAGCGCCGTGGACGACCTCCTGGCGCAGAACGTGACGCACATTGTGGTGCTGCCGCTTTATCCTCAGTTTTCCTGCTCAACCGTGGCGGCCGTATGGGACGAGCTGGGGCGAATCTTTGCCGATTACCGCAGCCTGCCTTCTATTTCTCTGATTCGCGACTACGCGACAGAGCCGGCGTACATCAACGCGCTGGCGGCCTCAGTCAAACGCTCTTTTGCCGAACACGGTGAACCGGACGTGCTGCTGCTTTCCTATCACGGTATTCCGCAGCGCTATGCCAACGAAGGGGATGACTACCCGCAGCGCTGCCGCGACACCACCCGTGAACTGCTGAGCGCTCTTGAGCTGCCGCCGGAAAAAGTGATGATGACCTACCAGTCCCGCTTTGGTCGCGAGCCCTGGCTGATGCCGTACACCGACGAAACGTTGAAAATGCTGGCCGAAAAGGGCGTGAAGCATATTCAGGTGATGTGCCCGGGCTTCTCCGCTGACTGCCTGGAAACGCTGGAAGAGATGGCGGTCCAGAACCGGGAAGTGTTTATTGAGGCGGGCGGCACGAAATATGAGTACATTCCGGCGCTGAACGACGATCCGGCTCATATCGCGATGATGATGGATCTGGTGGATCGGTATCGCAAATAGAATCCTGAGGCGGGGAATGTTACTATTCTCCGCCTCATTATTCAGCCCCGTAACGACACCATGAAATTTCCCGGTAAACGCAAATCCAAACACTACTTCCCCGTAAGCGCCCGCGATCCGCTCCTACAGCAAACTCAGCCTGAGGCCGAAAGCGGCTCTTCCTGGGTGGTCGGTATTGACCAGACGCTGGTCGACATTGAAGCCAAAGTGGACGATGAATTTGTACAGCGCTACGGGCTGAGTTTTGGTCACTCTCTCGTGATTGAGGATGATGTGGCCGATGCGCTCTACAAAGAGCTGGTGGATAGCAATCTGATTACCCACCAGTTTGCCGGGGGCACCATCGGCAATACCATGCACAACTACTCGGTGCTGGCCGATGACCGCTCTGTGCTGCTCGGCGTGATGTGCCGGAATGTCGAGATCGGCAGCTACGCCTACCGCTACCTCTGCAATACCTCCAGCCGGACCGACCTTAACTACTTGCAGGGCGTTGATGGCCCGATTGGCCGCTGCTTTACGCTGATTGGCGATCAGGGCGAGCGTACTTTTGCCATCAGTCCTGGCCACATGAACCAGCTACGTGCGGAAAGCATCCCGGAAGAGGTGATTGCCGGGGCATCCGCGCTGGTGCTGACCTCTTATCTGGTACGCTGCAAGCCGGGCGAGCCGATGCCGGACGCCACTATGCAGGCGATTGCCTGGGCGAAGAAACACAACGTGCCGGTGGTGCTGACCCTGGGCACCAAGTACGTGATTGCCGAGAACCCGGCCTGGTGGCAGGCCTTCCTGAGCGATCACGTTTCGATTCTGGCGATGAACGAAGAAGAGGGTGAAGCGCTAACCGGTGAAAGCGATCCGCTGCTGGCCGCCGACAAGGCGCTGGACTGGGTGGATCTGGTGCTTTGCACCGCCGGGCCTGTGGGCCTTTATATGGCTGGCTATACCGAAGAGACCGCGAAGCGTAAAACCCAGCACCCACTTCTGCCTGGTGCGATTGCCGAATTTAACCAGTTCGAATTTAGCCGCGCGATGCGCCTGAAAGACTGCGCTGAGCCGCTGCGAATCTACTCCCACATTGCGCCATATATGGGCGGCCCGGAGAAGATCATGAACACCAATGGCGCAGGCGACGGCGCGCTTGCGGCGCTGCTGCACGACATCACCGCGAACAATTACCACCGCAGTAACGTGCCGAACTCCAGCAAGCACAAGCTGACCTGGCTAACTTATTCCTCTTTGGCCCAGGTGTGCAAATACGCCAACCGCGTGAGTTATCAGGTCCTGAATCAGCATTCGCCACGCCTGACGCGCGGCCTGCCTGAGCGGGAAGACAGTCTCGAAGAGTCTTACTGGGAACGTTAAGCTGAAAAGCTGAGCCTGAATGCTCAGCTTTTTTTTGCGTGGGCAGGTGCCAGACCTGCCCTATAAGAGAATTAACCCGTCACCGCTTCCTGCGCCACCGGCGGTACCAGCAGCCCAAGCATGGTATTGGCAATCTCCCTTTCTCCCATCACCACCTGATTAGCGCCACGCTCGGTGATGTAATCCACCTCGTCGTCGTAATGTGCGCGGGCGATGATTTCGATATCCGGGCATTTTGCTCTGGCTGTTGCGACGATTTCACCGGCTTCGTAGCCGTTAGGGATAGTCAGCAGCAGCCAGCGTGCGCAGTCCAGATGCGCCAGATTCATGATCTCTTCGTTTGCGGCATTGCCCAGCACGGCGCGGATGCCACGCTCGCGCAGCTCATCCACGCGGCTGCGGGAGGTTTCAATCACCACCAGCGGCACGCCTTCGGCCAGCAGCTTCTCGCCCAGCAGGCTGCCGACGCGGCCATAGCCGACCAGCAGCGCATGGTTGCAGATATCCACCGGGATTTGCTTTTCTTCCTCGATGGCCTCTTCCAGAGTTTGCTCGTCCAGCGTTTCTGTTTTTTCGAGATAACGCTCAAGCACGGCAAACAGAATTGGGTTCAGCATAATCGACAGAATTGCGCCAGCCAGCACCAAATTCTGCCCCGTTTGCGGCAGCAGATTCAGCGCCATGCCGAGACCGGCCAGGATAAAGGCGAACTCACCGATCTGCGCGAGGCTGGTGGCGATGGTCAGCGCGGTACGTTGGGAGTGGCCAAACATGCGCACCAGCAGGAACGCGGCCAGCGACTTACCGAAGATGATGATGGCCAGCGTGCCCAGTACCGCCAACGGTTCCTGTATCAGAATCAGCGGATCAAACAGCATGCCGACGGAAACAAAGAACAGCACCGCAAACGCATCGCGCAACGGCAGGGTGTCGTGCGCCGCACGGTGGCTCAGCTCGGACTCATTCAGCACCATACCGGCAAAGAAGGCACCTAGCGCAAAGGAGACATCAAACAATTCAACCGCGCCGAATGCGATACCCAGCGCCAGCGCCAGCACGGAAAGGGTAAACAGCTCGCGGGAGCCTGTTGCTGCGCTACGAGCCAGAATCCACGGCACAAGGCGGCGGCCTACCAGCATCATCAGGGCAATAAAGGCAGCGACCTTCCCGATGGTGATCGCCATATCCAGGCTCAGGGAAGCCAGACCAACGTCGCCTTTTTCCAGCATCCCGGCGACGGCGGGTAACAGCACCAGCGTCAACACCATCACCAGGTCTTCAACAATCAGCCAGCCGATGGCAATCTGCCCTCGCTGGGTGTCAATTAGCTGCCTTTCTTCCAGCGCGCGCAGCAGCACGACGGTACTTGCCGTCGATAAACAAAGCCCAAAGACGATACCGGTTATCACCGACCAGCCCATCAGCCAGGAAAGCGCCATGCCCAGCAGCGTCGCGACGCCTATTTGCGCGATAGCGCCGGGGATGGCGATGGCCTTTACCGCCATCAAATCCTTCAATGAAAAATGCAGCCCGACGCCGAACATCAGCAGAATCACGCCTAATTCCGCCAGCTCAGGGGCAAGTTTGGTATCAGCAACAAAACCGGGAGTAAAAGGTCCCGCCAGCACGCCAGCTAATAAATAGCCCACCAGCGGAGATATGCGCAGCTTGTTAGCCAGCATACCCAGTAAAAAAGCGAGCACGAGACCACCAACAATGGTGGTGATAAGCGGTGTGGCGTGATGCATTCCGTCTCCTTTGGTTGGCCGATGTTCCAAAACGTTCTGTTACACAGTTTATGACAAATTCTTTATCGGCGTTTATGAATAATTGTTGAATTTTGAATAAAAAGCGCATTTCGATAAAAAATAGGCTCTGAGTAGCATTTAACTCAGTTATCTGGGGCGACTACCAGAAGGGTATGGAGACAGGAGGCGGCCAAAGCAATACTTTGGCCGCTAAAATCTACGCTTTGTGGCGATTATCGGGCAGGAATATTGTCATAATGCCGAGTAGCGGCAGGAAGGCACATATTTTGTAGACCAACTCGATGCTGGTGTGGTCAGCAATTAACCCAAGCACCGCTGCACCCAGCCCGCCCATACCGAAGGCGAAGCCGAAAAAGAGCCCGGAAACCATACCGATACGGCCAGGAAGCAGTTCCTGGGCATACACCAGGATGGCGGAGAACGCGGAGGCCAAAATAAAGCCAATGATCACCGTCAGGACGCCCGTCCAGTAAAGTGAGGCGTAGGGTAAAACAAGGGTAAATGGCGCCACGCCGAGGATAGAGCCCCAAATCACGTATTTTCTGCCAATTTTATCCCCCACAGGGCCACCGATCACCGTGCCTGCTGCGACGGCAAACAGGAAAGCGAACAGGTGAATTTGGGCGTTTTGGACGGATAATCCGAATTTTTGCATCAGGTAGAAAGTGAAATAGCTGCTGATGCTCGCCATATAAAAGTATTTAGAGAAGATAAGCAGCAGCAAAATAGAGACTGCCAGAATCACTTTGTTGCGCGGCAGCGGGTTGACCACCGGCACGGCAGGGCGGCTTTTGGCGATTTTATGCTGAGCGGCGTACCAGCGGCTAATTTGCAGCAGAACCACGATGGCCAGCAGGGCGGCGAGCACGAACCACGTCACGTTACCTTTGCCGTAAGGCGCGATAATAATAGCTGCCAGCAATGGCCCCAGAGAGCTACCGAAGTTACCGCCCACCTGGAACAGCGACTGCGCAAGCCCGTGACGGCCACCGGATGCCATACGCGCCACGCGCGAGGACTCAGGGTGGAAGACGGACGAACCGGTACCCACCAAAGCAGCTGCTACCAGAACGGCCGGGAAGCTGCCCGCCAGCGCCAGTAGCACCAGCCCGCAAAGGGTAAAACACATGCCGATCGGCAATGACCACGGCATCGGGTATTTATCGGTGTAGTAGCCCACTAGCGGTTGCAGCAGCGATGAAGAGAGCTGGAAGGTCAGGGTGATCATCCCGATTTGCATAAAGCTCAGGGAGAATTCGGCCTGTAGTAGCGGGTAAATAGCCAGAATCAGCGACTGGATCATGTCGTTAAGCAGGTGGGAGAGGCTTATAGCGCCGAGGATCCCAAATGCGGTGCGCGCTTTTTTTTGCTCCGGGGGCGTACCCGGCTGCGTGAGGGTTTGAGAGCTTGCCATAATTACCTGTACTAACGGTTATTGTTTTTAGAACGGGCGACGCAGGAAATCGCCCGGAAGAAATTCTTACCCTGCTAACATACTCGCGCAGGGGATTTGAAGAAAGTCGCATTTCGGAAAAGATAGCTGTCTATCCTGTTAGCTATCTGTTATTTCTGCGCAGTTACATTTTGACATGGAGATTTGCAATGCGGTTTGCTGCGAAAACAATCACCACGGCGCTGCTGGTGGCATTGAGTTTAACCAGCGCTTCAGCGCTGGCCTGGGAAAAAGACAAGACCTATAAAATTACCATTCTTCATACTAACGACCACCACGGTCACTTCTGGCGGAATGAGTACGGAGAATACGGCCTGGCAGCGCAAAAAACGCTGGTAGACAGCGTGCGTAAAGAAGTGGCGGCAGAAGGTGGCAGCGTGCTGTTGCTGTCCGGCGGCGATATCAACACCGGCGTGCCGGAATCAGACCTGCAGGATGCTGAACCAGACTTTCGCGGCATGAGCCTGATTGGCTATGACGCCATGGCCGTCGGTAACCACGAATTCGACAACCCACTGTCCGTGCTGCGCCAGCAGGAAAAATGGGCGAAATTCCCGCTGCTGTCCGCCAACATTTATCAGAAAAGTAGCGGTGAGCGCCTGTTTAAACCCTACGCGATTTTTAAACCTCAGGGCATTAAAGTGGTTGTTATCGGCCTGACCACCGACGACACGGCCAAAATCGGCAACCCGGAATACTTCACCGACATCGAATTCCGCAAACCTGCGGAGGAAGCCAAACTGGTGATTCAGGAGCTGCAGGGCACCGAAAAACCTGACGTGATCATCGCTGCGACCCACATGGGCCACTACGATAACGGCAACCACGGCTCAAATGCGCCTGGCGATGTTGAAATGGCTAGAAGCCTGCCGGAAGGCGCGCTGACGATGATTGTGGGTGGTCACTCACAGGATCCGGTCTGCATGGCGCAGGAAAACCAGAAGCAGAAAGATTATGTGCCGGGCACACCGTGCGCGCCGGACAGGCAAAACGGCACCTGGATTGTGCAGGCGCATGAGTGGGGGAAATACGTCGGGCGGGCAGATTTTGAGTTCCGCAACGGCGAGATGAAGCTGGTGCACTATCAGCTGATCCCCATCAACCTGAAAAAGAAAATCACCTACGATAACGGGCAAAGTGAGCGCGTACTTTACACGCCTGAAATCGCCGAAAGCCAGCAGATGCTCTCCCTGCTGACGCCGTTCCAGAACAAAGGCCAGGCCGCGCTGAAGGTGAAAGTGGGCAGCGTGGACGGGCATCTGGAAGGCGACCGCAGCAAAGTGCGCTTTGTGCAGACCAACCTGGCGCGCGTATTGCTGGCGGCACAAATGGCCCGAACCAACGCAGACTTTGCGGTGATGAGCGGCGGCGGCGTGCGTGATTCCATCGAAGCCGGGAATATTACCTATAAAGATGTGCTCAAGGTGCAGCCGTTCGGCAACACCGTGGTTTATATCGACATGAACGGCAAAGACGTTGAGGAATACCTCACGGCGGTGGCGCAGAAAACGCCGGACTCCGGGGCTTACCCGCAGTTCTCTAACGTCAGCTTCACCTCTACCGGCGGCAAGCTGAGCAACCTGAAAATCAAAGACCAGCCGATTGATCCGGCCAAAACCTACCGCATGGCGACGCTGAGTTTCAACGGCACCGGCGGCGACGGTTACCCGGAAATCGATAAAAAGCCGGGCTACGTCAACACCGGGTTTGTCGATGCGGAAGTCCTGAAACAGTACATCGAACAGAACTCCCCGCTGGACGTAAATGCTTACCAACCTAAGGGCGAGGTAAGCTGGAACTAAGCGTTAATCGCGGCGGGCGATATCGGCGAAGCTGGCATCCAGCAGCTTCGCCAGGTCGCTTGCCGCGAGTTCGATATCCAGCCCGCGCTTGCCGCCGGAAATGTAGATGCTGGCAAACTCTTGTGCCGGGGCATCAATCACCGTCGGCAGGCGTTTTTTCTGCCCCAGCGGACTGATGCCGCCCACCAGATAACCGGTGATTCGCTGCGCGACCATCGGGTCCGCCATTTCAACTTTCTTCACGCCCAGCGCCTTAGCGACCTTTTTCAGGTCAAGCTGCCCGGCCACCGGCGTCACCGCCACGGCCAGATGTTTCATGTCGCCATTCAGCGCCACAAGCAGCGTTTTATAGACCTGGTCGGCATTCAGCCCCAGCTTACGGACCACTTCGTCGCCAAAGTTGGTTTCCAGCGGATCGTGCTCATAGGCATGAATTTGAAAGCTGATTTTGTTTTTTTCGAGGAGTTTTACCGCGGGAGTCATGGTTTCCTTCTTTATTCGTTGTTTTGAAAACGCACAAAATAGTAATCATAGTGATATACTTGACGAGTAATATAGCGCTACACAATAGTGATGGCGTAAACCATCACATTGAGCGACAATTCAGCTTCGGTTGCTTCGGCAGCCGGGATAAACAGAATAATAAATGAAATTCCTCTTTGACGGGCCAATAGAAATATTGGCCATTTTTTTACCCTTTTTTCAGCATTTCTGGCAGGTTACCTTCGCCGTAAAGGTGCAATGCCCCCACCGCAACCACATAGCGCCCGGCGGGTAGCTGCTGTAGAAACGCCTGCCACTGGCGGTTTCGCTGATGCATCAACACGTCATACAGCGCATCGCCAAAGGTGTTCGGCAGCGCGATATTGCCCTGCTGCGGCGGCGTTTCCAGCCACCAGCCGATCATGATTTGCAGCAGCCGCGCGTTGGTGTGCCAGTGTTCCAGCGTGTCGTTCAGCAGCGGCAGCCCGCCCTCAGGCAACCCCTTCAGTAACTCTATCTGGCTTTGCGCGCCTTCAAGCTCGGTGACCGGTACGCCGTAGCGTTGTGCGGCTTCCAGCAACTGATAGTCAATGCCGTAGTCGGGGCGGAGGCCAAGCCGCTGGGCCTGGTGCGCCTGTAAAATCAGTGCCACTTGCCAGGCCGGCTGGTGCTCAATGCTGCTCAGCGAAATACCTAACTCGCTGCAAAGGCTCAGCACCTGCTGGTAATCGTCGGGAGCCAGACGCGCCTCCAGCTCGATGTCCTCCGCTATTTCGCTGAACGGCGAATCGCCGGAGCGGATATCCGCCTCAACAATCAGCGCATCTGCCGCGCGAAGTTTGTCCACCAGGCGGGCGGAAAGCGGAGCCATGTCCCGGGTGCCCATATGAATGCTGCCCACGAGGTGCAAATGGCGTTTGCCGGGGAGCGTGATATCAAGGGCAGGCCAGGGATAAGTGGAGGCTGTCAGGCTGGAAAACAGTGCGCTAAGACGTTGGAACAAACCCATATCGCGATTCCCTGGCTAAAAAGCCATGCTAACGTCCTGGGCTGGAAGGGGAAAGGAAAAAGTCGGCCTTCCGCTCAAAAGGAGAAGGGAAGGCCGCAGAGAAGTTAGTCTTTCGGTTTAAAGCGCAGCAGGCGGTTGGCATTGCTGACCACGGTGATGGAAGACAGCGCCATCGCGGCACCGGCAACCACCGGGTTGAGCAGCGTGCCGGTCAGCGGATACAGCACGCCCGCGGCAATCGGAATGCCAAGCGAGTTGTACACGAACGCCCCCATCAGGTTTTGCTTCATGTTCCGCAGCGTGGCTTTGGAAATGGCCAGCGCATCGGCAACGCCTACCAGACTGTGGCGCATCAGGGTAATGGCGGCGGTTTCAATGGCGACGTCGCTGCCGCCACCCATCGCAATCCCTACCTCGGCCTGAGCCAGCGCCGGGGCATCGTTAATGCCGTCGCCGACCATCGCCACCTGGCGGCCCTGCTGCTGCAGTTGTTTGATGGCGTCAGCTTTGCCGTCCGGCAGCACGCCCGCAATCACCTCGTCAATGCCAACTTCTTTGGCAATCGCGTTGGCGGTTACCGGGTTATCGCCGGTGAGCATGACCAGGCGGTAGCCGTTGCGGTGCAGGCGCTGGAGTGCACTGAGGCTGTCGCTGCGAAGCGGGTCGCGGATGGCTAACAGCGCCATGAGCTGGCCGTCTACCGCCAGCAGTACCGGAGTTGCCCCCAGGCGAGCCTGAGCATCAATGCTGTCGGCAAGTGGCTGAGTGTCCACACCCTGCTCGTCGAGCAACGCTTTGTTGCCCAGCAGCAGTTTGTGCCCGTCCACGTCACCGCTGACGCCAAGCCCGCGCAAAGTGCGGAACGACGTCACTTCCGGCAGCGTTGAACCGCCT
This sequence comes from Cedecea neteri, assembly GCF_000758325.1. Classification (NCBI taxonomy): domain Bacteria; kingdom Pseudomonadati; phylum Pseudomonadota; class Gammaproteobacteria; order Enterobacterales; family Enterobacteriaceae; genus Cedecea; species Cedecea neteri. The sequence goes on along the minus strand of NZ_CP009459.1, from coordinate 4,487,198 downwards.
GCTTTTTCAATGATGGCGCGAGCCAGCGGGTGGCTTGAACCCTGCTCAAGCGCGGCTGCAAGGCGTATCGCTTGTACCTCATCCACGCCGGAGCGGGTTTCCACGGCAACCACCTGCGGTTTGCCTTCGGTCAGCGTGCCCGTTTTGTCAAAGACCACGGTATCCAGCGTGCTGGCGCGCTGCAGGGCATCGGCATCACGAACCAGAACGCCAAACTCTGCGGCACGGCCCACGCCTGAAATAATCGACATCGGCGTGGCAAGGCCCAGGGCGCAAGGACAGGCGATAATCAGCACCGTGGTGGCGATAACCAGGGTGTAAACGATCTGTGGTGCAGGACCGACGAAGTACCAGATGGCGGCGCTGATCAGCGCAATAGCCACCACGACCGGCACAAATACGGCAGAAATTTTATCGGCAAGCTGGCCGATTTCCGGCTTGCTGCTCTGCGCCTGGCGAACCATGCGGATAATGCGCGACAGCGTGGTGTGGCTGCCGGTGGCGGTGGCGGTGAACAGCACGCTGCCGTCCTGCACCACGGTACCGGCGTGAATGCCATCGCCGTTTGATTTTTGCATCGGCACCGGTTCACCGGTCAGCATCGCTTCGTCGAACCAGGCTTCGCCCTGGGTGATTTCCCCGTCAACCGGCACGCGGTCGCCGGTGGTCAGGCGCAGCGTCATTCCGGCGGTGACTTCCGCCAGCGGTAAAGTTTTCTCGCCTTCTTCCGTCACCACTCGCGCGGTCGGCGGCGTTAAGTCCAGCAGGCGTTCAAGCGCTTTAGAAGAACGTTGACGGGCGCGCTGCTCAAGCATATGGCCGAGGTTAATCAGGCCGATGATCATCGCGCTGGCCTCGTAGTAGAGGTGGCGGGCTTCCATCGGGAAGTGCTGCGGCCAGATATTCACGGTAATCGAATAGAGCCAGGCCGCGCCGGTACCGAGGGCGACGAGCGTGTCCATGGTAGCCGCGCGGTTCATCAGGCTGCGCCAGGCGCTACGGTAAAAATGACCGCCGGCAAAGACCATCACCGCAAGAGTAATAATACCGATGGTCAGCCACAGGGAGCGGTTGTTCTCGGTGACCATCATATTGTCGCCGATCATGCCCCAGACCATCACCGGGATCCCGACGGCAAGGGCGACAATCGCCTGCCAGCGGAAGCGTTTCATCGCGGCGTTCGCCGTTTCTTGCTGGCGCTCGCGGCGTTTCTGATCGTCTTCAATCGCTTCGGCACCGTAACCGGCACTTTCCACGGCTTTGACCAGCGATTCTGCGGAGGCGGTGCCCATCACCAGCGCACTGCGCTCCGCAAGGTTAACCCGTGCCTGGCTGACGCCCGGTACATTTTGTAAGGCATTTTGCACCCGGGAGACACAGCTGGCGCAGCTCATACCGTTGATCAGCAACTGCTGGCTGTCATCGTCGGTAGACGCTGCCGGAAGCGAAGGGGCGACCGCTGTCAGTGCTTCCGACGGAGTTGATGACTCTGCCAGCGGTTCAGCCTTTGGGTGGCTGGCGACTTCTGCGCCGTATCCCGCTTGTTGGACAGTTTCCACTAACGCTTCCGGCGTAGCGCTGCCGGTAACGCGGGCGTGGGTTTGGGTGACTTCAGCCTGCTCAACGTCTGCACGCTGCTCGAGGCTCTCTTTGACGCGTTTAACACAATGGCCGCAGGTCAGGCCATCCAGATTCAGATCCACAATGTGTGACATCGCAAGACTCCTGTATGATGGTGAGGTGAAATATTGACCGAAAGGATGATTCGGTTAACTATGAAAGAGGTTAAACCTTCCATCAAGGGGAAGGTCAAGGAGCAAAAATGAATATTAGCGATGTGGCGAAAAAAACCGGGCTAACCAGCAAGGCGATTCGTTTTTACGAAGAGAAAGGGCTGGTCACGCCGCCGTTTCGCGCCGACAACGGCTACCGCAGCTATACGCAAAAGCATCTCGATGAGCTGACGCTGCTGCGCCAGGCCCGTCAGGTCGGGTTTAATCTGGAAGAGTGCAAAGAGCTGGTGAGCCTGTTTAACGATCCGGCCCGGCACAGCGCGGACGTAAAAGCCCGCACTTTGCAGAAAGTCGCGGATATCGAACGGCACATTATTGAGCTGCAGAATATGCGCCAGCATTTGCTGACGCTGGCAGAGGCCTGCCCGGGCGATGACAGCGCCGATTGCCCGATCATCGACAATCTTTCCGGCTGCTGCCATCGCCACGAGATAAACTAAACCGCTTTAATTTTGAGCGTAATGCCTTCCACGGCCAGTACCATTACCTCACAGCCCGCCGGGAGATCTTCATCGGCGGTCACAGGCCAGCTGCTGTCGGCCACGCGAACATGCCCCCGGCCGTTGACCAGAGCGGTTTCCAGGCGGAAGCGGCGGCCAACCAGCTGCTGCCCGCGCTGATTCAGCACTTCACCCGGAATTTGTTGCTTGCGGCTGGACAGCCAGCGCCACCAGAGAAAGGCGGCGACCAGCGTCAACAGGGCAAAGCAGACGCCCTGTGTTTCCCAGCCAAGCGGCAGCAGCCAGACCAGCAGGCCGGTGATCACTGCCGCCACGCCGCTCCACAGCAGATAGCCGCTGGCGCCGAGCATCTCCGCCGCCAGCAGCAGTCCGCCAAGCGCAAGCCAGAAGACGTGTGGATGCGCGAGAATGCTGTCGATCATTTTTTACGCTCGGTGCCGCTCTGGGCGATAAGTTCGCTGATCCCGGCGATGGAGCCCATCAGGCTGGAGGCATCCAGCGGCATCAGCACCACTTTGCTGTTATTGGCCGACCCGATTTGCTGCAGCGCGTCGGTGTATTTCTGGGCCACGAAGTAGTTCACCGCCTGAATATCCCCTTTGGCGATAGCTTCGGACACCATCTGCGTGGCGCGGGCTTCTGCTTCGGCGCTACGCTCGCGGGCTTCCGCTTCGAGGAACGCAGACTGACGTTCACCCTCAGCTTTCAGGATCTTAGACTGCTTTTCACCTTCGGCTTTGACGATCTCCGCCTGGCGGATCCCTTCGGCCTCAAGAATATAGGCGCGCTTGGTACGCTCGGCTTTCATCTGGGCGTTCATCGCGTCAATCAGCTCAGCCGGCGGGCGAACGTCGCGGATTTCGATACGGGTGATTTTAATGCCCCACGGGTTAGTGGCTTCGTCGACGATGTGCAGCAGGCGGGTGTTGATGTTGTCGCGCTGGGACAGCATTTCATCCAGCTCCATTGAGCCTAGCACGGTACGGATGTTGGTCATCGTCAGGTTGATGATCGCCAGCTCAAGGTTGCTGACTTCATAGGCGGCGCGCGGGGCGTCAACCACCTGAATAAAGCACACGGCGTCGATGGCGACGTTGGCGTTATCTTTGGAAATGACTTCCTGCGAAGGGATGTCGAGCACCTGCTCCATCATATTGATTTTTCGGCCCACACGATCCATAAACGGCACCACAAGATTCAGGCCCGGCATCAGGGTTTTGGTGTAGCGGCCAAAGCGTTCGACGGTCCATTGGAAGCCCTGGGGCACGATTTTTACCCCGGCCGCTACAATCACCAGCGCCACGAGAATTAATACGGGGATCACGATAAACATTAAAAAAACCTCCTGTTTGTTTTGCATTCAGTCTAACCGCTTAACCTGAAACATTCAGCAACATCCCCTTGCCCGATGAGAATTAATTGCTGCTTTCCCTTTTATTATTCCTGAATGGAATGATTTTCATGGATTAAGTTCATTTCACGCATGGTGTTCGCAGGCGTAGTATCGGATGCTTCGGCAGCTCGCGCTATCGGGCGGGCGGTATTTGGCAAGAACACTTATCCCGGTGAGGAAGCAATGGGAACAATAATAGCTGAGCAGCATCAGGCGAATAACAACCGCTGGCAGAAAATCGTGGAAGAATTAATTTCACCCATGGCGATTGATATTGACGGCAACGGCCCGGCAGATATTCGGGTGAACAATCCAGACTTCTTCAAGCGAATATTACAGGAAGGTTCTCTCGGTCTGGGTGAAAGCTATATGGACGGCTGGTGGGACTGCGACCGGCTGGACATTTTATTTACCCAGATTTTGCGCCACGGCCTGGACAGCAAAATGCCAAAACACTTCTCCGACCTGCTGCGTATTGCCGGGGCCAGAGTTTTTAATTTGCAGTCTCGCAAACGCGCCTGGATAGTCGGCAAAGAGCATTACGATATTGGTAACGATCTGTTTGCGGCGATGCTCGATCCGTATATGCAATATTCCTGCGGCTACTGGAAAGACGCGGAAAATCTGGCAGAGGCCCAGCGTAACAAGCTGCATATGATCTGCGAAAAACTGCAGCTCAAAGCGGGCATGAAGCTGCTGGATATCGGCTGCGGCTGGGGCGGGCTGGCGCAATATGCGGCGCAGGAATATGGCGTCTCCGTCGTCGGCGTGACTATTTCGGCGGAACAGCAAAAAATGGCCCAGGATCGCTGCCGGGGTCTGGACGTGGAGATCCTGCTGCAGGACTATCGCGACCTCAACAGCAAATTTGATCGCATTGTTTCCGTCGGCATGTTCGAACACGTCGGGCCGAAAAACTACAATACCTATTTTGAAGTCGCTGCCCGCAATTTAAAACCTGACGGCCTGTTCCTGCTGCATACCATTGGTTCGAATGAAACGGATTTAAACGTCGACCCGTGGATCAATAAATACATCTTCCCTAACGGCTGTTTGCCCTCAGTGCGCCACATTGCCAGCGCCAGTGAAAAACATTTCATTATGGAAGACTGGCACAATATCGGGGCGGATTACGACAGAACGCTGATGGCCTGGGACGATAATTTCCTCCGCTGCTGGCCTAATATCTCGCGTAATTATGACGAGCGCTTCAAGCGGATGTTTACCTATTATTTGAATGCCTGCGCGGGCGCATTTCGCGCGAGGAATATTCAGCTCTGGCAGGTGCTGTTAAGTCCGAATGGGGTGGACGGCGGGATCCGAGTGTATCGATAAACAAAAGGCCGGAATATCCGGCCTTTTCTGTTTTCAGCTGATCAATACATCAAGGCATAAATCTGACGGCGATATTTAGATGCCAGCGCGTCGCCGGTGCCCAGCGCGGCCAGAATCTCCATCATCATTTTGCGTGCCTGGCCGTCGGCGGCCCCCAGGTCTTTTTTCAGGTGGGTATAAAGAAGCTCCAGCGCTTCTTCGTTCCGGCCAACCTGATGCAGCTGCAGCGCGAGCTGGCTGGCGAGCTGGGCGTTGTCCGGCTCGTTTTGCACCTGCTGCTGCAGCTGTTGAATTTCCGGCGTGTCGGCGGCCTGTTTCAGCAGTTCAATCTGGGAAACCAGCGCCTGATAGCGGGTGTCCTGGTCCTGCAGAGGCACGGTTTTCAGCACCGCTTCGGCGTCTTCACTGCGGTTCAGGGCAATCTGCACTTCCGCCAGCAGCAGGCCAATTTCGCTGTTCTGGCCGGACAATTGCCATGCATCTTTCAGCAGCGGCAGCGCTTCGGCGTGCTTGCCTTCCTGCATCAGCTCTACGGCCTGCTGGGCTTTCAGCTCTTCTTCACGCGGCAGCACTTTGTCGAGCAGGGCGCGAATCGCTTCTTCCGGCTGCGGCCCCTGGAAGCCGTCCACCGGCTGACCGTTCTGGAACAGATAGACGGTAGGAATAGAGCGCAGGCCAAACTGCGAAGCCACCATTTGTTCGGCGTCGCAGTCAACTTTGGCGAGAATAAACTGGCCGCTGTATTGGGCCGCGAGCTTGTCCAGCACCGGCGTGAGCTGCTCGCAATGTTGGCTGCGGGCAGACCAGAAATAAAACAGTACGGGCTTAGCCATGGACTGTTCCAGCGTCTGGTGCAGGTTCGCTTCGGTAATGTTGATAATGTTTTCTGCGGACATGGGCGATTCTCTGTTAAGCATTTGTTTTTTTACATGGGGGCTGAGGCCGGGACTTCAACTCAGCTCCGTAAAATTTTGTCCATTACGCACGCTGGCAGCAGGCGGCGCAGCACGGTAATCACGTGAGTCACCACGGTCACCGGGTAACGCAGCTTCGGCCTTGGGCTTTCAAAAGCATGACGTACTTTCGCTACCACCGCCTCCGGCCCGAGGGTAAACCGTGCGGCAATCCCAGGGTTCTCTACCGGCTTGTCGCTTTGGGTTTGATTGACGTTATCGGTAAAACGGGTGCGGATTGGCCCCGGCTCAATCAGGCTGACTTTAATCCCGCTGTGGCGAAGCTCCATACGCAGCGCGTCAGACCAGGCTTCCAGCGCGTATTTACTGGCGGCGTAGGCCCCGCGCCCCGGCGTGGAAATCAGCCCCATCACCGAGCTGGTCATCACGATGCGGCCTTCCTGATGAGGCTGCATGGCCGGCAGCAGCAGCATGGTGAGCTGGTGCGTACCGAAGAAGTTGGTGGCGAATTGCTGTTCAAGCTGTTCGCGGGAGATGGCGTTCAGCGGGCCGTACACGCCGTAGCCGCCGTTATTAAACAGCCCGTACAGGCGGTTGCCGGTGATGGCAATCACTTCGGCGGCGGCGCGTTGGACGCTTTCCGCATCGTCAAGATCGAGCTGAATGCCGGTAAACCCAAGCTGATTCATGCGCTCTACATCGGCCGGTTTGCGGCAGGCGGCGAGAATGTTATAGCCAAGCTTCTGTAACTCCTGCGCGCTGGCTAAGCCAATCCCGCTGGAGCAACCTGTAATTAAAACGGATTTTGCATAACTTTACCCGAAGGGCGCCCCGATTATTGATCAGTCGTGTTTAACTATCTCGTCATGCCTGACGCGGCAGCGCCGGTTATTTAGAGAGTAACGGAGTCAGCCGCGTCGCCATCCAGTCGGCGATAAACGGCTGAGCATCCCGATTAGGGTGAATGCCGTCATCCTGCATCCATTGCGGTTTCAGATACACCTCCTCCATAAAAAACGGGAGCAAGGGGATATCAAACGCTTTGGCAAGCTGCGGATAAATAGCGCTAAACGCCTCATTATAGCGGCGTCCGTAGTTGGCGGGCAGGCGAATTTGCATCAACAACGGTTGTGCTCCGGCGGCCTTCACGTCGGTGATAACCTGGTTAAGGGTTTTTTCGACCTCTTGAGGCTGGAACCCGCGCAGGCCGTCGTTGCCACCAAGCTCCACTAAAACCCAGCGGGGCTGGTGCTGTTTTAACAGCGCCGGCAGGCGAGCCAGGCCCTGCGCCGCGGTATCACCGCTGATGCTCGCATTCACAACTTTTGTACCCTGCGGCTGCCATTTGGCATCCAGCAGGGCGGGCCAGGCGCTGGTGGCCGCCATACGGTAACCGGCGCTCAGGCTATCGCCTAGAATCAATAACGTGTCCGCCGCAGCGGCGCGGAAAGTCATCAAAGCCAGAAACAGGAAGGGCAAATGCCAGCGGAAAACATTGTTGAAGTTCATCATCTTAGTAAGTCCGTGGGTCAGGGTGAACACGAGCTTTCCATCCTTACCGGAGTTGAGCTGGTTGTCAAACCGGCCGAAACCATCGCCCTGATTGGCGAGTCAGGGTCGGGCAAGTCCACGCTTCTGGCGATTCTGGCCGGGCTTGATGACGGCACGGACGGCGAAGTCCATCTTTGTGAGCAGCCGCTGCACAGCATGGATGAAGAGGCGAGGGCAGAGCTGCGCGCCAAGAACGTCGGCTTTGTGTTTCAGTCCTTTATGCTGGTGCCTACCCTTAATGCTCTGGAAAACGTGGAGCTTCCCTCGCTGCTGCGCGGCGAAAACAGCTCGGCCAGCCGCGCACAGGCCAAAGCGCTGCTGGAACAACTGGGCTTAGGCAAACGCCTCGATCACCTGCCTGCACAACTCTCCGGGGGCGAGCAGCAGCGCGTGGCCCTGGCTCGCGCGTTCAACGGCAAACCGGGTGTGCTTTTTGCCGATGAACCCACCGGTAACCTCGACAGGCAAACTGGCGACCGCATTGCTGACCTGCTGTTTTCCCTCAACCGTGATTTCGCCACCACGCTGATCCTCGTGACTCACGACGAACAGCTGGCGGCACGCTGCGACCGGCGCCTGCGGCTGCGCGAAGGCAAACTGTGGGAGGAAGCATGATAGCCCGCTGGTTCTGGCGCGAGTGGCGCTCTCCCTCGCTGCTGATTGTCTGGCTGGCGCTTAGCCTGGCGGTGGCCTGCGTACTGGCGCTTGGCAGCATCAGCGACAGAATGGAAAAAGGGCTAAGCCAGCAAAGCCGCGAGTATATGGCTGGCGACCGGACGTTGCGCAGCGCCCGCGCCGTTCCGGACGAATGGCTGACTCAGGCGCAAAGTGATGGCTTAAAGGTCGGCAAGCAGCTGAGCTTCGCCACCATGACCTTTGCCGGGGACACGCCGCAGCTGGCCGATGTGAAAGCGGTCGACGGCGTTTACCCGATGTACGGCGAGCTGGAAACCAACCCGCCGGGCCTGAAGCCTGAGCCGGGCACCGCGCTGCTTGCGCCGCGCCTGCTGGCTTTACTCAACCTGAAAGTGGGCGACAACATTGACGTGGGCGATGCCACGCTGCGTATTGTCGGGCAGGTGATTCAGGAGCCGGACGCCGGGTTTAACCCGTTCCAGATTGCGCCGCGCCTGATGATGAACCTGGCCGACGTCGAGAAAACCGGGGCGGTGCAGCCCGGCAGCCGCATTAGCTGGCGCTACAAGTTTGGCGGCAACCCCCAGCAACTGCTGCAGTATGAAAACTACCTGTTGCCGAAGCTGAAGCCGGAGCAGCGCTGGATCGGCATGGAACAGGACGAAGGTGCGCTGGGCAAATCCCTGGAGCGTTCTCAGCAGTTCCTGCTGCTTTCCGCCCTGCTGACATTGCTGCTGGCCGTGGCCGCGATTGCCGTGGCAATGAGCCATTACTGCCGCAGCCGCTATGACCTGGTGGCGATCCTGAAAACGTTGGGGGCGGGCAGGGCGGCGCTGCGGAAGCTGATTATCGGCCAGTGGCTGATGGTGCTGGTGCTCTCGGCCATTGCCGGAGGCGCCGTCGGCTTGCTGTTCGAAGCCGCGCTGATGCAACTATTGAAGCCGGTTCTGCCTGCCGCGCTGCCGCCAGCGAGCCTGTGGCCGTGGGTGTGGGCTATCGGCGCGATGGTCACAATCTCCGTGCTGGTGGGGCTGCGTCCTTATCGATTACTGCTGGCCACTCAGCCATTGCGCGTCCTGCGCCGTGACGCCGTGGCTAACGTCTGGCCGCTGAAAATTTATCTGCCGGTCATCAGCGTGGTGGTGGTGTTGCTGCTGGCGTTGCTAATGGGCGGCAGTTCGCTGCTGTGGGCGGTGCTGGCGGGCACGCTGGTGCTCGCGGCGCTGTGCGGCCTCGTTGGCTGGGGCGTCCTGAAGCTGCTGAAAAAACTGACGCTGAAAAACCTGGCCCTGCGCCTGGCGGTCAACCGCCTGCTGCGCCAGCCGTGGGCGACGCTCAGCCAGCTGGCGGCGTTCTCGCTGTCGTTTATGCTGCTGGCCTTGCTGTTAGTGCTGCGGGGCGATTTGCTGGACAGATGGCAGCAACAGCTGCCGCCGGAAAGCCCGAACTACTTCCTGGTGAACATTGCGCCGGAGCAGGTTCAGCCGGTGAAAACCTTCCTTGCCGACCATCAGGTGATCCCGGAGTCGTTCTATCCCATTGTGCGGGCGCGCATGACGGCGATTAACGGCCAGTCCACCGAGGGCAACCCGGATGAGGCGCTGAACCGCGAGCTGAATCTGACCTGGCAGAGCCAGAAGCCGGATCATAACCCTATCCTGGCGGGAAGCTGGCCGCCGAGGGCCGGGGAAGTGTCGATGGACGACGGCGTGGCGAAACGCCTGAACATTAAACCCGGCGACAGCGTGACCTTTATGGGGGATACCCAGGACTTCACTGCGAAGGTGACCAGCCTGCGCAAAGTGGACTGGGAAAGTCTGCGGCCAAACTTCTACTTTATCTTCCCGCCGGGCGCGCTGGACGGGCAGCCGCAGAGCTGGCTCACCAGCTTCCGCTGGGAGGGGAATAACGGCCTGCTGACCCAGCTTAACCGCGAGTTCCCGACCGTCAGCCTGCTGGATATCGGGGCCATCCTGAAACAAATCGGCCAGGTGCTGGAGCAGGTCAGCCGCGCGCTTGAGGTGATGGTGGTGCTGGTGACTGCCTGTGGCCTGCTGCTGTTGCTGGCTCAGGTGCAGGTCGGTATGCGCCAGCGCCATCAGGAACTGGTGGTTTACCGCACGCTGGGCGCGGGTAAAAAGCTGCTCAGAACCACGCTGTGGTGCGAGTTTGCCGTGCTGGGGCTGGTGTCTGGCCTGGTGGCGGCCATCGGCGCGGAAACGGCGCTGGGCGTACTGCAAACGCGCGTGTTCGACTTCCCGTGGGAGCCGGATTTGCGCCTGTGGATCGTGCTGCCGGTGACCGGGGCGGTATTGCTGTCGCTTTGCGGCGGCTGGCTGGGCGTTCGTTTACTGAAAGGGAAGGCGCTGTTCCGCCAGTTTGTCGTCTGAGGAGGTCGGGCAGGGATGCCCGGCTACCGCTATAAACTTTGTTATATTTCGCTATTTATTGCGTTAGAACATATTTTCTGCATTTATTGATGTTTTTTTAATATCTATTAAGAAAAGACTGATAGATAACCGCACGAATTAATAAAAATCCCTCAGAAATCGGACTTAATAAGCGTTAATATGCCCCCGCTTATAATAAATACGGTTACTAAGGATCCACATGAAAGCAAATTTGCGCGCTTTACCATTACTGATTGGGGCTGGCCTGCTTGCAGGTATGGCATCTTTCGCTGCTAACGCAGAAATCACCGTCCTGAAGCAAGATCCGCAGGCCGGTAACCCGCTCAGCCGCCTCAATTTCACCGTGGGCGGCAGTATTCGTCCACAGTTTAATATGATGTCCGGCGACGGCGATAAAGGCTCTTACAAACGTAATGGCTTTGACGGCGGCACCCGTTTCCGTTTCGCAGCTGATTATTATCTGTTCGATGATATTAGCTGGATCAGCTATTACGAGCTGGGCGTGAATATTCCGGCGGTATTTGAGTGGGACAACCACTATGCAGAAGGCGCGAACAATACCACTCGCCGTATGCTGTACACCGGTCTGAAAAGCAAAACCTGGGGTCAGCTGACCTACGGCCAGCAAAACAGCATCTACTATGATGTGGTTGGCGCGAAAACCGATATCTGGGACTACGACATGATCGGTCAGGCTCCGGGTAACGGCATGAACGGCGACTACGACGGTTCTTACCGTTCCCGCAATATGCTGAAGTACAAAAACACCTTCGGCGATGCGGACGTGTACGCTTCTTACCTGTTTGAAGATCACGATATTCGTGCCACCAACGGCATGCGCTACAAGCGTAAAGGCGGCGGCTCTCTGGGTGTGGATTACCACATCACCAAAGACCTGACCTGGGGTACCGCATGGAACTACACCCGTGCCGATATGCGTAACCCGAACGACGGCGACAGCAAGTCTTACAACCAGAACATCTACGGGACGGCGCTGAGCTGGAAACCGGACAACTGGACGTTCAGCTTCGGCGGCGGCTGGTACCAGAACTTCCTGACCACCAAGCTGAAAGACGTGAACAACTATTTCTCCGGCGACGCGTGGGGCATCGAGTACTTCGCGGGTTACACCATCCCGGTTGGCCAGTACGCGGTGAAATCCGTGCAGCCATACTTCATGGGTGACCGTCTGCAGTACGTGACCGGCCGCAGCTACCAGCGCATCGACAACGGTGTGGGCGTGAGCTTCAAGCTGGATTACGGCTTCCAGGTGGACTACGAGCACGTCTTCACCTCCAGCACCGACAACCTGGGCGACATGAACCTGGTTCGTCTGCGCTACGATTTCTAATCGTGCCTCTGGCGGGTGGCAGCCTTGCTGCCCGCCTCATTCCGCGTTTCCTGCCTTATTTTTTACCTATCCAGAAACAGGTAAGCATGTTCGGGCCTTGAAGGCTTTGCGCCACTGTGTGGGCGTGGTTTTAAAGCGCAGCCTGAAATGATGCCGGAGTGTTTCCGCTGAGCCGAATCCAGACTGCTCTGCCACCTGGTCAATGCTGAGTTTCTCGCTTTCCAGCAGCGCACAAGCCTTTTCCAGCCGGAGGCTGAGCATCCACTCGCCCGGCGTGGTGCCGGTGGCATCTTTGAACCTGCGGATGAAGGTCCGGCGGCTCATGCCCGCTTGCCTGGCTAACTGTTCAATCACCAGGGGCGCATTGAGATGGTGGCGCAGGTCGTCCAGCAACGGCGCCAGACTTTTGGTGCTGCGTTTAGGAACGGGCTGTTGGACCCTTTGTGCCTGGCTGCCTTCCCGTAACGGGGGCGTAATCATGCGCTGTGCAGTCCGGTTCGCGATTTCAATCCCGTAATCACGACGAATAAGATGCAGGCAGAGGTCAACCCCGGCGGCGCCACCTGCGGAGGTGATCAGGTTGCCCTCATCGACGTAGATCATGCTGTGTTCCACCTGCACCGCAGGGAACCTGCTCGCGAGGATCTCGGTGCTGTTCCAGTGGGCGGTGGCTCGCTTGCCGTCCAGTAATCCTGTTTCGCAGAGAATAAAGCTGCCGGCGCAAATCGACACTATGCGGGAACCGTTTTGATGGGCGCGTTGCAAGGCGGCAATCAGCGGCTCCGGGGCCGGTTCAAAAACATTTCGCCAGCCGGGGATGACAATTGTCCCCGCGTCTTCCAGCAGCTCCAGTCCGCCATCCACCACTAAACGCACGCCGCCCTGAGCGTCAAAAACACCCTTTTCTAACGACGCGACGCGCAAGTCATAGAGAGGCTGGCCGAGCACTTCATCCACGCGGCCAAAAGCTTCGACGGCAATCCCGAACTCAAAAGTGCAGAGACACTGATAGGCCAGCACAACCAGCCGTCGATTTTTCGGTCTAAAAGCGCGATCTTGATCTGGAGAGATGCCTGACATAGTCGTCCTGTTTCTAAAAATGGCACGATCTTGACGATATCTGACCTGAGCGTCGATTTCTACTCCACCCCGAATCTTTCATGCTGGCACCTTCTTAACGTTTTGCAGGAAATCAGTATGAAAAATCTCTTAGCGCTGATGGCGGTTTGTTTAGCCGCGTTGATGTCGGGCCTGGAAATATCCAGCGTCCCGGTTATCCTGCCGGTGCTGGAAAAGCAGATGCAGGCGAATTTCCGCGAACTGCAGTGGATCATGAATGCTTACACGCTCTCCTGCACGGCGGTGCTGATGGCCACGGGGACGCTGGCGGATAAATATGGCCGCAAGCGTATTTTTATTATCAGCATTGTTGGGTTTGGCCTGACGTCGATCCTCTGTGGCCTGTCCCGGACGCCCGAATGGCTTATTGTGGGGCGCTTTTTGCAGGGACTGAGTGGCGGGGCGATGTTAACCAGCCTGATTGCTATCCTGTCGGTTCAGTTTCCGGCAGGAAAAGCGCGCAGCCGGGCGTTTTCCGCCTGGGGGATCACCTTTGGTTTTGGACTGGGATTTGGCCCCGTCATCGGCGGTGTGCTGGAGGCGTGGTTTAGCTGGCAATGGGTATTTCTGATCCACGGCGTTATTGCGCTGCTCACCCTGGCCCTGACGCTGAAAAATGTTATCGAGTCGCGTGCAAACACCATAAAGCCGCTGGATGTCGCTGGCCTGATGACGTTGAGCTTGGGAGTGGTGGGGGCGACCTGGCTCATCACCCAGGGCGGGAACATCGGCTGGACCAGCCATGAAGCCCAGTTCATCTTGCTGGGGACGTTTATCAGCCTGGCGCTGTTCGTCCTTATTGAGCTCCGCCACCCGCATCCAATGTTTGATTTCTCCGTCTTTCGAATCAGGCCTTTCTCCGGCGCGCTGATGGGATCTGTGGGGATGAATTTCAGCTTCTGGCCGCTGATGATTTATCTGCCGGTTTATTACCAGATCGGGAAGGGCTACAGCATTATGGAGACCGGCATGGCGCTGCTGGCCTACACCTTGCCCACGCTATTAATGCCGCCGGTCGGTGAAAAGCTCGTGCTGCGCTATGGGGCCGCACGCATCATCCCGCTGGGGCTGCTTGCTATCGGCCTGGGATTTGTGCTGATGAGGCTGGGTGTTATCTATCAAGTCAGTTTGCTGCCCGGCGCAATACTCTCGGGCATGGCGCTGGGGTTAATCAATACTCCGGTTACCAACACTACAACGGGTTCCGTGGGCGCTAACCGCGTGGGCATGGCTTCCGGGATTGATATCAGTTCGCGCTTAATTACGCTTGCCATCAATATTGCGTTAATGGGGAGCCTGCTGGTGGCGGGGATAGCCGAAAGCTTACAGAGTCATATCGACAGCGTGAGCGAAAGGTATGCCCTGGCAGAACAAATAGCCGGCGGGACGAGAGCCGCTCTCAGCAGCGACATGATTATTCAGGCGCTGAATAACGGTTTTTCCGGCGTGCTGGCCTACGGCGCTATACGTGTGGGCTGTTTGTCGCTGGCGAGTTATTTGCTGTTCAATGTCAAAACAAACGTTAAGCGCAAACGCGCGGCATCCTGCGCTGATTAAGCTCATCTCAATGCAAAGCGGGTTTTCCGCTTTGCTTGGTTGTTATTCGCAAAAGCCCTGTTCACGCCCGCCGCGCCTTCTCCCGCGTGCAAGATGAAATATTTTCAATTAACCCTGTTAACGGAATGTGCCATCTTATTCTGTCCAGTTGGATCAACAACTTAGTAAGCGGCCCGTGAAAGAGGCTCGCCTCAGGACACCACACATCATTCTGTAAGGGAGAATACCCATGGGAAATCATTTCGGCTGGCGCGTGGCGACCGGCGCTTTACTTCTGGCCAGCGGCCTGCAGTTTGCTCAGGCCAACAGCGACCCGCACACCATCGTCTTCGGCGTAGCGCCTGGGCCATACGGCGACATGGTCAAACAGGCCATCGCCCCGTCGTTAAAAGAGAAAGGCTATAAAGTCGTGGTGCGCGAGTTCAGCGACTACGTGCAGCCCAACATGGCGCTGGCCAACGGCAGCATCGACGCCAACCTGTTCCAGCACTCGCTGTACTTCGACAAATTCACCGCCGACAAAAACCTCAAGCTGGCGAAACTTATCACCGTGCCAACCGCCGGGATGGGCATTTATTCCCATAAGGTCAAAAGCCTGGACGAGCTGAAGAAGGGCGATATTGTCACCCTGTCTAACGACCCGACCAACCTCGCCCGTGGGCTGCGCTTCCTGCAGTCGATGGAGCTTATCACCATCAAAGAGAACATTGACCCGACCAAAGCCTCCGAGCGCGATATCGCCACCAACCCGAAAGGCCTGGTGTTTAAATCACTGGAAGCCGCACAGCTGCCGCGCACGCTGGACAGCGCCAGTGCCGCGCTGGTCAACGGTAACTTTGCTATTGCGGCCGGGCTAAAACTTTCTTCCGCGCTCAAACAGGAACACCTGGACGAGAACCTCAAAAACATCATTGCGGTGCGTGCCGAAGATGCGGATAAACCGTTCGCCAAAGACATCGTGGAGACCGTGAAGTCCCCGGCCTACGAAAAAGCGATCGACGATCCGCAGAATATTTTCAACGCCTTCCAGAAACCGGACTGGATGGTTGCCGCCGATAAAAAGTAATAGAGCAAAGCGGGCAGGCGGGATGCCTGCCTTTTGTCGCTGATTTGAGGTTGTCATGATTGAGATTGAAAAGGTCTGCGTGGACTTCCCCACGGGACGGAGCCAGACCAGCCGGGCGGTGAACGATGTTTCGCTGCACATTGGCGCGGGGGAGATTTTTGGCATTGTCGGCACCAGCGGAGCCGGGAAAAGTACCTTATTACGTACCCTGAACGCGCTCCAGCGCCCGAGTGAGGGCCGCGTAAAAATCGGTGGGACTGAGGTAACCTCGCTGCAGGGGGCCGAGCTGCGCAAAGCGCGTCAGCGCATCGGCATGATTTTCCAGCACTTCAATTTGATGCACACCCGGACGGTCAGGCAAAACGTGGCGTTCAGCCTCAAAGCCGCAGGCTGGGAACGCAGTAAAATCGGCCCACGCGTGGCCGAAATTCTTGAGCTGGTGGGCCTGGCCGACAAAGCGAACCGCTACCCGGTGCAACTGAGCGGCGGGCAGAAACAGCGCGTGGGCATTGCGCGCGCCATCGCTAACCACCCGGATGTTTTACTCTGTGATGAACCGACTTCCGCGCTGGATCTGGAAACGTCGGCCACCATTCTGGCGTTGCTGAAAAAGATCAACCAGCAACTGGGGATCACCATCGTGCTGATCACCCACGAGATGAACGTGATCAAAACGATTTGCGACCGCGTGGCGGTGATGTCCGGCGGCGAAGTGGTGGAATCCGGCGAGGTGTTCGACATCTTCGCGCATCCGCAGCATGAATTTACCCGCCAACTGGTGTCCCACACGCTGAATCTGACGCTGCCGGTGCGCCTGCTCGACAACATGCGCGGCGCGCTGCTGAAAATCATGTTCGTCGGCGACTCGGCCGAACAGCCGGTGCTCTCCTTCGCGGCGGTGAAATACGGCGTGGCGGTGAACATTCTGCACGGCAAAATTGAGTACATCAGCGACCGCGCGCTGGGCATTCTGGTGGTGGCGATCACTGCGCCGGGCAACCCGGCGGCGGTGGGGGATGCCATCGACCATATTCGGAAACATACGGCCTGTGTGGAGGTGCTGAATGGATGATTTAGTCGCGGACCTGACGATTGCCTTTGGCGAAACCTTCCAGATGCTGGGCATTTCCACGCTGCTGGCGATCATCGGCGGCCTGCCGCTGGGCTTTTTGATCTTCGTCACCGACCGCAATCTGTTCTGGCAGAACCGCTCGCTGAACATCATCAGCTCGGTGCTGGTGAACATCGTACGCTCGGTGCCGTTCGTCATTCTGCTGGTGCTCTTGCTGCCGCTGACGCAGTTCCTGCTCGGCAACACCATCGGGCCGATTGCGGCGTCTGTACCGTTGTCGGTGGCGGCGATTGCGTTTTATGCCCGCCTGGTGGACGGCGCGCTGCGGGAAGTGGACAAAGGTATTATTGAGGCGGCGGAGGCCTTTGGCGCCAGCCCGATGCGCATCATCTGCACCGTGCTGCTGCCGGAAGCCAGTGCCGGGTTGCTGCGCGGGTTAACCATAACCCTGGTCAGCCTGATCGGCTACTCGGCGATGGCGGGGATTGTCGGTGGCGGCGGCGTGGGTGACCTCGCGATCCGCTTCGGCTATTACCGCTACGAAACCCAGGTTATGGTGGTCACGGTTGTGGCGCTGATTGTGCTGGTGCAAATCGTGCAAATGTTTGGCGACTATCTCGCCAAACGCGCGGATAAGCGCGACAGGCATTAACCTTCTTTCTGGCCGGGCGTTTGTTCGGCCAGCATGATTTTTAGCTGCCGGAGAGGCTCATTTCCCGGCGGCTTTCTGCCTGATAAACCTCAAATCTGCAATTCCCCAAAGCGTTTCATCTTTCCTGCGAGCCGCCTCGAAGTTTGCCAATCTGCCTGATTTTTAAGCTATGTCACTGTGCAGCCATCCAGTATGATCGGAGGGATGAGCAAGAGATGAGGCCAAACAAGGCCAGAAAAGAAGCGCCCCCGAAGGGTGGTGGAACACCAGACGGGGGCTGACCACAACCGTTACCAGGAGTAACAGCTATGGCTAACGCTGATAGTAACACACAGGCTCGCCCTGAAATCACCCCACACGACCCGGCATTTGCGGGCGATATCGCAACCCTGTTAGAAAAGCCGCAGGGCGCAGCGATGGATCTCTTCCAGGTGCTCGATATCTGCGAGCAGTACGCCGAGCATTTACTTGAAAACCAGAATCAAACGGAACGCATGGCGCTCTGCGGCCGCCTGCTCGCCGGGCTGGAAGTCCTGAAAAGCGTACTCAAAGCCCCGCTGCCGGACTACCTGATAGAGAAGCTGACGCTAAAAGAGAGCGAAGCCCGCATCTGCTACAACCCGCTAGCCACCGAATCCGAACCGCTCCGCGAATACTGCGTGGCGTTAACCATCGTCCTGCTGAATCAGCAAGAATCCCCGGCGCAAAGGCAGCAGATGACCGGGCTACTGTATGAGCTGATCGTTGTGCTGGCCGAAGATTTAAAAGCGCCAAGGTTTGTTCGCTCACTGGACGATGGTTTGGCGATGATTCAGGGCGGGGTTTTGAATTTGGTTCATTGATTTAAAGTTGGTATTAAATTGCAACTTTCCCCCTAATGGGGGGAGGCTGTTTGTTGGGGAAGGGCGGATTTGAGCGAGAATCGGACGTTGGTACTTTTGCATCCACGAGAGTATTTTTATAAACAGTCGCCATTCATTCATGTTCTCAACTACCTGCGCGCCAATTTGGCGCGCAGGGCTTGGAATATAAACTACAAAAGATACCTAAGACGTGAAGCTAAAGGACAGACATGACAGCATATTCAAACGCTGATGCGGCAAGAGACTTACGCTCGGCATTAGACAAGGCACCCGTTGGCGCAGTGAAAGGAGAATGGTTCTTAATAACCGAACAGGCTGGCGTCTCCTCACTAACTGGAGGCTACATGTCTACAGATGGGAGTCACATTACAGAGGGGAACCACGCCCTTCGAACGGTCCGGGAGGTTGTCGAGAAACTTGAAGCATCACATTTACAGCCTTTTAATAAGGTCATCGTTCGCTGGACAAGATCTAAAATACCGTTAATACGCGGGCGCGTTACGGTTGATACACTGTTCGATAAGACAATCGTGCCACGCGGTCCTCAAGACCCGATTTATGAGGCCGCCTCTATAGCAAGACGAGCCTTTTGGGAAAGGTATGGCAGTGTCTCAGATGACTTTATAGCTGAACGAGATGACACAAACGTACACAACCAGACGAACTGGTTCGGGCCCCATCGTCGAGTGCTCAACATTAAGAGCAAAACGACATTTACGCTGGCCACAGATGGCCTCTCGACGCCCTGGGCCGGCATTGCTGACCCGGAAAATGGCGTAGGCTGCGAACTTTTCATGGAATTAGACGCTTCTACTACCATCCGCCACCCGATGGGTGACTGGGCTTCTCTCTTGATTAGTCTGGGTGATCTCGTTGCAGATGGGTATCAGGTTGCTGACGATGTTGAAAAATATGGCGCCATCCTGTTTTGTACGCTTACAGATGAATATCACCCATTGACCCGAATCATTCTCAGCCTTGATGACCGCAGGATTGATAATTTACCTTTTGGCTCAGTTCCGCTGATCCGTGTCACGTCGATAGCAGAAGCCGAGATTGAACACCTTGACCAATCTGATGAATGGGCATCACGCGCAGCAAAACATGTACTCGCGGAACGGCAGAGAGAAATATAGAAATTACGACGGTGTTATTCACGCTCCTTACGAGGCAGAGTGAGTTCAGTCACCTTCTTAACAGAATGAAGTTTAAGGTCCGCCGTGAGCGAGGAGCGGACATAGCTGTCAATGTATTCGCCAGTTACTCCCACGTAAAAGTGTGCTTAACTCAAAAGGATCCATCTAATAAAGCATATTGATGGCATGATTCGTTAGGAGATAAAGTTGATAATTCAAACAAATCGATTGTACCTTCGGCCTGTAATCTCATCAGATGTAAACGATCTATTCAAAATTTACGGTGATCCCGCTACGAACACGTTTAATCCTGCGGGACCATATCCGGACATTGGTCATGCACAAATGGTTATGAATCGCTGGCTCGACCATTGGCAAGCTCATGGGTTTGGAAACTGGGCAATTTCACTTCTTACTAATCCTGATCAAATTATCGGTTTTGGCGGGCTGGGGATTCGTAATTATGACGATATTGTTATCAATAATCTTGGATATCGCTTATCTACAGAGGCTTGGGGTAAAGGCCTGGCCACAGAATTCTCCCTATACGCGATAAAATTGGGATTTGATAGTATTAAATTAACCGAGATTTCAGCTGTTGTTCGAGAGAATCATGTGGCGTCACAGAAAGTGCTCCAGAAGTCGGGGTTAAAATATGTCAAAGAGATTCATGATGTTAAAGATGCACCTCCAAGCCTTCTTTATTCGATATCAGTGAATGAGTGGTTAAGACACTCAGAAGTGAACGCATCCGTTTAACATTCACTTTCTGATGCATTAGAGGATTTAACATACAGATCTGGACTTGTCCTCTTCTGGCACAGGACTGCTGTTGCAGCCCTAGCAACCTTAGACTTCAATCGATTCAGAAATCTCTAACGCATCATCGACTTCAATGCCCAGATAACGGACTGTGCTTTCCAGTTTCTTATGACCCAACAGAAGTTGGATCACCCGGAGATTCTTGGTTTTCTTGTAGATCAGGTAAGGTTTTGTTCTTCTCATGGAATGTGTGCTGTAAAGCGAATCTTCGAGACCAAGCTTTTCTACCCACCCATGGAAGATTCGGTTGTATTGCCGGGTTGAAATGTGCCGATTAGTTCCGACCCGAGACCGAAACAAGAAGTCTTTACTGTGTAAATTGTCAAGCTTTATCAATGCGGCAACAGCTTCTCTTGTCCCTTTAGTCATCTCAAATTGAACAGGGCTACCGGTTTTCTGTTGCAACACCATTGCTCTGCTTGAAACGGAGCTACCATATGCAACATCAGAAACTTTTAGCTTAACCAGATCACAACCCCGAAGTTTACTGTCCAGGGCCATATTGAACAGGGCTAAATCGCGCGTTTTACCTTCCAGTTCAAGTCGGATTCGGATACCCCAGATATGAGATATCTGAAGTGGTCTTTTTTGGCCAATGATACGGTCTTTGTTCCACGGTGACGTGTTCATACTCAAATCTCCTGCAATAGGGGAGATTTGAGTATGATTCTCCCTCATGAGCAAGGAGCGGAAGTTCGCATTTGTCATATCCGCAGGGATGATGGGCTAACATTTGTGTGTAATAATCAACCGGAAGCAGGTCAGTGTTATATAAGGAAGCTGTCCAAACGCTAAATAAAACCTGATTACTAGTGAGTGATTAATGATGAATGCTTGCGAAGATCGATTTGAAATTTGGGCTGATGCTAAAGGCTTCGACTTACTCAAAATCGAAGGAAAGTATGACGATCCGGCCACTAGCAATGCATGGGAGTGCTGGAAAACAGCATGGGCTGAAAGTAAAAAATGGGATGTGTGATGCTTAGCGTCTAACGGTTCTCGAAATCTAAATTGACCTGCTCAACGTAACTCAATACAACCTGTCTGCAATAAGGTCCGCATTTGGCACTAAGCAGTCATACCCCAGCCCCAAAAGAAAATATCTTCTAGAGAGTATGCCCCAGCAAAAATCCTCAAACCCAAAACTACCCCAAATCCCCCACCCACCACCAGCCCCCAAATCTCACAGTTGCCCTTTCCCCGGGGATTGGCTAGTATCGGGCCAGCTTCTCGCAAGTCGTAAACGTTAACGTTATCCAACGTACATATTCTCCCCGGCATTCGGGGTAATTGTACTTGGGTAATATCATGGCACTGTTTGCATCTCCCCTTGTTTCGTACCGCAAGCCCCACGTTCTGGGCTTTATCCTCTATTTCATCGTCGGCCTGGTCGACGGCGCGATTGTGCCCTTTTTCCCGCTGTGGGCGCAGCAGTCTGCCGCTATCCCGGTGGAGTTTATTGGCCTGTTATTCGGCTGCTATGCCGGGGGCGAGCTACTGGCCGCGCCGTTTATCGGCGGCATTGCCGATCGCGTGGGCAGAAGGCCCGTCTTGATTATTTCGGCGACCGGCGTCGGGGCGGGCTTTATCGCGCTGTTCTTTGCGCACGGGGTTTTTGCTGCCGCCGCTGTGCTGATCGTTATTGGCCTGTTTGAATCCGTGCTGCACCCGACCATCTATACCGTTGTGGCGGACGCCACGCCAGCCTCGGAACATCGCCGCCAGTTCAGCATCATGCGCGTGTGTTCTGGGGCGGGCGCTATAGCCGGGCCGCTGCTGGGCACGGTGCTGGTGCAAAAGGGGTTGGGCTACGTCTTTCTGGCCGGAGGTTCGGTGATGGTGATCGGTGGCCTGATGCTGACGATCTCTCTGGGGGAAACGCGTCCGTTGGCCGCTGGAGTGGACGATGAGGCCGATGATGAAGAGGGGCTCAGCGCGCTGCTGCCAGCGTTCCGGGATCGCCGCCTGGCCGGGCTGCTGATTTGGGTGCTGCTGCTGGGCGTCGCCGGGAGCTGGGTGGAGGCCGTTATGCCGCTGTACGCCAGCAATCAGATGGGGATGAGCGCCGCCAGCATCGGCTATCTGTTCGCGTTCGGCGCAGGGATCAATACGGTCGGCCAGTTGGCCTTAACGAAACTGTTTGCCCGACGTTCTGCCTTGTTTATCACGCTCGGCGCGGGTTTGGCGCTGATCACCGGCTTTGTTTTGCTATTGGCGCATCCACACGTCGTGACGCTGGTGATGGCGGTCTGCCTCTATTCGCTGTCTCAGATGATGACCGGCCCGCTAATCCCGACAGCGGTGAACAAGTTAGCCCCGGCGCGGCTGCGTGCGACCTATATGGCGGCACTTTCGGTGGTGAGCGATCTGCAGGGCTCGGTGGGGCCAGCCACCGGCACGGCACTGTTCGCGCTGGCGTTTACTTTACCGTGGGCGGTGGGCATTCCATTGGTTGGACTGGCGGTGACCGGACTCGGGTTGACGCTCGCCGCCGGGGAAAAATCGACTACTCGTTAACGCTGCGCAGCCAGGCTTCGACCTGCCGGTAATCCCCCCGGAAGACGATCTGGTCGGCCTTCTGGCTGAGCTGATAGCGGTACATCGGGTCGTAATACTCTTTCAGCAGCGGCGACAGCCAGGCCAGATGGCCTTCGCAGGAGCCGGTTTTCCGCTGGGTTAACAAGGCCTCGTCCAGCCTGGCGGTGAACTGCTGGAAGCGTTCCATGCCCAGGCGGCGGCGGATGGCAAACAGGCCGTGGTGCAGATACTCGGCGTAATCGCGCCACGCGGTTTCTTCCTCGCTGACGGATAAAAACGCCTCGCTCATCTGCCGGAAGTATTCGTTTTTGAGCCTCTCCAGCCGCAGCTCGAACGGATCGTCAATGGCCACAATCGGCGAGCGCAGCATCTGTTCTCTGAAGGCTTCGGGAATATGGCGGGAGCCAATCATCCGGCCCTCATCTTCCACAACCAGCGTTTTTGATTCGGTCGGGCTGATTTTGAGCAGGGTGACGGCGAGATTGTTTTCGAAGCTGGCCTGAGAAGGCTGGGCGACAATCGTGCGGCCAAACGACGAGCCGCGGTGGTGCGCAAGGCCTTCAAGGTCAACGCCCGTCGGCAGCGAACGGATCAGAATGGTTTTGCCACAGCCGGTGTTGCCGCTGACGATAACCATCGGCCACTGAGAACGGGTGTCGATTACCTGCATGGCATGCTGGCGCAGGGCTTTGTAGCCGCCGGTGACCAGCGGGTACTCGAGGCCATTTTCCCGCAGCCACTGCTGCACGATGTGGCTGCGCATTCCACCTCTGGCGCAGCATAAATAGCCCTCGGGCTGCTGGCGGCAGCTTTCCAGCCAGCGTTCGACTCGGCTGGCTTTTCGCTCGCCGCTGACCAGCCGGTGCCCCAGTTCGATGGCGGCCTGTTGACCCTGCTGCTTATAGCACGTCCCGACCTGCGCGCGTTCATCGTCCAGCATCAGCGGTAAGTTATGGGCAGCGGGCATCGCTCCCTGAGCGAACTCTACCGGGGCACGAACGTCAATCAGCGGAATGTCGTTGAGCAGCAGGCGGTCGTAGTCCTGCGTATTGGGGCGTTTTTCCATGGCATAACCTTAGTCTGAAGCGGCGAAACGGGGGAATTGTGCGCTTCTGGTCGGGCAAAGGAAAGGGGAAGGGGGAAAATGGTCTGACCCTCTAAAGTCAAACAGAGGGTCAGACGAGGTGCGGTTTTACTTCACCAGTTTGCTCTGCGCCCAGGCAATGCCGCTGGCGTATTCGGCCGGGAGCAGGGGAACCAGGGCTTCCAGCGAGGCGCTCAGGCGGCCGGTATCGCTGTCGTTCAGGTTGAGATGCCCGACTTTGCGGCCCGGACGAACTTCTTTGTCGTACCAGTGCAGGTGCACCAGCGGGAGCTTCAGCCAGGCATAGTTCAGGTCGGTGCCGATCAGGTTCACCATCACCGACGGGGCATTAACGACAGGCTGCGGCAGCGGCAAATCCACGATGGCGCGCAGGTGCAGCTCGAACTGGCTGATTGAAGCGCCGTTTTGCGTCCAGTGCCCGCTGTTGTGTACGCGCGGGGCCAGCTCGTTGATCAGCAGGCCGGCTGGCGTGACGAAACACTCCATCGCCATCACGCCGACGTAGCCCAGCTCGTGCATGATGGCGGTGAGCATGGTTTCGGCCTGGCGCTGCTGTTCGGCGTTAGCCTGTGGGAAGGCAACGCTGGTGCGCAGAATGCCGTCCTGGTGCAGGTTGTGAGTTAGCGGGTAGAACACCGTGCTGCCGTCGTGGCCGCGCGCGCCTACCAGAGAAACTTCGCCGGAGAAGTTAATGCCCTGCTCGACGATGCATTCGCCGTAGCACTCTGCCGGCAGCTGGTCGGTTTCATCGGCACGTAAGCGCCACTGGCCGCGGCCATCGTAGCCGCCCACGCGGCGCTTCACGATAGCCAGAGAGCCCAGCTTACTGAACACGTCCTGCCATTCGTGGCTGCCGGAGAGCAACTGCCACGGCGCGGTGGCCAGGCCGAGCTTATCGAACAGCTGCTTTTGCGTCAGGCGGTCGGCGATGATCGGGAAGATATCGCGGTTAACGAAGGCGTTATGGCGCGCCAGTTCACGGGTCAGGGCGGTTTCCGGCCAGCGTTCAATCTCGGCGGTGATCACGCTCTGGGCGAACGGCACGGCTTCCGGCTCGGCGTCCAGCCCGACAGGGTAAACGGCGATGCCCAGTGGCTCACCGGCCTGGCGGAGCATGCGCCCCAGTTGGCCGTTACCTAAGACACAAACGCGTTTCATGCTTCACTCCGTGGGTCCGGATTATCGAGCACTTCGTCGGTCTGGGTTTGACGCCAGGTCGCCAGGCGCTGGCTCAGGTCTGCGTCATGCAGGGCCAGGATCTGCGCGGCCAGCAGGGCGGCGTTGGCGGCTCCGGCTTTACCGATGGCCAGCGTGCCGACCGGAATGCCGCGCGGCATCTGGACGATAGAATAAAGGCTGTCCACGCCGCTAAGAGCAGCGCTTTGGACCGGCACACCCAGCACCGGGACGAGGGTTTTCGCGGCCAGCATACCCGGCAGGTGCGCTGCGCCACCGGCTCCGGCGATGATCACCTGGTAGCCATTGGCTTCGGCCTGCTCGGCGAAGCTGAAAAGCTTATCCGGCGTGCGGTGGGCGGAGACGACTTCAACATGGTGAGGGACATTCAGGGCGGTAAGGATTTCAGCGGCGAACTGCATGGTGGCCCAGTCACTTTTGGAACCCATAACAATGGCGATACGCGCCGGGGTGTGCTCAGAAGACATGCGTCTCAAAACTCCTGTGGGTGTGCAGACATCATCGGGCGACGGGCGCCCGTATCAGAAGGGCTCAGAGAATAGCACGAACTTCCGGCAAGGAAAACGGTTGCGTGGTTAACGAATCGGCAAAAAAGTGGGCTTTTAGGTCAGAAAGGAAAATGAATCAGCTCGACGTTTTCCGGCGTGACTTTGATCATCGACCCTTCTCTATGCCACGCGCCTAACACGCAGCGGAAAGCGGGTTGCCCGTTAGCCTCAAGTTCGTGAATCGCCGGGCGATGGGTATGCCCGTGAATCAGCCATTGAACATTGTGGCGGGTGAGGGTGTCGACCACCGCCTGCGGGTTCACATCCATGATCTCCAGCGACTTCATATTATTCGCCGCCTGGCTGTCGGCGCGCATGCGGTCGGCGATACGCTGGCGAATAAACAGCGGCAGGGCAAGGTAGAGCTTCTGCAGCCACGGCTGATGAACCTTGCGGCGAAACGCCTGATAGCCTTCGTCGTCGGTACACAGCGTGTCGCCGTGCATGATCAGTATGTTGCGGCCATAAACATCGATGAGCTTTTCTTCCGGCAGCAGCGTCATGCCGCTGGCTTTGGCGTAGCGCTTGCCGAGTAAAAAGTCCCGGTTGCCGTGAATGAAATA
Organism: Cedecea neteri; assembly: GCF_000758325.1. Classification (NCBI taxonomy): domain Bacteria; kingdom Pseudomonadati; phylum Pseudomonadota; class Gammaproteobacteria; order Enterobacterales; family Enterobacteriaceae; genus Cedecea; species Cedecea neteri. The sequence continues at coordinate 4,461,115 of NZ_CP009459.1, read as the reverse complement.
GCAGGGAATGCCGGTATCAACCACCGCTTTAATGGCCGCGGCGATTTGCTGGTAGAGCGGCTCCGGGGCGTCGTCGCCAATCCAGGCTTCGAACAGATCGCCAAGAATGTAGAGCGCATCCGCCTGGCGGGCTTCACCGGATAAGAAACGCAGAAAACCGGCGACGATCGCCGGTTCTTCTGGGCAGAGGTGTAAATCTGCAATAAACAGCGTCGACATTATTCGCTGACGGTCACGCTTTCGATAATAACGTCTTCTTTCGGTACATCCTGGTGCATACCGCTGCGGCCGGTGGAAACGGCTTTGATATTCTCAACCACGTCCATCCCTTCGACTACTTCTGCGAACACGCAGTAGCCCCAACCCTGCAGGCTTTCGCCGCTGAAGTTCAGGAAGTCGTTGTCGGCAACGTTGATGAAGAACTGTGCGGTGGCAGAGTGCGGAGCCTGGGTACGAGCCATTGCCAGCGTACCGCGGGTGTTTTTCAGGCCGTTATTCGCTTCGTTCTGAATGGTGTCTTTGGTCGCTTTCTGCTTCATACCCGGTTCGAAACCGCCGCCCTGGATCATAAAGCCGTTGATCACACGGTGGAAAATGGTGTTGTTGTAGAAGCCTTCGCGGCAGTAGTCCAGGAAGTTTTTAACGGTAACAGGCGCTTTATCATCAAAAGTTTTGATGACAATGTCGCCGTGATTAGTGTGAAAAGTAACCATGCTTGCATCCTATGAGTGTCAGAGAGTACGGCGGCAAACGGTGCCGTCGTACCAGCACGCTGTTATAGCATAACGCTACATCATAGTCAGTAATGCAAAGCAGACTGCCGTCGGGGAAAATAATCGGGTAAGATAACCGGGAGTATTCTTCCACACGCTTACATGGAATCCCCTGATGTTAAAAATATTTAATACACTGACTCGCCAAAAAGAGGAATTCAAACCTATTCATGCCGGAAAGGTAGGCATGTACGTGTGTGGTATCACCGTTTACGATCTCTGTCACATCGGCCATGGCCGTACTTTTGTTGCGTTTGACGTGGTGGCGCGCTACCTGCGTTCCCTCGGCTATGAGCTGAACTACGTGCGTAACATCACCGACATCGACGATAAAATCATTAAGCGCGCCCATGAAAATGGCGAAGACTTTGTGGCGCTGGTCGACCGCATGGTCGTCGAAATGCACAAAGATTTCGATGCGCTGAACATTTCACGCCCGAACAGCGAGCCGCGTGCGACCAAACATATTCCGGAAATCATCGAAATTGTTGAACAGCTGCTGGCCCGCGATCACGCCTATGTGGCGGAAAACGGCGATGTGATGTTCTCGGTGCTGACCGACCCGAATTATGGCCTGCTGTCTCGCCAGGATCTGGATCAGCTCCAGGCGGGGGCGCGCGTGGACGTGGTTGACGTGAAGCGTAACCCGATGGACTTCGTGCTGTGGAAAATGTCCAAGCCAGGCGAGCCTGCATGGACTTCTCCGTGGGGCGAAGGCCGTCCGGGCTGGCATATCGAATGCTCCGCCATGAACTGCAAAGAGCTGGGCAACCACTTTGATATTCACGGCGGCGGCTCCGATCTGATGTTCCCGCACCACGAGAACGAAATCGCGCAGTCTACCTGTGCCCACGACGGCGAATACGTCAACACCTGGATGCACTCCGGGATGGTGATGGTTGACCGCGAGAAGATGTCCAAATCTCTGGGCAACTTCTTTACCGTGCGTGACGTGCTGAAGTATTACGACGCGGAAACCGTGCGTTACTTCCTGATGTCCGGCCACTACCGCAGCCAGCTCAACTACAGCGAAGAGAACCTGAAACAGGCTCGCTCTGCGCTGGAGCGCCTGTACACCTCGCTGCGCGGCACCGACAGCAATGTCGCACCAGCCGGGGGCGAAGCCTTCGAAGCCCGCTTCCGCGAAGCGATGGACGACGACTTCAACACCCCGGAAGCCTACTCCGTGCTGTTCGATATGGCTCGCGAAGTGAACCGCCTGAAAGCGGAAGATCTTGCGGCGGCAAACGGACTGGCAGCGGCGCTGCGTAAGCTCTCTGCAATTCTGGGTCTGCTGGAGCAGGATCCGGAGCAGTTCCTGCAGGGCGGCGCGCAGGCGGACGACGGCGAAGTGGCGGAAATCGAAGCGCTGATCAAGCAGCGTAACGATGCACGTCAGTCGAAAGACTGGGCGCTGGCGGACCAGGCGCGTGACCGTCTGAACGAGATGGGCATTGTGCTGGAAGACGGCGCGGGCGGCACCACCTGGCGTCGTAAGTAAGATTCAGAACGTGAAAAAGCGGCTCAATGAGCCGCTTTTTTTATGGCTGGCCGCTGTGGTGCGGCCTTATTGGCAGGTGCCTTATTCCGGGGCTGAGGTGCGAATCAGGTAATCAAACGCGCTCAGGGAGGCTTTCGCGCCTTCGCCGGTGGCGATGATGATCTGTTTGTAAGGCACGGTGGTGCAGTCGCCCGCGGCGAATACGCCTTTGACGGTGGTTTCGCATTTCGCGTCAATGATGATTTCACCCATGCGGTTGCGCTCCACGCTGCCTTCCAGCCAGGTAGTATTCGGCAGCAGGCCGATCTGCACGAAGATGCCGGCCAGGGCAACGTCATGCACGCTTTCGGTCACGCGGTCTTTATACTGCAGGCCGGTCACTTTGCTGCCGTCGCCTTTTACTTCCAGCGTCTGCGCGTTCAGCACGATGTCGACGTTTTTCAGGCTGCGCACTTTGTTCTGCAGAACCTGGTCAGCCTTCATTTCCGGAGCAAATTCCAGCAGGGTGACGTGCTCGACGATACCCGCCAGGTCAATGGCCGCTTCCACGCCGGAGTTCCCGCCGCCGATGACCGCCACACGCTTGCCTTTGAACAACGGGCCGTCGCAGTGTGGGCAGTAGGTCACGCCTTTGGTGCGGTACTGATCTTCACCCGGCACGTTCATGTTGCGCCATTTCGCGCCGGTCGCCACGATAATGCTGCGTGCTTTCAGCGTTGCGCCGGACGCAGTTTGAATTTGATGCAGGCCGCCTTCGGTTTTGGCCGGGATCAGCTTGCTTGCACTTTGGGTGTCGATCACGTCCACGTCATAGTCGTCCACGTGGGCTTTCAGGGCGCCCGCCAGCTTCTGGCCTTCGGTTTTCGGCACGGAAATGTAGTTTTCGATATCCACGGTATCCAGCACCTGGCCGCCGAAGCGTTCGCCCATCAGGCCGGTACGGATGCCTTTACGCGCCGCATAGACTGCCGCCGCCGCGCCCGCAGGGCCGCTGCCGACGATCAGTACGTCATAAGCCTCACGCTGGTTGAGTGCTTCCGCCGCGCGTTTTTCTGCGCCGGTATCAATTTTGCCCACGATTTCAGCCAGCGTCATGCGGCCCTGGCCAAACTCTTTGCCATTCAGGAACACGGCAGGCACGCCCATCACGTTGCGTGCCTGAATTTCATTCTGGTAAACGCCGCCGTCGATAGCGGTATGGGTGATGCGCGGGTTCAGCACGCTCATCAGGTTCAGCGCCTGCACAACGTCCGGGCAGTTGTGGCAGGAGAGGGAATAATAGGTTTCAAAGTGGAAGTCGCCGTCGATCTCACGGATTTGCGCCAGCAGATCCTGAGACTCTTTGGACGGGTGACCGCCGACCTGGAGCAAGGCCAGCACCAGGGAAGTGAATTCGTGGCCCAGCGGGGAGCCGGCAAAGCGCGGGCCCTGGCTTGAGCCTGGGTTAGTGATTAAAAACGACGGTTTGCGCACCGGCAGGTCGTTGTTAATGCTGAAAGAAACTTTGTCGGATAACTCAGCGATGTCAGCCAGCAGTTCTTTTACTTCAGATGATTTCGCGCCGTCGTCCAGCGTGGCAATCAACTCAACAGGTTTCGTTAGTCTCTCAAGATAGGCTTTGAGCTGGGTTTTCATTGTTGTGTCGAGCATGGTCAGTCTCCCTGGTGGCGAGAAAAAACGGCTACCTAAGTAGCCGTAAAATAAAAGAGGGTAACGCGGGTAAAACTTAGATTTTGCCGACCAGGTCCAGAGATGGAGCCAGAGTCGCTTCGCCTTCTTTCCATTTAGCCGGGCAAACTTCGCCTGGGTGAGAAGCTACGTACTGAGCCGCTTTCACTTTACGCAGCAGGTCAGAAGCGTCACGGCCAATGCCTTCGGCGGTCACTTCGATAGCCTGGATGATGCCCTGTGGGTCAACTACGAAGGTAGCGCGGTCTGCCAGACCTTCATCTTCACGCATGTTTTCGAAGTTACGAGTCAGCGCGCCAGTTGGGTCGCCGATCATCGCGTATTTGATTTTAGCGATGGTTTCAGAGCTGCCGTGCCACGCTTTGTGGGTGAAGTGGGTGTCGGTAGAAACGGAATACACGTCTACGCCCAGTTTCTGCAGTTCTTCGTAATGGTCAGCCACGTCGCCCAGTTCGGTCGGGCAAACGAAAGTAAAGTCAGCCGGGTAGAAGAAGAAAACGCTCCAGCGGCCTTCGGTATCTTTTTCCGTAACTTCAACGAATTCGCCGTTTTTAAAAGCCTGGTTTTTGAATGGTTTGATTTTGGTATTAATTAAAGACATCTAAACTTCCTCCGTTTTGCGATGGGAGAAAGGTACCGAATTTTGAGCTGCGTCACTAATGGGTAGGCTTTATTGAATCAAGAGGTATTTCCTAACAGCTATGCGGCGGGCATAAAAAAGGCCACCCGTTGCGGGGGTGGCCGGTGTTGCGCGTTACAATTCCACTTTAAAAAATTATAACAGCGGCGAAATTACAGCACTTTAGCGTTAAAAAGGTCAATTCCCCGGTTCGTTGTAGTAGCGATGGTTGTAATCGTTGAAAACTATTAAAGGCCATCAGTCCTAAAATTCGCGGGATATTCTGAAAAGTCGAGGTGGTGAGCAAAGTAATGTCAGGGGAATTGCAGCTATATGACGGTAAGGTTAAATTACCGGCTGTTATTTTTCCGCATAAATAATCGCGCCAGGCTGCGCGAGAGTTGAGGTATTGGCGTTGTCCGAATTGCTTTCTCTGGTGCTATTTTTGGCGGCTATTGCCGTGTACGCGGTTAAGGCCGGTCGAAATATCTGGTGGCTGTCGGTCATCTTACTGATGCTCGGCCTGTTTATCGTGCTCAACGTGACGTTGCTGGCCAGTAATTATTTTACCGGCGAAGGCATTAACGATGCGGTGCTCTATACGCTCACCAGCAGCATGACCGGCGCGGGCGTCGGCAAATACATTCTGCCAGGGCTGGGCCTCGCCGTCGGGTTGATTGCCATTTTTGGCGGTCTGACCTGGATTTTACGCCGGAAGAACCATCCTCATCATTTGGGCTACAGTGCCCTGGCGCTGTTTCTGGCCCTGTTTTCAATCAAAACAACGCCTGCTTATCAGCAAGTGGTGTCGCTGATTAAATCCCAGACCCGCACCGGCACGTCTGACTTTGCCGACTGGTATAAAATGCCGGAAGGCACCATTAAACAGCCGAAGCTCAACCTGGTGTATATCTACGGCGAAAGTCTGGAACGCACCTATTTTGATGAGCAGACTTTTCCCGGCTTAGCGCCCGAGCTGAACGCTCTGAAAAGCCAGTCGATCGATTTTAGCCATACCGGGCAGATGGCGGGGATGGACTACACCATTGCTGGCATTGTCGCCTCGCAGTGCGGGATCCCGCTGTTTGCGCCTTTCGAGGGGAACTCCTCGGCGTCGATGTCGAGCTTCTTCCCGAAAAACATCTGCCTCGGCGATATTCTTAAGGCATCCGGCTATCAAAACTACTTTATCCAGGGTGCAGACCTGCGCTTTGCGGGTAAAGACATTTTCCTGCAGTCCCACGGCTTCGAGCATATGTACGGCGCGCAGGAACTGAAAGGAATGGTGGCTGACCCGAATTACAAGAATAACTGGGGCTTTTACGACGATACGGTGCTGGACGAAGCTTATGACAAGTTTATCGAGCTTTCTAAGGCCGGAAAGCGTTTCTCGCTGTTTACCCTGACGGTAGATACCCATCACCCGGATGGCTTTATCTCGCGAACCTGTAACCGCCGCAGCTACAGCTACGACGGCAAAGAAAACCGATCTTTCAGTGCCGTTTCCTGCAGCCAGGAACATATCGCGGCGTTGATAGATAAAATCAAAGCCTCGCCTTATTTCCGTAACACGGTGATCGTGGTCTCTTCCGATCACCTGGCGATGAACAATACGGCATATAAATACCTCACCAAGCAAGACAGGCAGAACCTCTTCTTTGTGATCCGCGGCGACAAACCGCAGGCGGAAATAAAAGCCGTGAAGCGCAATACGATGGATAACGGCGCGACGGTGCTGGATATCCTCGGCGGCGGGAATTACATCGGCCTGGGGCGGAGCAGTCTCTCGGGCGAGTCGCTGTCGATGGTCTTTACCAACCTGAAAGAGAAGGTTACCGAGTGGAAGCCGGACGTGATCGATCTGTGGAACTTCCCGAAAACCATCAGTCGCTACAGCATCGATCAGAAGAAGAACACGTTCAGCTATTCAGGGGCGCACTTCAAGCTGCCGCTGCTGCTGAAAATCGGCAAAGGCAAAATTGAACCGCTGCCGGAAAGCGAGTACTCCGCGCCGCTGCGCTATCAGTTGGCGGATTTTAAAAGCGATGACCGGTTTATCTGGGCTGACCGCTGCTACAAAATGGCGCGCCTGTGGGAGCCGCAGCTCGCGCTTTCTACCGGGCTGTGCGTAGCCCAGGGCCAGCTTGGCGGGGAGCCAACGGTGCGGCTGGTGGACAAACCGCTGGATGAATACAACGTGCAGTTTGACGAGCAAACGCTGAGTAACGAGCGTTTCAAAAATAATGTGACTCTGTTGAAGGCGGACGAGAACAGCATTCGCTACCAGGCGGACAGCTTTATCTTTAACGTAGCCGGGGCGCCGCAGAGCGTGAAGCAGTTCAGCGGCATTTCGCGGCCGGAAGCCTGGGGCCGCTGGTCGAACGCCAACATGGCGCCCGTGGTGACCATTGAGTATCAGGATCCGCTGCCGACCACGTTTGATCTGGTGCTGGTGGCCAAAGCCTTTGGGCCAAACGTCGGCGAGCCGGTTTCGGTGAAGGTCGGTGATGAAGAGCAAACCATTACTTTTGGCGACCAGCTTTCTACCATCACGCTACGTTTTGATAACCCGGCTGGTAGCAAAGTGCTGACTATTGCGCCGCCGAAGCCGCAGCTGTCCAACGAAGGCAATATTCTGGGGCATGAGCCGCGTAAGATTGGCGTGGGGTTGGCAGAGCTGAAAATTGTGCCGGTGAGTGGCTAACCCGTTCCCGGAGAGGGAACGGGCGGGGCAGGTCAGAGAATCTCGAGCACCTGTTCCGGCGGGCGGCCAATGCGGGCTTTGCCGTTGGCCAGCACGATTGGGCGCTCGATAAGTTTCGGGTGCTCAATCATCGCTTGAATAAGCGCTTCTTCGCTGAGGCTGGCGTCGTCCAGCTTCAATTCTTTGTACTGGTCTTCTTTGCGGCGCATCAGTTCCCGGGCGCTGGTAAAGCCCAGTTTCTTCAGCAGCGATTTGACGGTGGCTGCGTCCGGCGGCGTTTCCAGGTAGAGCACCACTTCTGGCTCGACACCCTTTGCCTTCAGCAGGTTCAGCGTTTCACGGCTCTTGGAGCAGCGTGGGTTGTGATAAATTTCGACCTTCGTGGACATACGGACTCCTGTTACATCTTCATATAAGGTTTAAAGCGCTGCTGCAGCTGGCGCAATTGATCGATCCGGGCGTCGTACCTGGCCTGCTGCAGACTGCCGAGTTTCACCTGCGAACTGGCGCTGCTGAGCATTGAAATAGCCTGATCCAGGCGACCATTGAGGGCCATGACTTCTGCGCGCGCCGCTAGCTCCTGATCGCGGTTGCCAAGTTTCCCCTGTGCCTGCGCCAGTAAATCCCAGCCGTTGGTGTCGTCAGGGTGGGCGAACGTGTAGCGATTAAGCTGCGTCGCTGCCTCGGCGGTCTGCCCGCCTTCAAGGTAAGCGTTGGCGAGGTTCAGCTGCAGCACCGGGTTATTCTTCAGGTCCGGGGCGTTTTTCAGCCGGTTGATCGCGTCGTTGGCTTTGTGCTGGCCGAGATCGATATCGGTGGCCAGATCGAGATACCACGGGTTGCCCGGCTGGGCGCTAATCAATGGCTGCAGCGCTTTTCTGGCCTCGTCGTATTTATCCGCCTGCAAAGCCTGCAGCGCACGGCCATATTGCGCCGCGTTTTGCTCGCGCACGTTGCCTTTTGACCAGGCGTTCAGCAGGTCCGGGGTTAGCTGATTGCGGCCCGAGTTATACATCCCCAGGGTGCGAACCTTTGCCATGTAGAAACTTTCAGAGGACTGAACAACCACCGGACGCATTTGGTTGGCGCGGTTGCGGGCATCCGCGAGGCGGCTTTCCGGCAGCGGGTGAGTCAGCAGAATTTCCGGTGGGCGAGAGGAGTAGCGGGCCTGATCGAGCAGTTTTTCCAGGAAGCCAGGCATCGCCTGAGGATCAAAGCCCGAGCGTTGCAGTACCTGAATACCGATGCGGTCGGCTTCCTGCTCATTTTGCTGCGTAAAGCTGATCATGCCTTGTTGCGTCCCGGCCAGCGTCCCGGACAGGGCGGCCATCCCGGCCTGCGGGCTGGCCATTGCCAGCAAAATTGAGCCTAAGGCTCCCACCCAGGTCAGCGGTGCATTTTTCTTTTGATCTTCCATCGCACGCGCCAGGTGGCGCTGGGTAACGTGGGAGATTTCGTGGGCCATAACAGAAGCCAGCTGGCTTTCCGTATCGGCATAACGGAACAGCGCGGAGTGCAGCACCACATTGCCGCCAAAGAAGGCGAAGGCGTTGATTTCGTCGTTGTTGATCAGGAAGAAATGGAACGGGGTCTTCACCGAATTGGCGTGGCTAACCAGCCTCATGCCCAGGGAGTTGATGTACTGCGTCAGCAGCGGATCGTTAATCAGCGGGGCGCTACCGCGTAGCTGGCGGACGTAAAAATCGCCCATCTGCATTTCTTGCGCGATAGACAGTGTGCTGCCCGCGGATGTTCCCATATCTGGGAGTTGGTCAGTCACATCCGCGCGCGCTGGCAGTAGGGTTCCTACCAGCAGCGAGGCCGTAAGTGTTGCAATCAGGGTCTTTTTCAACTGCCTAACCATAACTACTGTCCCGTTTAGTCGTTGTCAGATTTTGACACGATGAGTACAAGTTTGTTCGCTTAAAGAAGTGTACTGTAGGGCGTTGAAGCTGCGAAGATTTTATTTGGTGGATTCTCCTTTGTAATCCGCCGTAAAAAGCAAAGTCTTTGCGGTGACATTTCGATACAATTCGGCATCAAAAAAAACTTCACGGAAGGGATGTATGCTCGACATGTTGTTGCAGTGGTATCGCCGTCGCTTCAGCGACCCGGAGGCGATTGCCCTGTTGGTTATTCTGGTGGCGGGTTTTTGCATCCTGTTCTTCCTGCACGGTCTTTTAGCTCCGCTGCTGGTTGCCATCGTTCTGGCCTATTTGCTTGAGTGGCCTACGGTGCGCCTCGAACGTATTGGCTGTTCCCGAACGTGGGCTACCACTATCGTGCTGGTGCTGTTTGTCGGCATTTTGCTGCTGATGGTGCTGTTTGTGGCGCCCGTCGCCTGGCAGCAGGGCATCAACCTGATTCGCGATATGCCAGGGATGCTCAACAAGCTCTCTGATTTTGCCGCCACGCTGCCGAAGCGTTATCCGGCGCTGGTGGATGCGGGCATTATTGATGCCATGGCGGAAAACGTTCGTGGACGGCTCTCAGGCATGGGCGACCAGGTGGTGAAATTCTCGCTGGCGTCGCTGGTTGGGCTGCTGACGCTGGCTATCTACCTGATCCTGGTGCCGCTGATGGTGTTCTTCCTCGTGAAGGACAAAGAGCAGATGCTGAATGCTGTGCGCCGTGTTTTGCCGCGTAACCGCGGTCTGGCCGGGCAGGTCTGGCTGGAGATGAACCAGCAAATCACCAACTATATTCGCGGTAAAGTGCTGGAGATGATCGTCGTGGGCGTGGCGACCTACATCGGCTTTATTGTCTTCGGGCTGAATTACTCGCTGTTGCTGGCGGTGCTGGTTGGCTTCTCGGTGCTGATTCCTTACATCGGCGCGTTTGTGGTCACTATTCCGGTGATTTGCGTGGCGCTGTTCCAGTTTGGCCTGGGCACCGAGTTCTGGACGCTGTTTGGCGTGTACCTGATTATTCAGGCGCTGGACGGCAACCTGCTGGTACCGGTGCTGTTCTCGGAGGCGGTGAACCTGCATCCGCTGGTGATTATTTTGTCGGTGGTGATTTTCGGCGGGCTGTGGGGATTCTGGGGCGTGTTCTTTGCTATCCCGCTGGCCACGCTGATTAAAGCCGTGGTTCACGCCTGGCCGGATGCTTCAGCGGTGGATGACGCGGCGAGCCGGGAATAGCGATCAGGGATTGGCGGCGGTGGTTAGATATCAACCGCCGCCGGTCGCGCCTTCCTGTCAGGCAGCCCCTTTCTGCCTGATATTTTACTGCATGACCCTTCTGCAACTTCAAAAACTCCCACGCACTGTTCGAGTTCAGTTCCTGCCTACGGCGGCGACTACACGAAGGTGTCTGTAATCTTCCCCTGGAAAATGATCGATGGACTATTTGTTTCGATCCCTCTTGTATTCCGTTTTTTTGCTGCATAGTATTATGATCATAATATAATAGTTATTAAGGCGACGCGACCGTGACAGGGTTAATGAGCGGCAGCAGAGAGGGCAACATGAAGATTCAGAACGATCGTGAGGATGCCAAACGGCACATGCGGGAACAAATGCTGAGCGGGCCAGTCTTTTCAACAATGATGCGCCTTGCTCTCCCCACCGTTGCTGTGCTGGCGGCACAAACGCTGGTCAACGTGGCTGAGACCTATTATGTCTCTTTCCTCGGGACGCCTGCTTTGGTTGGTGTGTCGATGGTGTTTCCCCTGTGGATGTTAATGACAATGATGGCTGCCGGGGGCATTGGAGGAGGGGTGGCTTCTGCGGTTGCACGGGCAACTGGTGCCGGCAGGCATGATGATGTGAATGCCCTGATCCTGCATGCGGTCGTGGTGGCAGTGGCCTTTGGCCTGCTTTTTTCTGCGATCGTTATCGGCTTTGGGCCGGTGCTTTATGCCGCTCTCGGTGGGTCCGGCGACGCGCTTCATGCCGCACAGACATACTCAATATTTGTTTTTATTGCGGCGGTACCGATTTGGATAGTTAACCTGCTTTCCGCCGTTCTCAGGGGCGTCGGGAATGTGAAAGTGCCAGCCCTGGTGACGTTTATCGGCGCTATTGTGCTGGTCCCTCTCTCGCCGCTGTTTATTTTCGGGCTTGGCCCGATCAAAGGTCTTGGCATCGCGGGGGCCGGTGTAGCCGTTAGTCTCTATTACTGGCTGGCTGCCCTGGCACTGCTGCGCTATATGGCCAGCGGGCGTTCCGGGCTCCGTTTGAGGCTCTCTCCTCTGCGTGGCCGGTTATTCGGCGACATTCTCAAGGTGGGCGTGCTGGCCGCGCTTGGGACACTGCAACTGAATGTCATGGTTCTGCTGGTGACCGGCGCTGTCGGGCGGTTTGGCCTCGATGCTATCGGCGGTTATGGCACAGCATCCCGACTGGACTACGTTCTTATCCCAGTTTTATTCGCAATGGGAACCGCGATCCTCACTATGGTCGGGACGAACGTGGGGGCAGGTCAGATTGCCCGAGCCAGAAAAATTGCGTGGGTTGGGGTGGCGGTAAGCGTCACGATTGTCGAAGTCATTGGTTTAATGGTAGCTCTTTTCCCGGCGCTGTGGATGGGGCTGTTCACCCACGATCCGGCAATTATGAAAACGGGTTCGCTCTATCTGGAAATTGTTGCCCCATTCTATGCTGCGAGTGGGATCGTTTTCGCGCTGAGCTTTGCCGCGCAGGGAAGTGGCTATATGTGGCGTATTTTCCTGGCCGGTACGGCGCGCTTGCTGATTGCAGCCGGTGGTGGGTGGCTGGCCGTCACGTATTTCCATCTCTCTTTGGCGGGGGTGTTCTCGATTGTTGCACTGGCCATTGTGGTTTCAGCGGTGATTTGCGTAATGACCGAGTTGTCTGGTGCCATGTGGCCGCGAGTCTCTGACAGTACGTCAGCCACCGCCAACGCGGTTCAGAGCTGAGATTTTTGCCGGTTTTCTCCCTTTTGCAGGATAACGAATAACCCGACATCAAAAGAGATGTTAGCTGTGCGACGACCGGTTATATTATAAATATAATTTAATGCTGACTAAGCACGCTAAAAAGAGGGCAATTTCATGCGTTATGCAAAAGGGCATAAAGAGGAAACGCACAAGCACATTGTTAAGGTTGCTTCACAACGTTTCCGTGAGGAAGGCATTGAAAAAGTTGGCGTCGCTTCATTGATGGAGCATGCAGGGCTGACCGTTGGTGGATTTTATAGTCACTTCAAATCCAAAGAAGAGTTGATTCAGGAAGCGGTGGGTATTGCGGCAGATGAAACTTTTTGCCGCATTTTTGCGGAGGGGGACGGCAGTTCGCCGGTCAGTCTGGAGCATATTTTGTCGCGCTACCTGAGTCCAGGACATCGCGATAATCCCGACAAGGGATGTGTGTTCGCCTCGCTTGCATCGGAATTGAAAAATCGACCGGAAGACACCCGGTCAATGATAACGAGAAAAACGCTCAGCTTTATTGAGCGTATCGCTGACTGTCTGCCGGTTGAGGCCGGGGCTGAGGCCCGAATGAGAGTCGCTGCTGCTGTTTGGGCGGTCATGGTCGGCACGCTTCAGCTTTCTCGTATTGTTACCGATGAGGCTTTGTCTACGCAGTTGCTCAAGGATGGCATTTCCAATGCGTTAAGGCTTGCCTCTGAAATAGAAACGAAGCGTACAGGATAAATTCTGCGCGCATGAAAACATCACCAGACGGTGAATTAACCCAAAAGGTCATTGATATGAATATTCAAGGCAAAACAGTTTTCGTTACCGGGGCAAACCGGGGGATTGGCGCTGAATTGGTGAGTGCATTTCTCAGGCACGGAGCAGGTAAGGTTTATGCTGGTGCTCGCGATCCTCAAGCGCTGCGGGATTATGGCGACGATCGTGTGGTTGCTGTGCAGCTGGATGTGACGAAGTCGGAGAGTGTTCAGGCTGCGGCTCAGAAAATCGGTGAGCTTGATATTTTGGTTAATAACGCCGGGGTGATGAATGACAATACGATTTTGACGGCGACTTTTGCCGAGTTGATGACTGATATGGATGTCAACTACTACGGTACGGTGCGGGTTCTTCAAGCTTTTGCGCCGCTTATGGGCAAAAAAGAGGTGGGCGTGATTGCCAATGTGCTGAGCGTGCTGGCGCTGGCGCCTATGTCCCAAACTGCGGGGTATTCCGCCTCTAAGGCCGCACTGCTTTCAGCAACTCAGGCCGCGCGCGCTATATTGAAATCCCAGAATATTAGCGTGGTGGGTATCTTCCCTGGCCCTATTGATACCGATATGGCGTCCGATCGGCACGCGGAAAAAACATCGCCAACCGTTGCCGCAGAAGAGATTGTGAAAGGCCTGCTTGAAGACCGAGAAGATATTTATCCCGATCCTGTTTCGGTGCAGGTTTCTCGCTTTTGGGAAAGCAATCCTAAGGGGCTGGAGCACCATTTCGCCACCCTGTAATCAGGGCTGTACCTGTCTGGTTTACCGGGCAAAGCGCCTGGACTTTTCGGAAAATAAACAATGAACACCTTTTTGGTTACCGCTGCGGCAGGTGATACGGGATCCCCTACGGTAAAATTCCTGCTTGAAAAGGGCCATAAAGTTCGGGCTTTGGTTCGCCGTGAGGATGAGCGTGCCGCTAAATTACGTGCGTCAGGGTCTGAAGTCGTGGTCGCTGATATGCTCCAGCTTCGGCAAATGCGCCAGGCGCTGGAAGGCGTGACAGCAGCCTATTTTTGTTACCCTTTAGCTGAGGGGCTTGTCGAGGCGACGGCAATTTTTGCCCAGGCAGCAAAAGAGGCAAAAATTAAACTGGTCGTTAATATGTCTCAGAAGCAGTCGCGACCTGATGCCACGAGCCCTCAAACCCTCAAACACTGGATTGCGGAACAGGTATTAGACTGGTCAGGCATTCCGACGGCTCATCTCCGGGTCACTCTTTTTGCCGAGTGGCTATTATATTCTGCCCATTTAATCCGCGGCGGCCGCTATGTGACGCCGTTTGATCCGGACAGCCGTTTTGCCCCCATCGCGGCTGCAGATATTGCCCGCGTTGTCGCCAGTATGCTGATTGAACCCGAAAAGCATGCTGGAAAAATTCATTCACTTCATGGGCCTGTAGAATACAGCCATGTTGAAATAGCGCAGGTATTGGCAGATACCTTAGGCAAGGATATTCAATTTGAACATGCTTCGGTTGATGAATTCTTAACGCAGCTCGGCATACCCGAGAATGATTTTCTGCGTTTGCATTTCCTGGCTATCAAACAGGATCAGCGCGAGAGATTGCTTGAGGGGCTGGATGACGTGGGGACAGAAATTATTGGGCAACCTTTAACGACTTTACCCCAATTCATTGAACAGCATTATGACCTTCTTGCTTCATAACGGAGAAAGTCACTGCCTTACGAAGCGGAAAACTCGATAAGAAAAAAGCCGACGGAGATGTCGGCTTTTTTATCTGTTCTTAGGCGTTTTCGGTCAGCCAGTTCACAACGATATCGTGGTGGTTGCTGGTTTTGAAATCGTCAAACACCTTTTCCACTTTACCGTCGCCGTCCAGCAGGAAGCTGATACGGTGAATGCCGTCATAGGTTTTGCCCATAAAAGATTTCTCGCCCCACACGCCAAACTGACTGCAAACCTGGTGGTCTTCATCAGAAAGCAGGGTGAAGTTAAGCAGCTCTTTCTCGGCAAAACGGGAAAGTTTTTCCGGCTTGTCGGTGCTGATGCCCAGCACTTCCACGCCACGCTTTTTCAACTCATCCATGTTGTCGCGCAAACCACATGCCTGCACGGTGCAGCCTGGTGTCATCGCTTTTGGATAGAAATAAACCAGAACTCTCTGTCCCTGGAAGTCGGTTAAATTTACTTGCTCGCCGTCCTGATCGGGCAAGCTAAATTTCGGTGCAATATCACCGGCTTTCAGTGGGCTCATCACTACTCTCCGTCTTTAATCATCTTGCTGTGGGTTAACCACGTTAATAGTGCCTTCTGCTTTCAATTCTGTACATAGGGCTTTAAACGCTTGCTCGATAATTGTCGCATCCTGTGAACCGGGACTGTGGGCGGTTATCTGAATATACAGGCGCGGTCCCACGCCGTTTTCCGCAGGCTGAGTGCGGGAAACAAGCTCGGCAATGTTCATTTGATGGGTATCAAACAGGTGGGTGAATCGCTCAATCAGGTGCGGCGAGTCCGCCACTTCAACCTGCACCCAAACCGTGGCCGGCGTGGCCGGTCTTTCTTGTGCGGTTGTGCGTTTCATCACAATTAACAGATCGAGCTCAGCGCCCTTCAGCGGCAGGGTGGATTCGATCAGGGTTATCGCGTTCCAGGTGCCGGAAAGCAGCATGATAAAGGTGAACTCTTCACCCAGCATCGCCAGACGGCTGTCTTCGATATTACAGCCGCAGCTGCTTACGTGACGTGTGATGGTATTGACGATACCTGGACGGTCCGCCCCCAGGGCTGTGATAACCAAATAATGGTGTGATGAGGGTGTCAAACGTGTTCTTCCTGTCAATCGGTGAGATTCACATTAGGAAAGCATAAAAAAAGTATGCTGCCAACCGCTTAGCGCCTTCTGGCGGCTTGCTTTTGCTATGGCACCAAACGTAACATTGGAGAACATGTTTGCACAGAGGGTGGCTAATGTTTACGGGAAGTGTTGTCGCGATAATTACGCCGATGGATGAGAAAGGTAATGTCTGCCGGTCCAGCCTGAAAAAACTGATTGATTACCATGTCGCCAGCGGAACATCGGCGATTGTCTCGGTAGGGACTACCGGCGAATCGGCTACCTTAAGCCACGACGAACACGTCGACGTAGTGAAGCTTACCGTAGAACTGGCGGACGGGCGTATCCCGATCATTGCCGGTACCGGGGCTAACGCCACTTCCGAAGCGATTTCCCTGACGCATCACCTGCAGGACAGCGGCATTGTGGGCTGTCTGACGGTCACCCCTTATTACAACCGTCCTACTCAGGAAGGGCTGTTCCTGCACTTTAAAGCGATTGCTGAAAGCACCCATCTGCCGCAGATGCTGTATAACGTGCCGTCGCGTACCGGCTGTGACATGCTGCCTGAAACCGTTGGCCGTCTGGCGAAAATCAAAAATATTATCGGTATCAAAGAAGCCACCGGGAACTTAAGCCGCGTAAACCAGATCAAAGAGCTGGTTGAAGATGACTTCATCCTGGTGAGCGGTGATGACGCCAGCGCGCTGGACTTCATTCAGCTTGGTGGTCACGGTGTGATTTCCGTGACGGCAAACGTAGCCGCGCGTGAAATGGCAGAAATGTGTAAACTTGCCACCTCAGGGCAATTTGCACAGGCTCGCGAAATTAACCAGCGTCTGATGCCGCTGCACCATAAATTGTTTGTAGAACCTAACCCTATTCCGGTGAAATGGGCCGCGAGGGAGTTGGGTCTTGTGGCAACCGATACCTTACGCCTGCCGATGACGCCGCTGACCGACGCCAGTCGCCCGGTGATTATCAGCGCGCTTAAGCATGCCGGTCTGCTGTAAAGCTTAGGGAGATTTGATGGCTTACTCAGTACAGAAGTCGACGGTGGCAAAAGTTGCTGTTGTTTCGCTCGCCATGCTGTTAGCGGCGTGCAGTTCCGATCAGCGTTACAAGCGCCAGGTTAGCGGCGATGAGTCCTACCTGGATGCGACCCCACTTGCGGAAATCCACTCTCCGGCCGGGATGATCCTGCCGATTCAGAATGGCGACTACAACATTCCGGTCACCAACGGCAGCGGTGCTGTAGGCAAGCAGCTGGATATTCGTCCACCGGCGCAGGCGCTGGCATTGGTAAATGGGGCTCGTACTCAGTTCACCGGTGACACCGCTACGCTGCAGGTTGAAGCTAACAAGGCAAGCGGCCTGTGGCCTCAGGTGGTCAGTATCCTGCAAGCCGGGAACTACGCTATTGCGCAACGTAACGATGCCAGCCAGACCCTGACGACCGACTGGGTTCAGTGGAACCGCGCTGACGAAGACGTCCAGTATCGTGGTCGCTACCAGATTAGCGTGCAGCCTCAGGGCTACCAGCAGTCAGTCGTCGTTAAACTGCTGAACCTGGAGCAGGGCGGCAAGCCGGTGGCGGATGCTTCATCTCTGCAGCGCTACAGTGCGCAAATGCTGAACATCATCAGTGCCGGTCTCGATAAGTCTGAAACGACCCGCCAGAATGCGCAGGACAACCGCAGCGCAGCACAGCTTGACGTGCAGAGCGCAGCGGATGATACCGGGCTGCCAATGCTGGTCGTTCGCGCGCCGTTCAACGTGGTGTGGAACCGCCTGCCGGCCGCGCTTGAAAAAGCGGGCATGAAAGTCACCGATACTACCCGTTCTCAGGGCAATATCTCGGTGACCTATAAAGCGCTGTCTGACAGCAGCTGGAGTGACCTGGGTGCGAAAGATCCAGGGTTAACCAACGGCGACTATAAGCTGCAGGTTGGCGACCTCGATAACCGCAGCAGCCTGCAGTTCATCGATCCGAAAGGGCACCCGCTGACGCAGTCTCAGAACGATGCGCTGGTCGCTGTCTTCCAGGCAGCATTCAGCAAGTAACACAGCAGGGCCGGTTAATTCCGGCCCTTCTTATTTAGGCCTATGTAGATACCCTAAATAATTCGAGCTGCAGGAAGGCGGTAAGCCTGGAAATCTCCGGGAGCATAGCTAACTATGTGACCGGAGTTAGCAGGTGCAACCAACGCACATGCAGCTTGAAGTATGACGGGTAAACCCCTTCGATTGCGCAAGCGATCGCTATACCTGGAGTGAGAAAGATGCAAAAGCAAGCTGAGTTGTATCGCGGCAAAGCGAAGACCGTTTACAGTACGGAAAACCCGGATCTGTTGGTGCTCGAATTCCGTAACGATACGTCAGCAGGTGACGGGGCGCGCATCGAGCAGTTCGACCGTAAAGGCATGGTAAACAACAAGTTTAACCATTTCATTATGGCCAAGCTGGAAGAAGCGGGTATCCCGACCCAGATGGAAGCGCTGCTTTCTGATAACGAAGTGCTGGTGAAGAAGCTCGACATGGTGCCTGTGGAATGCGTGATTCGTAATCGCGCCGCGGGTTCACTGGTGAAGCGCCTTGGTATTGAAGAAGGTATTGAGCTGAACCCACCGCTGTTCGATCTGTTCCTGAAAAACGACGCTATGCATGACCCGATGGTCAATGAATCTTACTGCGAAACCTTTGGTTGGGTGAGCAAAGAGAATCTGGCCCGCATGCGCGAGCTGAGCTACAAAGCTAACGACGTGCTGAGCAAGCTGTTTGATGACGCTGGCCTGATCCTCGTTGACTTCAAGCTAGAGTTTGGCCTGTTCAAAGGTGAAGTGGTGCTGGGCGACGAATTCTCCCCGGACGGCAGCCGCCTGTGGGACAAGCAAACCCTTGATAAAATGGATAAAGACCGTTTCCGCCAGAGCCTGGGTGGCCTGATTGAAGCGTACGAGGAAGTTGCTCACCGTCTCGGCGTAAAATTAGACTAACCACGCAATCGTTTACGTTGCGCAATAGGGTGCGTTTTTGCGCACCCTGTTTTTTCGCTGTCTGTTCTTATGGTAATCCTGCCGGTAACCACCTACGATCTATCCATTATATGTTGTGATTGTTAATGAGGACGAGCGTATGCGTTGGCAAGGACGTCGCGAAAGCGACAATGTAGAAGACAGGCGCAATGACGCCTCTGGCCCTGGTATGAGCATGGGCGGCGGTGGTTTCCGAATCCCACGCGGAAAAGGTGGCCTGGTGCTGCTGGTCGTGGTCATTGTGGCAAGCTATTACGGCGTCGATCTTACTTCCTTCCTGTCCGGCGAGCCGCCGGTTTCTCAGCAGTCTTCCCAGCAGCGCTCCATCAGCCCGAAAGACGACGAAGCGGCAAAGTTTACCTCGGTCATTTTGGCGACAACCGAAGATACCTGGGGTGAAATTTTCCAGAAAATGGGGCGCACATACCAGCAGCCTAAGCTGGTGATGTACCGCGGGGCAACGCGCACCGGCTGCGGTACCGGCCAGTCCGTGATGGGGCCGTTCTATTGCCCGGCGGACAGCACCGTTTATATCGACCTCTCTTTCTACGACGATATGCGCAACAAGCTTGGCGCGGGCGGGGATTTCGCCCAGGGCTACGTCATTGCCCACGAAGTTGGCCATCATGTTCAGAAGCTGTTGGGTATCGAGCCGAAAGTGCGCCAGCTGCAGCAGAATGCTTCCCAGGCCGAAGCTAACCGCCTGTCAGTGAAAATGGAGCTTCAGGCCGACTGCTTCGCTGGCGTCTGGGGAAACAGCATGCAGAAACAGCAGGTGCTCGATTCAGGTGACCTGAAAGAAGCGCTCAATGCTGCCGAAGCCATTGGTGACGACCGCCTGCAGCAGCAAAGTCAGGGCCGGGTGGTGCCGGACAGCTTTACCCACGGTACTTCCGAGCAGCGTTATACCTGGTTCAAACGGGGTTTTGACAGCGGCGATCCGGCCCAGTGCAACACCTTCGGCAATACGCTCCGTTAATCGATGACCGCCGGAACTTTGGTTGCGCCGATGCAGCAGGCAACGGCGCATATGCAGCAGACGGGCATCCGCCGGTTGATGGTGCTGGCCGGGGAGAGTCAGTGGAGCAGCGAGCAGGTTGCCACGCTGTCTGCTTCTTTATCCGGTGACTGGCTGTGGGTTGGCTCTTCCCCTGAGCTGCCTTTGCATTGTGCGCCCTCGGCGGTGCGCAGCATGCTTGGGCGTGAGTTTCAGCATGCCGTTTTTGATGCCAGGCGAGGGCTGGATGCCGCCGCTCTCGCTGCGCTTTCCGGGATGCTCAAAGCGAGCAGTTGGCTGCTGCTGCTGACGCCGGACTGGTCACGCTGGGCCTCGCTGCCGGATGAAGATTCCAGCCGCTGGAGCGATGCTCCACAGGCGATTCCGACCCCCCATTTTGTTGCCCATCTTCAGCGCTGCGTACGGCAAGATTCAGAGGCCGTCCTGTGGCAGCAGCATGAGTCACTCTCCCTGAATGCTTTTGCTCACCGCCCGGTCTGGCAACCCGCCAGCGGCGCACCGGAGCAAGAACAGGCTACTATCCTCGATAAATTGTCCGGGATGGAGCGCGGCGTGGCGGTGGTGACGGCGGCCAGAGGCCGGGGGAAATCTGCGCTGGCGGGAATGCTGGTTAACGGGAGCGCAGGCGCTTGTTTGGTCACCGCTCCCGCGAAGGCAGCTACCGACGTGCTGGCAAGCTATGCGGGCGAATCATTTCAATTTATGGCCCCGGACGCGCTGGCCGCAGAGCACGACTTACCGGCGTATGACTGGCTGATAGTGGACGAGGCCGCCGCGATTCCGGCCCCGCTGTTACGCCAGCTAATAGCGCGTTTCCCCCGCGTTTTACTGACCACGACGGTGCAGGGGTACGAGGGAACCGGGCGCGGTTTTTTACTGAAGTTCTGCGCGGCGTTTCCGGCGCTCAAGCGCTTCACATTGAATACGCCGATCCGCTGGGCGCTGAACGATCCGCTGGAGCAAGTGGTCGACAGGATCATGCTGTTTGATGAGCCTGATCTGGAGCAATTCCCGCAAGGCGATCCCATTCTGCAGGATGTTGAGCAGGCCGACTGGCCGCGTAAACCTGAGCAATTAAAGCAGATGTACCGGCTGCTTTCGGGCGCACATTACCGTACCTCGCCGCTCGACTGGCGGCGGATGCTTGATGCGCCAGGCCAGCATTTTATCGCGGCCAATATTGAAGAGCAGTGCGCAGGTGCCTTGTGGCTGGTCGAAGAGGGCGGACTCGATGAAAATCTAAGCCGCAGCGTGTGGGCCGGGTTCCGGCGCCCGAGAGGAAATCTGGTGGCGCAATCGCTGGCGGCGCACGGTGGAAGCCCGCTGGCCGCTACGCTTCGCGGATTGCGCGTCAGCCGCATTGCGGTTCACCCTCTGCGTCAGCGCGAGCATATCGGTGCCGGCATGATTGAACATGCACGGCAGGCCGTAAATCGTCGCTGTGATTATCTCTCGGTCAGCTTCGGCTATACCGACGAACTGTGGCGCTTCTGGCAGCGCTGCGGGTTTGAGCTGGTTCGAATCGGCAGCCATAAAGAAGCCAGCAGCGGCTGCTACAGCGCCATGGCGTTATTGCCGCTGACGCCAGAAGGCCAGTCGCTGATGGAAAATGAGCGGCAGCGGTTACAGCGAGACTGGCCGTGGCAGAAAACGTGGCTCGAGCTGGCTTTGTCTTTACCCGAGAATGCTTCATTTGCTTTGCGTTCCGAAGACTGGGAAGAGTTATCCGGTTTTGCTTTCTCACATCGTCCGCTGGAAGCCTGTCTGGGGGCGTTGAATCGCCTTTTGCTGGCGTCCGTTTTACCGCTGCATGCGCTTCGCGGGCGGCTGCAACAACTTGAAAGCAATGAGGCGCTCAGCCAGCGGTTGGGGCTTTCCGGCAAAAAAGCCCTGCTTACGCTAATGCGTCAGGAAGCCCAAAGCGCGTTGGAAAATCTCGATCGGGATCGCACGGCTGAGCTGCACAACGGCATTATGCAATTGCAAAAATTCCACTAACTTGTTCAATGAAACGGCATGGTCATCCCCATGCAGCGGCGTATAGTTGTCTCCATTAACCAGGAGAAAGCCATGAAACATGACCATTTTGTTGTCCAAAGCCCCGCAACGCCGGCCAGCCAGCTGATACTGCTGTTTCACGGCGTAGGCGACACGGCCAAAGCCATGGGCGAAATTGGGAGCTGGTTTGCGCCAGAGTTTCCTGACGCACTGGTGGTCAGTATTAGCGGCCCTGGTCCAGGCGGCGCAGGCCGGGAGTGGTTTTCCGTGGCAGGCGTGACGGAAGACAACCGTCAGCAACGCGTGGATGCCGCGATGCCTGAGTTTATTGAAGCCGTGCGTGACTGGCAGCGGCAAAGCGGTGTGCCGCCCACGGCTACGGCGCTAATTGGTTTCTCGCAGGGAGCCATTATGGCGCTGGAAAGCATTAAGGCTCAGCCGGGTCTTTCGGCTCGGGTCATTGCTTTCAGCGGGCGTTATGCGGAGCTGCCGCAGCAGGCCTCCACCAGTACCACGATCCATCTGATCCACGGCGATAACGACAAAGTGATCCACGCGACGCACGCGGTGGATGCGGCCGAGAAGTTACTTAGCCTGGGCGGAGACGTGACGCTGGATTTGATTGACGATCTGGGGCATGCGATCGATGACCGCAGCATGAAGGCGGCGCTGGATCACCTGCGCTACACCGTGCCGAAGCACTATTTCGATGAGGCTTTGAGCGGCGGCGCGGCGCCGAAGGATGATGATTTGATAGAGCTGCTGTAAATATGCGCCTCACTCCGGAATCGCCCGGAGTGAGGCGGACTGCTATTTCTTCTTAGGCCAGTCGTCCTCGTCATCCCACTTATCGTTGAAATCACGATGTGGCGGAAGCTCAGGCTTGTCTGCCATGTACTTCTTCGGATCGATTCGGTTCAGGTCTTTAATGACGTTAATAAAAATCCCCAGTAATAACACCAGGACAATAATCCACCAGTAATGCGATAGCCATTCCATGCTGATACCTCTTCAGTTGGTTGCCCGTCAGGCGACAAGCTGTTCCATAATGCGCTGATACATCCGGGCCAACAGCTGCAGGTCGGCGGCGTTGACGCATTCATTGATTTTATGAATGGTGGCATTTACCGGCCCCAGTTCAACAACCTGAGCCCCCATGCGGGCGATAAAGCGCCCGTCAGATGTACCGCCCGTGGTTAACAGCTGCGGTTTAATTTCATTATAGTGCTCAACGGCGTTCACTACCGCATCCACCAGCTTACCGCGTGACGTCAGGAACGGCAGACCGGAAAGCCACCACTCGACGGTGTAGCGCAGTTCGTACTTATCCAGCAGGGCGATAACGCGCTGCTTGATGTCCTCATCGGTCAGCTCGGTACTGAAGCGGAAGTTAAACTGCACAAACATATCGCCTGGAATAACGTTGTTGCTGCCGGTCCCGGCTTTAACATTGGCAATCTGCATGCTGGTGGCCGGGAAGAACTCGTTGCCCTTATCCCACTCAATGCCCGTCAGCTCTGCCAGCATTGGCGCTGCGCGATGCACCGGGTTATCCGCCAGATGCGGATAAGCAACGTGGCCCTGGACGCCGTGAATGGTCAGGTTACAGGTCAGAGAGCCGCGGCGGCCATTTTTCACCACATCGCCAACGACTTCGGTACTGGACGGCTCGCCAACCAGGCAGTAGTCCAGACGCTCGCGGCGCGCCATCAGGGCTTCAACAACCTTCACGGTACCGTTGGTTGCGCTGGCTTCTTCGTCGGAGGTAATCAGGAACGCCAGACGGCCTTTATGGTTGGGGTGCTGGGCCACAAAACGTTCAGCCGCCACGACCATCGCCGCCAGCGAACCTTTCATGTCCGCCGCGCCGCGGCCAAACAGCATTCCGTCGCGAATGGTGGGTTCAAACGGCGGGTTGATCCAGCGGTCGGCATCCCCTGACGGTACCACATCGGTGTGCCCGGCAAACGCCAGTGTCTCACCCTGCCCACGCCAGGCCCAGAAGTTCTGGGTGTCGCCAAAATCCATGTGTTCAACGGTAAAACCAATCGCGCGCAGGCGCTCAATCAGCAGCGCCTGGCAACCGGCATCATCGGGGCTCAGGGAAGGACGACGAATAAGCTGTTGCGTCAGCTCAATAACCGGGCAGGACATAAGACTATACCTCGTTGATAAACTGCTGATAATGAGTTTCGTTGAAACCCAGCAGCATAGGCTGACCGGGCGCGCAGAGCAATGGGCGTTTGATGATTGCCGGCATCTCCAGCATCAGCGCCGCCGCGCTTTGTGCGTCATTAATGGATGCGCGATGGGCTTCATCCAGCTTGCGCCACGTCGTACCCCGCGTATTTAGCAGCGCTTCCCAACCAAGCTCAGCGATGAAGCTGTTCAGCAATGCAGCGTCCAGCCCGTCGGCACGATAGTCGTGAAACTGGTAATCCACGCCCTGAGATTCTAAAAAGCGGCGCGCCTTTTTGATGGTGTCGCAGTTTTTAATGCCGTACATGGTGATCATAGTGGCGGTCGGTTCCGTTTTAGTTTGCCAGAGGGCAACCATTCTGCCGCAGGTAAGGGGAATTATCGAGCCACGATTCAGCGCTAAACCGTTATTCTGCTAACGATATATTTGTGATGTTGCTCAACAGTTGATCGCTCAAAAAAAGTTCAACTGCAGGATATATCCGCGTATACTTGCGCCAACATCAAGAGAGGCGGTTATGATCGAGCACGAATTAGGGCAGTGGAAAGACTTCATCGAAGGTATGTTGCGCAAATAAGCGTTCCGGCATAAAAAGTAACGGCGCGATATTCTGGTACTGAATACTCTGCGAACATCAGCAAAAAGGCGACCTGAAAAGGTCGCCTTTTTTGTGGCTTATTGCCCGGGAGTTTAGTCGTGGTGCTCTTTCAGCGGGAAGCGTCTGCGCACCAGGACAAAGAACAGCGGCACAAAGAAGATGGCCAGCACGGTGGCGGAGATCATCCCGCCCATCACGCCGGTGCCTACCGCATGCTGGCTGCCGGAGCCCGCCCCGGTGCTGGTCGCCATCGGCAGAACCCCGAAAATAAACGCCAGGGAGGTCATTAATATCGGGCGCAGTCGCTGGCGGCAGGCCTCAAGCGTGGCGGCAACCAGGTCCTGGCCTTTGGCGTTCAGGTCGTTGGCAAATTCGACGATCAAAATGGCGTTTTTCGCCGAAAGGCCGATCACCGTTAGCAGCCCGACCTGGAAGTAAACGTCATTCTCAAGGCCCCGCATCCAGGTGGCGAACAGGGCGCCAATCACCCCAAGCGGGACGACCAGCATGACGGAGAACGGCACGGACCAGCTCTCGTACAGCGCCGCAAGGCACAGGAATACAACCAGCAGTGAAATAGCATACAGGGCAGGGGCCTGCGCGCCGGATAAGCGCTCCTGGTAAGACATGCCCGTCCACTCAAGGCCGAAACCATTCGGCAGTTTGCTGACCAACTGCTCCATAATGTCCATGGCGGTACCGGTACTTAGCCCAGGTGCCGCTTCACCGACAATTTCCAGCGCGGAATAGCCGTTGTAGCGCTCCAGACGAGGCGAACCCGTTTCCCAGCGTGAGGTCGCAAAGGCGGAGAACGGCACCATGCTGCCGGTTTTATTCCGTACGTACCAACTGTTGATATCGTCCGGCAGCATGCGGTATTTGGCCGCCGCCTGGACATACACCTTCTTCACGCGCCCGCGATCCATAAAGTCATTCACATAGCTTGAGCCCCAGGCTGTTTGCAGAGTGTTGTTGATATCATCAATTGAGACGCCCAGCGCCTGAGCCTTACGCTGATCGATATCGATTTGCAGCTGCGGGCTGTCGTCCAGGCCGTTGTGGCGCACTCGCGTAAGCTGCGGGTTGCTGCCGGCCATTTCTAACAGCTGATCACGCGCCTGCATGAGTGCATCGTGCCCCGCGCCGCCGTGATCCTGCAGTTCCATATCAAAACCTGCGGCGTTGCCGAGGCCGTTAATCGCTGGCGGGCTGCTGGCAATGACGCGCGCTTCTTTGATTTTATTAAAGGCTTTGGTGGCTCGCTCAATGATGGCAAACGAACTGCCGTCGGCGCTGCGTTCGTCCCAGTCCTTCAGACGAATAAACATTCGAGCCACGTTTTGCCCGTTCCCGCCGGGGCCTGCGCCAATGGTGGAGAACACTGACACGACGTTGTCTTTTTCTTTGGTGAGGTAATACTGTTCCACCTGCTGTACCACTTTGGTTGTCTGCTGCTGTGTTGCGCCGCTCGGAAGCTGCACTGAAGTGGTGAACACGCCGCGGTCTTCCTGGGGCAGGAATGACGTCGGCAGTTTGAGGAACAGGAACACCATGCCGCCAAGCAGTAGGGCATAAATCAGCATCCAGCGCAGGCTGCGGGCGAGGATTCTGGCCACGCCGTTTTCGTAGCGTTCGGCGCTGCGGTTAAAAGTGCGGTTAAACCAGCCAAAGAAGCCTCTCTGGCCGTGATGCTCGCCTTTATGCAGCGGCTTAAGAATGGTTGCACACAGGGCTGGGGTGAGGATCATCGCCACCAGCACCGACAGCACCATGGCGGCAACGATAGTGACCGAGAACTGGCGGTAAATCGCCCCGGTTGTGCCGCCAAAGAACGCCATCGGCACGAATACGGCGGAGAGCACCATGGCGATGCCGACCAGCGCTCCCTGGATTTGGCCCATGGATTTGCGGGTCGCCTCCCGAGGGGAGAGACCTTCCTCGCTCATAATTCGCTCGACGTTTTCTACTACCACGATGGCGTCATCCACCAGCAGGCCGATAGCCAGCACGGTGGCGAACATCGTCAGCGTGTTAATGCTGTAGCCAAAGACATATAGCACGGCAAAGGTGCCGAGCAGCACCACCGGGACGGCAATCGTTGGGATAAGCGTGGCGCGGAAGTTTTGCAGGAACAGGTACATCACCAGGAACACCAGCAGAATCGCTTCCAGCAGCGTTTTCACCACGTCGGTGATTGAGGCTTTAACGAACGGGGAAGTTTCGTAGGCGATTTTGGCTTCCAGGCCGTGAGGGAAAAACTGCGAAAGCTCTTCGATTTTGGCGCGGGCCAGCTTGTCGGTTTCCATTTCGTTGGCACCGGAAGCCAGCTTAATGCCCAGCCCTGAAGCCGGTTGCCCGTTGTAGGTGCTCAGGAAGTCATATTTTTCCGCCCCCATCTCAACGTCTGCCACATCCCCCAGCGTCACCAGCGAGCCATCCTGATTCACCCTCAGCGTAATGTCTTTGAACTGCTGTGGCGTTTGCAGGAGCGACTGGGCGTTGATGGTGGCGTTCAGCGCCTGTTTGTCCAGCGCCGGCGTGCCGCCAAGCTGGCCCACGGCAATTTGCGCATTCTGGGATTTGATGGCGGTGACCACGTCCTGGGTGGTCATCTGGTAGTTGATGAGCTTATTCGGGTCGAGCCAGATACGCATGGAATACTGCGAGCCGTAAGCATCGACGCTGCCGACGCCGTTCACGCGGCTCATCGGATCCTGCACGTTACTGGCCACGTAGTCGGCAATGTCCTGCTTATCCATGCTGCCGTCTGTGGAAACAAAGGCCACCATCAGAATATTGGTGTCACCGGTTTTGTTCACCGTGACGCCCTGAGTCTGCACGTCCTGCGGCAGCTTTCTTACCGCAGATTGCAGCTGGTTTTGCACCTGCTGTACCGCAGAGTCAGGATCGGTCCCGGCCTTAAAGCTCAGGGTAATGGTGGCCTGACCGGCGCTGCTGCTTTGGGACGACATGTACATCATGTTGTCCAGGCCGGTCATGCTTTGCTCTATCACCTGCGTGACGGTGTTTTCCAGGGTTTGTGCGGAAGCACCCGGATAGTTGGCGGTGATCCTTACATTGGGCGGCGCAAGGTCGGGATATTGTTCGACGGGCAGTGAAAAAATAGCCAGTGCCCCGGTCAGGCAAAGCAAAATTGCCAGCACCCAGGCAAAAATGGGGCGAGAAATGAAAAAATTCGCCATGCGGTCAGGACCCCTTAAAAGCTTCTAATTGTTATCAATAACCGCATCACTGTAGCTTTAACCGCTTAGTCAAACGTGGAGAAATTTAGGAGATAGTGTAAATATGCTTTGGAATTGGCAGGATTTGTAACCATACCGTTTATTGGGTCGTTTTAACCCCGACTTTCCAAAAATAATACCGTGGCCGCGACGCGTGACCTCACCTGCAGCTTGCGAAGCAGGTTACGGATATGCACTTTTACCGTCTCTTCTGAAATATGTAGCCCGCTGGCAATTTGCTTATTTGACAGCCCACGGGCCACCTCTGACAGCACGTCCAGCTCACGCTCAGTGAGAATAGCAAACGGATCGCTGCTCTGCCGCTCGCTACCTCGGTTGGTCAGGTACTCGTGTACCTGCTCGCTAAATGCTTTTTCACCCGTCAGGCAGCGGTGAATGTCCTGCAATAAAACCTCCGGATCGCTGTCTTTCAGCAGGTAACCATCGGCCCCGGCATCAATCAACGTAAAGATATCGCTGCGAGCGTCGGACACGGTCAGGATCACCACGCGGGCGCTGATCCCGTCCCGGCGCAGGGCGTTGAGCGTATCGAGGCCGCTCAGGCCCTTCATGTTCAGGTCGAGCAGAATCAAATCCGGCGACAGGCGATTCGCTAAACTGATGGCCTCCGCGCCGCTGCTGGCTTCACCCACGACCGTAAACGTGCTGTCCAGCTCAAGCAGCTGGCGCACTCCGCGCCGCATCAGCGGGTGATCGTCCACAATTAAAACCTGGTATACCGTTTTCTCAGACATTGCTAACTCCTGAATAAAGCTAATTATTGTTATGGCTCCCGGCGGCAGCCGGAGGTGCAGAGGTAAAGTGGACTTCTACTCGCGTGCCGCCCTCTGGCGGACGGGATATTGTCAGCTGGCCACCAAGCCGGCCTGCGCGTTCGTGCATGATATTCAGCCCGTAGTGACCTTCCGGCTCTTCAAGGCTGGCAATCCCGTGCCCGTTGTCAAATACCGAAGCGAAATGCTCGCCGCCGCTTTCAGAGCGGCAAACCACCTCAATATGGCTCGCATTGGCGTGTTTAATCGCGTTCAGTACCGCCTCCCGGATGATTTGCAGCAGGTGGATTTGCTGAGAAGCGTCCAGAACCTGAGTCGGCATGCTGCATTTCAGGCTAATTTCTGCCTGGGTTTGCTCGCGCAATGGCTCCAGCAACTCCTGCAGTGCGGCGGGTAAATCTGCCTGCTGCAGCGTCAGGCGGAAGGTGGTGAGCAGCTCGCGTAGCTGGCGATAGGCGTCGTTTAAGGCCTGGGAAAAATCCCCGACAATCCTCTGCGCAGGCTGGTTTTCTTCGGGCACCGCGCGCTTAAGCAGCGTTAGCTGGATACGAAGATAAGAGAGAACCTGCGCCAGAGAGTCATGCAGCTCCCTGGCAATCGTCGCTCGTTCTTCCATTAGCAGCAGTTGTTGGTAGTGTTTTTGCGCCTGATTAAAATACACGCCTCGCCCCAGCATGGTGGCCACGCTTTTCATCAATTGCGGGGAAGGGGCTTTACCCGGTGACTGCCAGCGTAGCGTCCCAAAAGCGCTGTCCTGCTGAACCAGCGGCAGGGTATGCCATTTTTCTTCCACCACCGGGGAGCCTTCCGTCAGCCGCCAGTTTTCACCCACCTGCATTTCCAGGGCGCTAACCCCCTCATGCTGGTGGATGATCTGCAGGATCTGCACGAAACAGTCGCGGTTGATGGTGCTGACGTTCATCGCCTGGGAGCAACTGTACAGCACTTCGAGCATGCGGTTGGCTTCCTGCAGGCGCAGGGTCTTTTGCTCCACCTGCTGCTCTAAGGAACGATAAAGTTTTTGCAGCTCATCCGCCATGCGGATAAAAGCCTGTGCCAGGGCGCCCAGCTCATTGGGTAGGGTGCGGTCAAGGTTCGGGGGGGTAAATTCGCCGCGCTCAATGGCTTTGCTCGCTTCTACCATGGTATTGAGCGGCATGACCACCTGCTGGCGGATGCGACGCAAAGTGAAGAATACCAGGGTAAAAATAGCGATAAAACCGACCACCGAAGCCGCGACAACCTGCATCATTTTTCGCTCGGCATAATGCTGCAGCGCCAGCACAAACAGGTCGATTTGTTCTACGTAGGCGGCGATATTATAGCGGTACCAGTCGATGTCTTCGTTCAGAATATGCTGCTGCATTTGCTGCCAGGCCTGCTGCAGAGCGTTATAGCGGGCTTTCACCTCATCGGGCACCCAAAACCGGTTGAGCTGCTGCAATGTCGGGGAGTCCAGCGACTGCTGATACTGCTGTAAATGTGCCGCAATAGCCTTCGGGTTACTTTGAAGATCGTAACCCAGGCGATAGCTTTGCATGCGCAGCGATCCCGCAATGTTCACAGCTTCTGCATCTTTCAGGCTGCTGGCGAGCGTCAGCATCGCGATGCCGGTGGAAAGCAATGACAGCAAAACAATCGAAAAGAAAGCGCGGGCAAGGCTGGTGGAGACCGAGCGTTTGACTGTCACGGGGGAATAACCCTTTAAAGTATGCGGTGGAGCGAAACCTACCAGAATCTGCCTGAGACGCAAACGCCTGACGGTGACTTTTTCGCCCCAGCGCGAAAAATGCTGCCGTATTTAACGCAAGCTTTGCCACAGCATAACGTCTGCCTTAAATCTGCTGATTCCTCCCCGTCACGCCGAAACCGTTCACCTCTTTGATCCGACAACGGCATTTACCCCTTTATGGGGATGCTTTTGTAACCCCTCGTCACATACCTTAAGTGCCGTAAAAACCGCAGAGAATACGCGGATAAAAAGAAAAACGTTTCTACCCGGTGACGACCTGGCCGGGCATTTTGAGCAAGGATCTGCCCAATGGCTAAACTGACCCGTCGCGGCCTGCTGACCGGGGGCTGGCACAGTTCTACTCCCGCCATTCGCCCTCCGTGGAGCGGCGATGAAAACCATTTTCTTCTGGACTGCACGCGCTGCGATAGCTGCGTGAGCGCCTGTCAGAGCCGGGTGCTTCGCCGTGGCCAGGGCGGCTACCCCGAAATCGACTTTAGCCGGGGCGAGTGCACCTTCTGCTATGCGTGCGCGGACGCCTGCCCTCAGCGGCTTTTTGCCCCGCAATCAGCGCAACCCTGGACACTGATTTTACAGCTCGGAAAAACCTGCCTGGCCTGGCATCAGGTGGAATGCCGCAGCTGTGAAGATGCCTGTGAATCACAGGCCATCCGGTTCATCCCCACTCTGCGGGACGTTTCCCGTCCACAGATTTCTTCGTCTGCCTGTCACGGCTGCGGCGCTTGTGTTGCCGGTTGCCCAACGTCAGCCATCACCCTGAGGCCACAAAATGCACACTGACTGGCACGTATGCGG
Organism: Cedecea neteri; assembly: GCF_000758325.1. Taxonomy (NCBI): domain Bacteria; kingdom Pseudomonadati; phylum Pseudomonadota; class Gammaproteobacteria; order Enterobacterales; family Enterobacteriaceae; genus Cedecea; species Cedecea neteri. The sequence continues at coordinate 4,429,944 of NZ_CP009459.1, read as the reverse complement.
CCTGGTGGTTCAGGCCAGACCTGAACATGTTGCTGCCGTACGCCGAGCGATCAATGCCCTGCCAGGCAGCGAGGTTGCGGTTGACGATATCGACAGCGGCAAACTTGCGGTGGTTATTGAAGCCGCCGAAAGCAACACGCTGCTGGAACAAATTGAGCGGGCACGCAATATCTCCGGCGTGCTGGCGGTGTCGCTGGTTTATCACCAGCAGAATGAACAAGGTGAGGAAGCACCATGAAACTCAGTCGTCGTAGCTTTATGAAAGCGAATGCCGTTGCCGCAGCTGCCGCGGCGGCGGGCCTCAGCGCCCCGGGCGTTGCTCGTGCGGTGGTCGGCAAACCCGATGCCATTAAATGGGACAAAGCTCCGTGCCGCTTCTGCGGTACCGGCTGCGGCGTACTGGTGGGGACCCAAAACGGCCGCGTCGTCGCAAGCCAGGGCGACCCGGAAGCGCCTGTCAACCGAGGGCTGAACTGCATTAAGGGCTACTTCCTGCCAAAGATTATGTACGGAAAAGATCGTCTCACTCAGCCTCTGCTGCGCATGAAGGACGGGCAGTACCACAAAGAGGGTGAGTTCCAGCCAATAAGCTGGGAAAAAGCCTTCGACGTGATGGAAGAGAAATTCAAAGCCACCCTGAAAGAGAAAGGCCCGGACGGCATCGGTATGTTCGGCTCCGGCCAGTGGACGGTGTGGGAAGGCTACGCCGCCGCGAAACTGTTTAAGGCGGGTTTCCGTTCTAACAACATCGATCCGAACGCGCGTCACTGTATGGCGTCTGCCGTCGTGGGCTTTATGCGCACCTTCGGCATGGACGAGCCGATGGGCTGCTATGACGATATCGAGCAGGCGGATGCCTTTGTGCTTTGGGGCTCGAACATGGCGGAGATGCACCCGGTGCTCTGGTCGCGCATCGCTAACCGACGCCTGTCCGATGAAAACGTCAAGGTTGCCGTGCTTTCGACCTTCCAGCACCGCAGTTTTGAGCTGGCTGACAACGGCATGGTTTTCACGCCGCAAAGCGATCTGGCGATCCTGAACTACATCGCCAACTACATCATTCAGAACAATGCGGTGAACGAGTCGTTCTTTAAGCAGCACGTTAACCTCCGCCGCGGCGTGACGGATATTGGCTATGGGCTGCGCCCGACGCACCCGCTGGAAAAGGCCGCGAAGAATCCGGGGTCTGACGCTTCCGAGCCGATGAGTTTCGACGAATACAAAACGTTTGTCGCCGAGTACACCCTGGAGAAAACCGCTGCAATGAGCGGGGTGCCGAAAGATCAGCTTGAAGCGCTCGCGAAGCTCTACGCTGACCCGAATAAGAAAGTGATCTCCTACTGGACGATGGGTTTTAACCAGCACGTGCGCGGCGTCTGGGCGAATAACCTGGTTTACAACCTGCATCTGCTGACCGGCAAAATCTCTCAGCCTGGCTGCGGGCCATTCTCACTGACCGGGCAGCCATCCGCCTGCGGCACCGCGCGTGAAGTGGGCACATTTGCACACCGCTTACCGGCAGACATGGTTGTCACCAACGAAAAACACCGGGCAATCGTCGAAAAAACCTGGCAGCTACCCGCCGGCACCATTCCAGCCAAAGTGGGTTTACACGCAGTGGCGCAGGACAGAGCGCTGAAAGACGGCAAGCTCAACGTGTACTGGGTGATGTGCAACAACAACATGCAGGCCGGGCCGAATATCACCGAAGAGCGTATGCCGGGCTGGCGCGATCCGCGCAACTTCATCATCGTCTCCGATCCTTACCCGACCATCAGCGCGTTAACGGCGGACCTGATCCTGCCGACGGCAATGTGGGTGGAGAAAGAGGGGGCCTACGGTAACGCCGAGCGCCGCACGCAGTTCTGGCGTCAGCAGGTGAGCGCGCCGGGTGAGGCGAAGTCCGATCTCTGGCAGCTGGTGACCTTCGCTAAACGCTTTAAGGTCGAGGATGTCTGGCCCGCTGAGCTTCTCGAGAAAAAACCAGCATACCGGGGCAAAACCCTGTTCGACGTGCTGTTCGCCAGCGACGAAGTGCGTCAATACCCGCTGACCGAGCTGGCAGCGGAGCAGCTAAACGACGAATCCCGCGAGCTGGGCTTCTACCTGCAAAAAGGCCTGTTCGAAGAGTATGCCAGCTTTGGCCGCGGGCACGGGCACGATCTGGCCCCGTTTGACGAGTACCACAAAGCTCGGGGTCTACGCTGGCCGGTGGTCGACGGGAAAGAAACCCAGTGGCGCTACAGCGAAGGCCACGACCCGTACGTTAAGGCCGGGGAAGGCTACAAGTTTTATGGCAAGCCGGACGGAAAAGCGGTGATCTTCGCGCTGCCGTTCGAGCCGGCGGCAGAAGCCCCGGACCAGGATTATGACCTGTGGCTGTCTACCGGGCGTGTGCTTGAGCACTGGCATACCGGCAGCATGACGCGCCGTGTGCCTGAGCTGCATCGTGCCTTCCCTGAGGCCGTCACGTTTGTGCATCCGCTGGATGCCCAGGAGCGCGGTCTGCGCCGTGGCGACAAAGTGAAGGTGATTTCTCGCCGTGGTGAAGTGGTCTCCATAGTCGAAACTCGTGGCCGCAATAAGCCGCCTCGGGGCCTTGTCTACATGCCGTTCTTCGACGCCGCGCAGCTGGTAAATAACCTGACGCTCGATGCCACCGACCCGCTTTCCAAAGAGGCGGATTTCAAGAAGTGCGCCGTAAAGCTGGTGAAGGTGTAACGCGCTATGCCCTTTGGTCGCGGCATAGCTAAGTGTCCGGAGGGTGTTTTCAGAATAACAATTCGATGAAGCCTGGGAGCTAAATCATGAATAACCAAGGCCTGATGAAGGCGTTGTTTCAATGGGGAGCGGTATTCACTCTGGTTGTCAGTGGGGCGCTTTGGGCGGCAAACGGCGTGGATCTCAAGCAAACGCCTGAAGTGTCCGGTACTCCGGAAGGGGCCGTGCTGATGCCAAAGCAACAGCAACGTATGGCGCTGAACTACGTCAACCAGCCGCCGATGATCCCGCACAGCGTGGACGGCTACCAGGTCACGCCGACCAGCAACCGCTGCCTGCAGTGCCACGGCGTTGAAAGCTACCGCACTACGGGGGCGCCGCGCGTCAGCCCAACGCACTTTATGGATAGCGACGGCAAAGTGTTATCGAACGTGGCGCCTCGCCGCTATTTCTGCCTGCAATGCCACGTGCCGCAGGCGGATGTTGCCCCGATTGTTGAAAATACCTTCGAGCCATCCAAAGGGTTTGGGAAATAAGTTATGGACAAATCAACTCGCCAACCTGGCATCATTAAGCGTGTGTGGCTGTGGTGGCGCAGGCCGAGCCGTTTAGCGCTCGGCACGTTGCTGCTGATTGGCTTTGCTGCCGGGATAATTTTTTGGGGCGGTTTCAACACCGGAATGGAAATGTCCAACCGCGAAGAGTTCTGTATCGGCTGCCACGAAATGCGCAATAACGTGTATGAGGAGTACATGGGCACGGTGCATTACAACAACCGCAGCGGCGTGCGCGCCACTTGCCCGGACTGCCATGTACCGCATGAATGGGTGCCGAAAATGATCCGTAAAATTCAGGCCAGCAAGGAGCTGTACGCCAAGGCCTTTGGGCTGATAGACACGCCACAGAAGTTTGACGATCACCGCCTGGCGATGGCGCAAAACGAGTGGCGGCGGATGAAAAACAACAACTCCCAGGAGTGTCGAAACTGCCATAACTTCGACTATATGGATTTCACCGCGCAGAAAACCGTGGCGGCCAAAATGCACGATGAGGCGATCAAAGACGGAAAAACCTGTATTGATTGCCATAAAGGGATAGCGCATAAGCTGCCGGATATGCGAGAGGTTGAGGCGGGGTTTTGAGAAAACTGAGGCGATTTAAGCCGGAACGGTGCCTTGCTTTATGTTCAGCACTGGTTTAAACCGCAACATCGCTGCTATTTTTTTACCCTCACCCTAACCCTCTCCCTGGAAGGGAGAGGGAATAAACAATGTTTCCCGCAGCTTTTGTTTTCTCCCTCTCCCCTTTGGGGAGAGGGCTGGGGTGAGGGGAAGATGTGTTCCCGGCTCTCAGCGCCCCCGGTTATGACCCAACTCAGGCGGGGTTGAGCTGTCGGGAACAGCGAAAGAGAGCGATCGTCGGGAACGAATCGCGAACGACCCCGAATGTTTGGGTGATAGCCGGTGGGTTTACCGCTTCAGCGGCTATGAGTTCGCCGGGCGCCGGGGGTTGTCAGGGGGCATGGCGTAATGCCACCTGGCACGTTCACTATTTACGGAAGTGACAGATATAAATGATGCCACGGTGAAAGGAAAAACTGCGAACTAATATATTCCTTCTCGTTTCAACACCTATACAAAAACACACCTAACGCCACGCGACAACGCCCACAGAACGGCATATGATTATCGGCTCCCTTACCGCTATGTGGAGACCGCATGTCGTTACGTATTGAAGTCATCAAAGATAAAATCCTGTCTGATAACTACTTCATCCTGCGCAATATTACCTATGACCTGTCTCGTAACGGGGCTGAAAGCGTTCGTCATAAGCGCGAGGTTTATGACCGGGGCAACGGCGCAACTATCCTGCTTTATAACCTTGATAAAAAAACCGTAGTGCTTACACGCCAGTTCCGCGTCGCAACCTGGGTTAACGGGAATGAAGATGGCATGCTGATAGAAGCCTGCGCCGGGCTGCTGGATGCCGACGAGCCGGAAGTCTGCGCCCGCAAGGAGGCCATGGAAGAAACGGGCTTTCAGGTGGGAGAAGTTGAGAAAGTCTTTGAGCTGTATATGTCTCCCGGCGGCGTGACCGAAATCGTCTATTTCTATCTGGCAGAATACAGTGACTCTCAGCGAGAAGGGGCCGGCGGCGGCGTGGAAGATGAAGACATCGACGTGCTGGAAATCCCTTTCAGCCAGGCGATGGCGATGGTGAAGAACGGTGAAATTCGCGATGGTAAGACCGTGATACTGCTGCAACAGCTACAGTTACGCAATGTTATGGGGTAAAACTCCATAAAATCAGGTTATTGAGATTTTTAATATTGCGATAAAGCTATCCGACAAATCCGATTGAGCAGGTTGACTCGTGAGCTGAAGATACGTCGCACCATCGTGTGTTTTTCACGCTTCGCATCTTAGGGCAGCCTTCAATGTTCTATCGGATATCCTCCTTGCTTATGCTTGCATTGCTGGTAGCAAATGCTGCATTTGCCGCACCGGCGCAAAAGCAGTTTTCCGACTGGCAGGTGACCTGCAATAACCAGAACTTTTGCAGCACCCGTAATACCGGGACGCATCAGGGATTGGTGATGACGATTACCCGGGGTGCCGGGGCCCGCACTGACGCCAGTTTGCGCATCGACCTGGGGAATATGGAGAGTGCGGACGTTAAAGTCTCGCCTGTAGCACCGAGGCTGCGGCTCGACGACGCGCCACTTGCTATTCAGCCCAGTGAGTGGAAAGTGTCGCCTCATCATTTGATGACCAATAATCCGGCAGCGATTAATGGCCTGCTGGACGCTATTATGAACGGCAATAAAATTACGCTTGCCGACGGCATGGGCATCATTTCGCTCAGCGGGCTCAAAGCGGCGCTGCTGTTTATCGACAGCCAGCAAAAGCGTATTGGCAGCGAAACCGCATGGATTAAAAAAGGCGACGGGCCTCCGCTCAGCGTGCCTCCGGCTCCACCGCTCAAAGAAGTGGCTGCAGCAACGGCCGCATCAACGCCGCTTTCACACGACGAACTAAACGATCTGCTGGATTACGGCACATGGCGGATGAATAACAGCCAGTGTTCACTCGATCCGCAGCGCCGGGAAGTGCGCGTTTTCCCTCTGACCGACGACAAAGCGCTGATGCTGACCAGCTGCGAGGCGGGAGCCTATAACGTGGTTTATCTGGCCTGGGTTATCTCCCGACAAAAACCGTTTGTCGCCAGGACGATTCACCTGCGGTTACCCTTTATGCCGGACGGCGGCAGCACCGAACTGGAGCTAATGAACGCGGGATTTGATGAGCACGATAAAGTGTTAACCACCCTGGCGAAAGGGCGTGGGCTTGCCGATTGCGGGGTGGCCACGCGCTGGCGCTTTGACGGGCAGCGTTTTCGACTGGTTCGCTATGCGGAAGAGCCCGCCTGTGATGGCTGGCATAAAGCGGGCGGCTGGCCGACGCTGTGGGTCACCAAATAGGTTGGCTCATTGAAAAAAGAAAACCCTCTCCCGGAAGGAGAGGGCTGGCAGAGTAAGGCTATTTCTTGCCGAGTGATTTTTTCGCCGTGGCTACGATGTTTTCTACCGTAAAGCCAAAGAACGGGAACAGCTTCCCGGCAGGGGCGGATTCGCCGAAGGTTGTCATACCTACAATCCCGCCTTTGAGACCGACGTATTTGTACCAGTAATCGGCAATACCGGCCTCTACCGCAACGCGGGCACGGACGGCATAAGGCAGAACGGATTCCTGATACGCCTCATCCTGAGAATCGAAAACGTCGGTGGATGGCATCGACACGACGCGCACCTTATGCCCTTCTTTGCTCAATGCGGCCGCGGCTTCGACGGTAATTTCAATCTCAGAACCTGTGGCAATCAGAATGAGATCGGGTTTGCCGTCGCTGTCCTTCAGAATATACCCGCCGCGACTGATAGCTTTCAGTTGCTCAGGTGTGCGGTCCATCTGCGCAAGATTCTGGCGGGACAGGATCAGCGCAGTTGGGCCGGTCTGGCGCTCTAGCGCGGATTTCCAGGCCACTGCGGCCTCAACCTGATCGCAAGGGCGCCATGTGCTGAAGTTTGGCGTCAGCCGCAGGCTGGCTAACTGTTCGACGGCCTGGTGAGTTGGGCCATCTTCCCCAAGGCCGATGGAGTCATGGGTATAAACCATGATCTGCCGGGCTTTCATCAACGCCGCCATACGTGCCGCATTACGGGCGTACTCCACAAACATCAGGAAGGTGGCGGTGTAAGGGATAAAACCGCCGTGCAGCGCGATGCCGTTGGCAATGGCGGTCATGCCGAATTCGCGTACGCCGTAGTGGATATAATTCCCGGCGGTGTCCTCTTTAATCGACTTCGAGCCTTTCCAGATGGTCAGGTTACTTGGGGCCAGGTCGGCGGAGCCGCCAAGCAGTTCCGGCAGCGACGGGCCGAAGGCGTTAAGGGCATTCTGCGAAGCTTTACGGGTCGCGATTTTGTCCGGATTCGCCTGCAGTTGTTCAATGTAGCTTTGGGCCGTTTTCTGCCAGCTATCCGGCAGTTTACCTTCCGTACGGCGTTTAAATTCGGCGCTCAGGGTAGGGTGAGCCTTTGCGTAAGCGGCAAACTTCTCTTTCCAGGCGGCTTCGGCTTTTTCACCCGCTTCTTTAGCATTCCAGGCTTGATAAACGTCTTTAGGAATTTCAAACGGCGGGTATTTCCAGCCAAGCTGCTTGCGGGCCAGGGCGACTTCTTCTTCACCCAGCGGCGCGCCGTGAGCCTCTTCTTTGCCCGCTTTGTTTGGCGAACCAAAACCGATGACGGTGCGGCAGATGATGAGGGACGGTTTGTCCTTCACGCTCTGGGCTTCTTTGATGGCTTTTTTTAGCGCTGCCGGATCGTGGCCGTCAATCTCATGGATCACGTGCCAGTGATAGGCCTCGAAGCGTTTGGCCGTGTCGTCGGTAAACCAGCCGTCGGTTTCCCCGTCGATGGAAATCCCGTTGTGATCATAGAAGCCAATTAGTTTGCCCAGGCCCAGCGTACCGGCGAGGGAGGAGACTTCGTGGGAAATCCCCTCCATCAGGCAGCCGTCGCCCATAAACACGTAAGTATAGTGGTCAACGATGTCATGGCCCGGCTGGTTAAATTGCGCGGCCAGCGTGCGCTCGGCAATCGCCATCCCCACGGCGTTGGCTAACCCCTGACCCAGCGGGCCGGTGGTGGTTTCCACGCCAGGGGTATAGCCCACTTCCGGGTGGCCGGGCGTTTTGGAGTGAAGCTGGCGGAAGTTTTTCAACTCCTCCAGCGGCAGGTCATAGCCGCTCAGGTGCAGCAGGCTGTAAAGCAGCATCGACGCATGGCCGTTCGACAGCACGAAGCGGTCACGGTTGGCCCAGTGCGGGTTAGACGGGTTATGGCTGAGGAAGTCATTCCACAGCACCTCGGCGATATCGGCCATGCCCATGGGGGCTCCGGGGTGGCCGGAATTGGCTTTCTGGACCGCATCCATACTGAGGGCGCGAATGGCGTTGGCAAGCTCTTTACGTGATGACATGTTTCACTCCAGGTCTTGTTAAAGTTTGGCGGCGAGCAGGTCTTCCAGTTTGCGTTGATCTATCGCGAACAGGCGGATCCCTTCGGCCAGTTTCTCCACGGCCATAGCATCCTGGCTATGTTCCCAACGGAATTCTGCTTCGCTCATTGGTGCCGGGCGGCGGAAGCCCTGTGAGAATGGGATCAGTTTACGGACAACCTCTTCTTCGCTGTCCTGCAACTGTTGCAGCAGATTTGGGGCGATGGTCAGTCGGTCGCAGCCCGCCAGCGCGAGGATTTGTTCCTTACGACGGAAGCTGGCGCCCATCACGATGGTTTCATAGTTATGTTGCTTGAAGTAGTCGTAGATATTGCGCACGGATTTCACGCCAGGATCCTCTTCAACGATATACGGATCCATCGGTTTACGTGCCTGATACCAGTCGTAAATACGGCCTACGAACGGGGAAATCAGGAAGACGCCTGCTTCCGCGCAGGCGCGCGCCTGAGCAAAAGAGAACAGCAATGTCAGGTTGCAGTTGATACCTTCTTTTTGCAGCTCTTCCGCCGCGCGGATGCCTTCCCAGGTTGACGCCAGCTTGATGAGAATGCGCGACTTATCGATTCCCTGTTCGGCGTACAGTTCCACCAGGCGACGAGCCTTGCTGATGCTCTTTTCTTTGTCGTAGGAGAGACGTGCATCCACTTCGGTGGACACGCGCCCCGGAATGCTTTTCAGAATTTCCGTACCGACGTTGACCGCCAGTTTGTCACTGGCTTCGGCCACTATCTGTTCTCTGCTGCCGCCTCGCCGTTTGCCGTAGGCCAGGGCGTCATCAATCAGCGGCTGATATTGCTCAAGCCCTGCGGCTTTCAACAACAGTGAAGGGTTAGTGGTGGCGTCTTCAGGCTGGTAGTGGCGAATAGAGTCGATATCACCGCTGTCGGCAACCACGGTGGTGTACTGTTTAATACTGTCTAACTGATTCATTACTATCTCCTTGAAAAAGCAACGTCTTACCTGAGCGTTCCGTGTCGCTCGCCGTGAAAATTTACGCTTTGCATAACCCAAAAGCATAGCAGATGGGGGCGATGACGGGGCAGCAGCTTACATTGGTTCTATAGTTAGCTAACAATAATCACGCCTAATCTTAATAGTATGGCTACCTTCAAAGTTTGCGAAACGTGCCCGCGTGATACTAGGTGGCTGACGTAACAATAAAGAAGACCCAAAAAGGAACGATGCAATGGATGAACAACTGAAGCAAAGTGCCCTCGATTTCCATGAGTTTCCAATTCCGGGGAAAATCCAGGTTTCTCCGACCAAACCCCTTGCTACCCAGCGCGACCTGGCGCTGGCGTATTCGCCGGGCGTAGCGGCACCTTGTCTTGAAATTGAAAAGGACCCGCTCGCCGCCTACAAATACACCGCTCGCGGGAACCTTGTGGGCGTGGTTTCTAACGGCACAGCGGTACTCGGGCTAGGCAATATCGGCGCGCTGGCGGGTAAGCCAGTGATGGAAGGTAAGGGCGTCCTGTTTAAAAAATTCGCCGGTATCGACGTCTTCGACATCGAAATTGATGAGATGGATCCGGACAAGCTTATCGACGTGGTTGCCGCGCTGGAACCCACTTTCGGCGGCATTAACCTGGAAGACATCAAGGCACCGGAGTGTTTCTACATCGAGCAGAAGCTGCGCGAGCGCATGAACATTCCTGTGTTCCACGACGACCAGCACGGCACCGCGATTATTTGTACCGCTGCGGTGCTGAACGGCCTGCGCGTGGTTGAAAAAAACATTACCGATGTACGGCTGGTAGTGTCCGGCGCGGGGGCTTCGGCAATCGCCTGTATGAACCTGCTGGTCGCGCTGGGGATGCAAAAACACAACATCGTGGTTTGTGACTCGAAGGGCGTTATCTATAAAGGCCGCGAAGAGAACATGGCCGAAACCAAAGCCGCCTATGCCGTCGAGGACAGCGGCAAGCGGACGCTGGACGACGTGATTGAAGGCGCGGACATTTTCCTTGGCTGTTCCGGCCCGAAAGTGCTAACCCAGGAGATGGTGAAGAAGATGGGCAAAGCACCGCTGATTCTGGCGCTGGCTAACCCTGAGCCGGAAATTCTGCCGCCGCTGGCGAAAGAAGTGCGTCCGGAAGCCATTATCTGTACCGGTCGTTCGGACTACCCGAACCAGGTGAACAACGTGCTGTGCTTCCCGTTTATTTTCCGTGGCGCGCTGGACGTGGGCGCGACGGCGATTAACGAAGAGATGAAGCTGGCGGCGGTGCATGCGATAGCCGAACTGGCTCATGCCGAACAAAGCGACGTGGTGGCCTCCGCCTACGGCGAGCAGGAACTGACGTTCGGTCCGGAATACATTATTCCTAAGCCATTTGACCCGCGCCTGATCGTGAAAATTGCCCCTGCGGTAGCCAAAGCAGCGATGGACTCCGGCGTGGCCACGCGCCCGATTCAGGATTTCAATGCTTACAGCGAGAAACTGGAAGAGTTTGTCTACAAAACCAACCTGTTTATGAAGCCTATCTTCTCCCAGGCGCGCAAAGAGCCGAAGCGCGTGGTGTTAAGTGAAGGGGAGGAGGCTCGTGTGCTACATGCCACGCAGGAGCTGATCACTTTGGGACTGGCGAAGCCTATCCTGATTGGTCGCCCAAGCGTTATCGAAATGCGTATCAAAAAGCTGGGTCTGCAAATTCAGCCGGGCAAAGATTTTGAGATCGTGAATAACGAATCCGATCCGCGTTTCAAAGAGTACTGGCACGAGTACTACAACATCATGAAGCGCCGTGGGATCACTCAGGAGCAGGCGCAGCGGGCGGTGATCAGCAACACGACTGTGATCGGGGCGATCATGGTGCATCGCGGTGAAGCCGATGCGCTGATTTGCGGGACAATCGGCGAATATCACGAGCACTTTGACGTGGTAGAGAAGCTGTTTGGCTACCGCGAAGGCGTCAAGGCTGCCGGGGCGATGAATGCGCTGCTGCTGCCGAGCGGCAACACCTTTATTGCGGATACCTATGTCAACGATGACCCAACGCCGGAAGAGCTGACGGAAATCACCCTGCTGGCGGCGGAAACGGTGCGCCGCTTCGGCATTGAGCCGAAAGTCGCGCTGCTGTCCCACTCCAACTACGGTTCTTCCAACAGCAAAGCGGCCTGCAAAATGCGCAAAACGCTGGATCTGGTGCGCGAGCGAGCGCCTGACCTGGAAATTGACGGGGAGATGCACGGAGACGCCGCGCTGGTCGAAAGCATTCGTCATGAGCGTATGCCGGACAGCCCGCTGAAAGGCTCTGCCAACATCCTGATCATGCCGAACGTTGAGGCGGCGCGTATTAGCTACAACCTGCTGCGCGTGTCGAGTTCTGAAGGGGTGACCGTTGGGCCAGTGCTAATGGGCGTGGCGAAGCCGGTTCACGTGTTGACGCCGATTGCTTCGGTGCGCCGCATTGTGAATATGGTGGCGCTGGCGGTTGTGGAGGCGCAAACCGCACCGCTGTGATTGAACTCCCCCTCTCCCCAACGGGGCGAGGGGGAAAACAACAAACAGAACGGTACGATATCTGTTCCCTCTCCCTTTTAGGGAGAGGGTTAGGGTGAGGGTAAAAACTCGAAAGCTACACCCACTCCTTCACCGGCAGGAAATCACGATACAGGGCAGCCTCCGGGCTGCCTTCTTCTGGCTGATAGTCATACTCCCAGCGCACCAGCGGCGGCATCGACATTAAAATCGATTCGGTTCGTCCGCCAGTTTGCAGACCAAACAGCGTGCCGCGATCCCACACCAGATTAAATTCTACGTAGCGCCCACGGCGGTAAAGCTGGAAGTCACGCTCGCGCTCGCCGAACGGGATATCTTTGCGGCGTTCAACAATCGGCAGATACGCGTCCAGATATCCTTGCCCAACGGCCTGAATAAAGCGGAAACCGTAGTCAAAGTCTGGCTTGTTCAGATCGTCGAAGAACAGCCCGCCGATACCGCGCTGCTCGTTGCGGTGTTTGATAAAGAAGTAGTCGTCACACCACTTTTTATAACGCGGGAAAACGTCGTCACCAAACGGCTGACACAGGTCGCGCGCCGTGCGATGCCAGTGCACCGCATCCTCTTCAAAACCATAGTAAGGCGTTAAGTCGAAACCGCCGCCAAACCACCAGACCGGATCGGCACCTGGTTTTTCGGCAATAAAGAAGCGCACATTGGCATGGCTGGTCGGCACATAAGGGTTGTTCGGGTGTACCACCAGCGAAACGCCCATCGCCTGAAAACTTCTGCCCGCCAGTTCCGGGCGGTGGGCCGTGGCCGATGCCGGCATGGCGTCGCCGTGAACGTGAGAAAAGTTAACGCCAGCCTGTTCGAACACTGCCCCGCCGCGCAAAACCCGACTACGCCCGCCGCCTCCGCCTTCTCGCTGCCAGTTGTCTTCCTGGAAGACGGCGCCATCAAGGGCGGAAAGCTGCTGGCATATCGTGTCCTGCAGGGAGAGCAGGAACTGTTTTACGGCGTGGATATCGGGCTCAGTCATAAAAATTAACGCTTCTTACCGTGGACTTTATGGTTATCAAACCAGTTGAAATAGCTCATCACGCCGGAGGCAATGGCGGTGGCAATTTTCTGGCGGAAGGCGGTGGTGCCGAGCAGCTTTTCTTCGCCCGGGTTGGTGATGAACGACGTTTCAACCAGCACGGACGGAATAGACGGCGACTTCAGCACCACGAAGGCTGCCTGTTCGGTGTTGCGGCTGTGCAGCTTATGCACCGGCTTAATCTGTTTCAGAATATGCGAGCCGAGCGTCAGGCTGTTTTTAATCGTGTCGGTCTGCACCAGATCAAACAGCACCTGCTGCAGGTAGTGATCTTTGTCTTTCACTTTGCTGCCCGCTACGTCATCCGCGGCGTTCTCTCGGTCTGAAAGATATTTCGCCATGGCGCTACTTGCGCCGCGGTTAGACAGGGCGAATACCGAAGCGCCTGCGGCGGTTGGGCTGGTGAAGCCATCCGCGTGGATCGACATAAACAGATCCGCGCCGTGCTGGTGGGCGATTTCAACGCGGTCGTACAGCGGAATAAATTCGTCCGTGGTGCGGGTCAGCCTTGCGTCGATTCCGTTGCTGCGCAGGATACTGCGTACGTTTTTGGCGATGGCTAGCACCACGTGTTTTTCTTTCGACCCGTTGTGGCCGATAGCGCCGGTATCAATTCCGCCGTGGCCCGGATCGAGCATAACAATACGCTTTGCCCCGGATTTTTTAGCCACTTTACTGTGGGAATTGGTGGTTTTTAGCGATTTGGCTTCTTCCTTTGCCAGCGCTTTGTTCATACCGGTTAGCGTCAACGCTGCTAAACCCGTGAGCAGGACCTGGCGGCGCGTCGTAAGTTGCGTTAGCGATTTAATTTTGCTCATGCGGATGAATTATTTATCTTATGGAGTCCAGATGGGAAGTTATAACGTATCGGCATCATGCAAACGACACTCTGGCGTCAGAAATGTATATCCATTCGTTTCATTTCGTGACTGGTCGGAGATTATGCCATTTTTTTCGCGCTTTTGCGGCAGTTATTGGCTTAACTGACGGTTAACGCCATAATCAACCTTTTACGGCTTAAGGTGGCTAATACCATGGAAATTCGCGTTTTTCGCCAGGAAGATTTCGAAGAGGTCATTACCCTTTGGGAGCGTTGCGATTTACTGCGCCCATGGAATGACCCGGAGATGGATATTGAACGTAAGCTGCATCACGATGCGGACCTGTTTTTAGTCGCAGAGGTCGGCGGTGAGATCGTCGGGTCGTTGATGGGCGGGTATGACGGTCATCGGGGTTCAGCCTATTACCTGGGCGTGCATCCGGAGTTTCGGGGCCGTGGCATTGCTAACGCCTTACTGAACCGGCTGGAAAAGAAGCTGATTGCCCGTGGCTGCCCGAAGATCCACATCATGGTGCGCGAAGAGAACGATCTGGTTATCGGCCTTTATGAAAAGCTCGATTACGAGCATCAGGACACCATTTTGCTTGGCAAACGGCTGATAGAAGATCAGGAATATTAATTTTCAAATGTGCTCATGCCATGTATTTGCCTGCTGATTATGATTCGCAGGGCAACTTAAAAGCACCGCTGCTGTTCTGGGCGGTGTTGTTGTTACAGGCCCGCACCTGGGTTTTGCTGGTGCTGGCGGGGGCGTCTCGTCAGCAGGGCGATGCGCTGCTGGGCCTGTTTTATCCCGATCGCGATAACTTCTGGCTGGGGCTGATCCCCGGTATTCCGGCTGCGCTGGCCTTTTTGCTCAGCGGGCGTCGCCACCTTTGGCCCCGGTTCTGGCGGGCGTTTCGCTGGATATTGATTGTGGCTCAGGTCGGGCTGCTGGCGTGGCAAGTGGCGCTGCTGGCCGGGGATGAAACGCTGACCGGTACCACCCTTGTTCTGCTGATTGTCGATCTGTTCGCGCTTTGGTGGTTGCTGGCTAACCGCCGACTGCGGGATTACTTCGCCCTGAAAAACGAGTTAAGCGGCACTTTTTGACATCCTCGTACTCCAAAGGCCGTTACCATTTTTTGAAAAGGAATGATCAATGAAATCTCTGCGCCTGATGCTGCTAGGCCTGCCGCTGGTTCTGAGCGGATGTTCCACGCTGTCTTCCGTTAACTGGTCTGCGGCTTATCCGTGGAACTGGTTTGGCTCTTCCGTTGAGGTGAGCGAGCAGGGTGTGGGGAAACTGACCTCTGCCACTGCGATGGATGAGAAGGCCGTGAGCGAGGGATTGAATGACAATTATCGCCTGCGCAGCGGCATGAAAACCGAAAACGGCACCATCGTGCGCTACTTTGAGGCGATGAAAGACAAAGACGTGAAGCTGGTGGTGAATGGCGAAAAAGGCACCGTGAGCCGCGTAGATGTGATGGATAATGACATCAAAACCGCCAGCGGCGTGAAAATTGGCACGCCTTTCAGCGATCTGTATCAGAAAGCGTTTGGGGTTTGCGAAAAAGGCACTGGCGACGATGCGGAAGCTGTTATCTGTCAGGCGCCGAACAGCCAGCACATCAGCTATCTGTTTACGGGCGAATGGCACGGGCCGGAAGGCTTGATGCCGTCGGATGATACGTTGAAGAAATGGACGCTTAACAAAATTATCTGGCGTCGATAAAATCTGCGCCGGGTTTGCGCCGCCGCAAGTCAGCGTGAATGAATCAGGTTAAAATAGCCCGATAAATGCCACCTCCGGTGGTACGTAACTATGATGCCACCCTGGGTGGCATTTTTTCAGGAGGAATCATGTCTCGGGTTCAAAGCGGCATTCTGCCGGAACATTGTCGTGCCGCCGTTTGGCTGGAAGCTTCAGTGCAGGGCGACTTCAGCGCGGTTAGCGCAGGGTGCAAAACCTTTATTGAAGCGTTGAACGCTTTCCAGGAAAAATTCCCTGACGCGATGCTGGGCGCCACCGTTGGCTTCGGGCACGATCTGTGGCGCGACCTCAGCAAAGGCGAAGGTGCCGCAGAGCTGAAAAACTTTACGCCATTAGGCAAAGGCCTGGCGCCCGCAACCCAGCACGATGTGATGATCCACATTCTTTCGCTGCGCCATGACGTAAACTTCTCCGTAGCTCAGGCCGCGCTGGCCGCGTTTGGCGATGCGTTAAAAATTGAAGAAGAGATTCACGGTTTCCGCTGGGTAGAAGAGCGCGATCTCAGCGGTTTCGTAGACGGGACCGAAAACCCGCAGGGCGAAGAGAATCGTCGTCAGGTGGCGGTGATCAACGAAGGCGTGGATGCCGGGGGCAGCTATGTGCTGGTTCAGCGCTGGGAGCACAACCTCAAGCAGCTTAACCGCCTGAGCGTGCACGACCAGGAGATGATCTTCGGCCGTACCAAACAGGAAAACGAAGAAATTGACGGCGACGCGCGCCCGGCCACTTCTCACCTGAGCCGTGTCGATCTGAAAGAAGACGGTAAGGGGCTGAAAATTGTGCGTCAGAGCCTGCCTTACGGCACCGCCAGCGGCGTGCACGGTCTCTATTTCATCGCCTATTGCGCGCGTTTGCATAACATTGAACAGCAGCTGCTGAGCATGTTTGGTGACGCTGACGGCAAGCGTGACGGTATGCTGCGCTTCACTAAGCCGGTAACCGGCGGCTACTACTTCGCACCGTCGCTCGATAAATTACTGAGCCTGTAATCCCCTCCGGCGTAGCGTTTGCTACGCCGCTTTCTTATATCCCTTTCTTCTTGTAAATCGCCAAACGGTATATAAAAGCGTTACAGCTTTATCGCTCGTTATAAATACACTGACTGTCATGACATTTATGGCATTCATCACATTTATAAGGGCGAAGCATGGCAATCAGGTCAGTTAAAAAAGTATGGAACGCGCTCGCTGTCTCTTTGCTGCTGGCAGGCTCTGCCCATGCAACAGAGCTGCTGAATAGCTCTTATGATGTGTCTCGTGAGCTGTTTGCCGCGCTGAACCCGCCGTTTGAAAAACAGTGGGCGCAGGAGAATAACGGCGACAAGCTGACGATAAAACAATCTCATGCCGGGTCATCAAAACAGGCGCTGGCCATTTTGCAGGGCTTAAAAGCTGACGTTGTAACTTATAACCAGGTGACCGATGTGCAGATCCTGCACGATAAAGGCAACCTGATCCCGGCGGACTGGCAGAGCCGTCTGGGGAACAACAGTTCGCCTTTCTACTCCACCATGGCTTTCCTGGTGCGCAAGGGCAACCCGAAGAACATCCACGACTGGAGCGATTTGGTACGCCCGGACGTGAAGCTCATTTTCCCGAACCCGAAAACTTCCGGCAACGCCCGTTATACCTATCTGGCGGCCTGGGGCGCGGCAGACAAAGCTGACGGCGGCGATAAAGCCAAAACCGAGCAGTTCATGACGCAATTCCTGAAAAACGTTGAGGTGTTTGATACCGGTGGCCGCGGGGCGACAACCTCCTTTGTCGAACGTGGGCTGGGCGATGTGCTGATTTCTTTTGAATCAGAAGTGAATAACATCCGTAACCAGTACGCTAAAGACGGTTATGAAGTGGTGGTGCCGAAGGTCAACATTCTGGCCGAGTTCCCGGTTGCCTGGGTGGATAAGAACGTGAAGGCCAACGGCACGGAAAAAGCGGCGAAAGCCTACCTGAACTATCTCTATAGCCCACAGGCACAGACGATCATTACCGATTACTACTACCGCGTGAATAACCCGCAGGTGATGGACAAGCTGAAAGATAAATTCCCGCAGACCGAGCTGTTCCGCGTGGAAGATGCCTTTGGCGGCTGGCCGGAAGTAATGAAAACGCATTTTGCCACCGGTGGGGAGCTGGACAAGCTGTTAGCGGCGGGGCGTAGTTAATGTTTGTCAGTCGTTCAAAACGCGTATTGCCGGGGTTTACGCTTAGCCTCGGCACCAGCCTGCTGTTTGTGTGCCTGATCCTGCTGCTACCGCTGAGCGCGCTGGTGATGCAGCTGGCGCAGATGTCGTTCTCCCAGTACTGGGATGTGATTACCAACCCACAGGTGGTGGCCGCCTATAAAGTCACGCTGCTTTCCGCCGCTCTGGCTTCCGTGTTTAACGGCGTGTTCGGTCTGTTAATGGCGTGGATCCTGACGCGTTACCAGTTTCCGGGTCGCAGCCTGCTGGATGCGCTGATGGATTTACCTTTTGCGCTGCCCACTGCGGTGGCGGGTTTAACCCTCGCCGGGCTGTTTTCCGTCAACGGCTGGTACGGCGAGTGGCTGGCGGAGTTTGGCATTAAGGTGACTTATACGTGGCTGGGGATTGCCGTCGCGATGGCGTTTACCAGCATTCCGTTTGTGGTACGTACCGTTCAGCCCGTGCTGGAAGAGCTGGGGCCAGAATACGAAGAGGCCGCTGAAACGCTCGGCGCGACTCGCTGGCAGAGCTTCCGCCGCGTGGTGCTGCCGGAGCTTTCTCCGGCACTGATGGCGGGCGTGGCGCTCTCCTTCACCCGCAGCCTGGGGGAGTTTGGCGCGGTTATCTTTATCGCCGGGAACATTGCCTGGAAGACGGAAGTCACCTCGCTGATGATTTTCGTGCGCCTGCAGGAGTTCGATTACCCGGCGGCCAGCGCCATTGCGTCAGTGATTCTGGCGGCGTCGCTGCTGCTGCTGTTCACCATTAATACGTTGCAGAGTCGCTTTGGTCGACGCGTGGTAGGTCACTGATGACGGACGTAACCGCTTTGAAAAACCATAACCGCTCCCGCATTAACTGGGGGAAATGGGCGCTGATTGCTATCGGTGTGCTGGTCTCTTTCCTGATTCTGGTGGTGCCGGTCGCTTCTATTTTTGTTGAAGCTTTTTCCAAAGGGCTGATGCCGGCGCTGCAAAATATCGCTGACCCGGACATGCTGCACGCCATCTGGCTGACGGTGATGATTGCGCTGATTACCGTGCCGGTAAACCTGGTGTTCGGCACGCTGCTGGCCTGGCTGGTGACGCGCTTTAACTTCCCTGGCCGCCAATTGTTGCTGACGCTGCTGGATATTCCATTTGCCGTTTCCCCGGTCGTGGCGGGCCTGGTTTACCTGCTGTTCTACGGCTCTAACGGCCCGCTGGCGGGGTTCCTGGATGCCCACAATCTGCAGATTATGTTTGCCTGGCCGGGCATGGTGCTGGTGACGATCTTCGTGACCTGTCCGTTTGTGGTACGTGAGCTGGTGCCGGTGATGCTGAGCCAGGGCAGCCAGGAAGATGAAGCCGCGATTTTGCTGGGTGCTTCCGGCTGGCAGATGTTCCGCCACGTGACATTGCCCAATATTCGCTGGGCGTTGCTTTATGGCGTGGTGCTGACCAACGCCCGCGCCATCGGCGAGTTTGGTGCGGTGTCGGTGGTGTCCGGTTCGATTCGCGGCGAGACGTTCTCGCTGCCGTTACAGATTGAGTTACTGCAGCAGGATTACAACACCGTCGGCTCGTTTACCGCCGCCGCGTTGTTGACCCTGATGGCAGTCCTGACCTTGTTCTTAAAGAGTGCGGTGCAGTGGCGTCTGAATAATCAGGAAAAGCGCCTGAAGCAGGAGGAAAATCATGAGCATTGATATTGCCAATATTAAGAAGTCCTTTGGACGCACCCAGGTGCTGAACGATATCTCGCTGGATATCCCTTCTGGTCAGATGGTGGCGCTGCTGGGGCCTTCCGGCTCCGGTAAAACCACGTTGCTGCGCATTATTGCCGGGCTGGAGCACCAGAACAGCGGCCGCATCAGCTTCCACGGCACCGACGTCAGCCGGATGCATGCCCGCGACCGTAAAGTCGGTTTTGTGTTTCAGCACTATGCGCTGTTCCGCCATATGTCGGTGTTCGACAACATTGCCTTTGGCTTAACGGTGCTGCCGCGTCGCGAACGGCCTTCTGCCGCCGCGATCAAACAGAAAGTCACAAAATTGCTGGAGATGGTGCAGCTTTCCCATCTGGCCGATCGTTACCCGGCGCAGTTGTCCGGCGGCCAGAAGCAGCGTGTGGCCCTGGCGCGAGCGCTGGCGGTGGAGCCGCAAATCCTGCTGCTGGATGAACCATTTGGCGCTTTGGACGCACAGGTTCGTAAAGAGCTGCGTCGCTGGCTGCGTGAACTGCATGAAGAGTTAAAGTTCACCAGCGTGTTTGTGACGCACGACCAGGAAGAGGCGATGGAAGTCGCCGACCGTGTGGTGGTGATGAGCCAGGGTAATATCGAGCAGGTAGATACGCCTGAGCAGGTCTGGCGTGAGCCCGCGACCCGCTTCGTGCTGGAGTTCCTCGGCGAGGTTAACCGCCTGAAAGGCGTGATTCGCGGGAGCCAGTTCCACGTCGGTGCGCACCGCTGGCCGCTGGGGTTCACTCCGGCCCATCAGGGTGACGTTGATTTGTTCCTCCGTCCGTGGGAAGTGGACGTTAGCCGCCGCACGAACCTTGATTCACCGCTGCCTGTGCAGGTGCTGGAAGTCAGCCCGCGCGGGCATTACATGCAACTTGTCGTGCAGCCGCTGGGTTGGTACGACGAACCGCTGACGGTGGTTCTGAAAGAACAGCAGATTCCGCAGCGCGGTGAGCGCCTGTTTGTGGGATTACAAAACGCGCGCCTGTATGAAGGGGCCAACCGTATTCAGGGTGTAGACCTGGCGCAGTCCGCCTGATAATTTACCCCGACAGGACACGCACCAGCGGCCCACCGAGGCCGCTTTTTCATTTATTGCGGGCAGGCACGTGATCACTTTAGAAAGCACAATTGGCAATACTCCTCTGGTCCGGCTGCAGCGCAGCGGATTGACGAACGGCAGCGAAATCTGGGTGAAGCTTGAGGGCAACAACCCGGCAGGCTCGGTAAAAGATCGCGCGGCGCTGTCGATGATTGTTCAGGCGGAAAAGCGAGGTGAAATTCAACCCGGCGATACGCTGATTGAGGCAACCAGCGGCAACACCGGTATCGCGCTGGCGATGATCTCTGCGCTCAAAGGCTACCGTATTAAGCTGTTGATGCCGGACAATATGAGCATGGAGCGTAAGGCGGCGATGCAGGCTTACGGCGCGGAGCTGATTCTGGTCAGCAAAGCTCAGGGCATGGAAGGCGCGCGCGAGCTGGCTCAGCAAATGGCCGACCGTGGTGAAGGCAAGATCCTCGATCAGTTTAATAACCCGGATAACCCGCTGGCGCATTACACGACGACCGGGCCTGAAATCTGGCGGCAGACCGAGGGGCGTATCACGCATTTTGTCTCCAGCATGGGCACGACGGGCACGATTACCGGCGTGAGTCGTTTTATGCGCGAGCAAAGTAAGCCGGTGAGAATTGTCGGGCTGCAGCCGGAAGAGGGCAGCAGCATTCCGGGGATACGCCGCTGGCCTGAAGAGTGGTTGCCGAAGATTTTCAATCCGACGCTGGTGGATGAAGTCATCGACATGGCGCAGACGGAAGCCGAGCAGACTATGCGCCGCCTCGCGATGGAAGAGGGGATTTTCTGCGGCGTGAGCTCCGGCGGGGCAGTGGCAGGTGCGTTGCGCGTAGCCAAAGCAAATCCGGGGGCCATAGTGGTGGCGATTATTTGCGACAGGGGCGATCGCTATCTTTCTACCGGCGTGTTCGGAGAAGAGAGCTACGTTCAGGGCGCGGGCATCTGACGCCGTAAGCCAGGAAAAGGTCGCCTGAGGCGATCTTTTCCTGAGAGCAGGCTTACTTCACAACCGGGTTTTTATGCAGGTTCAACGCCTTCATAAAGGTATCATCAAGCTGTAAATGCTGTTTCACCAGCTCAGGCGGCGTGCTGGCCAGCCACTGGTTGAGCGAAATATCCGCGTAATAGTCGCTTTTAAACAGTTCCAGGAAGCGTAGGGTTGTGGTGCCGGTATTCTCGATATAATGCCCCATCGCAAAGGGAACGTACCCGACATCCCCGGCGCGGTAATCAAAGGTTCTGGCCTGGCCCGAAGAGGCAAACACGCCCATTCTGCCTTCCCCTTCAAGATAGTATTGCCATTCGTCGTTATTTGGATGCCAGTGAAGCTCTCTCAGTCCGCCGGGTTCTATTTCTACCAGGGCAGCGGCAATAGTTTTCGACACCGGGAAATTAGATGAGTCCGTTATTCTGACGGTGCCGCCAGGGGCTTTGATCGGATCCTGCGCCAGCATATGGTGGGTGAAATTAATCTCTGATTTAGCTGCGCCATTAATGCTGTCTGAGGCAAGGCTACCTGGCACCGTACCCGCGAAAATATATTCATCAGCAGGTGAAGGCAGTTTTGAAAATGTAGATACGGGAACCTGGAAGTTTTTTGCTAATATTTCCGGGGGAATATGTTTAAACCAGTCGGATAACAGGAACGTACTGTCCTCATCAAATCCGCCGTCGTCAAAGGCCAAAAGAAATTCGCAGCCGTCAGGTCCGATACCCTGAATGGAGTGAGGAATGCCCGGCGGGAAATACCATAAATCACCGACGCCGATATCATCCACAAACCAGCCTCCCTTTGCGTCGAAGGCCGTTACCCGCGCATTGCCGTAGGTCATATAGGCCCATTCACCCTCTTTGTGCCAGTGAAGTTCACGGATGCCTCCGGCGTTCAGGCGCATATCCACCCCGGCGATGGTGGTTGAAATCCCCAGCTCGCGTTTGGTTACCTGCCTTGTCCAGCCGCCGGTGCCTTTTCTGACATGGGCGTCACTGAAGGAGTAGCGCAGGTTCGGCAGCGTGCCGCTGTCGGTAGCGGGCGGGTTAACAATATCCGGGTTTTCAGCTTCCCGGATGGGGTCATGGGGGCCAGGATCGCGCACGCTTGCCGGGTAGGATTTTACTTTGTCATCGTGGGCATGGGCCTGCCCGGCGGCTAATACGACGGTACCGCCAGCGGCAAAGGCCATGAAGCTTCTTCTGGATATATCTTTCATATAATAGCTTCCTTATATTCATGCAGGGTGAGGTTTATTCTCCGGAGGGAACTTTTGTTATAGGTGAGTTTATGGATTTTGACCTGGTGAAATTGTAAAACAGGCAGGATTAAACAATGCAAATAAAGAGAGGGGAAGATATATTGTTCAGTGGCGATGGAGATGCTGTTGATGAAATGTTTAATTAGGTGTTATTAATTTCAATGTATCCAGCACTAATCGGTAATAATGTTTTTATAATCATTCGGGTGATATATCTTCAAGATGTAACGATTGAAAGAAAATATTACTTTTGTCGTTAATTCGATAAATCTGAAGGATGGCGGCTGTATTTCTGCTATTGCCGGAATAAAGAGAGCGTTCTTTGCATGGTTGTACCGCCCTGGTCTGGCTATAATGGCCGCTTCGCAATTCAGACCTTAGCTGTCTGGCGGGCAAGGGGAAAAAATGAGTCAGGATAACGATATACAGTCGGTACTGTTTCACGATGCAGGCCGGGCGCTGCAGGCAGATATTGTGGCGGTGCAATCTCAGGTCGTTTACGGCAGCGTCGGCAACAGTATCGCGGTTCCGGCGATCCAGCAGCATGGCTGGCGGGTGATGGCCGTTCCAACGGTGTTATTCAGCAACACGCCGCATTACGATACGTTTTATGGCGGCGTGATCCCGGCGGACTGGTTTAGCGGCTATCTGCGAGCGCTCGAAGAGCGGGATGCGTTGCGCGAACTTAAGGCCGTGACGACGGGTTACATGGGCAGTGCCGAACAAATCCATCTGCTGGCGGAGTGGCTGCGTCAAAGGCGCGACAGCCATCCTGAGCTGTTGATTCTTGTCGACCCGGTAATGGGGGACACCGACAGCGGTATTTACGTCAAGGCGGGTATTCCTGAAGCCTATCGCACGGCGCTGTTGCCCCATGCTCAGGGGATCACACCCAATCTCTTTGAACTGCATATTCTTACCGGGATGCCCTGCGATACGCTGGAGCTGGCGGTGATCGCGGCCAGAAGCCTTCTCTCTGAAACGCTGCGCTGGGTGGTAATAACCAGCGCGCCGGGGAACAGCGTGGATACGATTTCCGTGGTGACGGTGACCGCTGATGACGTTGATGTGACCAGCCATGCGCGCGTGGTGACCGACCTGAAAGGCACCGGGGATTTGTTCTGCGCCGAGCTGGTAAGCCGAATGCTTGCAGGCAAATCAGCGGCGGTTGCCGCAGGAGAAGCTGCTCATCGGGTGTTTGAAGTGATGACCTGGACTCAGGCGCAGCACTCAGATGAACTGATTCTTCCTCGCTGAATCGCAGCCAATAAAAAAGGCACCCTGGGGTGCCTTTTTCTCTGCATGAATCTTACTTCTTGATGCGGATAACCGGGGTTTCGCCTACGGTCACGCTACCCGTCAGTTTGATCAGCTCTTTGATTTCGTCCATGTTGGAGATAACAACCGGGGTCAGGGTAGACTTGGCTTTCTCTTCCAGCAGCGGCAGGTCGAACTCAATAACCACGTCGCCTTTCTTCACGCGCTGGCCTTCTTCAGCGATGCGCTTGAAGCCTTCGCCTTTCAGCTCAACGGTGTCGATACCAAAGTGAACAAACAGCTCAATGCCGCTATCGGATTCGATAGAGAAGGCATGGTTGGTTTCAAAGATTTTACCGATGGTGCCGTCAACCGGAGCAACCATTTTGTTGCCGGTTGGTTTGATAGCAATGCCATCACCAACGATTTTTTCAGCAAACACGACGTCCGGCACGTCTTCAATGTTAACGATTTCGCCAGACAGTGGAGCAACGATCTCAATGGTTCCGGTGTCGCTATTGCCTTTGTCACCGAACAGTTTACTAAATAACCCCATTAGCCTTCTCTCCTAAGCAGTAATTTGGGCAGCATCTCGTGAATTAGCAGATTGTTTTTTCTTCAATGAACTTGTTAACCAGCGTCATTAACTCGTCCGTTGTCGGTTGAGCAAGAGCCTGCTCTGCTAACACTTTCGCATCTTCGAAGTTCGTGTTACGAATAATCTTCTTGATACGAGGGATAGAAATGGCGCTCATACTGAATTCGTCCAGGCCCATCCCAAGCAACAGAAGTGTAGCACGTTCGTCGCCCGCAAGCTCACCACACATACCGGTCCATTTACCTTCTGCATGAGAAGCATCAATAACTTGCTTAATCAGAGTCAGTACGGACGGTGACATCGGCTGGTAAAGATGTGAAATCATATCATTACCGCGGTCAACTGCCAGGGTGTACTGAGTTAAATCGTTGGTGCCGATGCTGAAGAAGTCGACTTCTTTGGCCAGATGACGAGCAATCGTCGCGGCCGCAGGGGTTTCGACCATCACGCCGATTTCGATAGACTCATCGAACGCTTTGCCTTCGTCACGCAGTTCCTGCTTGAAGATCTCAATCTCTTTTCTCAGGGCGCGCACTTCTTCAACAGAGATGATCATCGGGAACATAATGCGCAGCTTGCCAAATGCAGAGGCGCGCAGGATAGCGCGAACCTGGTCACGCAGGATCTCTTTACGATCCATGGCGATACGAATGGCACGCCAGCCCAGGAACGGGTTCTCTTCTTTAGGGAAGTTCATGTACGGCAGCTCTTTGTCGCCGCCGATGTCCATGGTACGGACGATAACCGCCTGAGAGCCACAGGCTTCAGCCACGGCTTTGTACGCGGCAAACTGCTCTTCTTCGGTTGGCAGTGAGTCACGGTCCATGAACAGGAATTCGGTACGATACAGACCCACACCTTCAGCGCCGTTACGCTCAGCACCGTCGATGTCACGCACGGTACCAATGTTGGCACACACTTCGACCTGGTGACCGTCGAGGGTGATAGCCGGCAGGTCTTTCAGCTTAGCCAGCTCTGCTTTTTCAGAGGCAACCTGCTGTTGAACGGCGCGCAGCTCTTCGATCTGCTCGTTGGTTGGGTTAACGTAAACTTTGTTGTTAACCGCATCGAGGATCAGATAGTCGTCGTTTTTCACGTCGGAGGTAACGCTACCGGTGCCCACAATCGCTGGCAGCTCAAGGGAGCGCGCCATGATGGAGGTGTGGGAGGTACGGCCGCCGATGTCGGTGATGAAACCCAGCACCTTTTTCAGGTTCAGCTGTGCGGTTTCAGACGGGGTCAGATCTTTGGCAACCAGGATAACTTCATCCTTAATTGCGCTTAAATCGATAATGTTCAGGCCGAGAATGTTCTGCAGCAGACGCTTACCGATGTCACGCACGTCAGCCGCACGTTCTTTCAGGTATTCGTCATCCAGCTCTTCCAGAGCCGTTGCCTGGCCTTCAATTACTTCGTACGCCGCAGCGTCCGCCGTGACCAGCTTGTCTTTGATAAGGGCTATGATTTCCTGCTCGAGCTCTTCGTCTTCCAGCAACATAATGTGGCCTTCGAAGATAGCTTCCTTTTCTTCACCGAAGGTCTCGCCAGCTTTAATTTTGATCGCTTCTAACTGCTCGGATGCTTTGGCGCGCCCGCTGAGGAAACGTTCAACTTCCTGCTCAACTTTGTCGGCAGAAATTTTCTTCCGGTCGATGACAATTTCATCTTCTATCAGCAAAAGTGCTTTGCCGAAAGCGATACCCGGGGATGCTAAAATGCCTGAAATCATAACCCTACCTTACTTGTGACTGATATTTACGAAGAACCCAGAACTTACTCGAGTTCAGCCATCAGTTTTACTAAATGCTCAACGGCTTTCTGCTCATCTTCACCTTCGGCGGAGAGAGTCACTACGGTACCCTGAGTCAGGCCCAGAGTTTGCAGTTTGAACAGGCTCTTAGCGCTTGCGCTTTTGCCGTTGGAAGTCACAGTGATTTCGGAAGTGAAGCCTTTAGCTTCTTTAACAAACTGAGCAGCAGGGCGGGTATGCAGACCGTTCGGAGCGGTAATAGTTACTTCTTGCTGGAACATTGTATTTCCCCAACTTATAGGTTTAGTGTTGTGGAACTAAAGTCTAGCCTGGCGGCCACACTTTAGCCTGTATCGTTAGCGCCATCGTCAAAGGAACGAGGCACCGGATGCATGGGAATCGTGAAAAAAACGCCAACAGCGTTTCACAGATTCTTCATCATTATGCCGTGAAAACCAGATAGGCACCAAATCGTTAAATCGATTCAGCAGGCGTATCTCACAGCTTGATTAATTTCGCGCATCAAAATAATTGCTGGTTAAATACCAGACCTGCGGGGGTAAGCGCAATGCCGATGAGGGTGAAAGTTTGATGTAGGCCACAAAAAAGCACCCTCACGGGTGCTTTTTTAAGCATACATCAAATACTGGCATTACTGTTGCAGTTCTTTCTCAGTGAACAGATCGGCAAACAAAGCAGTACTCAAATAGCGCTCCCCGGAGGACGGAAGGATAACCACAATATTCTTATTGGTAAAGGCTTCGTCTTCCTGGAGTTTCAGCGCGGCGGCCACGGCGGCACCGGAAGAGATACCCGCGAGAATACCTTCTTCATCCATCAGGCGGCGAGCGGTCGCGATAGCGTCGTCGTTGCTAATGGTGACCACTTTGTCGATAAGTTTCAGATCGAGGTTACCAGGGATAAAACCGGCCCCGATGCCCTGAATTTTATGCGGACCAGGCTTCAGTTCTTCACCCGCCAGCGCCTGAGTAATTACCGGAGAATCCGTTGGCTCTACGGCCACGCTAATGAGCGAGGTTTTGCCTTTGGTATTTTTGATGTAGCGGCTGACGCCCGTCAGCGTACCGCCGGTACCAACGCCGGCGATAAACACATCCACTTCACCATCGGTATCTTCCCAGATTTCCGGGCCGGTGGTTTTTTCGTGAATTTCCGGGTTTGCCGGGTTGCTGAACTGCTGAAGCAGCAGATATTTAGCCGGATCGCTGGCAACGATTTCTTCAGCTTTCTGGATGGCGCCTTTCATGCCTTTGGCGCCTTCGGTCAGTACCAGATTTGCGCCCAGCGCTTTTAACAGCTTACGGCGTTCGATGCTCATGGTTTCCGGCATGGTCAGCGTCAGCTTGTAGCCACGCGCAGCCGCGACGTAAGCCAGAGCGATACCGGTGTTGCCACTGGTAGGTTCGACTAACTCCACGCCAGGTTTCAGCACGCCGCGTTTTTCGGCATCCCAAATCATGTTGGCACCAATGCGGCATTTAACGCTAAAGCTTGGGTTACGGGACTCCACCTTAGCCAGAATGCGTCCGTTGCCGATACGGTTCAGGCGAACCAACGGCGTGTGGCCGATTGTCAGGGAGTTGTCTTCATAAATTTTGCTCATGGCTCGTCCTTAACTGTCTGAATTTTGGGATACCGGTCCAGCATACCCGCTCAGGAAATATGCGGAAGTAAGGAAATAGCATATCTATAGGTAGAAGGGGAATAAGCCAATGCAACATGGAATAAGCCATGGCATAAGCGGCGTCCCCTTCCTGAGGGTGTTATTTCCACATGGCGTGTTTTGCCCGATAACAGTCCACCCACATGGCCGTCGCGCCGCAGACGGCAACCGGCATGATAAACAGGTTCAGGACCGGGATCAGCGTGAACAGGCTCACCAGCGCGCCAAACTGCATGTTGATGACCTTTTTCTCGCGAAGCGCCACGCGCATCTGTTTGAACGGCACCTTATGGTTATCAAAAGGATAGTCACAGTATTGAATAGCCAGCATCCAGGCGCTGAACAGGAACCACAAGACCGGGGCGACGGTTTGGCCAATACCGGGGATAAAGTAGAGCAACAGCAGGACAATTGCGCGTGGCAGATACCAGGCCAGCTTTTGCCACTCGCGCTTCATGATGCGCGGCAGATCTTTCATTATATCGAGCACGCCCGTGTCCGGCGGTGTTGCACCTGTGAGGCGAGCTTCAAGCTGCTCTGCCAGCAGGCCGCTAAACGGCGCGGCAATCAGGTTTGCGATTGTCGAAAAGAAGTAACCAAAAACCAATAATACCGAGAGCGTCACCAGCGGCCAGAGTACGTAACTCAGCCATTGAAGCCAATCCGGTACGTGGCTCATCATCGACGGGATCCAGACATCAAGACGCGTAAACAGCCACCAAAAAGCGCCGCCAAGCAAGATGATATTGACCAACAGCGGCAGCAGCACGAAGCGCTTGATGCCAGGTTCGCGGACAAGTTTCCAGCCCTGGGAAAAATAATACACGCCACTACGCGGCGGGGTTCCGGAAGATGAAACCATAATCTGAACAGACTCCTTATCAGGTCAATGCAGTTAGCTGCTTCGCTATCATAACTGACAACATTCAGAAAAACTTGCCAGGAATTGGTCGAAAAATCAGCAAAAAGGTGCGCTTACGCTATCTTTATGGTGAGAAAACCGTGCTCGCACTTGCACTTGAGCAGATGGGCAAATACTCTTAGTGAGTAAATGTTTGCCGCGGTGGCAAGGTGTTAGAACAACAGAGAATATAATGATGCAGGATTTGCGTCTGATATTAATCATTGTTGGCGCAATCGCCATAATAGCCTTACTGGTACACGGTCTGTGGACCAGTCGTAAGGAACGTTCGTCCGTGTTCCGCGATCGCCCTTTGAAGCGTATGAAGTCGAAGCGTGACGAATACGAAGAAGAAGACGATGAGGAAGAAGAAGGCGTCGGTGAAGTGCGCGTGCGTCGTACTACGCCTGTGCCGGAGTCTGCCTCTCGTGAAGCGAACGCGCCACGTCAACCTCAGGCACCTCAACATAACTATGAGCCGCCGTATGCGTCCGCAGAACCTCGCTCTGCCCCGCAACCGCGTCAGCCTGAGCCCGTAACCCCGCGCCACGTTGAACCCGCTCCACAGCATGTTGAACCCGTTCGCCCCGTTGCACCTCCGGCACCAGCCCCGGCAGCAATGCCTGAGCCACAGCCGGTTGCGCCCGTTCAGCCTGCGCCGCAGTTCACTGCAGAACCTGAGCCAGAGCCTGTTGTTGCTGAACCAGCACCGCAGCCTGCCCCAGTGAAAAAAGAGACGGTCATCGTGATGAACGTCGCTGCCCACGCTGGCACGATGTTAAACGGTGAGCTGCTGTTGAACAGCATTCAGCAGGCCGGTTTCAAATTTGGTGAGATGAACATTTTCCACCGCCATCTCAGCCCGGATGGCAGCGGCCCGGTTCTGTTTAGCCTTGCGAATATGGTTAAGCCGGGGTCTTTCGATCCTGAGAATATGGCTGATTTCGCTACGCCAGGCGTAACCATCTTTATGCAGGTGCCGTCTTACGGCAATGCAGCGCAAAACTTTAAGCTGATGCTGCAGTCCGCGCAGCACATCGCCGATGAAGTCGGTGGCGTGGTGCTCGACGATCAGCGTCGTATGATGACTCCGCAAAAGCTGCGCGAGTACCAGGACAGGATCCGCGAGGTTGTTGAAGCCAACGCCTGAATCCCGGCCTGAATCTTCCTCCTAAACCCCCGCCTGTCGGGGGTTTTTTATCATTGATGGTGCGATATGGACTCAATCGAACAACAACTTAACCACCTGCGAACCACGCTTCGCCATCATGAATATCTGTACCATGTGCAGGATAATCCCGAAATTCCCGATGCGGAATACGACAGGCTAATGCGTGAGCTGCGTGCGCTTGAAGAAGCGCATCCGGAACTGATTACCCAGGATTCACCGACCCAGCGAGTTGGGGCTGCGCCGCTGAGTGAATTTACCCAGGTGCGGCATGAAGTGCCGATGCTGTCTCTCGATAACGTTTTTGACGAAGCAAGCTACCT
The DNA here is from genome assembly GCF_000758325.1 of Cedecea neteri. Classification (NCBI taxonomy): domain Bacteria; kingdom Pseudomonadati; phylum Pseudomonadota; class Gammaproteobacteria; order Enterobacterales; family Enterobacteriaceae; genus Cedecea; species Cedecea neteri. Next base: position 4,399,584 of record NZ_CP009459.1, on the reverse strand, counting down.
GGCGTTTAACAAACGCGTGCTGGACAGGCTGAAAAGCAGCGATGCCCTGACGTTTTGCTGTGAACTAAAACTTGATGGTCTGGCGGTAAGCCTGCTGTATGAAGACGGTGTTCTTGTGCGGGCTGCAACGCGTGGCGACGGCACCACCGGTGAAAATATCACTTCTAACGTCCGGACCATTCGCGCGATACCGCTTAAACTTCACGGGGACAATATTCCTCGTCGCCTTGAGGTCCGTGGCGAAGTTTTCTTGCCGCAGGCAGGCTTCGAAAAAATCAACGAAGAAGCGCGCCGCACGGGCGGGAAAGTGTTTGCCAACCCGCGTAATGCGGCGGCAGGCTCGCTGCGCCAGTTAGATCCACGTATTACCGCTAAACGCCCGCTGACCTTCTTTTGCTACGGCGTAGGGTTGCTGGAAGGTGGTGAACTGCCAGTCAGCCACATGGCACGTTTGCAACAGTTTAAGGCCTGGGGATTGCCGGTCAGCGATCGCATCCGCCTGTGCAGTACACCGGAAGAAGTGCTGGCGTTTTATCATCAGGTAGAGGCCGATCGACCAACGCTGGGCTTTGATATTGATGGCGTGGTTATCAAAGTTGACTCGCTTGCGCTACAGGAAACGCTGGGTTTTGTGGCGAGAGCGCCGCGCTGGGCAGTTGCGTTTAAATTCCCGGCACAGGAACAGATGACCACGGTGCGAGACGTTGAGTTCCAGGTTGGCCGTACCGGCGCAATTACGCCCGTCGCTCGTCTGGAGCCGGTGCAGGTTGCCGGGGTGCTGGTGAGCAACGCGACGTTGCACAATGCCGATGAAATAGAGCGTCTTGGCCTGCGCATTGGCGACAGAGTCGTTATCCGTCGCGCCGGGGATGTTATTCCGCAGGTTGTTGGCGTGGTGGAGTCTGAACGCCCGGAAGATACTCAGGAAATTATCTTCCCAACGCAGTGCCCGGTTTGCGGGTCAGACGTTGAGCGTGTGGAAGGTGAAGCCGTCGCCCGCTGTACCGGGGGCCTGATCTGTGGCGCCCAGCGCAAAGAGGCGCTGAAGCACTTTGTGTCCCGTCGTGCGATGGATGTTGACGGCATGGGTGACAAAATCATCGATCAGCTGGTGGAGAAAGAGTACGTCCACACGCCAGCCGATCTGTTCAAGCTGACGGCGGGCAAGCTTACCGGGCTGGATCGCATGGGGCCTAAATCTGCACAAAACGTTGTGGATGCGCTGGAAAAAGCCAAAGAGACGACTTTTGCGCGTTTCCTGTATGCCTTAGGCATTCGCGAAGTCGGAGAGGCCACCGCCGCTGGGCTGGCTGCGCACTTCGGCACGCTGGATGCGCTTATCTCGGCCAGCATTGAGGATCTGCAAAAAGTGCCGGATGTCGGCATTGTTGTGGCGACGCATACCTTTAACTTCTTTGCCGAAGAGAGCAACCGGGATGTTATCCGCCAGCTTACCGAAGAGGCCGGAGTTCACTGGCCCGCGCCTGTGATTGTCAAAGCGGAAGAAATTGACAGTCCGTTTGCCGGTAAAACCGTGGTGCTCACCGGCTCGCTGAGCATACTTTCCCGCGATGAAGCCAAAGACCGGCTGACCGCGCTGGGTGCAAAAGTGGCCGGAAGCGTGTCGAAAAAAACCGATCTGGTCATTGCCGGGGAAGCGGCCGGCTCCAAGCTCGTCAAGGCGCAGGAGCTGGGCATTCAGGTTATCGACGAAGCGGAAATGATTCGTTTGCTGGGTGACTAAATGGACAAAGAACAGCTCATTGAGATAGCCAACACGGCCATGCCGTTTGGTAAATACAAAGGCCGGATGCTGATTGATTTACCGGAGGAATATTTGCTTTGGTTTTCCCGCAAAGGGGAGTTTCCCGCGGGCCATCTCGGTGAGCTGATGGCCCTGACGCTGCTGATTAAAGTGGAAGGGCTGGACAACCTGGTCCGGCCCCTCAAGCGGCACTAGGTTCTGATGGCTGCGGCCTGTTTTTCACCGGCTGCAGTCGCTTTTCTTTGGTAACGTCGGGCCATACCGGCGCACACCATCAGCTGGATCTGGTGGAAAATCATCAGCGGCAGCACCATCATTCCGACCGCAGCAACCGGAAACAGAATATTAGCCATCGGGATCCCGTTGGCCAGGCTCTTTTTCGACCCGCAGAAAACAATCGTAATTTCATCTGCTTTGCTAAAGCCAAAACGTCGAGCCACAAAGATATTTACCGTTATCACAATGGCCAGCAGCACGAGGCTGGAAGCCACGATAAACAGCAACGAACCCGCGCCAACCTTATGCCAGATGCCGTGCGTCACGGCTTCACTAAAGGCGGAATAGACCACCAAAAGAATCGAGGTCTGGTCAGTTTTGCCGATCCATTTCTTGTTTTTTGCTACCCAGGCACCAATCCAGGGCCGCATCAGATGCCCGGCTACGAACGGCACCAGGAGTTGCAGCATAATGCTGCCCACCTGATGCAGGCTGCCGCTTGCGCCCTGAACGTGCATAACCAGGCCAACCAGTAACGGCGAAAGAAAAATCCCCAGCAGGCTTGATGCCGAGGCAGAACAAATGGCCGCCGCGACGTTGCCTCCGGCAATAGAGGTAAAAGCGATGGCCGATTGTACTGTGGCAGGCAAAATGCAGAGATAAAGGAACCCGCTGTAAAGTTCAGGGCTGACATTGACCGGTTTCCACCAGCTAAACAACACGCCAAGCACCGGGAACAGGACGAACGTGCTGCACATCACCCACAGATGCAGCCGCCAGTGGCTACCGCCGGAGATCACCGCCTCGCGAGACAGTTTTGCACCATGCATAAAGAACAATAAGGCGATAGCGGCGGTGGTCAGCCCCTCGAAGAAGCCGACAAAACTGCCTTGTGCAGGGAAGAAAGAGGCCAGCAGGACGGTACAAACCAGCGTTAACGTAAAGGGGTCGACAATGCGGAGCAATTTCATAGCCATTCCTCAAAGGTGAAGGGCGCTATTGTGTTTCTGCTGATTTCAGAAATAAAATTGATTTATTAAATGCATTGATGAAGAAAATAGATGAATTATTCCCTGCGTCAGCTTCGTGTATTTGTGGCCGTAGCCCATGCCGGCAGTTTCAGCCGGGCAGGGGAGAGTATTGGGCTGAGTCAGTCGGCCGTTAGCCACAGCCTGAAGGAGCTGGAAGCCGAGCTGGGCGTTAAGCTGCTTGACCGTACTACGCGGGAAGTGGTGCTCACGTCCGCGGGAGAATTGCTGGCTCCTCGCCTGGAGCTGTTGCTGGAAGAGTTGACCACAACGCTGCTGGATGCTCGCGTGGTGGGGAATCAGCTTAGCGGCACGGTTCGCGTGGCCGCCAGCCAGACGCTATCCGCGCACCTGATGCCGCAATCTATCGCTGCCAGCGCGGAGGCTTATCCGAATATTCGATTTATGCTGCATGATGCTTCCCAGCAGTGGGTTTTGCAGAGTATTCGCCAGGGCGAAGTTGATTTTGGCGTAGTTATTGACCCGGTGCAGGCCAGCGATCTGGAGTGTGAAACGGTGTTGTCTGAGCCTTTTCTGCTGCTGTGCCGCAGCGATCATCCGTTTGCTAAAGCGGAACAGGTTGACTGGCAGGCGCTACAGGGGCAAAAGCTGGTGCTGCAAGATTATGCCTCGGGCAGCCGCCCATTGATTGATGAGGCTTTTGTCCGGCAGGGGATTGAGGTGAACGTTGTCCAGCAGATTGGGCACCCCGTAACGCTGTATCCGATGGTAGAGGCAGGGATTGGTTTAAGCGTGTTGCCCGCGTTGGCGCTGCCTTTGCCAGAAGGTAGACCGCTGGTGGTGAAGCGGCTAACGCCGGTTGTAAACCGACAGTTGATGCTGGTCAGACGAAAGAACCGATCGCTTTCACGTGCGGCGGAGGCTATCTGGCAGGAGGTGCGGGAGCAGGCCAGGCTGTTAACCCTGGCCCGTATTGGCGATCCGCTGTTTATGGACGATTAGATATAAATATCAATCTGGTGATCGTCGGAAGGGTTGTTTACGCCAGTGGTCTTGATCTGCTGCTGCTCTTGTTTCTGCTGGGCTTCTTCAGCTTGTTTACGCTGAAGCTGGGCCAACTGAGCCTGCAGCATTTTAATCTCGGTCTGAAGTAACTCTACCTGCTTCTTTTTCTCTTCAGCAGAGCGATCTGGCGTGCCGGAAACTTCTCTCAGTTTCTCCGTCAGCTGAGTAATTTTTTTGCTGATTTGGGCAATCTGCGAGGCTGTACTGTTATCAGTGCTGCCGGAAGCAGAAGAGCCTGTCGACGTGCTGGTTGTCAACTGAGAGCCCTGCAGAGCATTGCTGGATATTGTCGTCATCATAACTCCTTTGATGGAATGGTAAGGGAGTTATCGGCCTGGCGGCGAGGAAGTTGATAATTTTTTGACGATGGCATTTTCAGATATCGCAGATAGCAAAAAGGCGCCTTTAGGGCGCCTTTCTACATTGGTGGGTCGTGCAGGATTCGAACCTGCGACCAATTGATTAAAAGTCAACTGCTCTACCAACTGAGCTAACGACCCGATGGTGGGTGATGACGGGCTCGAACCGCCGACCCCCTCCGTGTAAAGGAGGTGCTCTACCAACTGAGCTAATCACCCAAACTTCGGTACTGCTAATTTCGTAAGAGGAGATGGTGGGTGATGACGGGCTCGAACCGCCGACCCCCTCCGTGTAAAGGAGATGCTCTACCAACTGAGCTAATCACCCATCTCTAAATCTCTTACTTCACATTCCGGGTCACTCTAAAGAGTGGTGGGTGATGACGGGCTCGAACCGCCGACCCCCTCCGTGTAAAGGAGATGCTCTACCAACTGAGCTAATCACCCCCGGTTTGTGGAGTCGCATTATAGGGACAGTTGAAAATGAGTCAACGCATTTTCTAAAGTTTTTATTCGTTCGTCTTAAAATTAAACGATGCGATCAAGAAACAGGCATTGGCGTTTGATTTATCATCAAATTCTCTGCTTTACCGCTATCTACAGGCATCAACATTGAGGAATTAGCGCACAGTGATAGAATGTTGCCTGTTAATTTTCCCTGGCAATTGCCGCTTTGCCGGCAAATATGTGTAACTAAGGCCGTTTAATGAAAATCAAAACTCGCTTTGCGCCAAGCCCAACAGGCTATCTGCACGTTGGCGGTGCCCGTACTGCTCTCTACTCCTGGCTGTTTGCTCGTCATAACAAAGGCGAGTTCGTGCTGCGTATAGAAGACACCGACCTCGAGCGTTCAACCCCGGAAGCTATCGAAGCGATTATGGACGGGATGAACTGGCTGAGCCTGCAGTGGGATGAGGGCCCGTACTATCAGACCAAGCGTTTTGATCGTTACAACCAGGCCATCGACGAAATGCTGGCTGCGGGCACGGCGTATAAGTGCTATTGCTCTAAAGAGCGCCTTGAGGCCCTGCGTGAAGAGCAAATGGCCAATAACGAGAAACCTCGCTATGACGGTCGCTGCCGCCACAGCCATGAACACCATGCTGATGATGAACCGTGCGTTGTGCGTTTTGCCAACCCGCAGGAAGGTTCTGTTATCTTTGATGACCAGATCCGTGGCCCGATCGAATTCAGCAACCAGGAGCTGGACGATCTGATCATTCGCCGTACCGACGGTTCTCCAACCTATAACTTCTGTGTAGTGGTGGACGACTGGGATATGGAGATCACCCACGTGATCCGTGGTGAAGACCATATCAACAACACGCCGCGCCAGATCAACATCCTGAAGGCATTGAACGCGCCGGTTCCGCTTTATGCCCACGTTTCTATGATCAACGGCGACGACGGTAAAAAGCTGTCCAAGCGTCACGGGGCGGTGAGCGTGATGCAGTACCGCGACGACGGCTACCTGCCGGAAGCGCTGCTCAACTATCTGGTGCGTCTGGGCTGGTCCCACGGTGACCAGGAGATTTTCTCTCGTGAAGAGATGATTGAGATGTTCAGCCTGAACGCGGTAAGCAAATCAGCCAGCGCCTTCAATACTGAAAAGCTGCAGTGGCTGAACCACCATTACATCAATACGCTGGAGCCAGAGTACGTGGCAACGCACCTGCAATGGCACATCGAGCAGGAAAATATTGATACGCGTAACGGCCCGCAGCTGTCTGAGCTGGTAAAACTGCTGGGCGAACGCTGTAAAACCCTGAAAGAGATGGCACAGACCTGCCGCTACTTCTACGAAGATTTCAGCGAGTTTGACGCTGACGCTGCGAAAAAGCATCTTCGCCCGGTTGCACGTCAGCCGCTGGAAGTCGTGCGTGACAAACTAGTCGCGCTGAGCGACTGGACGGCAGAAAACGTTCATCACGCTATCCAGGCTACCGCTGATGAGCTGGAAGTCGGGATGGGTAAAGTGGGGATGCCGCTGCGTGTCGCCGTGACCGGTGCTGGTCAGTCTCCGGGCCTTGATGTCACCGTGCATGCCATTGGCAAACAGCGCTCCGTGGCGCGCATCAATAAAGCGCTCGATTTCATCAGCGAGCGTGAAGCTCAGCAGTAAACATCGCAAATGTAAAAAGCCGGTGCTCAGTCACCGGCTTTTTTATTTACTCATTCTTTTGAATTCCGAGGCGTTTAAGCAAACCTTCGCTGCCTTCACGCTCGAGGATAGCGGTCACTTTATGCTGCTCTTCTTGGGAAAGGGTACGCAGGGCGTTGAGCATCAGCTGTTCTAATGGCGTACGAAGGACGCTATAAGAGGCCACTTTTTCGCGCATATAGCGGGTGTTGTAGATAAACGCTTTTACCTGCTCTGAGATATAAATAAATCTTGCTTTACCGCCTGGTACGCCTCGTTTCTCAGTGGTTTCCCAGTTATGTTTCAGTACCCATTTATTAATTGTCTGGCGAGTGTAACCCGTCATCTCCGCCAGTTCATCGGCGGTCATTTTTTCCTTGAACATCAGTAATCCTTTATTTTTCCTGACGCCGACAGGCACTAGCCGGGCAATTACTCGTTATCGCTGATCCCCAACCGTGTAAGTAAACCGGCAATCCCGTCCCGCAACAGCATCGCAGACATCTTTTTCTGTTCGCTGTCGGACATTTGCTGAACTGAGTTGAGCAGTAGATTTTCCAGCGAGGCGTCCGTTGTGCTGTAACGGGCTGTGTTTTCCGTCACTCGGCGGGTGCTGTTGATAAATTCCCTGACGTGCTCATCTATATGTATAAGCCGCGCTTTGCCTCCCTGAACGCCGGGTTTAGGTGAGGTTTCCCAATTTTCTTTACGCACCCACTTATTGATGGTCTGGCGGCTGTAGCCGGTGATCACGGCCAGTTCTTCTGGTGTCATTCTTTCCTTGAGCACAGTGATTCCTTTTCATTGCGGCCGAAACGGCTTTATTAGTGGTTCATTTTATTGAACTGACTAACGCTAAACTGTGACAGAATTAACTACAACGGGATGATATGCAACCGAGAATTGCCGAAGGCGATGGCTTTTTAGGCGATTGATCGCGGAAGAACAAATTGCCGTTGACACGCTATGTGGGGTTTCATATTATGCCGCCCGTCAACACGACAAGGTCTTTACGGTTTGGGGCTATAGCTCAGCTGGGAGAGCGCTTGCATGGCATGCAAGAGGTCAGCGGTTCGATCCCGCTTAGCTCCACCAAATCTTCACCAGCAGATTGGTACCGTAAAATCAGCACCTGTCAGTGGGGCTATAGCTCAGCTGGGAGAGCGCTTGCATGGCATGCAAGAGGTCAGCGGTTCGATCCCGCTTAGCTCCACCAAAATTTGAAACCCTCGCTTCGGCGGGGGTTTTTACTTTTCAGGCTCAAATACACCTGCTTTTGGTGACCCTTCAGTAAAAAAACCTCTACTTACGTCTGCTTGTTCTATTATTTCTGCTGTACGGTAAGAACTGCTTTTGTGCAGGTCAGAAACTTGATTCGCTCAAGAAATAAACGTACTCTTTTCGCTGAAAATACTTTTTAAACAGTCACATAAAATTAACATCAGGGCCTATGATTATTTACAAAGCGATAAAAAAAATAGTGATTGCCCTGGCGCTGTGTTTACTATTTATTCCATTTTCTCGTTATATTTCACCGACAACCCTTGTTGATGGGCATAAAACCTACCTCGCCTATTTGCCATTAAGTTTTATAATGGCAATGATTATTATTTATGGTCGGTCGGCGATTTTTCCCCTCACGCTAGGGTCGCTAATTATTTATAGCTGGCTGCTTGATTTATCTGTTGTACCGCTTGTTACGTTTATTTTTTGTCTGCTATTTCCTTTACTGGTTGCCAGTCTAATTACCTGCCGCTACGTGGGCCCCCGTTGGCGTTTTGGACTCCCCAATAAGGGCATGGGGCAGCGTATTTTTTGGCTCGGTTTTATCGCCCCGTTTGCCATCAAGCTGCTGATGTACCTCGCGGGTAATGTGATTGAGTATCCACCTGAACTCGCGCCGTTTTTTGGTGGTGGCTCAGTTATTTATATGATTGTTGATGTGCTGAATCTTGTTGTGGCTTCACTCATCTTCACCACGCTTTTCTATTATCCGTTGCGTATGCTGCTGAACCCGCATTTTGCCGTCGGTTTCTGGCGGCGCTGCGTGCGCCACTACAGGCAGGATAAGCACCGGCTCTATACGCCATGCTGGCTGGTTGCCTGGGCGCTGTATCTGGTGCTGATGTGCTCGCCGTGGCATAGCGAGCTGATTGCTGGCTATTTGGTTCCGGTGGTCTTTGTGCTGTTTACGCTAGGCATCCGTCGCTTTAATGCAAGGCTGGTTTCTCTGCTGTGGGGCATTTCGGCGTGGGTATTGCTAACCTACAACACCAGTTTTTTGCAGGGGGTAAATACGCAGTACGCCCTGTCCTTTATTCTTTCCGTCTTTATCTCCTTTACCGTTTGCCTGTTATATATGGCTATTTCCTACCACAAAAATGAGTGGATGAAGCGAGTTTACCATCTCCAGGCGCAGACCGATCCATTAACACAATTACCTAATTTACGCGCGCTTGAAGAACATATTCTGACTTATCCAACCGGGGCGCTTTGCTGCCTGAGAATGGCGAACTTTGAGTTTCTTAGCCGACATTACGGCATGATGATGCGTATTTACTGTAAGAAAACCATTGCCAGAGAATTACAACCCTGGCTGCTGGAGGGGGAAAAAATATTTCAGCTCCCCGGTAGTGAGTTGCTTTTATTTTTACGAGAGGGTGAAACAGAAGCCCGGCTGACCTATTTTGTTGAGCACCTGAATAATAAGAAAATTCCCTGGCACAACGTCTCCCTTGAAATTGAATACGGGGCATCCTGGGGGATTGTGGATTCGCCCGAAGACCTGCAGCGCATGCTGGGGCAATTAAGCTATCTGGCTGAAAAAGCCAGTGACACCCAGCGTGTGCTTGGGCTTGATGCCAGGCTGCAGGCTGTCTCTGGGCAAACAACCGAGCGGGTGCTGTTGCTGCAAAAGATTAAGCAGGCCATCGACGAAGATGCTTTCCAGCTCTACGCACAGCCCATTGTCGACTGTGACGGTAAGGGCTATTACGAAATTCTCAGCCGCCTGGTGATAGGCGGCCAGCACATTACCCCGGATAAATTTATTCCAATTATCGCCGAGTTTAACCTGAGCACCCGGTTTGACATGATGGTGATGAAGATGCTGCTGGCCTGGCTTGCGAAGCATCCTGGCAACGTGCAGCAGACGCGCTTTTCGGTCAATCTGATGCCGCTCACGCTAATGCAAAAAGAGATTGCCCAGCAGATTATTGCCCAGTTTGACGTTTACAAGGTGCCGACCAGCGCCGTAGTCATTGAAGTGACGGAAGAGCAGGCATTTTCAAACTCAGAAACCTCTAATCAAAATATTGCCCTGCTGCGTGAGAAAGGTTTTAAGATTGCTATTGATGATTTTGGAACAGGCTACGCTAACTATGAGCGCCTGAAGAAGCTGCAGGCGGATATCATTAAGATAGATGGTTGCTTCGTCCGCGATATCACCAGCGATGTAATGGATAAGCTTATCGTGAAGTCCATTTGTGAACTGGCGGCGGCCAGGTCGCTCAGCGTCGTCGCAGAGTATGTCGAAACGGAAGAGCAGCGCGACATCCTGCTGCAGCTTGGCGTCCAATACCTGCAGGGGTATCTGGTGGGGAGACCCGAGCCTTTGCAGCAGCTCAAGCACTGACGCTCTCCTTTGCACCCTAAAAAGGAATCACCGTGAGCACGTCGTTGATTAGCCATATTCGTCTGCCGATGGTAAAAACACTGCGCATCACCCATGTGTGCTTTCTGTCGCTCTTTCTGTTGATCACCTTTCTGTTCTGGCAGCAGGGGGAGTTGTTCAACCACGGCTATCGCACCAGCCAGCTTAGTCACCTCGAAAGCGTGATTGCCCGGCTTGAAAGCAAATCTGAATATCAGATGGACAACCTGCGCTATCTCCGCCGCATGTTCATTGAAACGCTGAATGAACCGCAGTTCACGCCGATCTCGCAGCTGGCTTCCCGGGCCAGCAATAAAGAGATGCTGTCGCCGCTGCATATACAAAGCCTGCCTATCCCCGACAGCGTTCAGCCTTTTAAAAACAAGCCGAAAGAGGAAAGGGAAAAACTCACGCGGCGCGAATACCAGGCCCTGCGCGACATTCAGGATCTCTTTCCGTTAGCAGGCGGGAGCAACCGCCTCTCGTCCAACGTTTACTACATGTCGCGCTCCGGGGGATTTATTGCGTCGCTCTCTCCTGATGTGAACAAACTGCTTATCGAAAGTGCTAACCCGCTGGCGATGCAGGGATCGTTTGTGCTTGGTTCGCCGCTGTTGAACCCGCGCCGCGATCCGTTCTGGACGCGGCAAAATATCGCCGATACCGGCAAAACGTTGATTAATGGCTCTCTTCCGGTGGACTTTGACGATCGGTGGATTGGGCTGTTTGGTATTGCGGTCACCACCGAAACGCTTCGGCTGTTTCTCTCCAGCGCCTTGCCTGAGGACACGCAAAGCGCCTATCTGCTTTTTGATGAACAGATGAATCCGCTTACTCGTCCCGTTGGCTCGCAGAATGGTTATCGGCTCAGTGATAAGCAGCGGCAGATGATTCTTGAAAAGCTGGCTGATGAATCCCGAGGCACCTTACGCTTTGGCTACGCTTATGCCACTTTCGGGCACGTCTCCGGGACGGGGGCAATTCTTGTCAGCGTTCAGACCATCCGGCAGGGGCTGCACGAGGACTTTGGGCATTTTAGCGTGCTGCTGGTGGTGATGTGGCTAACCGTAATTCTTATTCTGTTTGGCTCACACCGTATGATTTGCCGGCTGATTCGCAACATGGGCCATATGCAGCAGGAAATGCACCGACATGCGCTGCACGATGATCTGACCGGTGTACTTAACCGCCGTGGCTTCTTTGAGACGAGCGGGCGAATCAGCCCGCAATATGTGGATTACTCCCTGATTCAGCTGGATCTTGACCATTTCAAAAAAGTGAATGACCGCTTTGGGCATCAGGTTGGCGACCGGGTACTTATCCACGCCACACGCTGCATCCAGCAGGCGATCCGCACCCAGGATATTGTTGGTCGCATCGGCGGCGAAGAGTTTTGTATCTACCTGCCTAACACCGACCTGCATGCGGCGATAGCCGTGGCACAGCGGGTGCGTAAGATGCTGGTCAACACGCCGCTCAGGCTGGAGGACGAGTCTTCGCTGCTGGTGACGGCCTCGCTGGGTGTGGCTTCCCATGAAGAAGCCCCAGACGGTGACCTGGAACAGATCCAGAGTCAGGCGGATATTCGTCTGTATAGGGCGAAACAACAGGGGCGCAACAGAGTGTGTTGGGGCGGCGAGGCTGAAGCTGAATCGCAGACATAAAAAAAGCCGGTGACCAGCACCGGCTTTTTAATACGCAAAAATCAGATAACCAGCGCGGCGATAGATGCCGACAGGATACTCACCAGCGTAGAGCCGTAAACCAGCTTCAGGCCGAAGCGGGAAACCACGTTACCTTGCTCTTCGTTCAGGCCTTTAATGGCCCCGGCGATAATACCGATAGAAGAGAAGTTAGCGAAGGACACCAGGAACACGGACAGGATGCCTTCCGCGCGTGGCGACAGGCTGCCGGCAATTTTCTGCAGATCCATCATCGCAACGAATTCGTTAGACACCAGTTTAGTCGCCATGATACTGCCGACCTGCAGCGCTTCTGCGGACGGTACGCCCATCACCCAGGCAACCGGGTAGAAGATATAGCCCAGAATGCCCTGGAAGGAGATACCCAGCACGGCAGCGAACAGCGCGTTCAGGCCAGAAATCAGGGCGATGAAGCCGATCAGCATGGCGGCAACGATAATTGCCACTTTGAAACCTGCCAGAATGTACTCGCCGAGCATTTCGAAGAAGCTTTGACCTTCATGCAGGTTAGTCATCTGCAGATTTTCTTCTTTCTCATCCACGCGGTACGGGTTGATCAGCGACAGCACGATAAAGGTACTGAACATGTTCAGCACCAGCGCGGCAACCACGTATTTTGGCTGCAGCATCGTCATGTACGCACCCACGATTGACATGGACACGGTAGACATAGCGGTTGCCGCCATGGTGTACATGCGGTTGCGCGACATCTTGCCGAGAATATCCTTATAGGCGATGAAGTTTTCTGACTGTCCCAGAATCAGCGAGCTTACGGCGTTAAAGGATTCCAGCTTACCCATACCGTTGACTTTGGAAAGCACGGTACCGATAGCGCGGATAACAATCGGCAGAATGCGAATGTGCTGCAGAATACCGATCAGCGCAGAAATGAACACGATAGGGCACAGCACCTTCAGGAAGAAGAATGCCAGGCCTTCGTCGTTCATTTTGCCGAAGACAAAGTTTGTCCCTTCGTTAGCGAAGCCGAGCAGTTTCTCGAACATCTCGGAGAAACCTTTTACGAAGCCCAGGCCGACGTCGGAGGTCAGGAAGAACCAGGCCAGTAACACTTCGATCACTAACAGTTGAATGACAAAGCGAATACGAATTTGCTTGCGGTTAGGGCTAACCAGCAAAGCCAGCAGCGCGACCACAGCAAGCGCTAAAACAAAGTGCAAAACGCGGGACATATTTGCTCCAAATATGAGGCAGGTTTAATTTCGTTGCACATTCTATGTAACAAGCAATAAGAAAACGAGATCAATTCCACACTATAGTGATGACCTGTGACGGAACGCAAAAATAGTGATCCACCATACATTTCTGCTATGTTAAGTAAAGAAGCTAAAAGTTACGTTAAGATGGCTTGTCGACAGTTTACACGTTGGTCAAATGTTAATCCGTTAACCGGCATCCAGATTCACCATCTCACGCCTCCTGCATATCGTTTTCAGCTATCAGAGAAATCAATTTCCCCGCACTAAATGAACTTGATAACCATTCTCATTTTGATAGCATGAAACATAGCAAAGGCTATATCTCAGAGGCAGAAGATGACAAGCAGTCGCATTGACAGCAATACCGGACGCACCGCGCGCAAGCTGCGGCTGGCGTTGATGGGGCCAGCGTTTATCGCCGCTATCGGCTACATCGATCCCGGTAACTTCGCGACCAATATCCAGGCCGGGGCAAGCTATGGCTATCAACTGCTGTGGGTGGTGGTGTGGGCAAACCTGATGGCGGCGCTGATCCAGGTACTCTCCGCCAAACTGGGGATCGCTACCGGCAAGAACCTCGCCGAACAAATCCGCGATCATTACCCGCGTCCGCTGGTGTGGATTTACTGGGTTCAGGCGGAAATTATCGCCATGGCGACGGATCTCGCGGAGTTTATCGGGGCGGCCATTGGCTTTAAGCTGATTCTGGGCGTCTCTTTGCTCCAGGGGGCGGTGCTGACCGGGATAGCCACTTTCCTGATTTTAATGCTGCAAAGCCGTGGGCAAAAGCCACTGGAAAAAGTCATTGGCGGGTTGCTGCTGTTTGTGGCGGCGGCCTACATCGTTGAGCTTATTTTTTCCCAGCCGAAGGTTGCCGAGCTGGGTAAAGGGATGCTGATCCCCAGCCTGCCGACGTCCGAGGCGGTGTATCTTGCCGCGGGTGTGCTGGGCGCGACTATCATGCCGCACGTGATTTACCTGCACTCTTCTCTGACTCAGCATCTGCATGCGGGCAACCGGGCGGAGCGCTATTCCGCCACTAAATGGGACGTGGCGATAGCGATGACGATTGCCGGTTTCGTCAACCTGGCGATGATGGCCACCGCTGCCGCAGCGTTTCACTTCACCGGGCATACTGGCGTTGCCGAGCTGGAAGATGCCTATAAAACGCTGGAGCCGCTGTTGAGCCATGCCGCAGCCACGATTTTCGGGCTTAGCCTGGTGGCGGCCGGTTTGTCATCCACGGTGGTAGGCACGCTTGCCGGGCAGGTGGTGATGCAGGGGTTCGTGCGTTTTTATATTCCGCTGTGGGTTCGCCGGGCGATTACTATGGCGCCGTCCTTCGTGGTCATCATGATGGGGCTCGACCCAACGCGTATTCTGGTCATGAGCCAGGTGCTGCTGAGCTTCGGGATTGCGCTGGCGTTGGTGCCGCTGCTGGTGTTTACCAGCGACAAAAAGCTGATGGGTGATTTGGTTAACGTGCGCTGGATTAAGCTGGTCGGCTGGGCGATAGTCGCGGTGGTGGTGGCGCTCAACCTTTGGTTAATTTTCAGTACGCTGTTTGGCAACTAATCTTGCCAAAGAAAATGAGAAGGGCTGGATAATCCAGCCCTTTTTTGTCAGTGACGGTGTCCGTGACCTCTGCCGCGATGGTCATCGCGGTCGTTCCAGCCCTCGCGATAGCCGCGTTCATAGCTATTCCGACCGCGGTCCCAGCCCCGATCCCAGCCACGGTGGCGGTGCCAGCCGCGATCGCGCCATTCATAGTTGCGGTGCCAGTAATCACGGTCGCGCCATCTGCCGCCGTCCCAGTAATTTCCGCGATAATCTTGATCGCCAATCTGTAATTTCACCGACGGCAGCAGGGTGATTTCACCCGCGTTAGCGACCATCGGCGCCGCGGCCAGTAAGGCAAGGGCAAGCATTAGTGACCTGAACATACTTTCTCTCCCTGGTTCTCAGAGCCGTGTTGCGGCTTGTTAACACAATATTACAAACCGACAAACGGGCCGATGAACTACACAATTCCTAAATCATCGGCCACAGCACTTTTTGCACAAGTACTGGCTTGAATCCGGAAAGAAGTTAAACGTTTACACTAAGATCGCCTCTATTTCCGCACGTTCCTGTTTGCTGAAATGGCGCTGGCTTAGCATTCCCACGGCATCCTCTATCTGGCTAGTTTTACTCGCGCCAATAAGCACCGAAGTTACTTTTTCATCGCGCAGTACCCAGGCCAACGCCATCTGCGACAGTTTTTGCCCGCGTTTCTCCGCCAGCGCGTTGAGCTGCCGTACTTTTGCCAGCTTCTCTGCCGTAATCTGGTCAGGATTCAGGAAGCGGCTGCCGCTGGCGGCACGTGAATCCGCAGGGATGCCGCTCAGATAGCGGTCGGTGAGCTGGCCCCCGGCGAGCGGGGAAAAAGCGATGCTGCCGACGCCTTTTTCCTGCAGCAGATCCAGCAGACCGCCCTCAACCCAGCGTTCAAACATTGAGTAACGCGGCTGGTGGATCAGGCAAGGTGTACCGAGATCGTTCAGGATATCAATAGCTTTTTCGGCCAGATCTGCCGGGTAGTTAGAGATCCCGACATACAGCGCTTTGCCCTGGCGCACCAGATGGTCGAGGGCGCGCATGGTCTCTGCCAGCGGCGTGTCAGGGTCCGGGCGGTGATGATAGAAGATATCGACATACTCAAGCCCCGTGCGCTTCAGACTCTGGTCGAGGCTTGCAATCAGATATTTGCGCGAACCCCAGTCGCCGTAAGGCCCGTCCCACATGGTGTAGCCCGCTTTGGTGGAGATAATCAGCTCGTCGCGCCAGGCCTGAAAATCTTCCCGCAAAATGCGTCCAAAGTTGGCTTCCGCTGACCCCGGCGGTGGCCCGTAATTATTGGCAAGGTCAAAGTGGGTAATGCCCAGATCAAAAGCCTTTCTCAGCAGCTGACGGCTGGTTTCCAGCAGCGTTTCATCACCAAAATTGTGCCAAAGGCCAAGGGAGATAGCGGGCAGTTTCAGGCCGCTGCGGCCGCAGCGACGGTACTCCATAGACGAATAGCGTTCAGGGTTGGGCTGCCAGGTCATTATTGTCATCCTTATAGGTAACAGAGAAATCAGTGTATACGCTTTCACAACCCAGAATACGCCGTATTCCACTGTAAATTCCACGTGCCACCCCTTAAATCGGATATATTCTCGACACCGATCCCGGTTACTTAATACTCACAGCAAGCCCTCATAGAAGGAAAATCCTATGCGCTACTGTGTGGCAGACTATCTTGTTGACCGGCTTAACGAAGGCGGGATCGACCACCTCTTCGGCGTCCCCGGTGACTACAACCTTGTTTTCCTGGATCACGTGATTGCGCATCCGAGGCTTGCCTGGGTGGGCTGTGCTAACGAGCTGAACGCGGCCTACGCCGCCGACGGCTATGCCCGCTGCAAAGGTGCTGCGGCGCTGCTGACCACGTTTGGCGTGGGCGAACTGAGCGCGCTGAACGGCGTGGCGGGCAGCTATGCCGAACATCTCCCCATCATCCATATTGTTGGCGCGCCCAATAGCCGCGCCCAGCAGCGGGGTGAGCTACTTCATCACACGCTTGGCGACGGGGATTTCCGCCATTTCCTGCGTATTGCCGAAGAAGTTTCCGTGGCGCAGGCTTCGCTCACCCCCGCCAATGCCTGTAGCGAAATTGATCGCGTCATTCTTGAAGCTGTGAGGCAGCAGCGCCCCGGTTACCTGTTGCTGCCGAGCGACGTGGCGGAGGCACCGGCAACGCGGCCTTCAAAACGGCTAATGATTCCTGAAACGGCGGCTGAACCGGCAACGCTGGAAGCGTTTCGTTATTGTGCGCAGGCCAAAATTGCCGAAAGCCGAAGCGTGGCGCTGTTGGCCGATTTTCTGGCTCTGCGTTATGGGCAGCAAAAGACGCTCCAGCAATGGATGGCGAGCACGCCCATTCCTCACGCTTCGCTGCTGATGGGGAAAGGGTTGTTCGATGAAAGCCAGCCTGGTTTTCTGGGCACCTACAGCGGGGCGGCCAGCCCGCCGCAGGTGAAGCAGGGGATTGAAAGCGCGGAGCTGGTTATCTGCGTGGGCGTGAAATTTACCGATACCATCACCGCCGGTTTCAGCCAGAAGCTAAGCCAGCAGCAGACAATTGAGGTCCAGCCGGAGGCGGTGCGGGTCGGCGAACGCTGGTTTAGCGGGATCTCTATGGCGCAGGCCATCGCTATTTTACAGCCGCTCTGTGCTCAACAGGTGGCCTCCTGGCCTGAGGCCACGCAAAGGCCACCGAAGCTTCCAGCCTGTGACAGCGACCGACTGGACCAGCACGCTTTCTGGCAAACCCTGCAGGACGCCCTACAGCCCGGCGATATCATTCTGGCCGACCAGGGTACGGCGGCTTTTGGTGCCGCGGCCCTAACGCTGCCCGCAGGAGTAACGTTTATCGTCCAGCCGCTGTGGGGATCGATTGGTTTTACACTGCCTGCGGCATTTGGCGCGCAAACCGCAAGGCCAAACAGGCGTGTGCTTCTACTGATTGGCGACGGCTCCGCCCAACTGACTATCCAGGAGCTGGGCAGCATGCAGCGTGACGGCCAGAAGCCGGTGGTAATGGTGCTGAATAACGATGGCTATACGGTTGAGCGCGCGATCCATGGCCCGGAGCAGCGCTACAACGACATTGCCGCGTGGGACTGGACCCGACTGCCGCAGGCGATGAACGTGGATAGTCTGGCCGAATGCTGGCGTGTCACCGAAACGTCACAGCTTGCTGCCGTGCTGGAAAAACTGGCCAGCCCGGAGAGGCTGGCGCTGGTGGAAGTGGTGCTGCCGAAGCAGGATATTCCCGAGCTGCTCAGGGCTGTCACCACCTCGCTGGGCAGACGCAACTCGGAAATGGAACATTAATCAGCGGTTTGGTCGCCCGGCCATCATCAACGGTTTACCCGCCAGCAGGAGCCAGGCGGGTAACATCACGATGCACAGCAAGGGCAGGAGTTTGACGTCCGGCACTACGGCCATCGCCATAAACAGGCTCAGCCAGCCGTCACGCGTCACCACCAGCACCATGCCAAGGACGGCGCAGGAGAGCGTAATGGCGGCGGGAACCGCCTCAACGTGCTGGTGTAGCATCATGCCCAACGCCACGCCCACAAACACCGCCGGGAAAATACGTCCACCCCGGAAGCCGCTGGCGGCCGCGATAATCAATGCCGCCAGCTTCACCACGGCAAACAGCAGCAGAGACGACACGGAGAAGTCGGAGATAGCCAGCTGCCGCATCTCATCCAGGCCTTTAAACATAGTCACCTCGCCGCCGACTATCCCCAGCAGACCAAGCAAAAAACCGCCAGCACCGAGTATAAGCACCGGATGTTTGAGCTGGTGCATCAGACGGTGCAGCCGTGGCAGACACCAGACGCCCACCATGCCCATCGCAATAGCGATAGCCGCGACAACCGCCCCGCTGAACAGGTCTTCAATGTGCATTTCGGGGTAGCTGGCAACCGGCAACGCAAAGTGCGGCTGAAAGAAAATGCTGGTGGTCAGCGCCCCGGCGGAGGCGGCCATCAGCGGGGCGAATAGCCTGTCCCACAGCGGCACTTCATTATTTCCACCCAGCGTTTGCGAAAAGATCAGCGCAGCGGCCACCGGCGTGCCGAATAAAGCGCCGACGGTGCCCGCCGCGGCGAGAATAGTCCAGTCAAGCGGGCTGACCTTCGGCAAGACGCGGGCGCCAAGTGCCACCGCGAGCGCAATGTTGACCGCCATAATCGGGTGCTCCGGCCCCAGGCTCACGCCACCGGCAAGGCCAATCACCAGCGCCATCACCAGGCCTGGAATAGCCAGTGTTGGTACGGGTGCTCCGATAAGCGGTTCGGTCGCGGGATCCGGCCCCCCGTGGCCTGGTAAATAGCGGATAACCAGCCCAACAGCGACGCCGGTCAGGGTCAAAATAAGCAGTATCCAAAACGGGGACTGGGGATCGTACCCGCGCGCCGCGGGCAGCGTGGCCCACAGGTATTCCTGCAGCGCAGCGGCGACCTTCATCACGACAATTAACACCAGGCTGGATAAGACGCCGATAATCAGAGCCGGAATGGAAAGTACCAGCATTGTTCTGGCTCGCGGATGGAGCATAGTCAATCCTTACAATAGGAAGTCGCACGGCGCAAAAACGGAAAGTCTTAAGCCGCATTGCAAATAGAGCTGAAACGGTAAAGCCAGAATGTGACCTGGTTCAACAATCGCACCGCACCTGAATGATGGTCGTTGTTGTTTCGGCTGGCTAATTTTACAGTGTTGCCAGAACTTATTCTGACTTTAGCGGAGCTGTTTGAGAATGACAAAATATGCTTTGGTGGGAGATGTCGGCGGCACCAATGCACGTCTGGCGCTATGCGATTTGAACACGGGTGATATTTCACAGGCAAAGACTTACTCCGGCCTTGATTTTCCAAGCCTGGAAGCGGTGATTCAGCACTACCTCAAAGAACATAACATCAGCGTGCAATCAGGCTGTGTGGCCATTGCCTGCCCGATAAACGGGGACTGGGTGGAAATGACCAACCATACCTGGGCATTTTCCACCGCCGAAATGAAGCAAAACCTGGGCTTCGATCATCTGGAAATTATCAACGACTTTACCGGCGTTTCCATGGCCATTCCGGCGCTGAAAAAAGAGCATCTGATTCAGTTCGGCGGCGGCGAACCTGTGGCAGGCAAACCGGTGGTGGTGTACGGCGCGGGTACCGGGCTGGGCGTTTCTCATCTGGTTCACGTCGACAAACGCTGGATCAGCCTGCCGGGCGAGGGCGGCCACTCAGATTTCGCGGCGAACAGTGAAGAAGAGGGCATTATTCTGGAGCAGCTGCGCAACGAACTTGGGCACGTCTCCAACGAGCGCATTCTCTCCGGCCCAGGCCTGCTGAATCTCTACCGCGCTATCGTTAAGGCCGACGGTCGCGAGCCGGAAAACTACCAGCCGAAGGACATAACCGAAAAAGCCGTGGACGACACCTGCACCGACTGCCGCCGCGCGCTGTCGCTGTTCTGCGTGATCCTGGGGCGTTTCGGCGGCAACCTGGCGCTGAACATGAGCACCTTTGGTGGCGTATATATCGCCGGCGGTATTGTGCCGCGCTTCCTGGAGTTCTTTAAGGCTTCGGGCTTCCGCGGCGGGTTTGAAGACAAAGGCCGCTTCAAAGAATTCGTGAAGGATATTCCCGTGTATCTCATCGTGCACGATCAGCCGGGGCTGTTGGGTGCCGGGGCGCACCTGCGTCAGACGCTGGGCCACGTCCTTTAATACCGTGCGGGCGCACTGCGCCCGCCAGTTTCCCTTCTCTACAGGCGCATTAGCTGCCTGAACTCTTTCACTTTGCTGCGGCTCACCGGCACCTGAAAATCCAGGTCGCGCAGGCGCAGAATATAAGTATTGTTAAACCACGGTTCTATTTCACGGATTTTGCTCAGGTTCACCACATATGAGCGGTGGCAGCGGAAGAAGTGGCTCTCCGGCAGGCGGCTGCAAAATTCGGTGATATTCATCGGCATGACGTAAGACTCGCGGCGCGTATAGACGAACGTCATCTTCTCGTGGGCTTCCGCATAGTAAATATCGTTGATGTCGGTAACGATAATTCGCTCGTCTTTGATCAGATTAATCGTCGTGGCGTCGCGGTTTTCATGGCTGGCGGCAGGCTGCGAGGTTTGCTGCTGATAAGCGGCCTCTAGCTTTTGTAGCATGCCGATAATACGCGATTCCTGATACGGCTTCAGAATGTAGTCAAACGCTTCCAGCTCAAAGGCTTCCACCGCATGCTCTTTCCAGGCGGTAATAAACACGATGAACGGCCTGTGGGCAAATTTGCTGATGTTCTGCGCCAGCAGCACGCCGTCCAGCGACGGAATATTGATGTCGAGGAAGATGGCGTCCACTTCGTGATGCTGCAAATACTTCAGCACGTCCATGCCATCGTCGAACGAGGCGACAATCTCCATTTCGCTGTGGTTTTTGATGAGCCAGCTCAGCTCCTGCTGCGCCAGAAACTCATCCTCTACGATAATGACCTTCATGCTTCTCTCCCTTCCAGTGGGCGGGGCGCGGCGGCGGGGACATAGCGCGGCACGTAAAAGGCTATTTCGGTTCCCGGCTCCAGGCGGCGGATGATCAGCCCTTCGCCGTAGAGCAACTGTACGCGGTGATGCACGTTCAGCAGGCCAATTTTGTTCCCCGGCATTTCGTTATTCTCCACGCGTTCAATCACCTTAGGATCGATCCCGTGGCCGGTATCGCGCACGGCAATGCGCACCCGGTTGCCGCTCTCTTCAATACTTATCGTCACCACGCCCTTACCTTTACAGGGCTGAATGCCGTGCACAATGGCATTTTCCACCAGCGGCTGGATAAGCAGGCTGGGAATGCGGCAGTTGACCTCTTCATCAATGTTATAAATCACCGTCAGTTTGTCGCCAAAGCGCGCCTGCTCAATGGCAATGTAATCCTTGATTTGATACAGCTCTTTGCGGATATCAATCTGCTCGTCGTCGTTCAGTTCGATGTTATAGCGCAGATAGCGTGACAGGTTGACGATAAGCTGGCGGGCAGTGTCCGGGTTCATACGAATTGAGGAGGAGATCGCATTCAGCGCATTGAACAGGAAGTGCGGGTTTATCTTGCTTTGCAGCGCCCTGAGTTCGGCTTTGTTAGCCATTTCGCGCAGCTGTTCCGCGCGGGAAACCTCAAGCTGGGTAGAAATAATCTGCGACAGTCCAACGGCCATTTCCTGCAGCGTGGAGGTGATCTGGTGGGCATGGCGGTAATAGATTTTCAGGGTGCCGGTTACCACGCCTTTTTCCCACAGCGGGATAATGATTAAGGAGTGAATTTCCGGCGTTCGCCAGGCTTCGTCATCGTTGCGAATGATGATGCGCCCCTCGCTCAGTGCCTGGCGGGTGCGCGGGCTGAAAGCCTGGTCGTTCTCGTGGTAGTTGTTTTCCCCCAGCCCGACGTAGGCCAGTACTTTTTCGGTATCGGTAATGGCTACCGCATCCGCATCGATATCGTGACGAATAATCTGGCAAACCTGGCGCAGCGACTCACTGTTCACCTTGCGGAACAGCGGCAGCGTTTTGTTGGCGATATCCAGCGCCAGCTTGGCCTGGCGGGCGGCGCTGGCCTCTTTCTCGCCCTCAACGCTTTGCACCAGCAGGATAATAAAGCCGATAGATACCGAGCCGAGGATCATCGGCACGCCGATTTTGGACACGATATCGAGGCCCAGCGCGGTGCTCGGCGCCCAGAGCACAACCAGAATCATGGTCATCGTTTCACAGAGCATGCCGCCGATGATACCGACCCGCCAGTGCTTCTCTTTCGGCACCTTGCGATTGATCCAGCCGGAGATAATCCCGGCCAGAATGCTGGTGATAAAGCAGGGGATAGCGGTGATGCCGCCGATATCAATCAGGTAGCGGTGCGTCCCGGCGATAAGCCCGGTAATAATCCCCACCCAGGGGCCAAACAGGATCCCGCCGGACATCACCGCGATAATACGCACGTTCACCAGCGAGCCTTCAACAGGCACACCTGACCAGGTACTGAACAGCGCAAACATTGAGAAGATAGCGGTGACTGCCAGCAATTCTTTAGGTGTATGGGCACTTTTGTGCAGCAATTCGCGGAACAGGCGAATTCGAATCAGGAAGAAAAGGCAAATAAGCATCAGCGCCGCGCGATCGAACACCGCCAGCAGCATAGTAAAAATTTCGTGCACGGATCACTCGCGTGGCTCAGAGGGGAAGCGCTAATGATAAGGAAATTTGGCGGGGGTTTCCAGTTGAGGGCGGGTTCTCAGCCGGAAGGGTAGCCGATACCTTCCAGTAACATCCACCCTTATGTAAGGGCGGCTTAAGTTCCGTTCACCTGTATCTCTGCTTACCCTACACGTACAGAGACAGTGAACGTGTCAGGTGGCATTACGCCATGCCCCCTGACAACCCCCGGCGCCCGGCGAGCTCATCGCCGCTGAAGCGGTAAACCCACCGGCTATCACCCAAACATTCGGGGTCGTTTGCGATTCGTTCCCGACGATCGCTCTCT
Source organism: Cedecea neteri (assembly GCF_000758325.1). Classification (NCBI taxonomy): domain Bacteria; kingdom Pseudomonadati; phylum Pseudomonadota; class Gammaproteobacteria; order Enterobacterales; family Enterobacteriaceae; genus Cedecea; species Cedecea neteri. The sequence goes on along the minus strand of NZ_CP009459.1, from coordinate 4,376,364 downwards.
TTCGCTGTTCCCGACAGCTCAACCCCGCCTGAGTTGGGTCATAACCGGGGGCGCTGAGAGCCGGGGACAAGGGCGTAGCTGTAAGACTTGAAGCAACAATGATTTTCAGAATAGCTGTGGGCTAACAGCGAGGCACGGTTCCGGCTTAAATCGCCTCTGTTTTCTCTCCGACTGGCCAGGGTCCGGCCGTCGGGAACGGCCGGAGGCTGAGAGCGTCGGGAACGCATCTCAGCCGACCCAGGACTGGGAGATAAAACGGAGGTCTGCCGCTTCAGCGGACGATTTATTTGGCCGGGAGTCCGGGGTCTCGGGGGAATGACGGTGATTCCCCTGAGACGTTCACTGACTCTGTGATGACATATAAAACAGGGCTGGAGGTGAACGGAATATTTTCCAGGCCTGCATAATCGTCGATATTTATGACCTGGAGACCGTCCTTCCAGAGGAGGGGCAATCACTTCCCGCCAAGCTGCTCTTTTCCGGCAGCGGTCAAATCCTGCTCTGTCGCGCGGCCAACAAAATCCACCTCAAAATCGTCGGCGGCGAAATCCGGTGGTGTTTTGCCCTCAACAAAAGCGTCCCACTGGCGCGGCAGGTACCCGGCGTTCTTCTCGCACCACGGTGCGGCGGCAATGTACATTACGTTGCTGTCGAACTCGCCGAGGTGTTCGTTCTCGACGGCATGAATCACATCGCAGTGCCAGAAAACGGTATCACCTGGCTCCATATCGGGAATTGAGGAAATCCCAGTCAGTAAAAGGGGATGCCACTCTTTGTTAATGGATAATGCTCTGCCCGGCCTGGCTTCGCACAACGATTCTTCTGGTACATCGTCCTGCAGCGCACGAAGCAGGATCCAGGCCATAGCGTTAGCCACCGGCAGCAAATTCAGCGTGCCGCCGTGTTTTCGCTGGGGCGTTAGCGCCGTCCAGCCCTGGAAGGTACGGAACATGGAACAGACCGCAGGGGACGGAAATTCCCGCACTTCCGTTCGGCCTTCGGCGGCAAACGGATCGTAATCTTTCCAGTTACCCGAAAAGACGTGGCGGTATACGTGGCGGAAGTTTTCGTCCAGCCAGCGCTCAACCGAGCCGCCGTCAACGTGCGGAGAAAGCCCCAGCGAGCTTGAGCGGGGCGGGCGGCGGCGAGTGCGATCCGCGTAGGAAACGACGCGATTTGGATCGAAGTGCTGCCTGCCGTGGCTTTCCGTTTGCCAGAGATTATTGAGGAACACCTGCACCGCTTTCATGCGCTCATGCTGGCGGGCTTCGGTTTGCGGTTTAGACCAGTAAATGCCGTAAATTTGCGGCTTACTGTCGGCAAGTGTACCGAAGTAGTTATCTTCCGCCGCATTTTTAAGACGTTCAACAAAATGGTTTCGTGCCAGATAATTGCCGATCTCTTCATTCCAGCCATGAGCTTGTTCCTGCGGGAAAACGCCCCGGATAGTGCAGCAGCCGCGCAGGCGAATCAGCGCTTTTTGTTGCTCGCTTACCCGCCCCTGAATAATGTCGTCGGCGTCGAGCTGTGGAACAGGGTTCTCGCCCCGATCCATTTCTTCGCGAATCGTTTCGATCTGCTGGTGAATATTGGCTTCAAGCTCGGCAAAGACTGATTGATAGTTGGGCAGATCGCGGCGCAGCTTTTGTTTTATCTCACGGATAGCTTTCGGCAGATCGTTAATGTCCAGGTGCATAGGTAACGCCCTCTTTCAGAGAATAAGTTACTGAGTTGTTGCTACCTGGTTAATGTATGCTTTAACAGTTAAATGAAATAGTGATGTGTTTCATTCGAAATTTCCTATTTTATGGCGCGGAAAAAATATTTTCATTCCCCCCTCGACAGGCGATTTTTATTCAGGCTATTTTCAAAACAGGCCACATTACGTGGCAGCGTCGCTCGGACGGTCCGGGCGCTCACGTTACTCTGAGGAATTTATGGCTGACTCCAGTCCAAAACGTCGTTTTTCGCGTATCGATCGCTTACCTCCTTACGTTTTTAACATCACTGCCGAGCTGAAAATGGCTGCGCGACGTCGTGGCGAAGATATTATTGATTTCAGCATGGGCAACCCGGACGGGGCGACGCCGCCGCACATCGTTGAGAAACTCTGCACCGTGGCCCAGCGTGAAGACACGCACGGGTATTCCACTTCGCGAGGTATTCCTCGTCTTCGCCGCGCCATTTCTCGCTGGTACAAAGATCGCTACGACGTGGATATCGACCCGGAAAGCGAAGCCATTGTGACTATTGGCTCGAAGGAAGGACTGGCGCACCTGATGCTGGCGACGCTGGATCACGGGGATACCGTGCTGGTGCCGAACCCAAGCTACCCGATTCATATTTACGGGGCTGTGATCGCCGGGGCGCAGGTTCGTTCCGTGCCGCTGGTGGAAGGCGTGGACTTCTTTGCCGAGCTGGAGCGAGCCATTCGCGAAAGCTACCCGAAACCGAAAATGATGATCCTCGGCTTCCCGTCTAACCCAACCGCGCAGTGCGTGGAGCTGGAGTTTTTCGAGAAGGTTGTTGCCCTGGCGAAGCAGTACGACGTGCTGGTGATTCATGACCTGGCCTACGCCGATATTGTCTATGACGGCTGGAAAGCGCCTTCCATTATGGAAGTGCCCGGCGCGCGCGACGTGGCCGTTGAGTTCTTCACACTGTCAAAAAGCTACAACATGGCGGGCTGGCGGATCGGTTTTATGGTCGGCAACCAGGAACTGGTCAGCGCGCTGGCTCGGATCAAGAGCTACCACGATTACGGCACCTTTACGCCGCTGCAGGTGGCGGCGATTGCTGCCCTGGAAGGCGATCAGCAGTGCGTGCGTGATATCGCAGAGCAGTACAAACGCCGTCGGGACGTATTGGTAAAAGGGTTACATGAAGCAGGCTGGATGGTGGAATGCCCGAAAGCATCTATGTACGTCTGGGCAAAAATTCCCGAACACTACGCGGCGATGGGCTCCCTGGAGTTCGCCAAAAAGCTACTGCAGGAAGCGAAAGTCTGCGTTTCACCGGGGATTGGCTTCGGCGACTACGGCGACACTCACGTTCGTTTTGCGCTGATTGAAAACCGGGATCGTATCCGCCAGGCCGTGCGCGGTATTAAGGCGATGTTCAGGGCTGACGGGCTGTTGCCACCGCTGCCGAAAAACGCGGCGGAAAACGCCGAATAATGAAACGAAAACAGGAGCCTTTGGCTCCTGTTCTTTTTGCGCTGCTGTTTGTGAAGGCTTATTCAACCATCAGGAAGAAGGTACCGGCCCACAACACAACAATCACAGAAATACCCATCAGAAAATATTTCACTTCACATCGCTCCGCGCTGACGCGCATCTCAACAGGTACATAATAAGCTGAAGCCGCAAACGCTTTTGTCGCCGCTTCATCTGGTATTCGGAGGTAAAACCTTACCCGGACGGCGCTAATGTACTCCCAAATTAAAAATGAAAACAAGTGTCTCAAAATTGTGACAGTTGTCTGTTTTTTGAACTTTGATTGGGTGGGAGCGATGCCTTATTTACTTCATTAAAAACATTAGGATATATCGTTTTTTTAACGATATTTTTCGTCTAAAAATAAGTGTTTTTTCTTACGCAAAAATTTATGAATTTTTATCGCCAAACAGGAGAAAAAATGATCGTTTCAAAAGAAAATGCGGAACACTATTTGTGGGGAGGGGATTGTGACGGTTGGCACCTGTTAAAAGAGGCTGCTTTGAGCGTGATTCATGAACGTATGCCGCCGGGCCGGACGGAACAAAGGCACTACCATTCCGTGGCACAGCAATTCTTTTTTGTGTTAACCGGAGCATTGACGATGGAGCTGGAAGGAGAGTGCTACGTAGTGTCAGCGGGGAAGGGGATCCCGATTCCGCCGCAGGCAAAACATCAGGCTCGCAATGATTCCGCTAACGAGGTTGAATTTCTTGTTATCTCGCAGCCGACGACCCGAGGCGACAGGGTTAACCTTCCCGTACCGGAGTGAAATACATCTTTGCAGCCGCTCTGTCTGAAAGACAAATATTCGTTGTTGATGAGCGGATGCTATTATCCTGGCCATGTTGATAAACAACGAATCGCTGCGTAAAGGCTGACTATGAAAAAATACATCGATTTAAACAGTGATTTAGGTGAAAGCTTTGGCCAGTGGACAATGGGAGACGATGCCGCGATCCTGCAAATTGTCAGCAGCGCCAACGTGGCCTGTGGTTTTCACGCCGGATCGCCTGCGGGCATACTCGAAACACTCCGTGCTGCAAAAGCGCAGGGCGTTGCCGTGGGCGCGCACGTGGCGTATCCGGATCTCGTGGGGTTTGGGCGACGCAATATGGATATTGCCAGCGACGAACTGACGGCAGATGTCATTTACCAGATTGGCGCGCTACAGGGGCTGGCACAGGCAGTGGGAACGCGTGTCCGGTATGTGAAACCGCATGGGGCACTGTATAACACTATCGCGCATGACAAGCGCCAGGCGGATGCGGTGCTGGATGCCATTCTGGCGTTTGACGCCTCTTTGCCGCTGGTGGTACTGGCGGGTTCACCGCTGCTGGCATGGGCGCAGCAAAAAGGCGTGATAACCGTCAGCGAAGCGTTTGCCGACCGTGCCTATCACGCTGATGGTTCGCTGGTGTCCAGGCGTGATCCGGGTGCCGTGCTGCACGATGCCGGGCAGGTTGCCGCGCGCATGCTGCAGCTGATTACCGAGGGCGGCGTGGAGTCAATCGAAGGCGTATTTACCCCCATCCAGGCCGACTCCATCTGTGTTCACGGCGATAGCGCGGGGGCGCTTGCTATGGCGGAGGCAATCCGCAACCTGTTCATCTCTCGGGGCATCGGCGTGCAGGCTTTTGCCTGATAAACGCGTTTTGATCTGCAGGCGGAGTGCCGGGGGACCGGCGTTCCGCGTTTCCTTCCCGGACACTGAGGCCGGTGTTTTTCCCACCTCTGAAAGTGCTTTCATTCACCTTTCTTTTGCTTTCCGAATTTAACAATACAATAACATTATATCTAACAAAATTGTGACAAAGCACAATATACATATAACTTAATATGTTTTATAAAATGTAGCCATTGCCTGCAACTATGCCCCCTAAAGAGAAAGACATATGGAACAGACATCTGCTACAAAAAGTACCGATTCCCAGCCGGAGAAGGGCCAGCAGTTCAACCGCTCCATCGGCCTGGTGTCCAACTTTGCGCTCGGTTTTACCTACCTCTCGCCGTTGACCGCCGTGTATTCCCTGTTTGCGCTGGCGATAACCCTGGCCGGGCCGCCAGCCATCTGGTGGATCCTGATTGCCGCCTGCGGGCAGCTGCTGGTTGCCTTAGTGTTTGGCGAGGTTGCTTCGCAATATCCCATCACCGGCGGGCTGTATCCGTGGGCCAGAAGGCTGTGGGGGAAGAAATATGCCTGGATTGCCGCGTGGATTTACCTCTGGGCGCTGGTGGTCACCATTACGTCTATCGTGGAATACACCTCCACCTTCGTCGCCTCGCTTTTCCATTATGGCGACACGCCGATTGCGATGCTGCTCACTTCCGTGGTGTTGCTCACCATCATGATGGGCGTCAACATGTCCGGGACGAAAAATCTGGCGAGAGTTGCCCGCTTCGGCTTCTGGTGCGAAATCATCAGCGTAATTGCGCTCGGCATTTACCTGCTAATTTTCCACCGCAATCAGCCTTTCTCCGTGGTGTTTGACGCCATGGGCGCGCTGGCGAAAGACGGTAGCTACGGCACGGCATTTATGTCGGCGTCGCTGATGGGGCTGTTTATGTTCTTCGGCTTCGAAGCCTGCGGCAACGTGGCGGAAGAGGTGAAAAACCCGGGTCGTAAGATCCCGGTGGCAATGATCCTCAGCATCGTTTTCGGCGCGATCTCGGCGGTGATCTCCATTCTGGGTTACCTGCTGTCATCCCCGGATCTGATGAACATCGTGAACGGCAAAATTGCCGATCCGATCCCGGCGATTCTGAATGACGCGCTGGGCGAGAAGGGCGCCACGCTGTTTATCGTGATTGCCATTGTGGCGATGCTCTCCTGCATTCTGTCGCTGCAGGCCGCTCTGAGCCGCCTGATCTTCTCGTTCTCTCGCGACAAAATGCTGCCGGGCAGCGAGTGGATGGCGAAGATTTCGAAGCACAGCGTGCCGGACAACGCGATGTTGGTCAGCTGCCTGCTGCCGATGGTGATTTGTGTCTGGGTCTACTTCCAGCCGGATAACCTGGCCCGTATCACCGCGTTTGCCGTGATAGGAATATACGTCTCCTTCCAGATGGTCATCCTGGCCGCGCTGCGTCAGCGCCTCAAGGGCTGGAAGCCTGCGGGAGAATGGACGCTGGGCTCATGGGGCATGCTGGTGAACGGGCTGGCGCTGGCCTACGGTATCGGCGGGATTTGGCTGCTGGCCCAGCCTGCGGACAGCGCAACTTTTATTGACCGCTGGACGGTGCTGATTGGCCTGGCGTTGGTCATCGGCTCGGGGCTGGTTTACATGACGATTGCCAGACCGTTCGGCCACTCTGATGCGCCTGAAAATGACGCCATTGAATATGCCAAACGGCTAAATCTTTCTCGCGAGTATTAATAAAAAAGGGCCTTATGGCCCTTTTTTCTGTATGCGGTTATCCACAACATTAAAGGGTCTTATGACCCTTTTTTAATCAGCTCATATAACGTGCAGTATTCTGTGTTATAGACTTCAACTGCCTCAGTGGTATTCAGTAATTCACCGACACGGTATTTAGGATAAGTAGAGAAAATAATCCGCTTATCTAAGTTGGTCAGCATAACTTTGTGGTTATTGAACAACGGAAGTAATTCTTCCTCGACTTCACTGACCAGCACATCAATTGCCGCCACGCCGATGAAACGCTGGTGCAAATAAACCGGCATCGCGGACGTTAAGGTATAAGACGTATTACAAACGTAATCGACATAAGGGCCGTGAATATACGCCTGGCCGTTTTCCTGAGCATCTTTAAACCACTCAAAGGTCCTGAAATCCAGCCGCTGCTGGGTGGCCTGATCCAGGTCGAGATTCACCTTTTTCACGCCGTCGGCCTTTTTGTACCACCACTCCAGCAGCCAGTATTCTTTCTCTTCCGTGCTGCCTGCAATGTGGCTTGCAAAGCCAGAGCCTGAGCAATACGGCGTTTCGTTCAGCGTCTCTTTGATGTGTTCCTGGATGGCGCGTTTTACCGCGGGATCCAGCAGCAATTTATGATCGCCGCCGTGAAACGCCGCCAGCGTGGACTCAACCTGCCCGGCAAGGGCAATGGTTGCCTGGATGGTGGTGGTGATGATGTCGTCAATCTTACGGGTAAAAGGGATGAGGCTTGCAGGTACGTTCATGGCGATGCCCGTGTTGTTGTGTCAGTTTTATTTATATTTTAATTTGCTTTCAATGAGATAGAAGGTAAAGGTGTCGATAAGTTGCGTGGCTAATCGCACCGCCTCCTGCTCGTAATGGGTTTCTAATGCGGCGATCAATTCGGTATAAACATCAATCACTTCCCGATGAATGGCTTCATCGCGGTAAAGAATGGCCACCAGTGAAGCCCATTCGGCCTGCAGCAGCAGCTCCTGGTTGGCAAGCCTTGCTGACTGAGAACTGGCGGAAAGTGCCAGCAGGCAGCGCATATCCGCCTGAGTTTTTAGCTCCGGCGTGCTGGCCGATTTCAGCGCCTCAACAAACTCCCGCAGCCGGGTGATATCGGCGCTGGTCATGCGCCTGGAGGCCAGCTTTGCGCTGTGGCTGATGATGGCGCAATGCATTTCGCCGAGGTCAGAAATATAGTCTGAGCTGATGGTCTTAAAAGGGTGCAGCGGCGTCTGAAATTCGCCGCTATTTTTGCAAACAAAGCTGCCGCCATTTCGCCCACGAACGGTGTGGATTAAATTATTCGCCCGCAGCGTATTTAAGGCTTCGCGTATTGTAATGTGGGAAACGCCCATCATTTTGGCAAGGTCGGCCTCATTAGGAAGCTGCTCATTTGCCTCGAGCAAACCAGTAATAATTGCATTTGAAAGCCGCTGCACAATTTGATCGGATCGACTTGCCTGTCCTATAGGTGCGAATATTACTGCGTGAGTAATCATAGTGCTCTCTGATTAAAATTCCCTGAATCAACGGTTATTGATAGCACAGCCCGGGCCTTTAAGAAAGGCATCGACGGGCTACCAGAAACGGCGGTTTTCACCCCTTGCCTGGTATTGCAATGTAAAAAACTTGTTAAATTGTGGGGTTGATCATGTTGCTATAAAGCGCAGATTGAAAAGTCGCTACTCAAAAGATATTACATAATATTGTTTATGTTTAATTTGAGGAGAAGGCGATGCAAACCCTGAAGCATTTTATCAACGGACACTACGTAGCGGGCCAGCCAGCTACGCTGTTTGACCTGGTCAGCCCGGTCAACGGCGAGGTTTATGCGCAGTCGCCTGACGGCGGTGCGGAAGAGGTTAATCAGGCTTACGCGGCGGCAAAAGCGGCGTTCTCGGTATGGAAGCATTCCCTGCCGTCCGAGCGACAGCGAGCCTTGCTGAAACTTGCCGACGAAATTGAACGTAACGCCGCGCGGATTGTGGAGGTGCAAAGCCAGGAAACGGGCCAGCTCAAGCACTTTATCGAACGCGATGAAATCGCGGCTTCCTGCGACGCTATCCGCTTCTTTGCCGGGGCGGCCCGTTGCCTTGAGGGCAAAGCTTCCGGGGAATATGCCGCCGGGTTTACCTCAACTATTCGCCGTGAACCGCTGGGGATTGTCGGGCAGGTAACGCCGTGGAACTATCCGTTCATGATGGCGGTGTGGAAAATCGCTCCGGCGCTTGCGGCAGGTAATACCGTGGTGCTGAAACCGAGCGATACGACGCCTATCAGCACGCTGATTCTGGCCGAAATTGCGGCACCTTTGTTCCCTCAGGGCGCATTCAACGTGGTGCTGGGCAAAGCGGGGACGGGCTCGCTGGTGGTATCCAACCCGGAAGCCTCGCTGGTGTCGATTACCGGTTCCGTTCGCGCCGGGCTGCAGGTTGCCGCCTCCGCTGCCGCCAACCTGACCAAAGCGCATCTCGAATTAGGCGGCAAAGCCCCGGTGGTGGTGTTTGCCGATGCGGACATGAACAAAGCGGTCGAGGTGATTACCGCCGCCGGTTTCTCTAATGCCGGGCAGGATTGCACCGCTGCCACGCGCATCATCGTTGAAGCCTCCGCCTACGACGCTTTCCTTGAAAAGCTGATTCAGAAAACCAAGTCAATCACCTTCGGCGAGCCGGACGACCGCGAGGCTTTGTACGGCGCACTCAACAGCCGCAACCAGCTGGAGCAGGTGACTGGCTTTATTGAACGGCTTCCGGCCCATGCAAAAATTGAAACCGGTGGCAAAAAGGGCGCGGGCCCCGGCTACTACTTTGAGCCGACGATCATTTCCGGGCTGAAGCAGCACGATGAGGCCATCCAGCATGAAGTTTTTGGCCCGGTGATGACTATCCAGTCCTTCAGCAGCGAAGAAGAGGGGCTCAGCAGAGCCAATGACGTGGAGTATGGCCTGGCGGCAAGCGTCTGGACCAGCAGCCACAGCCGGGCGCAGCGTTTTAGCACCCGTCTCGATTTCGGCACCGTGTGGATCAATAACCACATCCCGCTGTGCGCGGAAATGCCCCACGGCGGGTTTAAAAAGTCCGGCTACGGCAAAGATCTTTCGTCTTACTCCCTCGACGAATACACCCGTATCAAACACATCATGTGCGATATCACTGAATAAGGATCCCTGCGATGAAAAGAGTTAATGCTGCTGCGCTGTCGCTGTTTTTCTTTTCGGCCCTGGCGCTGGCCGAAAGCGCTCCGCTTTCCGTGGTGAAAAATTATATGGCCGCGTGGAATGCCCATAACGCCGGGCAGGCGGCCCAGTATCTTGCCAGCGACATGGTTTATTACGACGCCGCCGTCGGCACGCCGGTTGAAGGGAAAGAAAAAGCCGAGAAAGAGGTGATTGGCGCGTTTATTAAAGCGGTGCCGGACCTGCACTGGCAGATGACCAGCGAGCCGGTTTACAACCACGACACCATCGCTTTCCGCTGGACGTTCACCGGCACTAACAGCGGTGAGTGGGGCGGAAGCCCGGCAACCAACAACCCGATCAAGTTTGAAGGCGTGAGCTTTATCAAAGTCAGCCACGGCAAAATCACCTGGCAGGGCGACTACTACGACTCGAAGAAACTCGACGAAGAGCTAAAGCCGCGGCAATAGGCCACTGAACGCCGCTGACTGGTCATTACCAGCGGACGGTGCACAGACAACCCGTTACCAGAAAAGACACTAGAGTTAACAGGCTTATCGCGTAGCGAAGCGGCAGGGAGTTTGTTATCATTTGGTTAACAATATGTCTATACCCTAAATAATTCGAGTTGCAGGAAGGCACCAGGGCCGTGAATCCTCAGGAGCATAGATAACTATGTGACTGAGGTGAGCGGATGCAGGTAACGCACATGCAACTTGAAGTATGACGGGTATAACGGACTGATAAAAAAGGTTATCTATGTCTATTACCCGACGTGACTTTCTTAACGGGATGGCAATTGCAATTGTCTCTGGTTTAACGCCTCTGGAACTGGTGAGGGCAAACGGCAAAGCACCCGGCAGCGCCGTGATAAATGCAGATTACTACCCGCCGGGCCTGACTGGCCTGCGCGGCAACCACCCTGGTTCGTTCGAAATGGCGCACGCCCTTGGGCGCGAGCACGAAAAATTCGACTTCGGTAAGCTGCCAGTAGAAGAAGAGTACGACCTGGTGGTGGTCGGCGGCGGGATCAGCGGCCTGGCGGCGGCCTGCTTCTGGCGCGAAAAAATGGGGAAAGAGGCCAAAATACTGATCCTCGACAACCACGACGACTTCGGCGGCCACGCCAAGCGCAACCAGTTCAACGTCGGTGGCAAAACGCTGCTGGGCTACGGCGGCAGCGAGTCATTCCAGTCCCCGAACAGCAACTTCAGCCCGGTGGTTCACGGCCTGATGGATTCCCTGGGCGTCAGCATCACGCGAATGAAAAGCAGCTTTGACGCCACTTTCTACCCGGACCAGAACCTGAGCCGCGGCGTGTTCTTCGACAAAAAGAACTTCGGCGAAACCAAAATCGTCAGCGGTGACCCTGGCCGCGCGGTGTCGGACGACATTCCGCCGGACAGGCTGAATGGACGCAGCATCGAAGCCTTTATCAATGACTTCCCGCTGAGTGAGGCAGACCGCAAGGCGCTGCTGGATCTGCACATCAATCCTGCCGATTACCTGCCGGGCATGACGGTCGAACAGAAAAGCGAATGGCTGGATACCCACAGCTATCATGAACTCCTCGAGAAGAAAGTCGGCTTAAGCAAAATGGCGCTGATGTACTTCCAGCAGCGTACCAACGACTTTTTTGCCATCGGCATTGAAGGCGTGAGCTGCAGCGACGCGCGCGCCTGTGCGCTGCCGGGCATGGAGGCGATGGGTTTACCGCCGCTGGATGGTGAAGCGCTGGCCGACCTCGAAGAGCCGTACACTTACCACTTCCCGGACGGAAATGCCGGGCTGACGCGCCTGATGGTGCGCAAATTGATTCCTGAAGCGCTGCCGGGCAGCACGATGGAAGATTCCGTCACCGCGAGGCTACATTACGAGCTGCTGGACAGACCGGAAAACGGCACCCGCATTCGCCTCAACAGCAGCGTGATTAACGCTGCCAATGCCGACAACGGCGTGGTGGTGAGCTACATCAACAATCAGAGCGGCAAGCTGCATCGCGTGAATAGCCGCAACGCCATCATGGCGGGCTACAACATGATGATCCCGTACATCGTGCCGGAGGCGCCGGAGCAGCAGAAAGAAGATCTGCGCCTCAATGTCAAAGCCCCGCTGGTGTACACCAACGTGGTGGTCAACAACTGGCGTGCTTTCAAAAACACCGGCGTGCATGAATTCTATTCGCCTGCCGCACCTTACAGCCGCGTGAAGCTCGATTACCCGGTCAGTATGGGCGACTACCATCATTCGCAGACGCCGGATGACCCGATGTGTATTCACATGGTGTATGTGCCGACTTATCCGGGCAGCAACATGTCTCCGCGCGAGCAGTTCCGCCGGGGCCGTGCGTTCCTGCTGGGTTCTACCTTCGAAGCCCACGAGCAGATGATCCGCTCTCAGCTGCAGGAGATGCTGGGCCACACCGGCTTTGATCACGAACGCGATATTGCGGCCATCACGGTCAACCGCTGGGCGCACGGCTACGCCTACTACGCTAACGCCCTGAGCGATGACATGGAGAAAATGCCGGAAATTATCAACCGTGCCCGCCAGCCGATAGGCCGCATCACGATTGCTAACTCTGACTCAGACTGGAGCGCCTACGCCCACGCGGCTATCGACCAGGCATGGCGTGCAGTCAACGAACTTGTGGCGATGGGGTAACCAAAAAATGAAACGTATTTTAGCGGCTATCTCAATCCTCTTTTCTGCCAGCGGCTACGCTGCCGTATCGCAAGGTGAGTACGTGGCGCGCGCGTCAGACTGCGTCGCCTGCCACACCGTAGACGGCGGCCAGCCGATGGCCGGAGGCAAAAAGTTTTCCACGCCGGTGGGCGATATCTACTCCACTAACATCACGCCGGACAAAACCCACGGCATTGGCGATTACAGCTACGAAGATTTCGAGAAGGCGGTTCGCCAGGGGATAGCCAAAGATGGCCACGCCCTTTACCCGGCGATGCCTTATCCTTCCTACGCCAAAATGACCGATGAAGACGTGAGGGCGCTGTACGACTACTTTATGAAGGACGTTGCCCCGGCGGCGACCGCCAACAAAGAGAATGATATTCCGCTGTTGCTGTCGGCCCGCTGGCCGCTGCGCGTGTGGAACGGCCTGTTCGTGGATGACGTGAAATCCGGCGGCGTGGTGGTTGAAGCCCACGGGGAAAACGCGGAGAAAATCAAACGCGGGGCTTATCTGGTTCAGGGGCCGGGCCACTGTGGCGCCTGCCATACGCCGCGCGGCATGGCGATGCAGGAGAAGGGCTACGATGATGCCAGCCCTGAATTCCTGAGCGGGGCGATGATCGACGGCTGGTATGCGCCTTCCCTGCGCGGCATGAATATGTCCACCCAGGAAGTGAAAGACTTGCTGAGCAAAGGCCGCAGCCAGCATCACGCCATTGCCGGCCCGATGGGCGAAGTGGTCACCCAAAGCACCCAGTACCTGACTGATGCCGACCTGGAAGCTATCGCGCTGTATATCGCCAACTTCAAGCCGCAAAAACCAGCGATCATGCCGGTGAATGCTGCCGTGCTTTCGCAGCCGTCCGACGGTAAAACTCTCTACATGCGCTATTGCTCAACCTGCCACAGCCCGGACGGGAAGGGGACTGACTTTAACGTGCCGTCACTGGTGGGCAACTCGGCGGTGATGGCGAAAGAGCCGTCCTCGCTTATCCGCGTGATTGCCGACGGGGCGCATACGCCGCAAACCCAGGGCACCATTCCGTTCATGATGCCCGGCTACAAAGGCGTGCTGTCGGATAAAGAGATGACCGACGTGGTGAACTACGTGCGCGGCTCCTGGGGGAACGGTGCGCCTGCGGCAACGGCAGAAGAAGTGAAAAAGATTACTGGTGAAGGTAAATAGTTCAGCCAGATAAGTTTAAACAGGGGCCTTAATGGCCCCTTTTTTGGCGCGAGAAGTTGAATTCTATTTCTTTTCAGGCCGCGTCATGAGGGCGAAAGGTTGTATCGCCGCGACCGGCGAGCAGTCCTTCAACGGAGATATCTTCATTTAGAGTATCCCAATGAATGCCGCGTGCGCTTAATTCATAATTGGCACGCTGTACCTGATCGGCATGGAGCAACTTTGGAAACCATTCCAACGGTACGCCTAACGTGCGCCCATCGCTCAGTTCAACCCACATTTTTTGCTCATCAAAGCTCAGGTGTTTAGCTGAAATAGCCATACCATGCCTCTGTAAATAATTTCCGGTGATGTTTAACGTAATCTTCCAGTTCAGTAAGTTGTCTGGAACTGAAACCATCATTACGTGCAAGCGTAATAAAAGGACATAGCCAGAATTTAGCTTCGGCCTCTGAGTTTCGCACATGAATGTGTTGCGGCTCGAGAGGTGTTCCTTCATTCGAATAGAAGAAGAAACTATACCCTTTAATTCTTAGTATGACAGGCATAAGTAAGCACTCCATGCTCGGACTTCACGTTTTTCAGGATGTATGAAAATTATCCTGTCCTCATTTACATGGAGCAATAATCCGGCTGAATGGGCTGTCATAATTGAGCAATGACTCGTGAAATTCGCTATCATCCGGCTCCACTCTTCAGCCGGGCAGCCAGATGTCTACGATTATTGATACTTTTATTGCCCCGCCTTGTTTTGATGAGATAGAGATTCTTTATCAGGACGAGCATCTGGCGTTGATCAATAAACCTTCCGGCTTGCTCAGTCTGTCAGGGAAAAACCCGCAGAACCTTGATTCGGTACATCATCGGCTGGTGAAGATATTCCCCGGCTGCACGCTGGTGCATCGCCTGGATTTCGGCACGTCCGGGCTGATGGTGATTGCGCTCAATAAGGCGATCAATGCTTTGCTGTGCCAACAGTTCAGCCAGCGTTCGGTTGCCAAGGTGTATACCGCGCTGCTGTGCGGGCATCTTGAAAAAGAGGAAGGGATAATCGACTCGGCGATTGCCAAAGATCCGGCGCTGTTTCCGCTGATGTCGATTTGCGCCGTCAGCGGCAAACCTGCTCGCTCGCGCTACAAGGTTATTGAGCGGTTTTATCGGGAACCTGAAAATGGCGCCCGGCTGCCGTTAACGAGGGTGCAGCTTGCGCCGGAAACCGGACGGACCCACCAGCTGCGCATCCATGCGCAATATCTTGGGCACCCTATCCTGGGCTGCGATCTGTATGGCGGGCTGGCGTTGCCGGGCACCGAACGAGTGCTGCGGCTGATGCTGCATGCCAGCGAACTGCGTTTTGTTCACCCCGTCAGCGGCGAACCGGTGGCGGCCAGATGCGACAGTCCATTCTGACGGGGAAACGTGTTGCGGCAGAAATTACTCGTTGCCCCACTGATTCAGAAACTCAGCGATTTCGTCAATGCGCTGTTCGGCAAGGCCAGCCTCAACGGCCATCTCACCCTGCGCTTCCTCGCTGATTTCCTCGTTATTCATTAAGCGGGTAATCAGCAGCTGGAAATAGTGCGCCACGGCGTCACGTTCATCTTCGGCAACGGGCTTGGCCGCTTCCGTCGAGTACTCGTCCGCGATGTCGTAATATTTCAGGTCGATTTCGTTGTTCATGGTTATCTCTGGGTTGGTTAGCCTGGCCCGGATGATAACACTGTTCAGCGGGCAAAAGGGATCAGTGAGTTTCTTCCACTCGTAGAGCTTCCTGCACCGCTGGCCGCGCGTTTATCGCCGTCATATAACGGGCAATAGCGGGCCACTGGTTAAGGTCGATTGATAACATTTTGCCCCAGCTCAGGACGGTATAAAGATAGGCATCAGCCACGCTAAAAGCGGAGCCGGTCAGGTACACCGTCTTCGAGAGGGCATCCTGAACAAAATCGAGCCGCTTGAAGAATTTTTCACGGAAGATGGTTTTAACCTCCTCCGGGAGCGAGGCGTTGAACAGCGGGGCAGACGCAGTATGAAGCTCGCTGGTAATGAAGTTCAGCCACTCCTGCAATCTCACCCGTGCCCAGCTTCCTGCCAGAGGCGCTAGCCCTTTTTCCGGCCGGAGATCGGCCAGGTACTGTACGATAGCCGTGCCTTCCGTCAGGATCTCCCCGTTGTCCAGCTCCAGCGCGGCAACATAGCCTTTGGGCGTGACGGTGAAAAAGTCTCGCCCGTCGGCGGTGAGCTTGGTTTTGTTATCCACTTTGATGAGTTCGAATTCCAGCTCTAATTCACGGAGGACAATGTGAGGCGAGAGCGAACAAGCTTTTGGGGCGTAATACAGTTTCATAGCATCTCCAAAAATGGGGAAACAGGTGTACAGCGCGCGACCCGGCGCCTGGATGCACTATGATTTAGTCCGTTATCTCTGTAAAATTAATCATTCATTAAATAACTATTAGCTTAGCTACTGATAACGATGATGAATCTTTTGCACTGGCGACTGCTGGTCACGGTGGCCGATGCCCGGAACATTTCCCGTGCGGCGGAAGACGTGGGCATGACGCAGTCAGGTGCCAGCCAGGCCATCGCGCAGCTGGAGGCTTCCCTGGGGTTCCCCGTTTTTACCCGCGAACGCAGGAACATTGGCGTTACCGCGCTGGGGGAGCAGGTTATCGCTCATGCCAGGAGTATGCAGCTGCATCTCGAGGCGATCCGCTCGCTGACCGAAACTTGCCGGGACTTAAACGGGAGCCGTATTCGCCTCGGCAGCTTCCCGTCAGTGACGTCTACGCTGCTGCCCGGCCTGCTGCGGGACTTCAGGCGTTTGCATCCCGGCATTGAAGTCGTCGTGCTCGAAGGTATTGATGAAGAGGTCGAACAATGGATTGCCGCAGATACCGTCGAGCTGGGCGTGGTGATGAATCCCGTTCCCGGCAGGGCTGACGTTATTCTCGGGCAGGATGCCTGGGTGGCGGTGCTGCCTGCCAGCCACGCCATGGCGCGTGGGGCCAGATCCCAGGGAATAACCCTTCAGGCGCTGGCGGGGCAACCCTTCGTGCTGGCGACCGGGGGCTGTGTGGTAAACGGCGGCAGTTTAATGACAGAGGCCGGTTTGCGCTTGTCTGACGTTCGCGTCACGGTGCGGGACTGGGTCAGTGCCTGTATGCTGGTGCGCGAAGAAATGGGCGTAGCAATAGTGCCAGCGTCCACGCTGCCTGAAGATACGCGCGGCCTGTGCGTGGTGCCGTTGACGCCGGGACTTCATCGTGAGTTTGGCCTGGTCTGTTCTTCTGCGGGAAAAACGTCCCCGGCGGTTCAGGCTCTGGTAACCCGGCTGCGTAAAGCGGGATGAGCTAAACGCCGAACAGCTTTCACTGCCCGGCATTTATCTCTTTCGCCAGCGTTTGCAGCCTCTCTTTTAGCCAGTTGGTCGCGCTCCGCTTCCCGCTTCGTTTGTGTGAATAAATTTTTATTTCAAACGGACGTATTTCGAAAGGTAATGAAAAAATCTTTATATTTGCGGCCGGCATCAGCTTTTCAGCGGCAAAGCGCGGCAGCGCCATTAACAGATTGCTCTCGGCCACAATAAACGGCGCGCCAAGCATGGACGGCGTCTTGATGGCTATTTGCCGTGTGTAACCCATTTGCTCAAGCTGCCTGTCCAGCACCCCTTGCTTCTCATTCCACGGCGTGACAACGATGTGCCTTGCGGCGAGATAATCCTCAAATGTCAGCCGTGTCCGGCCTGGGTGACTGATAACCACGTACTCATCTGTAAACCAGTCGATTTCTTCCAGCTCCGGATGCCGGATATCTTCAGACGTACTGAACCCCAACGCCAAATCCACTTCGCCCGCCAGAAGCTCCGTCAGTGCCGGGGTATGAGGCAAGTAAAGTAACTCGAAGCTCAGGCCGGGCGCTTCGTGCTGCAGTTTGTGCATCAGGGCTGGGAAAATGCAAAAAGCGGTAAAATCCGTAATCGCTATCTGCAGGCGTTCAGTCGTCCGGGAAGCGTCAAATTCCGGCTGCTGAGTCAGCTCTTGATCCAGGTATTTCAACGCTGAAGCAATAGCAGGGGCGAGCTGCGTGGCATACACGCTGGGACACATCCGGTGCCCTTCGCGGTAAAACAGCGGGTCATTGAGCGAGGCTCTCAGTCTCGACAGCGCGTGGCTAAGCGCCGAGGTGCTCATCGCCAGTTCATCCGCCGCCAGCCGGACGGAACGATGGCGATAAATCGCGTCAAAAACAGGTAAAAGGTTTAAATCGAGACGCCTTAAGGTTGGATGCATAATATTCATCATCTGGTGATTTCATTGCACTTAATTCGCCTGACAATAACCTTTATGCTTGGGGCCAGCAACGTTAACGCCATCCAGAAATAACAGGAAAACCAATGAGTATGACGATTCGTCAGGCCCGACCGGAAGACGCTCAGGCTATTTACGACATGATCTATGAGCTGGCCGTGTATGAGAAAGCCCCGCAGGAAGTGGTCACTACGCCAGAAGAGATCCGGGCGACGCTGTTTGATGCAGGCAGTAAAACCGAAGCGTTGATCTGCGAGACAGAAGGCAAAATTATCGGTTACGCCGTTTTCTTCACCAGCTACTCGACCTGGCTTGGGCGGAACGGTATCTACATGGAGGATTTATACATCTCTCCTGAGTACCGCGGCAGAGGAGCGGGAAGGTCGTTACTGAAATATATCGCGCAGTGCGCCGTGCAAAGGCAGTGTGGTCGTCTGGAATGGTCTGTCCTGGACTGGAACCAGCCCGCGATTGATTTTTATCTGAGCATCGGGGCGTTACCGCAATCGGAATGGGTTCGTTACCGCCTGGATGGTGAGGCATTATTGAAATTTGCTGAATAAAAACAGCATGATATTAAAACTCCCGCTGCGGCGGGATTTACGCGGCTGGCAGCGCTAAGTTGCAAAAAAAGTGGTGAGTTATTTTTAGATTAATTTATTAATATTCAATATCTTAAACGGCAAGGTGCGGGGTTTTCCGTCGCTTAGCGTTTAGACATAAATATGCACACCTTATTTCAGTCGTGGCATCTGGTGTTCAAAATCTGCTCACGATAGAGTGATTGTCTGGTTTTTAGCGTGGGTGACAAAATGAAAGTATTAAGTATCGTCGGTGCAACGCTGTTGGCAACATCCTTCCATGCCGCAGCATTTGTTTCCAATTCTTCTGTTCACCCTGAGCAGACGGCGAGTGTGAACAATAGCGCCGCCAATGGGCATGCCATTCCTTCAGAAGCCAATTACGACATCACCAAAATCATCCCGATTGCGGGCTGCAACTGCGCATTTTGCACCGCTTTGCGTAGCGCCAATCTATAATCCGCTCTTACTGTTTCAGGCCCTGTTTCTCGTCATGATTGCGGGCCTGAACCTGCCTGTTTACTCGCGTCAAGCCGCTAGTCGTACCACGGTTGCCTATCGCTGGTGGCGATTTCCATGCTGACAATCAGCTCTTCCGGGACAATGCGCGTCAACGACAGCTCCGGCAGATCGTCAATGGCGAAGAAGCCGATATCGGTAGATTCGTGGCTGAGGGCAAGATTGCCGCCGGTTTCCTCACACAGAAAAATGAGCTTGTAGACGTGCCAGGGCAGAGGAGGATGACCGTGCAGATTACGGTCCCACACGCCCAACAGTTTGCTCACCCTCACTTCCAGCCCGGTTTCTTCCCTTACCTCCCGGCAGACGGCAGCGGACGGGGTATCGCCCACATCAGCCCAGCCGCCGGGTAAGCTCCACTTCCCATCCTCCGCTTCTTTGACCATCAGCACCTTGCCATCACGAATAATAAAAGCGCGAACGTCGGTTTTTGGCGTGGCGTACCCGGACTCAGAGACAGGATTTAAGGTTTCTGAATCAATGTTAAAACGGGAGTGGAGCAGGTCTTCGGCGATGTGACGGAGGGTTTCGTAGCGTTCCTTGTCAAACACATCTTTGGCGTAGGTCAGCCCGTTCTGGGCGATAGCATTGAGTTTCTGAGCGACGGTGTGGATATCTGTATCTTTGATAGAGTACGGCATTGTTTTCACCTGTGTTGTGCAGAAAGAAAAACTCAGTCAGTGCACAACCGTAGCAGTAGAATCAATGGATTAAAATGCGTGTGGAGCAGGAGGAACGGGACGATTTTCGGCTAACCCCTTAATTTCTTGTATTATATTGTGAGAATCTTTGCGCTATTCCAGGTCTACTTTCGGATAATAATGAATAACCTATATCAGGGGGTTTTGTGCGCACTCGACCATCTTCTCGCTTAATAATTATTTCACCGGACAATCATGTATTGCTCTTTAATTTCTGCCATACAGAGGATGCTTTGAGTGGGAAAACATACTGGGCAACGCCAGGCGGAGGGGTTGAACATGGTGAATCATACGAACAGGCCGCTTTGCGAGAGCTCTTTGAAGAGACTGGTTTAATAAGGACAACAGCAGGACAGCAGATTGCATCCAGAAACTTCAAAATGATGCTGCCCAGCGGTGAAACGGTTCTTGCGGAAGAGCATTTCTTTATCATTCATGCGGATAAATCGGATATTGACCGTGCGAGGTGGACTGACAATGAAAAGAAAGTCATTCGGGAGCACCGCTGGTGGGCAGTTGAAGAGCTCAGGCAAACCAATGAAATGATCTTCCCGCTCGATTTGCTCATCAATATTATTGAAAAAAGCTAACCAGGCGGCCCGGAAACACCAGGCCGCCTTAACTCAATGAATCGTTACCACATCAAATCATCCGGCACCACGAAGTCCGCATACGGATCGTCTTCGTCTTCGTCTTTGGCTTCTGGAGTCAGTTCGCTGCTCAGCACAATAAAGCTGGCATCGCGCTGTTTAATTTTATCGGCAACGACTGCGGGAATAATGGCATATTCACCTTCAGGATTTTTATCAGAAATCAGGCGGGCAATAGCCAGGCGGCCTTTGATCAACTGAGTCTGGGTCACCTTATCGACGTACACTTTTTTAATTAAGTTATTGTCCGTGAAGTTATAGCCGATATCACCCTTAGAAATAACAATGCGGTTCATTTCGATCAACTGCTTGATCTGCGCTTTATATTCTTTGGCTAAAGTAGCCTGCTTTTGCTGTTCGCTGAGTTCTTTATCACGCTCAACCTGAGCCTGCTTGTTGGCTTCCACGGCTTCCCGCGCTTCACGAGCCTGTACGCGTGATTTCTTCGCGGTGCGCTGCACTTTGGCCACTTTTTTGCTGCTGACCAGGCCTGCTTTGAGCATCTGCTCTTGTAACGTAAGTTTTGTCATGTTCTTTTCGACGGCTGAGGAATCATTGGTGGGATTATATCCCTAATGCTTCCGCTGATTCCATGCTGTGGATACGCAAAGCTCACTGCATTGATAGCGACAGGCATTCTGTGCCCCCTCAAATAGCTTCCAGGGGCTACCATTGCGGAGATACCTTTTGCTCCTGTCGAACCGTGGTTGATACCATGCCGCTCAAGTACCTGACTCTGTAATACCATTCGTCTGCCGTCTGGCTTTTCAGGACGATTTTTCCCGTATTTATAGCTGCTGCGATGAACCCCGAGTACATGGCAGAAAGTCACCACAGGACAACGCGTCCTGAGTTTCACGATTATCGAGAATAATTCAGGGAGTCAGACATTAATAATGTGGTGGTATTTTTTTAAATTTATTTTTATTTTCAATGTATTGCGCATTTAATAAGCTTTTGAGTTTCAATTTTTTCCGGGTTATGGGGACGTTTTTAGTGTTCTATCCTGACGCTTATTCCACCGCGGCATTACCCATCGCGTTATTGTTGCAAGGCCAACATGCATAACGCTGGCTGTATTTGCAACCATGTGGTTTTGGCCAGGAGCCAGCTGGGCGGATTCGGATTTAACGTCTGCGCTGAAATTTCATTTTTTCATTGGGCAGTTTTCATGTTCTGAGCTGAGCGTATCGCCTCTGTTCTGGTGGCTAAATTCAGTAAACCACGACACTGCTAACGTTGCTTTCAAAAACGTTATCGCTGGTGGTGTACCAGTAAAGCGAACGGGAAACACTAACAGGCAACATTGAAAAAAACATACTAAGACTCGTCACTGGCATCTACAGATGTTAGTGCTATTCAATGGTTATCATAACTTTAGTCGTATGATATTATAAATCATCATTATCTGATGGACTACACGATGTCACACCACAACAACTTGAATCTAATGAGGCTTGTCGCCGCTCTATTTGTGATTGTTACTCATTCGTATGCCCTTTCTGGAGCGCAGAGCGGCGACTTCCTTTTTAGCATTACCGGTGGTCAGCTTCTATTTTCTTCTCTCGGTGTTGACATATTCTTTGTTATCAGTGGTTTTCTGATATTCAATAGCTTTAAGCACAGCAAAAGTACTATGGATTATCTTTGGAAAAGGTGCCTTAGAATATTTCCTGGGTTATTTACAGTGTTGTCCCTGACTGTTGTTTTTGGATTTTTTTTCTCAAGTAGCAATTTATATGATTATTTCTGGCTCACCGGGAACGTAAAGACATATATACTTAATAATATGTCTCTTTTTAACCTTCAGCCAGCCATGTCAGATATATTCACCACAAATCCTCTACCAGGCACTATAAATGGTAGTTTATGGACGCTTGTATATGAGTTTACGCTTTACTTTTTAGTTATGCTTTCTGCATTTTGTAGGTTTGTCCCTAAGCGAATTGGTCAGGCAATTTCTATAATTATCGTCGCAGCATGTGCTTACGCTACAATCAAATATAAGTCATACCTGGATGTCAGAGAATTTTTTTGGGGATTGAATTTATATTATGTCCTTTACTTTTCATCATTGTTCTTTTTTGGCTCTGTTTTATCATCTTTAAAATTTAATGAGTGGAAAGGATTGAATTGGTATTGTGCTACGTCTGGATTATTGCTTGTTATCGCAATTTATTTCAATGTGTACTCTATTGCTGCGCACTTGCTATTGCCTATATTTATTATATCTGTGGGCTATGTTTATGTTCCAGAAGTTAGCAAGTTATATAATAAGTTCGGTGATTTGTCATACGGTGTTTATATTTACGGGTTTGTTATTCAGCAGACGTTAATCAATGTGTTCGCGTTTGATGTTTATGAGTTAATGATCATTTCATTAATTATATCATTGTTATGCGGACTAGCTTCGTGGAAGTTCATTGAAAGCAAAGCAATGCGTTATAAAGGCGCGTTTGCAGCATATGCGCGAGAATCTGCCTCAGTTGAACAAAAACAAACAATCTCCGCAGTTACAGCAAAGGAAATGCTTTAATATTTCTTACACCGCTGTTGTGATGCAGACTACACCAACCTATCTCTCTCTGGCCCACTAAGGTGGGCTTTTATTGTCTCATAAATAAGTATCTGTGGCATTCACGTAAAATATCACCTAAAGAAACTTCGAATTATTCCTTCTCTTTCTTCTTTGTAGCCTGCTTGTGCTCTGTTGTGCCAACACCTGTCAGCAATTTCATTTTCGCGTCAGCCTGTTTTGCTCTGGCTATGGAGAAAGGCTTCAGGATAGAGGTCAATGATCAGCGTCTGGTTGTTGCCTTCGAACCTGTAGCGCATTCGCCACACCTTTTCCCATGGAGGTGGGGCAAACAGGTAAGTCCTTCAGCATCTTCGAAGTATTATGGTTTTTCTGCAGGTTTCACTGTGTCGATTTACTTTATCGTTATCATGTGGATAGAGATCCACGGTGATTTCGCATTGTGTCAGCAATATGTCCACAAAAGGTTGATGTAGTTAATTCAAGCAGGGTAATGAGGGGTAATGTAGATTTTGCTTTGATGTATAGATATCAGTGGGCCCGGTAATGAGGGAAAACGTCAAGTAATTTGGACATGGCGTTCCCTGCAGGAATCGAACCTGCAACTAGCCCTTAGGAGGGGCTCGTTATATCCATTTAACTAAGGGAACGCGGCGGGCGTAGTATACCCGCTTTTCGAGGCAGGTTAAGAGGCTGGCGGTCCGTTTGCCTGGAAGATGAACAATTTACCCGTCACATTTTCCGCTCTTCGCTGAATTTCGGCTCTGTTCTTCATGCTTTCGCTTCGCCTCGGCCTTCTTCTTGTTACTCATATCGTTGCGAATCTGTGCGTGGCTGATCAGCGCGAAGATAAACGTTCCGCCACAAATATTCCCGGCTAAGGTGGGCAGGGCAAATGGCCAGAAGAACTCGCTCCAGTGCAGCGTGCCGTTGAAAACCAGATAGAGAATTTCGACCGAGCCGACCACGATATGGGTTAAATCACCCAGCGCGACCAGCCATGTCATCAGTACGATAACGAAGATTTTTGCCGAGCCCGCGGCAGGGAACATCCACACCATGGTGGCGATGATCCAGCCGGAGATAATGGCATTGGCGAACATCTCACCGGGTGGGTTTGCCATCACCTTCATGCCGATATCATCGAAGGCTTTGCGAGTGGCTTCGTCGAATATCGGCATAAATTCAAAAGCCAGCGCCGCCAGCGCGGTGCCGACGATATTCCCGAACAGCACAATGCCCCACAGCCGCATCAGCAGCCCGAAATTACTGGTGGTCGGGTGCTGCATCACCGGCAATACGGCGGTAACGGTATTTTCGGTGAACAGCTGCTGGCGCGCCATAATGACGATGATAAAACCAAAGGTGTAGCCAAGATTTTCCAGCAGAAAATTGCCGGGCACGCCGGCCAGGTTGACGTGAAAAATGCCTTTCGCCAGCAGCGAGGCGCCCATCGACAAACCCGCCGCCACGGCTGACCAGAACAGCGCCATGCCGTCACGCTCCAGCTCTTTTTGCCCGTCCTGGCGAATGTGCTCGTGAATCGCCATCGCGCCGGAGGGCAGGCGATCCTCATCCAGCTCGATTTTCTGGCCGCTCGACTTCTCATCGCTGTCCACTTTCAGTTCATCGTTTTGGGCTATTTTGTCGTGCTCGATCTTGTCCATTGGGGAGGTTCCTGGTCGGAAAACGTTCACTTAAGCGTAGTGGTTTTTATCCCGCGATTTTGCCGAATGAGAATAATCACCCCGGCTTTGATCTGAATAAGCCAATTAACCCTAATGGAGTAGCCGAAGGCGTCGGGGGTAACCTGAAGAAAACAGGGCGATATGATATGCTTAGCGTCACCCGAGACAAGGAGCGCCTCCTGATGCTAGAAGCCCGACAACTGACCTGCCAGCGTGACGATCGCACGCTGTTCAACGCGCTGTCGTTTAGCGTTGAGCCAGGAGAAATGGTGCAGGTGGCGGGCAAAAACGGCGCGGGGAAAACCACGCTTTTACGTATTCTGGCCGGGCTGGCGCAGGCCGATGAGGGCGAAGTCTTCTGGCAAAATCAGCTACTTCGCCGCCAGCGCGACAATTTCCACGGCGACCTGCTGTGGATTGGCCATCAGCCGGGCATCAAATCCGTTCTCACCCCTTTTGAAAATCTCAGCTTTTTTCATGCCGATGTTGCTGAAGAGCAGCTGTGGGCTGCGCTGGAGCAAACCGGGCTGCTCGGCTTCGAAGATTTACCCGTCAACCAGCTTTCCGCCGGGCAGCAGCGCCGCGCCGCGCTCGCTCGCCTGTGGCTTTCCACGGCAAAGCTTTGGCTTCTGGATGAACCGTTCACCGCGCTGGATGCCACCGGTATTGAGCGTTTGACCCTGCGTCTGCAGCAGCATGCCTGCGCAGGCGGGATAGTTATTCTCACCAGCCATCAGCCGCTAAGTTGCGCTATACGGCAGATTCATTGGCAGGAAGCTGTTTATGATTAGGCGCATTTTCTGGCGCGAACTACAGGTGGTATTTCGTCGTGGGGCTGAAATCGCCAACCCGCTGTGGTTCTTCCTGATTGTGATTACCCTGTTCCCGCTCGGCATTGGCCCTGAGCCGCAGCTGCTGGCGCGCATTGCGCCGGGAATTATCTGGGTGGCGGCTTTACTGGCCTCTTTAATGGCGATGGACAGGCTGTTCCGGGATGACTTTCAGGATGGCTCGCTGGAGCAGCTGATGCTGCTACCGGTGCCTTTGCCGCTGGTGGTACTGGCGAAAGTGACCGCTCACTGGGTGGTGACCGGGCTGCCGTTGTTACTGCTTTCGCCGCTGGCGGCTTTGTTGCTCGGGCTGGATTTTTATGGCTGGCAGGTGATGGCCGCCACTTTGCTGCTGGGAACGCCGACGCTGAGCTTTCTCGGCGCACCCGGTGTGGGGTTAACGGTTGGCCTGAAGCGGGGCGGGGTGCTACTCAGCCTGCTGGTTTTGCCGTTGACTATCCCGCTATTAATTTTTGCTACCGCCGCGATGGATGCCGCCTCGATGCATCTGCCGGTGGAGGGCTATATGGCAATTCTTGGCGCGCTTCTGGCCGGTAGCGCCACGCTAAGCCCGTTCGCTACGGCGGCGGCGCTGCGGGTAAGCGTTGCATAACTTTATTTTTTGTTTTGTGAGCAAAACCTATGTGGAAAACATTACATCAGCTGGCTAAACCCGAGCGGCTCTACCACTTTTGTGGCCGCTTGCTGCCCTGGCTGGCCATCCTCAGCGCGGTGCTGCTGGTGGTCGGCTGCGTCTGGGGCTTTGGTATTGCCCCGGCGGACTACCAGCAGGGGCAGAGCTACCGGATCATGTACCTGCACGTCCCGGCGGCCATGTGGTCGATGGGCATTTACGCCAGCATGGCGATTGCTGCCTTTATTGGCCTGGTGTGGCAGATAAAAACCGCCGATCTGGCAGTGATGGCGATGGCCCCCGTCGGCGCGGCGTTTACCTTTATCGCGCTGGTCACCGGCTCCGCCTGGGGGAAGCCAATGTGGGGTACGTGGTGGATTTGGGACGCGAGACTGACCTCTGAACTGGTGCTGCTGTTTCTCTACGTAGGCGCCATTGCGCTTTACAGCGCGTTTGACGATCGCCGTCTTGCGGGCCGGGCCGCCGGGATTCTGGTGCTGGTCGGTGTGGTAAACCTGCCGATTATTCACTTCTCGGTGGAGTGGTGGAACACGCTGCATCAGGGCTCGACCAATATGCAGCAGTCCATCGACCCTTCCATGCGCACGCCGCTGCGCTGGACCATTTTCGGCTTCCTCGCGCTCTTTATCACGCTTACCCTGATGCGTCTGCGTAACCTGTTGCTGTTGCAGGAAAGCCGCCGTCCGTGGGTGTTAGCGCTTGCTAATGGCAAAGGAGCAAAATCATGACGTGGGCGTTCACTCACTGGGGCGAGTTTTTCGCCATGGGCGGCTACGCCTTTTACGTCTGGCTGGCGGTGGCTTTTACGCTTCTGCCGCTGCTTGGGCTGATTTTTCACACACGCTACCAGCATCGCGCCATTCTGCGGGCGGTGGCTCGTCAGCAGGCCAGAGAGCAGCGTATTCGTGTCGCTCGCCAGCGCCAGGAGGAAGTTTAAGTGAATCCGCGTCGTAAAAACCGGCTTTATCTGGCCGTGGCGGTGCTGGCTGGCCTCGGGCTTACCATTACGCTCGTGCTTTATGCCCTGCGCAGCAATATCGACCTGTTTTATACCCCCGGCGAAATTATCTACGGCAAAGGTGAAAGCCATTTGATGCCGGAAACCGGGCAGCGCCTGAGAATTGGCGGCATGGTGATGCCGGGCAGCGTGAAGCGCGACAGCCAGAGCCTGAAGGTCAGCTTCAAGCTGTATGACGCTCGCGGCGTGGTGGATGTTACTTACGAGGGCATCCTGCCGGATCTGTTTCGCGAGGGGCAGGGCGTGGTGGCCCAGGGCGTAATGGAAGGTGCCACGCTTATTCATGCCAAAGAAGTGCTGGCGAAACATGATGAAAACTACACGCCACCGGAGGTGAAAGCGGCGATGGAGCAGAATCACCAGCAGGCCCCGGAAGTGTATAAGGATAACGCCTCATGATGCCGGAAATCGGTGGGTTTCTGCTAAGCCTGGCGCTCGGCTGGTCTTTGCTATTAAGCGTTTACCCACTTTGGGGCGTGGCGCGCGGTGATAAGCGGCTGATGGCCTCCGCGAGGCCGTTTAGCTGGGCGCTGTTTATCACCCTTTGCGCGTCGTTTCTGATTCTGATTAACGCCTTCGTGGTGAACGACTTCAGCGTGCTTTACGTCGCCAATAACTCCAATACCGAGCTGCCGGTCTGGTATCGCGTGGCGGCCACCTGGGGGGCGCACGAAGGGTCATTGATGCTGTGGGTGCTGATGATGAGCGGCTGGACTTTTGCCGTTGCTCTCACCGGGCGCAGCATGCCTAAAGAAGATCACGCCCGCGTGCTGGCAGTTATGGGGATGATTAACTTCGGCTTCCTGCTGTTTATTATTTTCACCTCCAATCCGTTTATCCGCACGCTGCCGGACTACCCGCTGGAAGGGCGAGATTTAAACCCGCTGCTGCAGGACATCGGCCTGATTCTGCACCCGCCGCTGCTGTATATGGGCTACGTAGGGTTCTCTGTGGCGTTTGCTTTCTCGATTGCGGCTCTGCTGGGCGGCAGGCTGGACAGCGCCTGGGCGCGCTGGACTCGACCGTGGACGCTGGCGGCCTGGGCTTTCCTGACGGTGGGGATTGTGCTGGGGTCGGCGTGGGCTTATTACGAACTGGGCTGGGGTGGCTGGTGGTTCTGGGACCCGGTAGAAAACGCCTCGTTTATGCCGTGGCTGGCGGGTACCGCGCTGATCCACTCGCTTTCCGTCACCGAAAAACGCGGCAGTTTTAAAGCCTGGACGGTGCTGCTGGCGATAAGCGCCTTTTCGCTTTGCCTGCTGGGGACGTTCCTGGTTCGCTCCGGCGTGCTGGTGTCGGTGCATTCCTTTGCGTCCGATCCGGCGCGCGGCATGTTTATTCTGGCTTTTCTGGTAGTGGTTATCGGCGGTTCGCTGCTGCTCTATGCGGTCAAAGGCAGCAAAGTGCGTTCTCGCGTGAGCAACGATCTCTGGTCACGCGAGTCTTTCCTGCTTGGCAACAACGTCCTGCTGATTGCCGCCATGCTGGTGGTTCTGCTGGGCACGCTGCTGCCGCTGGTGCATAAGCAGCTTGGCCTCGGCAGCATTTCCATCGGGGAGCCGTTCTTCAATACGATGTTTACTGCGCTGATGGCCCCGTTTGCACTGATGCTCGGCATTGGGCCGCTGGTTCGCTGGCGGCGCGACGAGCCGGGCAAGCTGCGCAAGCATCTGCTGGCGGCGGTGGTTATCACGCTGATTCTGTCGCTGCTCTTACCGTGGCTGATGCAGGATCGTGTAGAGGCTATGACGGTGGTCGGCCTACTGATGGCCGTCTGGGTCTTTG
Organism: Cedecea neteri; assembly: GCF_000758325.1. Lineage (NCBI taxonomy): Bacteria > Pseudomonadati > Pseudomonadota > Gammaproteobacteria > Enterobacterales > Enterobacteriaceae > Cedecea > Cedecea neteri. The sequence continues at coordinate 4,347,432 of NZ_CP009459.1, read as the reverse complement.
TGCTGGCGCTGATGGAGGTTTATCAGCGCGCCACGCATCGCCACGGTTTCTGGGATGGGCTACGCAAAATTCCCGCCAGCCATTGGGGAATGGTTTCCGCGCATCTGGGCCTGGCGGTGGCGGTGGTCGGCATCGCCTTTAGCCAGAGCTACAGCGTGGAGCGTGACGTGCGCATGAAGTCCGGCGACAGCATTGATATTCACCAGTACCACTTTGTGTTCCGCGAAGTGCGGGACATCACTGGCCCTAACTATCGCGGCGGCGTGGGCGTTATTGACGTCACTCGCCACGGCAAACCGGAAGCTACGCTGCATGCTGAAAAGCGTTTCTATAACAGCAACCGGGCGATGATGACCGAGGCTGCTATCGACGGTGGTTTCACCCGCGACCTCTATGCCGCGCTGGGTGAAGAGCTGGACGACGGCAGCTGGGCGGTGCGCCTGTATTACAAACCTTTCGTGCGCTGGATTTGGGCGGGTGGGCTGCTGATGGCCCTCGGTGGCCTTTGCTGCCTGTGCGACCCGCGCTACCGCAGCCGTAAAGTTAAGCCGGAGGCCGCAGCATGAAGCGCCGCTATCTGTTTATTCCGCTGGCGCTGTTTCTGCTGCTGGCCTCGCTTCTGCTCTGGCAGCTGGCGCGTAATGCCCAGGGCGAAGCGCCCACGGATCTGGAGTCGGCGCTGATTGGTAAGCCGGTGCCGGTGTTCCGCCTGGAATCCCTCGACGAGCCGGGTAAAGAGTGGGGGCGGGAAGTGCTGGCGGACGGCAAGCCTCTGCTGCTGAACGTCTGGGCGACCTGGTGCCCAACCTGCCGCGCCGAGCACAAGTTTCTTAACGGGCTGGCCGCGCAGGGCGTGCGCGTGGTGGGAATGAACTATAAAGACGATCGCCATAAAGCGATTAACTGGCTGCGCGATCTCGGCAACCCGTACATGTTAAGCCTGTTTGACGGCAACGGCATGCTGGGGCTGGATCTGGGCGTGTATGGTGCGCCGGAAACCTTCCTGATCGACGGCAAGGGGATCATCCGCTACCGCCACGCGGGCGATCTGAACGATCGCGTCTGGCAGCAGGAGCTCAAGCCGCTGTGGGAAAAATACAGCCAGGAGGCGGGCTCATGATGCGCGCAATGCTTTTAATGCTCGGGATGCTGTTTAGCATCCATGCGGCGGCGGCCATTGATACCTTCACCTTTAAGGATGAAGCGCAGGAGCAGCAGTTTCGCCAGCTAACCGAGGCGCTACGCTGCCCGAAATGCCAGAACAACAGCATTGCGGATTCCAACGCGATGATTGCCTCAGACATGAAGCTTAAAGTCTATGAGCTGATGCAGCAGGGCAAAAGCAAACAGCAGATCGTAGATTATATGGTCGAGCGCTACGGCCATTTTGTGACCTATGAGCCGCCGTTGACCCCAGCCACGGTGATCCTCTGGGTGCTGCCAGCGCTGTTTATTATTGGTGGTGCGGCGGTGATTGTGCTGCGCAGCCGCAGGCGGCAAAAAATTTCGCTCACGGAAGATAACCCGACGCTGAATGACGGGATAACCGTGGGGAAAATCTCGCTGTGGGTCTTTTTGCCTGGTGCCGTGCTGCTGGTGGCAGTCAGCGCTGGCAGTTATCTGAAAACGTCCGGGCTGGCGCAGGTGCAGGCCTGGCGGCAGGCGACAGCTGAGACGCCAGCGTTGTTAAAACGTGTTCTTGACCCGCAGGCCGCGCCGCTGACTATGGAAGAGATGGCGCGTCTTGGGTTAGGATTACGCACGCGATTGCAGCAACAGCCTGATAATCTTGAAGGCTGGATGATGCTTGGGCGCATTGGCATGGTGCTGAATAACGCCACAACGGCCACACAAGCTTTTGCTCACGCCTATAAACTTGCGCCCACAAACGGCGAAGCAAAGCTGGGCTATGCTGAAGTATTGACCCGCTCTGCCGACGCGCAGGATAACCAGCTTGGTGGGCTTCTGCTCCGCGAAATGTTAAAAGATGACCACACGAATATTCGCGTGCTCAGCCTGCTGGCGTTTAATGCTTTTGAGCGCCAGAACTACCGTGAGGCGATTGGGGCGTGGGACATGATGCTGAAAATTTTACCGGCAAACGACCAGCGCCGCGCCGTCATTGAGCGCAGCATCGATCAGGCGAGGGCCCAGCTTGAACCGGGCACCACTGAAAGCGCAGACAAACAATAATAGGGAGACGCTAATGAATTTCCGCCTGACCGGACTTGCTCTGGCAACAACGGTATTAGTGGGATGTGCCAGTTCTGGGAGCCAGCAGCCTCAGGGGCGTTCGGACCCGCTCGAAGGGTTCAACCGTTCAATGTTCAACTTCAACTACAACGTGCTGGACCCGTATGTTCTGCGTCCGGTGGCCGTAGCGTGGCGTGACTATGTGCCGGTGCCAGCGCGCAACGGCCTGAGCAACTTCACCAGCAACCTCGAAGAGCCCGCCACGATGGTGAACTACTTCGTGCAGGGCGATCCGTACCAGGGGATGGTACACTTTACGCGTTTCTTCCTGAACACCCTGCTGGGGATGGGCGGCTTCATCGACGTGGCCGGAATGGCTAATCCTAAACTTCAGCGCGTCGAGCCTCACCGCTTCGGCAGCACGCTGGGCCATTACGACGTAGGCTACGGCCCTTATGTGATGTTACCGGGCTACGGCAGCTTCACGCTGCGTGAAGACGGCGGTGACTTCGTCGATACCCTGTATCCGGTGCTATCCTGGCTGACCTGGCCGATGTCCATCGGTAAATGGGCGGTTGAAGGCGTCGAAACGCGTGCTCAATTGCTGGATTCCGACGGCCTGCTGCGCCAGTCTGCCGATCCTTACATCACCGTGCGTGAAGCCTACTTCCAGCGCCATGACTTCCTGGCCAACGGCGGCCAGCTTAAGCCAGAGGCGAATCCGAACGCGGCGGCGATTCAGGATGACCTGAAAGATATCGACTCCCAGTAAGCGATATCTGGATGTGAAAAAGCGAACATTTATGTTCGCTTTTTTATTGTCATCACACTGACATAAAATGACACATCTTTACTCGCCAGCATTTTGTGTTGGTATGTTATAAAATAACAATCTGAAAATACTGTGCAACTCTTGCGCACCTCACATTTAAAACATCATGCCACCTACCCGGTTACCCGAAGCTGAACTGCTGCCTCAGGCGCTGCCCGCTCGCTATTCGCTGGCCGGCGCGCAGGCCCGACTCGCCGCCCGCGCGGTGTTCGCCTTAACCTTCTTGCTGTTTATGATGCTCCTGCTGGCGCTGACGGTCAGTATTCTGGAGCCGGCTTCCCGCTGGGTCGCTTTATTGTGCAGCAATGCCGCCGCGCTTTTGTTATTGGTCATTTCACTGCACGCGGCGCAGCGTATTTGCCAGTGGCGAAGCCTTAAATTTTCCCCACCGGCTGAGCCTTCGGTTCAGCATGAAGATGTGCCAAAGAACCCGCTTTTGAGCTGGTTCACGGGTCTGGTGCCGTTCAATTTTGCCCGGGCTGAAGCTTTGTTTAAGGCGGAGGGCATCTGGTCCGGGGCGCTTGCCGCGCTGACGTTCTATATTGCGCTTTCTGGCTGGAGTAGCCGCTACGTTCCGCTGTTGGACAGTAATAACCGCTGGATTGCGGTGGCCTGCCTGGCAGGATCCGTCTTTGTGTTGCTGGTGGCTGAACGGCATCTCAGTGCGGTGTCGAAAGAGGCCTCCCCGGAAGCCGGGTCGATAGCGCCGCTGCTGCGCCTGGTGATGGCGGTACAGCTTCTGAGTTTACCGGGACTTGTCTGGCCACAACTTAACAGTGCACTGGCGATAAACTTGCCTGCTGTTCTGGTGCTGTTGGTTGCCGCCGAGTTTATGCTGCGCGGGCTGTTCTCTCTGTTTGCGCCCCCCGGAGACGGTACGACAGAACCAGGGCTGATTCCCAAAAGCCAGCTGGCCGCCCAGCTAACCTGGCCGCCGCGCCCGCTCGGGTTTTTACAGCAGGAGCTGCACCAGCGGTTTGGCATCGACCTTCGCCAGGTCTGGGCTTTCACCGTCCTGAAGCGCGCGTTTATCCCGATGGTGACCCTGATGCTGATCTGCGGCTGGCTGCTGACCGGGGTGCAGCAAATTTCAGCCACCGAACGTGGCGTGTATGAGCGCTTTGGCCGCTCTGTGGCGGTGCTTGAACCGGGGCTGCATCTGGGGCTGCCCTGGCCGTTTGGTCGGGTACAGTTGACCGAAAATGGCCAGGTACATGAGCTGGCGGCTGGGGAAGATCCGGCCAGCCAGGCTCCGGCAAAACGCGCCGACGCCGAAGGCCCCGCGCCCGCCAGCGCCGACAGACTGTGGGACGCCACCCACAACTTCGACAAAGCACAAATCATCGCCAGCCAAAGTGGGGATCGGCAAAGCTTGCAGATCGTTAACAGCGACGTGCGTTTTATGTGGCGTATTGGCCTGAGCGACAAAGCCGCACTGGCGGCGACCTACCGGGCGGTAAACCTGTCCGAACTGGTGCGCAGCACCGCAAATCAGGTGTTGGTTCATCAGTTCTCGTCTTTAACGCTGGACGATGTCCTGAGCGAGCGGCGTGACGACCTGGCCGGGCAGATTAACCAGGCCGTGCAGCAGCAGCTGGATAGCCTGCACAGCGGCGTGGAAATTCTTTCTACCGTCGTGGAGGCGATTCATCCGCCTGCCGGCGCGGCCGATGCCTTTCATGGCGTGCAGGCCGCGCAGATTGCCGCCCAGTCGCTGATCCTGCGGGAGCAGGGAAGTGCGGCCGAAAAAGCCGCGCTTGCCGCGACCAATGCCGCAGTGCGTGAGAACACGGCGCAGGTCAATGCCACCGAAGCGTTAAGCGAAGCTCAGGCAACGGCCACCCGCTTTGCCGCGCAGAAAAACGCGTACCAGCAGGCCGGACAGATCTTTATCGACGAGCTTTGGTTTAAACAGCTTCAGCAGGCGCTCAGCGGCCGCCCGTTATTGGTCATTGACCAGCGAATTGGTGCCGGTTCGCCGCCCACGCTCGATCTGCGTGATTTCCCTACTTCTACCGATGCGGCGCGGCGTGACGCGCCCGCTAAACCCGCACAGGAGCTTTCCCGGTGAGCCATTCGCACTCTCATGGACATCATGATCACCACCACGGCCACGGCTGCAGTCATGGTCACTCTTCCGCCCCGGAAGGGGGTAAAAAAGGCGCCTGGAAGCGTATTGCCGCCGCCGTTGTTTTGGTTGTTATTCTGCTTGCGGCCGCGAGTCTGGTGCAGGTGAGATCCGGTGAATCCCTGGTGATCACTCGTTTTGGCAAACCTGTCCGCGTACTGCTGAAACCGGGGCTTGCCTGGCGCTTGCCCGCCCCTTTTGAAACTGCGACGGTGGTGGATCTGCGCCTTCGGACGACGTCCAGCGGGCTGCAGGATGTCGGCACGCGCGATGGCCTGCGGATCATCGTTCAGTCCTACGCGGTGTGGGAAGTGGATAGCACCCCTGAGCATGTGCAGCGGTTTATGCGGGCAGTGCAAAACCAGCCGGACGAAGCGGCCCGGCAAATTCGTACTTATTTAGGTTCGGCGCTGGAAACCACCGCCAGCGGCTTCACGCTTTCTCAACTGGTGAACACCGACGGCAAACAGGTTCAGCTGGCGCAGTTTGAGTCTCATCTTCAGCAGCAAATCAGCCAGCCGCTGCTGCAAAGTTACGGCATCAGGCTGGTGCAGATGGGTACCGAGCGCCTGACGTTGCCTGCCGTGACGCTCAACGCCACGGTTGACCGTATGCGCGCAGAGCGTGAAACCATTGCGATTGAGCGTACGGCGGAAGGTAAGCGTGCGGCGGCAGAGATTCGTTCGGCTGCCGATCGCGATGCCCGTATTACAGAAGCTCAGGCCTCGGTGAAAGCGGCGGATATCGAAGCCCAGGCCCAGGTACAAACGGCGTCGATTTACGGCAAAGCCTACGCCAGCGCACCGCAGCTTTATAGCCTGCTGCGCCAGATTGACGCCCTCAGCGGCATGGTGAATGGGCAAACCCGACTGGTGCTGCGTACCGATGCCAAACCGTTCAGCCTGCTGGTTGACGGGCCGCAAATGGATAAAGCGACGGATAAAAAACCATGACCGAACGGCAAAAACTTGAGCCCGGTGGGCCGTGGGCGCAGTCGATTCGGCTGGCGTTTATCGCGATTTTTGTGCTGACGCTGTTTGCCGCCGGGGCGTGGCTGCTGTCGAATGTCCGGCAAATTCCACCGGGTAGCAGGGCCGTGGTGCTGCGCTTCGGCGCGGAGCAGCGGGTGGCTGAACCAGGCTTGCTGCTTGCCTGGCCCGCGCCGGTCAATGAAGTGGTGATGGTGCCGGGGCCGGATCGGGTGATTGAACACCGGGTGACCGCGCTGCTGCGCTCGTCCGAAGCGCAAAGCCTGGATATCAACGGTGGCCCCGGCAATGATGCTGTTTCGGGCTCAGGTTTCTTGCTCACCGGTGACGCGGGCGTTGTGCAGCTGGATATTAGCGTGTTTTACCGGGTCAGAACGCCAACCGCTTACGTCCTACAGGACAAACATGTCCTGCCCCTGCTGGATCGGCTGGTGGAGCGCGCGGCGGTCGCGGTTTGCGCTTCCCGCGATCTGGATACCATTCTGGTTGCCCGGCCCGAAATGCCCGGCAACGATATGAACGTGTCTCAGCAGCGCGAGCAGCTACGGAGCGACGTGCAGCGAAATATCGAACAAAACTTGCTGCGGCTGCAGGCATCGGGGAGCGACGCGGGTATCACGCTTGAGCGGGTAACCGTGCAGTCAGCTTTACCACTGACGACCGTGGCGGCATTCAACGCGGTCTTAACCGCCAGCCAGCAGGCCTCGAAAGCAATCGCGACGGCGCAAAGCGATGCCTCATTAACGCGGCAAAAGGCGGTTCAACAGGCCGATCAGATGCTACAAACCGCCCAGGCCAAAGCGCAGGAGAGCGTGGCGAAGGCGCAGTCGGACACGGCGACGATTGCCCGACTGGCCAGCAACCATGACGATCCCGATTTACTGGGACGCATTTACCGCCAGCGCATAGCCGGGATCCTGTCCCAGGCCGGATCGGTGATTACCGTGTCGCCGCAGGATGATGCCCATTTGATCCTGCAGGGTGTAGCGCAACAAGAGGCGACGAAACCATGACTTCTTCTGTACAAGCCGGTGGGGCGCTTACCCGCCAGGAGCAGCGGTATATCACTCGCCAGCTGATGCTGGCGCTGGTGGCCAGCGGGGCACTTATTCTGGGGCTGCTTTGGCGGTGGCTGGCGCCTCAACAGATTGCCGTCGGCGATTTACTTTTGGGCGCGGCTTCGGTGGTCGTTGCTGTCCCGGTGCTGCGTCACGCGCTGCATAGCCTGCGCTATCCCAGCCTGCACGGATTGACCGACCAGCTTATCGCGCTGGCATTGTTGGGTGCCTGGGCGACGGGCGATCTTCTGACCGCCGCGCTGCTGCCGCTGATCATGATCGTCGGGCATATTCTCGAAGAGCGAAGCGTCATTGGCTCACAGGAAGCTATTGCAGCGCTGAGCAAACTCACGCGCAGCCGGGCGAGGCGATTAAGCGCAGATGGCCAGCTACAGGAAATCGACAACCACGATCTCGAACCAGGCGATGTGGTTGAGGTGCGTGCCGGGGATCATATTCCTGCCGACGGCCTGGTGCTGGAAGGCAAAGCCAGCCTGGACACAGCGCCCATTACCGGGGAGTCCGTGCCGCAGGAAGTTGAGCCGGGTGCGGAAGTTTTTGGCGGGGCGATAAACCTTGATGGCCTGCTGCGCATCCGGGTCACGCGTACCGGAGAAACCTCGACATTGGGGCGCGTGATCGCCCTGATGCAAAGCGCGGAACAGGCAAGCCCGCCGATAACGCGCCTGCTCGAGCGCCATGCGGCACGTTATCTGCTTTTAGTGCTGATGATTGCCGCCAGTACCTGGTTCCTGACGCAGGATGCCCAGGCGATGCTGGCCGTTTTGGTGGCGGCCTGTCCCTGCGCGCTGGTGCTTTCCGCCCCGGCATCATCTATTGCCGGGCTGACGGTGGCCGCCCGCCACGGCATTTTAATTCGCGGGGCGGCGTTTCTTGAGGAGCTGGCGGAGATCAACGCCGTAGTGGTCGACAAAACCGGCACGCTGACCTACGGCAGGCTGCATCTGCAGGCCGTGGCACCATACGGTGATACCGATCCCGCCTGGCTGCAAACCCTGGCGGCGAGCCTGGGCGCGACCAGTAATCACCCGGTCAGCCGCGCGGTGAGCGAGATTGTTTCGCGGGAAGTCTGGCTGCCCCTCGACAACGTGCGTGAGCATCAGGGGTTAGGCGTTTCTGCCTCTACAGCGCAGGGAGAAGCTGTGCTTGGCAGGCGTGAACTGTTGGCCGCCACGTTGACCGACTTACCTGAAGCCCCTGAACACGATGGCCCGATTGTCGGGCTGGCGCTGGATGGCCGTTTTCTTGGCTGGCTGCTGCTGGCCGATAGTCTGCGTGACGAGGCAGCCACGGCGATGGCCGAGCTGCGCGATCTTGGGCTAAACCGACAGCTTTTACTGACCGGCGATCGCCAGTCGGTTGCCGACCGGATTGCGCACCAGGTGGGGATTACCGACGTGGTGGCCGGGGCGCTGCCCGCGGATAAGCTGGCACAGGTGAAACGACAAATCGACAGCGGCTATCGGCCTATGGTTATCGGCGATGGTATCAATGATTCGCTGGCATTAAAGGCTGGCGTGGTGGGTGTGGCAATGGGGGCTGGTGGGTCCGATATCGCGATGTCTTCGGCGGATATTGTGCTGATTGGCAGCGATCTTCGTCGCCTGGGCACCTGCGTGCGGCTGAGCCGCCGCTGTCGCCGGACTTTGCAGGTCAACGTGTTTATCGGCCTGGGCTGGACGCTGGCCATTGTTGCGATGGCGGCTTTTGGCTGGCTGGGAGCATCAGGTGCCGTTATCGCCGCGCTGCTGCATAACCTCAGCACGCTGCTGGTGCTCGGCAACGCGGGAAGGTTACTGCGGTTTGAAGAGAAGCTGAGCGAGCAGGCATAAAAAAAGCGCCTTCATCAGAAGACGCTTTACTTTTTGGGGCTGTAACTTAGAACGCGTAGTTAAAGTTAGCGCCGTACAGCCAGGCTTTACCTTCAGATTTGAAGGTGTATGGGCCTTCTTCGATATTGACTTTCTGACCGTGCATGTAGGAAACGCCGACGTCCACAGAAGCGTCTTTGTTAAACGCATAGGTGGTACCGGCGCTCAGCCACAGGCGATCCTGGTCTGGAATGGAGATAGAGCGCTTATCAGCCGGAACCGGGCTGTCATCGAACGCGATACCGGTACGGAACGTCCAGTTGTCGTCCATGTAGTAGGTGGTACCCAGCGCGATGCGGTAAGCATCTTTGAAGCCTTCATCTTTATAGAACAGCGTCTGGCCATTGCTGCCGGTTGCCTTCAGCTCCTGGAACTGGCTCCAGCTGGTATAGGTCAGGCTATAGTGGACGGCCCATTTCGGCGCCACTTTGTTATAACCGGACAGTTCCCACATTTCTGGCAGATGCAGACTCAGAGAGCCAGGAACGGTTGCACCGTTGGTTCCGGAAGGCAGACCAAAGTTCGACAGCAGCGGGTTAAACGCCGCAGGTAAACTGCTCTTATAGTCGCCGTCAAAGTCGACTTTGACTTCTGAACGGTAGGTAAAGCCGTAGCGGTTGTCTTTATTAATTTCATAAAGAATACCTGCGTTCCAGCCGAAGCCCCATTTATCACCCTTCAGGTGGGCAATCTGAGTATCGGCCGGCAGTGTCCCGATAGCCTGGCGTTGAGCCGGAGTCAGTGGAGACGCTGGGTTGCCAGCAATCAACTGCGGCAGATCGCCTGCGTAACGCTCAATCTTCGCTTTAGCATAAACAGCGTCGAAACCGAGGCCGAAGCTCCAGTTGCTGTTCAGTCGGTAAGCGCCGCTCAGGTTCAGGTTCAGGGTGGTCAGGTCGGTGGTACCGCCCATCGAGCCCGCTGCATAGCTGTCATTATATTCGGTGGCCAGGCCGTAGTTCGAGGTGACGGAGGCACCCCAGCCAAACTGTTCGTTAATCGGCGCAACAAAGTGCAGGTTAGGGACCCATGCGGTTGGTGCGATGTTTTTCGCATCCAGGCTTTTGCCTGACGGCGAACGGCCAGAGATATCAACGTCCGGGTCAACGAAGATCGCGCCAGCAGAGAAAGAAGGGCGATCGAACATCATGATGGTAGCGGGGTTGCGGCTTGCTGAACCCGCATTATCCGCAACTGCACCTTCCCCCGAATACGCTCGGCCAAGGCCAGAGGAAGAGAACTCGTTTAATTGAAAGCCGGCGGCGTACGCCTGGGAGGAGACTATTGCCACTGCAACCGCGAGGGCTGACTTTGTAAACAGGTTTTTCTGGCTCATGACCAAAACCTCATTGATTTATTTTTATGCAAACAATGTTACATACCGTAACAGGAGCGCGAATAGTAGGGACTGATCGGGTACAGAGAAATCAGACCAGTGGCGAGAGTATAGGTCTGACCAGCGAGGATGTTGCAAGTTTGTTTCTAAAGTTTTTCATGTTTGATCTTGAAAACGGGATCTGAGTGGCAAAATTGGGGGGAACTTCTCATCAAAGCGGGGATGTTATTTGTTTTAGATCATTTTTAAGTGTGATTTCCGTCACTTGTCGGTTTTGTGAGGATTATCAACTGGAGCCGATGCAACGGCGGGCGTAAAATAGCCACAATTATTTTAACCATTCTCCTTTTTTAAGCCGCATTACAGAGGAAAGCGTGATGAGTAAAAATACCGCCGATGAAACCCCGGTTTGCTGCTGCATTGATGTCGGTTCTATTATCGACAACACAGATTGCATCGCCTCCTACAGCCGTGTATTTGCTAGCAAAACAGAAGCCGATGAAGTCCTGGCTGCGTTAACGGCTAAGGCCCGTGACGTTGAGTCTGAACCTTGTCAGATTACACCGCGCTACACCGAAGTTGCCGATGGCGTGCAGCTGGATATTGATTTCCAGTTTAGCTGCCAGGCCGAAACGATGATCTTCCAGCTCGGCCTGCGTTAAGTTCCTCCTCTCTAATTCCCCCGTGTAAAGCGGGGGCGTTCATTTCGTTATGTAATAATTCGTGTCGCTTCTCCCATTTTTCTCGCCAGCCAGTTGGCTGAATGTGAATTTTTAGTTAAGACTGTGATCAGGTCAGACCACTTTTTGTCTGTATTCACTTTTTTAGCAGGGGAGCGTTATGAGTCAGGCACTGCCGTTGATTACCCGCCAGGGCGATCGTATTGCCATTGTCAGTGGTTTACGTACGCCGTTTGCCCGCCAGGCCACGGCTTTTCATGGTATTCCCGCCGTCGATCTCGGCAATATGGTGGTGAGTGAGCTGATGGCCCGCAGCGAAGTGCCGCCTGAAGCGATTGAGCAGCTGGTATTTGGCCAGGTGGTACAAATGCCGGAAGCGCCAAACATTGCCCGTGAAATTGTGCTGGCGACCGGCATGAGCGTCCATACCGATGCCTACAGCGTCAGCCGTGCGTGTGCCACAAGTTTCCAGGCCGTTGCAAACGTGGCCGAAAGTTTGATGGCCGGTACAATCCGCGCCGGGATTGCAGGCGGCGCAGATTCCTCTTCCGTGCTGCCTATTGGCGTCAGCAAAAAGCTGGGCCGCACGCTGGTGGACGTGAATAAAGCACGCACGCTCGGGCAGCGGCTGAAACTGTTTTCCAAATTACGTCCTCGCGATCTGTTACCTGTTCCTCCCGCCGTGGCTGAATATTCTACCGGTCTGCGTATGGGGGATACCGCTGAGCAGATGGCGAAAACTCACGGCATCACTCGCGAACAGCAGGACGCGCTGGCGCATCGTTCCCACGAGCGTGCCGCTCAGGCCTGGCAGGAAGGAAAACTGGCTGATGAAGTGATGACGGCGTTTATTCCTCCCTATCGCCAGCCGTTCGCCGAAGATAACAACGTGCGTAGAGGCTCAAGCCTCGCCGATTATGCAAAACTGCGCCCAGCGTTTGACCGCAGGCACGGCACCGTGACCGCAGCGAACAGTACACCGCTGACCGACGGCGCTGCGGCCGTGATCCTGATGACCGAATCCCGGGCAAAAGAGCTTGGCCTCAAGCCGCTCGGTTTCCTGCGCAGCTACGCATTCACCGCCATTGATGTCTGGCAGGATATGCTGCTTGGCCCGGCGTGGGCGACGCCGCTGGCGCTCGAGCGCGCGGGGATCACGCTGAATGATTTGACTCTGTTTGATATGCATGAAGCTTTTGCCGCGCAGACGTTAGCCAACCTGAAAATGCTTTCCAGTGAAAACTTTGCCCGCAATGTGCTGGGCCGGGCTCACGCGACGGGCGAAGTCGATGACGCGAAATTTAACGTGCTGGGCGGGTCGATCGCCTACGGGCATCCGTTTGCGGCGACGGGCGCAAGGATGATTACCCAGACGCTGCATGAACTGCGTCGCCGTGGGGGAGGCTTTGGCCTCGTGACCGCGTGTGCGGCCGGTGGGCTTGGTGCGGCAATGGTTCTGGAGGTGGAGTGATGGCACAGCAAGGCGCATTCGATTTACACATCCGACTGGATAACGTTGCCGTAGTGACCATCGACGTTCCGGGCGAAAAAATGAATACCCTGAAGGCCGAATTTGGCGCGCAGGTACACAGCATTATTAAAAAGCTGCGTGACAACCCGAGCGTGCAGGGGCTGGTATTTATCTCCGGTAAACCGGACAACTTTATCGCCGGGGCCGATATCAACATGATAGGCGGCTGTAAAACAGCTCAAGAAGCACAAGAGCTGGCGCGACAGGGGCAGCAGATCATGGCGGAAATCGCCGCGCTGCCGATCCCGGTGGTGGCCGCCATTCACGGCGCCTGCCTGGGTGGTGGCCTGGAGATGGCGCTTGCCTGTCACGTCCGCATTTGCACCGATTCACCTAAAACGCTGCTTGGCCTGCCGGAAGTGCAATTGGGCCTGCTGCCGGGCTCGGGCGGCACTCAGCGTTTGCCTCGCCTGGTCGGCGTCAGCAATGCGCTGGACATGATTTTGACCGGCAAGCAGCTGCGCCCGCGTCAGGCCCTGAAACTGGGACTGGTGGATGACGTAGTGCCCGAATCTATTTTGCTTGAGGCCGCCGTTGAGCTGGCGCTTAAAGGGCGAAAACCTTCGCGTGAACTGCCGGTAAAAGAACGCGTGCTTGCCGGGCCGCTGGGGCGCTCGCTCTTGTTCAGCATGGTCAGCAAGAAGACCGAGGAAAAGACGCAGGGCAATTACCCGGCAACACGCCGCATTATCGAGGTGATCCGCACCGGGCTGGAGCAAGGGAGCAAAAGCGGCTATGAAGCCGAAGCCAAAGCGTTTGGTGAGCTGGCCATGTCTCCTGAATCTGCCGCCTTACGCGGCCTGTTCTTCGCCAGTACGGAGTTGAAAAAAGAGTACGGCGGTGAAGCGAAGCCCGGCAAACTAAATTCTGTCGGCGTGCTGGGGGGCGGATTGATGGGCGGCGGGATTGCCTATGTGACGGCCACCAAAGGCAAGCTTCCGGTGCGTATTAAGGACATTAACAACGAAGGCATTAACCACGCGCTGAAATACAGCTGGGATCTGTTGGAGAAGAAAGTCCGTCGCCGCCATATGAAGCCTGCTGAGCGGCAACGCGAGCTGGCACGCATCTCTGGTGGAACCGATTACCACGGCTTTAGCCAGCGAGATATTGTGGTAGAAGCCGTGTTTGAAGATTTAGCGCTGAAGCAAAAAATGGTGGCTGAAGTGGAGCAGCATGCTGCGCCGCACACCGTTTTTGCCTCAAATACTTCTTCGCTGCCGATTGCCGATATTGCCGCTCAGGCAGCGCGCCCGCAGCAGGTTATTGGCCTGCATTTCTTCAGCCCCGTAGACAAAATGCCGCTGGTTGAAGTGATTCCTCATGCAGGGACTAGCGCGGAAACCATTTCCACGACCGTGCAGCTGGCGAAAAAACAGGGCAAAACGCCGATTGTGGTAGGCGACAGCGCCGGATTTTACGTCAACCGCATTCTTGCGCCTTATGTCAATGAAGCGCTGCGCTGCCTCACTGAAGGTGAGCCGATCGAGCGTATCGACGAGGCGCTGGTGAAGTTCGGTTTCCCGGTGGGGCCGGTACAATTATTGGATGAGGTTGGGATAGACGTCGGCACGAAAATTATCCCGATTCTGCAGCAAGCCTTTGGCGATCGCTTTGCCGCGCCCGATAGCGTGGATGCAATCTTGAAGGACGATCGCAAAGGGAGAAAAAATGGTCGCGGTTTCTATCTTTATCCGGCAAAAGGGCGTAAAAGCAAGAAACAGCCTGACACAGCGATTTACACGCTGTTAGGCGTTACGCCGAACGGGCGTCAGACCCCGGCGCAGATAGCCGAGCGCTGCGTCATGATGATGCTCAACGAGGCCGCTCGTTGCCTCGATGAAGGCGTGGTCAGAAGCGCACGTGATGGCGATATTGGCGGCGTTTTCGGCATTGGTTTTCCGCCGTTTTTAGGCGGGCCGTTCAGGTATATGGACAGCCTGGGGGCCGCCGATGTGGTGGCAAAATTACAGCGTTTAGCGAGCCAGTACGGGGAGCGGTTCAGCCCCTGTGAAAGGCTGATTATTATGGCTGAACAACAGCTTAGTTTCTGGCCTGCGTTGACGTCGCAGCCGGTGACGGAGCTTGACGAAACGCTGAGCTAAAATCGGGAAATGTACGCTGCAAGGTCATTTTGTAAACAGATATTGACTATACTTGCAGCATTGAGGTAAAAGACAGCGTTTCATTCGATGTACGGATAAGGCACAATGCCCGGCTGCCGTGAACCCCACTTTTTTCAGCGTGTGGGTTCAGGCGTTCCTGGTTAACAAAAGCGGTGCAATATGCAAGTTTTTATCATGCGTCACGGCGACGCAGCACTCGATGCTGCCAGCGACTCGGTTCGTCCCTTAACCCAATGTGGGTGTGATGAATCCCGTCTGATGGCGACCTGGTTAACAGGTCAAGTGGCAAGTATCGAACGTGTTCTGGTGAGCCCTTACCTGCGAGCTGAACAGACCCTGGACGTGGTGCGGGAAGCGCTGAACCTCCCGGAAAAAGAAGACATCCTGCCAGAGCTGAGGCCCTGCGGTGATGTGGGCCTGGTGGGGGATTACCTGCTGGCGCTGGCGAGTGAAGGTGTTGAATCTGCGCTGGTGGTTTCCCACCTGCCGCTTGTGGGTTACCTGGTTTCCGAGCTTTGCCCGGAAGAGGCTCCACCGATGTTTACTACTTCGGCCATTGCCAACGTCACGCTGGACCCGGATACCGGTAAAGGGGTGTTTAACTGGCAGATGAGCCCTTGCAACTTCAAGGTGGCTAAGGCTATCTGATTGCTGTGAGCATGAAAAAAAGAGTCGCGAAAGCGGCTCTTTTTGCGTTTAAGGTGCGGATAATTTTTCCCCTCACCCTAACCCTCTCCCCAAAGGGGAGAGGGGACCGTCCGGCATTGTTTTTCCCAAATGGGAGAGGGGATTGTCCGGCATTGTTTTTCCCAAATGGGAGAGGGGATTGTCCGGTGTCTTTTTCCCCTTCCTGGTGAAGCCTACGTTCACGATTTGTTTTCCCCCTCTCCCTCTGGGAGAGGGCCGGGGTGAGGGCAATCCCTTACGCTGAATTTACGGCAGCTCCGGCGGCTGCCACTCCTCAATCTCAATCAGCACCAGCAGCGCGGCATCGCCGCCGTACTCTTTCGGTGCCTGATGAAACGCCACAATATGCGGGTGCTGTGCCAGCCAGAGCGGCGTTTGCTGCTTTAGAACGTGTTTACCGTGGCCGTGCATCACGCAGGCACAGAAAACATGCTCGCGGCGACAGGCGGCAATCAGCGCGCCCAGTTCCTGTTTGGCCTGAAGCTGGGTCAGGCCGTGCAAATCAAGAAACAGTTCCGGGGAATAATCCCCGCGGCGCAGTTTTTTCAGCTCAAAATGACTCACACCTTCACGGACGTAGCGCATTGGCCCTTCGGTCGCCAGGCGTGGCTGGAACTCATCGGAAAAATAGTGGCTGGCATCGGCCTGCTCCTGCAGCAGACGCTTCACGGGCACTTCCGTTATTTTCTTGCGCACCGGGCGGTGGACAATCGTGTCCTGAGCCAGTTTTTTCGTGCCGCCCATCAGGCCGCGAAACAGCGCCTCATCTTCGGAACTGAGCGGTGATTTCTTTTTCATGTTTCTCTCATCTCGCATTCGCTTTGCGGCCAGTTTACCTGCTTTACCCGGCGGCAATAAAGAAAACGCAAATTTCACGGCCTCCCGGCGTCGATGGATGCTGATTTGTCGCCTCCTTCATGGCAAACTAGCCGATTATTATTGAACTAGCGTGAGTCGCCTGCGGAGGGCACGTGGATAAAATTTTCGTCGATGAGGCAGTAAACGAGCTGCATACCATTCAGGACATGCTGCGCTGGTCGGTCAGCCGCTTTAGCGCCGCCAACATCTGGTATGGGCACGGCACCGACAATCCATGGGATGAAGCCGTTCAGCTGGTTCTGCCAAGTCTGTACCTGCCGCTGGATATTCCTGAAGACATGCGCACCGCGCGCCTGACCCCAAGCGAGCGCCACCGCATCGTTGAGCGCGTGATTCGCCGCGTCAACGAACGTATTCCTGTTGCTTATCTGACCAACAAAGCCTGGTTCTGCGGCCACGAGTTCTACGTGGACGAACGTGTACTGGTGCCGCGCTCGCCGATTGGGGAGCTGATTAATAACCGCTTTGCCGGGATGATCGACCACGAGCCGCAGCACATTCTGGATATGTGCACCGGCAGCGGTTGCATCGGGATTGCCTGTGCCTATGAATTCCCGAACGCGGAAGTGGATATCGTTGATATTTCCCCTGACGCTATCGCCGTCGCTGAGCAGAACATTGCCGAACACGGTCTGGACCATAACGTCACGCCGATTCGCTCTGACCTGTTCCGCGATCTGCCTAAAGTGCAGTACGACGTAATTGTCACGAACCCGCCGTACGTTGATGAAGAAGACATGGCGGATCTGCCGGGCGAATACCACTTCGAACCTGAGCTGGGCCTGGCGGCAGGCAGCGATGGCCTGAAGCTGGCTCGTCGAATCCTTGGCTGCGCGCCGGATTACCTGGCCGACGGTGGGATCCTGATTTGTGAAGTCGGGAACAGCATGGTACACCTGATGGAGCAGTACCCGGAGGTGCCGTTCACCTGGCTTGAGTTCGACAACGGCGGCGACGGCGTATTTATGCTGACTAAAGCGCAGCTGATTGACGCTCGCGAGTACTTCAGTATCTACAAAGATTAATTGCCGAACGTAGACGAGCCTTCGGGCTCGTTTTACTTCCCGCGCACAACACAATAACGAGAACGGTGATTAAGGAGCCGTGATGGCTGGTAACAGTATTGGACAGGTTTTTCGCGTAACGACATTTGGTGAATCTCACGGCATCGCGCTGGGCTGCATTGTTGACGGCGTTCCGCCGGGCATCCCGCTGACCGAAGCCGACCTGCAGCACGATCTCGATCGTCGCCGTCCTGGCACCTCGCGTTATACCACTCAGCGTCGTGAACCTGACCAGGTCAAAATTCTCTCCGGCGTGTTTGAAGGCGTGACGACCGGCACGAGCATCGGCCTGCTGATTGAAAATACCGATCAGCGTTCCCAGGATTACAGCGCCATCAAAGACGTGTTCCGTCCGGGACACGCGGATTACACCTACGAACAAAAATACGGCCTGCGCGATTATCGCGGCGGCGGTCGTTCTTCTGCGCGTGAAACCGCTATGCGCGTTGCTGCGGGTGCCATTGCCAAGAAATACCTTGAGCAGAAATTCGGCATTAAAATTCGCGGCTGCCTGACGCAGATGGGCGATATTCCGCTGGAAATTAAAGACTGGGATCAGGTTGAGCAGAACCCGTTCTTCTGCCCGGACCCGGATAAAATCGAAGCGCTGGATGAGCTGATGCGAGGCCTGAAAAAAGAGGGCGACTCCATCGGCGCGAAAGTGACCGTTGTGGCTGACAACGTGCCACCGGGCCTCGGTGAGCCGGTCTTTGACCGCCTGGACGCAGACATTGCCCACGCGCTGATGAGCATCAACGCGGTGAAGGGCGTGGAAATTGGCGAAGGCTTCGGCGTGGTGAATCTGCGCGGCAGCCAGAACAGGGACGAAATCACTCAGCAAGGCTTCCAGAGCAACCATGCGGGCGGCATTCTGGGCGGCATCAGCAGCGGCCAGCAGATTGTGGCTAACATGGCTCTGAAACCAACTTCCAGCATTACCGTGCCGGGCAAAACCATTAATCGCGAAGGCGAAGAAGTGGAGATGATTACCCGCGGGCGTCACGATCCTTGCGTGGGGATCCGCGCTGTGCCGATCGCAGAAGCCATGCTGGCTATCGTGTTGATGGATCACCTGCTGCGCCAGCGCGCTCAGAACGCTGACGTTTCTTCCCCGCTGCCTCGCTGGTAAGACGATGAACAAACTCCTGATCGGAATGCTGGCGCTGGCCGCCAGCGCTCAGGCTTTAGCGGCGACGCCGTGGCAAAAAATCGACCATCCGATTGCCGGTAGCGCGCAGTCTATTGGCGCGTTTTCCAACGGTTGCATCGTGGGGGCTCACGCGTTGCCGCTTGAGGACGCCCGCTACCAGGTAATGCGCCCGGATCAGCGTCGCTACTTTGGCCATCCCGATCTGGTGATGTTTATTCAGCGCCTGAGTAATCAGGTAAATCAGCTCGGCCTGGGCACGGTGTTGATTGGCGACATGGGGATGGCGGCAGGCGGGCGTTTTAGCTCCGGCCACGCCAGCCACCAGACCGGGCTTGATGTCGATATCTTCCTGCAACTGCCAAAAACTCGCTGGACGTCGGCGCAATTGCTGCGTCCTCAGGCTTTGGATTTGGTTGCCGCCGACGGCAAACGCGTGGTGCCATCGCTCTGGAAACCAGAAATCGACAGCCTGATTAAGCTCGCGGCTAAAGATAACGAGGTGACGCGCATCTTCGTGAACCCGGCTATCAAGCAGCGGCTTTGCGAAGATGCGGGCGCTGACCGTGACTGGCTACGTAAGGTGCGCCCTTGGTTTGCCCACCGGGCCCACATGCACGTTCGCCTGCGCTGCCCGGCTAACAGCCTGGAGTGTGAGGATCAGCCTCTGCCTCCGCCGGGAGACGGCTGTGGTGCCGAGCTGCAAAGCTGGTTCGCGCCGCCTGCACCGGGCAGCACGCCGCCGAAAAAGACAACGCCACCGCCGCTACCCGCCTCCTGTCAGGCATTACTGGATGAGCACGTTCTCTAACGGATAAGTTAATGGAATGGTTTATGGTTTCCCCGCTGCTGCTGGTGGCGCTGTTTTTTGTCGCCATGCTGGCCGGGTTTATTGATGCCCTGGCGGGCGGCGGTGGGTTACTGACGGTCCCTGCTTTGCTGGCGGCGGGCATGTCTCCGGCTCAGGCACTGGCAACCAACAAGCTCCAGGCCTGCGGTGGGTCGGTGTCAGCCTCTCTCTATTTTATTCGCCGCAAGGTGGTCAGCCTTGCCGATCAGAAACTCAATATTCTGATGACGTTTATCGGCTCTACCTGCGGCGCGCTGCTGGTACAGCATGTGAAGTCTGATATTTTGCGCCAGATCCTGCCGCTGCTGATTATCGGCATCGGGCTCTATTTCCTGCTGATGCCAAAGCTCGGGGAAGAAGACCGCCAGCGCCGTCTGCACGGTTTGCCGTTTGCGTTAATTGCCGGGGGCTGCGTCGGTTTTTATGATGGCTTCTTTGGCCCCGGTGCCGGGTCGTTTTACGCGCTGGCTTTTGTGACGCTTTGCGGCTTCAACCTCGCCAAATCTACCGCCCACGCGAAAGTCCTGAATGCTACGTCGAACCTTGGCGGGCTGCTGCTGTTTATCATCGGCGGCAAGGTGATTTGGGGTACCGGTTTCGTGATGATGGCCGGGCAATTTTTAGGGGCGAGGGCGGGTTCGCGGCTCGTATTGAGTAAAGGGCAGCAGCTGATTCGCCCAATGATCGTCGTGGTTTCGGCGGTAATGAGCGCCAAGCTGCTGTATGACAGCCACGGACCGGAAATTCTCCATTGGTTAGGGATAGCCTGAAATGAATGATGCCACCATGAGCAAACAACACCATTACCAGGAACTGATTGACGTGTTCGATAGCTGCTTCCTGGCAGAGTTTAATACCCGCCTGATCAAGGGCGATGACGAGCCGATCTATCTGCCTGCGGATGACGAACTGCCGTATAACCGCATCGTCTTCGCGCACGGCTATTACGCCAGCGGAATGCATGAGATCTCCCACTGGTGCGTGGCGGGCGCAGAGCGTCGCAAGCTGGTGGACTTCGGCTACTGGTATTGCCCGGACGGGCGAGACGCCGAAACCCAGGGCAAATTTGAAGATGTGGAAGTGAAGCCGCAGGCGCTGGAGTGGATGCTCAGCACCGCCGCTGGCTTCCCGTTTAACGTCAGCTGCGACAACCTGAGCGGCGATTTTGAGCCTGACCGCATTGCGTTTCAGCGTCGGGTTCATGCCCAGGTTATGACTTATCTGAAAGAAGGGATCCCAGAGCGCCCGGCCCGTTTGATTGACGCGCTAAGGGCGTATTATGGCACTCCTGCGCTCGAAGCCGGGCAGTTTGCCTGGCCAGAAGACCTAAACTAAAAATCACCTGTATGAAGAGGATGTATGATGATCGCGGAATTTGAGTCACGTATTTTGGCGTTGATTGATGAGATGGTGGAGCACGCCAGTGACGACGACCTGTTTGCCAGCGGTTATCTGCGTGGGCACCTGACTCTGGCGGTAGCCGAACTGGAAAACGGCGACGACCACACGCCAGACGCGCTGCATGTGGTGGTGAGCGATAGCCTGCAAAAGGCGATTCAGGCCGGTGAGCTGTCGCCGCGCGATCAGGCGCTGGTGCTGGGCATGTGGGAAACGCTTTTCGAGAAGGCGAAGTTTTAAGACTGGCCCTCTCCCTAACCCTCTCCCTAAAAGGGAGAGGGGATAAACCGGTTTAACTCTCGACTTCTTGTAAAGAAAGAACCTTGTTTTTCTCTCGCGGTTCTTTCAGGGAATAGCTCCTGTTTTTCTCCCTCTCCCCTCCGGGGAGAGGGTTGGGGTGAGGGGAACATCATTTCACCGCTTTGCCTTTCAATAATTTTCTCACCCAAAGCCGGTTCGGGTTCAGCGCCGCGAGCGTGGCGGCATCCAGCGGAATAGGTTCTTCACTCATTTGTGCCGCCAGAATCTCCGAGGCCAGCGGCGCGCTGCACAGACCGCGTGAACCCAGTGCGCCCAGCATATAAAGATTGCTGTAAACCGGTGCAGGCTCTGCGTTTGCACGATCCTCTGCCAGCCCGGCATATTGCTCAAGCGTGGCGTCATAATCCGGCACACTGCCCACCATTGGAAGGTGGTCGCGTGAAGCGCAGCGCACGCCGCAGCGGGCTTCGTTGGCCGAAACGTCCACTTCTTTTGCCCATTCGGCATTCGGCAGGCAGTCGAGCAGGCGCTGGCGATTATGCTGCTGATCTGCTTCATTCCAGGCCATTTCATCCCGACCACGGTGATAGCTGGCGCCAATGCAATGCTGCTGGTTCTGTGGGTTGACCGGCGTCAGGTAGCCGTCGTAGCACAGCACCTGGCGGAGCTGGCTTAACCCCGGCGTGGTAGGAATATGGCTGACCTGGCCGCCCACTGAGTAAACAGGCAGGTTCTGCGTTTGTCTAAACCGGCTGATTTGGTGGCCGTTGGCCAGCACAACAGCGGCATGCTGAGCGGTATCCTGCCGGGCAAAATCTATCTTCCAGCCGCCATTCTCTGCCGTTAAGTCGGTCACCCGGTGCCCATACTGAATCTTCAACCCTTGCTGTTCGGCTAGCGCAAGAGCATCGGCGGTAAGCTGTGCCGGGTAGAGCCAGCCGCCCAGCGGATAGCTGATGCCACCGCACTGAGTGTCCACGCCACAGGTTTCCTCCACGGTTTCAGCATCCACGGCCTTCGCCAGTAAGTCTGGCAAACCCAGGCCGAGCATCTGTTCGATTTTATGGGCGCTTTTTTCATCCCAGGCGAGCTGGGTTACGCCACACCAGGCATGATCAAAGGCTACCGGGAGAGCATCGTACAGGCGGCGTGCGAAGGTGAATGCCGCTGGGAAAAAGGTGGTTAATGCGGCATCATGCGCGGTGAGCAGCGGGTAAAGTGCCCCCTGGCGGTTGCCGGAAGCGCCCTGGGCCGGGGCTTCATCCTCGCAATACAGGGTGACTTTCCAGCCCCGACGCAGCAGCGCCAGGGCGAGCAGGGCGCTGGCAATGCCGCCGCCAACAATCGCGGTTTCATGTTCAGTTGTGCCAGGGCGAGCGTACCAGGGCGTGCGGGCAGGAGTCTCCACGGGGTGTGGTAGAGATCCGACGAGCATTTCGCGTTTGCGGCCAAACCCTTTGCTGCGTGTCACGGTGAAGCCCGCTTCAATCAGGCCGCGACGCACAAAGCCTGCGGAAGTAAAGGTTGCCAGCGTGCCCCCGGGGCGAGCCATACGAACCATGGCCTGAAAGAGCTGTGGCGTCCACATATCCGGGTTTTTGGAGGGCGCGAAGCCATCCAGGAACCAGGCATCGACCTGCTGATTAAGGGTGTCATCTAACTGAGATATCAGCTCGTTAATATCGCCAAACCACAGGTCAAGCGTGATGCGGCCGTTGTCCAGCAGCAGGCGGTGGCAGCCGGGAATCGGCAGCGGCCATTGTTGCTGAAGCTCGGTGGCGAAGCGACTTAGCTCTGGCCAGTGCTGATGGGCGAGTGCCAGATCCGCCGCGGTCAGGGGAAATTTTTCAAAACTGATAAAATGCAGCCGTTTTAAGCAGGCATCTTCACGTTTCACACAAAATTCATCGAACGCCTGCCATAAAGTCAAAAAGTTAAGGCCGGTGCCAAATCCACTTTCTGCGACCACAAAAAGCGGTCTTTCGTGGGTTGCAAAGCGTTCAGGGAGATGGTTTCCGCCGAGGAACACGTAACGCGTCTCTTCCAGTCCGTTATCGTTAGAGAAGTAAACGTCGTCAAAATCTCGGGATACAGGTGTACCTTCTTCGTTAAAACCGAGGTTGGCGGATTGTATAGGGGAATGTTTCACGTAAGTTGCTCGTCTGACAGGCAGTGGCACGATCATAACGGTGTGAGCGGAGCGGCGCAAATTTCCGCACAATTTGGCTGATCGGACTTGTTCGGCTTACAACTGTACGCTATTGTGCGACACGAAATCCTACATAGTGCAGTGAACGAGGTATTTGAATGAAACGTGCAGTGATTACTGGCCTGGGCATTGTTTCCAGCATTGGTAATAACCAGCAGGAAGTCCTGGCATCTCTGCGAGAAGGACGCTCAGGGATCACTTTCTCGGAAGAGTTTAAAGACGCGGGAATGCGTAGCCACATCTGGGGTAACGTCAAGCTGGATACCACCGGTTTGATTGACCGTAAAGTGGTTCGTTTCATGAACGATGCCTCTATCTATGCCTATCTTTCCATGCGTGAAGCGATTGCGGATGCCGGCCTGAGCGAAGAGGTTTACCAGAACAACCCACGCGTTGGTCTGATTGCCGGTTCCGGCGGCTCTTCTAAAGCACAGGTCTTTGGCGCTGATGCTATGCGTAGCCCGCGCGGCCTGAAAGCCGTGGGTCCTTACGTAGTGACCAAAGCCATGGGCTCCGCGGTTTCCGCTTGCCTGGCAACGCCATTCAAAATTCATGGGGTGAACTACTCCATCAGCTCCGCCTGCGCAACTTCCGCCCACTGTATCGGTAATGCGGTAGAGCAGATTCAGCTCGGTAAACAAGACATCGTCTTTGCCGGCGGCGGCGAAGAGCTGGGCTGGGAAATGGCGTGTGAATTCGATGCGATGGGCGCGCTGTCCACCAAGTATAACGAAACCCCAGAAAAAGCTTCCCGTACCTATGACGCGCACCGCGACGGCTTCGTCATCGCAGGTGGCGGCGGTATGGTTGTGGTTGAAGAACTGGAGCATGCTCTGGCTCGTGGCGCACACATCTATGCTGAAATCGTTGGCTACGGCGCAACGTCCGACGGCGCAGACATGGTTGCCCCATCCGGCGAAGGCGCGGTGCGCTGCATGAAGATGGCGATGCACGGCGTTGATACCCCAATTGACTACCTGAACTCCCACGGGACTTCTACTCCGGTAGGCGACGTGAAAGAGCTGGGTGCGATTCGTGAAGTGTTCGCTGACCACAGCCCGGCGATCTCTGCGACCAAAGCCATGACCGGCCACTCTCTGGGCGCCGCCGGCGTACAGGAAGCCATCTATTCTCTGCTGATGCTGGAGCACGGTTTCATCGCGCCAAGCATTAACGTGGAAGAGCTGGACGAACAGGCTGCTGGCCTGAACATCGTCACTAAAGCGACGGATGCAGCGCTGACCACCGTGATGTCCAACAGCTTCGGCTTCGGCGGCACTAACGCCACGCTGGTGATGCGTAAGCTTAAGGCTTAATCGCCATAATGATTCAGAATGGGGTGCCTGCGGGTGCCCCATTTTTTTGCCCATTGTTCAGCATTGACAGCCGGTTAGCCGAAAGGCACTATGCACTCCCCTCCATTATCATTATTGATAATGCGTAAGCGTTTAACGTTAACCAACGCACCCTGTCATCTGAACACTCAGAGGAAAGGGCGCGGGTTAACTTGCGCCTTGCTCTGAATTTATGGAGTAAGCAGTATGTCTGCAGTACCTGATTCCACTCTTAAAACGTCGAAATCGGCAAATACGTCACTTTTCAGAATTACTTTTGCGGTCTTTCTGACCTATATGACGGTGGGCCTGCCGCTGCCCGTTATCCCACTTTTTGTTCACCAGCAGTTGGGCTACGGCAACATGATGGTTGGCGTGGCGGTGGGCATTCAGTTTCTTGCCACGGTATTGACCCGGGGTTACGCGGGACGGCTCGCCGACCAGATGGGCGCTAAACGTTCCGTCCTGCAGGGGATGTTTGCCTGTGGGCTGGCGGGCGTGGCCTACCTGCTCGCCGCGCTATTGCCGGTAGAACCAGCGGTGAAGTTTGCCTTGCTGATCGTTGGGCGGTTGATTCTTGGCTTTGGCGAAAGCCAGTTGCTGACGGGGAACCTGACCTGGGGGCTGGGGCTGGTTGGCCCGGGGCGTTCGGGTAAGGTGATGTCCTGGAATGGGATGGCGATTTACGGCGCGCTGGCCGCCGGGGCGCCCCTTGGTCTGATGCTTAACAGCCAGTGGGGTTTTGTGGCGCTGGGCGTGACAACCATTGCTTTGCCGCTGATTGGGTTGCTGTTTAACGGCACCGTGAAACCCGTTCCTGCCCATAAAGGCGAGCGGCCTTCATTGCTGACCGTGATCGGGCTTATCTGGCAGCCGGGACTGGGTCTCGCGCTGCAGGGCGTCGGCTTTGCGGTGATCGGTACCTTTGTGTCACTCTATTTTGCCGCAAACGGCTGGGCTCATGCGGGCTTCACGTTGACGGCATTTGGCGGCGCTTTTGTGCTGGTGCGCGTGCTGTTTGGCTGGATGCCCGATCGCTACGGCGGCGTGCGCGTGGCGCTGTTCTCGCTTGCGGTTGAAACCGTGGGCTTGCTGCTGCTCTGGCACGCGCCTGGAGCCTGGACCGCACTGCTGGGGGCGGCGCTGACCGGCTGCGGCTGTTCGCTTATCTTCCCGGCGCTTGGCGTTGAAGTGGTTAAGCGTGTTCCGCCTCAGGTTCGCGGCACGGCGCTGGGCGGCTATGCCGCTTTCCAGGATATTTCATATGGCGTCACCGGGCCGTTAACCGGCATTCTGGCAACCTCTATGGGCTATTCGTCGGTATTTATGGCCGGGGCAATTTCTGCGGTGCTGGGGATTGCCGTGACGCTGGTGGCGTTCAGGAAGTAGGTTTTAGTACCCTCACCCTACCCCTCTCCCTGGAAGGGAGAGGGAATAAACCATGTTCTCCGTCACCTGTTTTCTCCCTCTCCCCCTTGGGGAGAGGGCCGGGGTGAGGGGGCTAGATCACCAGCCAGAGCAAAATCATCACCACGACCAACGCAATCAACGCCAGGCCCGGTCTCGCGCTCAGCGCCTTTATTGGCTCGATAATTGCGCTGAACATCGGGTTGTAGATCGGCTGAATATCACGCACTTCAATCGTAGCTGGCTGGCGCTCGGCGCGTTTTAAAAACACCTGATTGAGAATGTCCTGCACCTGCGCGGTCGTCAGTACCGTTTGCGGCGTGGCCTGGAAGCGCTGCTGGCTGTAATCCACCATCTCTTTCCACTCCTGCGGCTCAAGCGGCTGCTTCAGTGCGGCCTGCACGCTGTGCATAGTAGGGGCGGACTGCTGGCTCAGCGTTTGCCTCGCCTGGAGCCAGGTTGTCAGCAAAGCAAAGTGCTTAGCTGGAATGAGTTCGCCGGTTTTCACGCCGGAAAGCTCCAGCATTGACTGCCATATTTGCTTGCCGGACTCGCCCGTCGCAGCGGCGAGTTTGGTGACAAGCTGGTTCAGGCTGTTGTGCTCGGCGGGCAGAAGTGGGCGGTCGGTGGCCGGGCGCTGCTGCGGCTGAGGAATGGCGAGCTGGTTGTTTTGCAGCAGCGTCAGCACGGTTTTGAGCTGATCCGGCGTGAGCTGGCTCAGCGCCGTCTGGCCAAACTGCTGGCGGATAAAGTCGCTCACCGCCTGTCGATTATTGCCCTGGGGCAGTAAATCGCTCAGTTGCTGAATGATCTGACGCGTTGCCAACGTGGTTTGCGCGCTGGTCAGGCGCTGATTCAGGTTTTGCTCAGCGGCAGGAAAATGCCGGGACAGCAGCGGCGTCTC
The DNA here is from genome assembly GCF_000758325.1 of Cedecea neteri. NCBI lineage: Bacteria > Pseudomonadati > Pseudomonadota > Gammaproteobacteria > Enterobacterales > Enterobacteriaceae > Cedecea > Cedecea neteri. The sequence goes on along the minus strand of NZ_CP009459.1, from coordinate 4,320,527 downwards.
GCTTTTGAGTCCCAGATCGTGCTTAAGGCCCGCCCACACTTCAGCGCTCTGCTGTTGACTAAGCGCGATGATCCGGGTGATCAAACGCTCCAGCACGGTACGTTGCTGGGTGGAAAGCGGCTGTTCACCGGCAGCAGAAGGTGCGGAGGGAGGTTCCCCCGGAGGACGCGGCGTGGCGCCCTGAATGGGTTGCATTATTAAATGATCCTTAAGTGCGACAAAACATTCGCAAGTAGTTCGTTATGCCCGGACGTCAGATTATGGCACACTATCTGGCCTTATCTCGACGATTAACAGACAGGTACTCAGGTGAAAATCCTCGTTGATGAAAATATGCCCTATGCCCGCGAGCTTTTCAGCCGCCTGGGCGAGGTAACTGCCGTGCCGGGGCGTCCGATTCCGGTGGATGCGTTGACGGATGCTGACGCGTTGATGGTTCGTTCGGTCACCAAAGTGAATGCCGAACTGCTGGACGGTAAAGGGATTAAATTTGTCGGGACGGCCACGGCCGGAACCGATCACGTTGATGAAGCGTATTTGCAAAGTGCCGGGGTGGCTTTCTCTGCGGCTCCTGGGTGCAACGCGATTGCCGTGGTTGAGTATGTGTTCTCCTCTTTACTGATGCTGGCCGAGCGCGATGGTTTTGAGCTGAGAAACCGGACCATCGGTATCGTCGGCGTCGGTAATGTCGGTTCCCGTCTTCAGGCACGTCTGGAAGCCTGGGGCGTACGCACCTTACTGTGCGATCCGCCGCGCGCCGATCGCGGTGACGAAGGCGATTTCGTTTCGCTGGAAACGCTGGTGCAGGAAGCCGACGTCATCACCTTCCATACGCCGCTGTTTAAATCCGGCGAGTATAAAACGCTGCATCTGGCAGATGAGGCGCTGATTAGCCGCCTGAAGCCTGGCGCTATTCTGATTAATGCCTGTCGTGGCCCGGTAGTGGACAACAACGCATTGCTGAAATGCTTAAAAGCGGGGCAGAATCTCAGCGTTGTGCTGGACGTCTGGGAGCCGGAGCCGGATCTCAACGTCGAGTTGCTCGACAAGGTGGATATTGGCACGGCGCACATTGCGGGCTACACGCTTGAAGGTAAGGCTCGTGGTACGACACAGGTCTTTGAAGCCTTCAGCGATTTTATCGGGCAGTCTCAGAAAGTGGCGCTGGATTCACTGCTGCCTGCGCCCGAATTTGGCCGCATTACGCTGGCAGGCCCGCTCGATCAGCCCACGCTCAAAAGACTGGTGCATCTGGTGTATGATGTGCGCCGCGACGACGCGCCGCTGCGGAAAGTAGCCGGTCAGCCTGGCGAATTCGACAAGCTGCGTAAGAACTACCTTGAGCGCCGCGAGTGGTCATCGCTGTATGTGCAGTGTGATGATGCCGACGCGGCAGGCATGCTGCAAAAACTTGGCTTTAGCGCGGCACATCACCCGCTTCGCTAAGCAATATCTTCTGGCTCCCTGGGCAATGTCCTGGGGAGCATCTGTTCTATTTTCTGGAGTAAACCAACATGTCCGAAGGCTGGAATATTGCCATTTTAGGCGCCACCGGTGCCGTAGGCTCAGCTTTGCTTGAACTGCTTGCTGAACGTCAGTTCCCGGTTGGTGAATTGTATGCCCTGGCGCGCGGCGAGAGCGCCGGTGAAAATCTGCGTTATGAAGGCAAAACCATCCTGGTGCAGGACGCGGCAGAGTTTGACTGGACGCAGGCTCAACTGGCGTTTTTCGTTGCGGGCGTTGAAGCCTCCGCTCGCTATGTGGAAGAAGCGACCAACGCGGGCTGTCTGGTGATTGACTCCAGCGGTCTTTTCTCGCTTGAGCCGGATGTACCGCTGGTCGTGCCGGATGTGAACCCATTCGTGCTGAGTGATTACCGCAACCGTAACCTGGTTGCCGTGGCGGACAGCCTGACCAGCCAACTGCTGAGCGCGTTAAAACCGCTGATTGAGCAGGGCGGTCTGTCGCGTATTCAGGTGACCAGCCTGCTGTCTGCTTCTGCGCGCGGTAAAGTGGCCGTAGACGCGCTGGCCGGGCAAAGCGCCCGTCTGCTGAACGGCATTCCTATTGATGAAGAAGATCTGTTTGGCCGCCAGCTGGCGTTCAACATGCTGCCGCTGGTGCCGGACGCCGAAGGCAGCGTGCGGGAAGAACGTCGCCTGGTGAATGAAGTGCGTAAAGTGCTGCAGGACGACGGCTTAATGATCTCCGCCAGTCTCGTGCAGTCGCCGGTGTTCTACGGCCATGCCCAAATCGTCAATTTTGAAGCTCTGCGCCCGCTGGCGGCAGAAGAAGCCCGCGATGCGTTTGCTCAGGCAGAAGATATTGAGCTGTCTGAAGAGGGTGAATTCCCGACGCAGGTGGCGGATGCGTCCGGCAGCGGCCATCTTTCTATTGGCTGCGTACACAACGATTACGGCATGCCGGAGCAAATCCAGTTCTGGTCAGTTGCCGATAACGTTCGCTTTGGCGGCGCGCTGATGGCGATAAAAACCGCTGAGAAACTGGTGCAGGAGTATATGTACTGATGTCCGAAGTGCTAAGCGAAATTCCGCTTCATAAAATCGCGCTCGGCATTGAGTACGACGGCAGTAAATATTACGGCTGGCAGCGCCAGAACGAAGTGCGCAGCGTGCAGGAAAAGCTGGAAAAAGCGCTGTCTCAGGTCGCCAATGAGCCGGTTAACGTATTTTGCGCGGGGCGTACCGATGCGGGCGTTCATGCCACAGGCCAGGTGGTGCATTTTGAAACCAGCGCGGTGCGCAAAGATGCGGCCTGGACGATGGGCGTAAATACGAATTTGCCTGGTGACATCGCCGTGCGCTGGGTAAAAGATGTGCCGTCTGAGTTCCACGCCCGGTTTAGCGCCACGGCGCGCCGCTATCGCTACGTGATTTATAATCATCGCCTGCGTCCGGCCGTTTTGCAGCAGGGCGTAACCCATTTTCACCTGCCTCTGGATGCGGATAAAATGCACCGCGCCGCGCAGAGCCTGCTGGGGGAAAATGACTTTACCTCGTTCCGTGCGGTGCAGTGCCAGTCACGCACCCCATGGCGCAATATGATGCACATTACGGTGAACCGCTACGGTTCTTACATCGTGGTGGACATTAAGGCCAACGCTTTTGTGCACCACATGGTGCGCAATATCGTCGGTAGCCTGATGGAAGTCGGCTGCGGTAACCAGGCAGAAACCTGGATGGCCGAACTGCTGGCAATGAAGGACCGTACTAAGGCTGCTGCCACCGCGAAGGCGGAAGGGCTGTACCTGGTGTCGGTGGATTATCCCGACCACTTTGCGCTGCCTTGTCTGCCGATGGGGCCGCTTTTTTTAGCCGATTGATTGCTGCTTAAGAAAGGATACTTTGATGGATTTCATCCGTTTTATCATCGACTTCATTTTGCATATCGACGTGCATCTGGCCGAGCTGGTGGCACAATACGGCGTCTGGGTTTACGCTATTCTGTTCCTGATTTTGTTCTGCGAAACCGGGCTGGTAGTCACGCCGTTTTTACCGGGTGATTCACTGCTGTTTGTGGCGGGTGCGCTGGCGTCGCTGGAAACCAATGACCTGAACGTCCATTACATGGTTATTTTGATGGTGATTGCCGCCATTATTGGCGATGCGGTGAACTACACTATCGGGCGGCTGTTTGGCGAGAAGTTGTTCAGTAATCCGAATTCAAAAATCTTCCGCCGCAGTTATCTCGATAAAACTCACGCTTTTTACGAGCGTCACGGCGGAAAAACGATTATCCTCGCGCGCTTCGTGCCGATTGTGCGAACCTTCGCACCGTTTGTCGCCGGGATGGGGCACATGTCCTATCGCCATTTTGCGATTTATAACGTCGTCGGCGCACTGCTGTGGGTCTTGCTGTTCACCTACGCGGGCTACCTGTTCGGTAACCTGCCGGTAGTACAGGAAAACCTGAAGCTGCTGATTGTGGCAATTATCGTGGTGTCGATACTGCCTGGCGTGGTGGAAGTTATCCGCCACAAACGCGCGGCGTCGCGGCAGTCAAAATAATACGTGGCAGCGGTTCGACCACTTTTTTATCCAAAGTCGCGGGCCGTTGTGTTTTAATGAGCACCATTTATGGTCTGGGGCAGGGAAAACTGCCGCAGAAAAGCTGGTATCGACCAGGTTCAAGCAGAAAGGTCATCAATGAGCTGGATTGAACGAATTCTCAATAAGAGCAATATCACTCCCACCCGCAAGGCGAGCATCCCTGAAGGGGTGTGGACCAAGTGCGACAGCTGCGGCCAGGTCCTGTACCGCGCCGAGCTGGAACGCAACCTTGGCGTCTGCCCTAAGTGCGATCACCACATGCGTATGTCGGCCCGCGATCGCCTGCATAGCCTGTTAGATGAAGGCACAATGGTGGAATTGGGGAGCGAGCTTGAGCCAAAAGATTTGCTGAAGTTCCGTGACTCCAAGAAGTACAAAGATCGTCTGGTTAGCGCACAGAAAGAGACCGGCGAGAAAGACGCGTTGGTTGTCATGAAAGGCACCCTGCACGGTATGCCTGTTGTGGCCGCGGCCTTCGAGTTCTCCTTTATGGGCGGCTCTATGGGTTCCGTAGTCGGCGCGCGTTTTGTTCGTGCCGTTGAGCAGGCGCTGGAAGACAACTGCCCGATGGTCTGCTTCTCCGCCTCCGGCGGGGCGCGTATGCAGGAAGCGCTAATGTCGCTGATGCAGATGGCGAAAACCAGCGCTGCGCTGGCAAAAATGCAGGAACGCGGTCTGCCGTACATCTCCGTGCTGACTGACCCAACCATGGGTGGCGTTTCCGCAAGCTTCGCGATGCTGGGCGATCTGAACATCGCCGAGCCGAAGGCGCTGATTGGCTTTGCCGGTCCACGCGTTATCGAGCAGACCGTTCGTGAAAAACTGCCGCCGGGCTTCCAGCGCAGTGAGTTCCTGATCGAAAAAGGCGCTATCGACATGATCGTTCGTCGTCCGGAAATGCGCCTGAAACTGGCGAGCATCCTGGCGAAGTTTATGAATCTACCGGCGCCAAACCCGGAAGCCCCGCGTGAGCCAATCGTGGTTCCGCCAGCACCGGAACAGGGTCAAGAGGCCTGATTCGCAACTAAGGGCAGGCCAGCAGGTTCTGCCCTTTTCTTTATGTGCATGTTAAGTGGGCATCATGGACAAAGATCTTATTCCTCAAGCCACGTCGCCCCTGGCCACGTGGCTTTGCTATCTTGAAAACCTTCACTCCACCACTATCGACATGGGCCTTGAGCGCATCAGCAACGTTGCGCGCAAGCTCGATGTACTGAAACCTGCGCCGACTGTTTTCACTGTGGCGGGGACGAACGGGAAAGGCACAACCTGCCGTACGCTTGAAACCGCGCTGATGGCCGACGGCTATCGCGTAGGGGTTTATAGCTCTCCGCATCTGGTGCGTTACACCGAGCGCGTACGCATTCAGGGCGAAGAGTTACCTGAAGCCCTGCATACCGCCTCGTTTGCCGAAATAGAGGCCGCTCGCGGAGATATTTCCTTAACCTATTTTGAATACGGAACACTCTCGGCCTTGCTATTGTTTAAGCAGCAGGCGGTAGATGTGGTGATTCTTGAGGTTGGCCTTGGCGGGCGTCTGGATGCCACTAATATTGTGGATTCCGATGTGGCCGTGGTGACCAGCATCGCGCTCGATCACACCGACTGGCTTGGCCCGGATCGTGAGAGCATTGGCCGTGAAAAAGCCGGCGTCTTCCGCAGAGATAACCCTGCGGTCGTGGGCGAGCCAGATATGCCGCAGACGATTGCCGATGTAGCGCAGGAGAAGGGCGCGCAATTGCTGCGCCGCGGCGTTGACTGGGATTATGAGGTTAACGGCACAGGCTGGACGTTCCGGGACGGACATGGCGAGCTTAAAGATTTGCCACTGCCCCTGGTTCCACAGCCTAATGCCGCGACGGCGCTGGCCGCTTTACGTGCCAGTAAACTGAACGTGAGTGAAAACGCGATACGCTATGGCATCGAACATGCCACGCTGCCGGGGCGCTTCCAGATTGTGTCTCAGGCACCTCGCGTGATTCTTGATGTTGCCCATAATCCTCACGCGGCGGCTTATCTTGCGGGTCGCCTGGCGGCGTTACCTAAGCAGGGACGCGTGCTGGCGGTGATTGGTATGTTACACGATAAAGACATTGCCGGAACGCTTGCCTGTTTGTCGCCTCAGGTCGATAGCTGGTATTGTGCTCCGCTGGAAGGGCCACGAGGCGCAAGCGCAGAGCAGCTTATGGCTCATCTTGGTCACGGCAGAACATTTGCAACCGTGGCGGACGCATGGCATGCAGCCATGGCGGAAGCGACGGCCGAAGATACCGTGCTGGTGTGTGGTTCGTTCCACACAGTGGCCCATGTAATGGAAGTACTGGACGCGGGGAGAGCAGGTGGCGAGTAAGTTTCAAAACCGATTAGTCGGAACCATTATTCTGGTCGCACTGGGCGTTATTGTGCTGCCGGGTCTGCTGGACGGGCAGAAAAAGCATTATCAGGACGAGTTCGCGGCCATTCCTTTGGTGCCAAAACCTGGAGACAGCGACGAGCCAGATATGCTGCCGGCGTCTACTCAGGCTCTGCCAGCGCAGCCGCCGGAAGGCGCGGCGGAAGAGGTAAGGGCGGGCGCTTCCGTACCGCCGGGGCTGAACAGCGGGGCTATCCCGAATGAAGGATCTGCGGGCGTTGACGAAGTGCCTGTCGCGCGCGAACAGCCTAAGCCGCAGCCCGTGCAGGAAAAACCAAAGCCTAAGCCGGTTGAAAAGCCGCAGCCTAAACCTGCCGCCGATGATAACACCGGGCAGCAGCTTGCCATGGCCTCCGAACAGCCGTCGAAGGCGGAAAAAACTGCCGACAAAGCGCCGACCGGGCAAGCCTATGTGGTGCAGCTTGGCGCATTGAAAAATGCGGACAAAGTGAATGAAATTGTTGGTAAACTGCGCGGGGCCGGGTTCAAGGTTTACACCTCGCCGACCACGCCTGTGCAGGGGAAAATTACCCGTATTCTGGTCGGGCCGGATGCCTCGAAGGATAAGCTGAAGTCTTCGCTGGGCGAGCTGAATTCGCTTTCTGGCCTGAACGGCGTGGTGATGAATTATTCGCCAAGGTAGTCGCCAGTGACCCTCACCCCGGCCCTCTCCCTGGAAGGGAGAGGGGGAAAGAGATTGCACTGAGCTATTCTCTCACCCCTTTTGGGAGAGGGTTCGGGTGAGGGGAAAACGACGACGTGCTGTCGTTTCTCTCCACTGGAGTGAAGGCAAAACAGGCACTTTTTTAATGGCGTTGATGCTTTTTTCAACGCCATTATTTATTTACGCGGGGGAAGGAAATCCCTACGCAAACGTTTTCTTTTTCTGTTAGAATTCGCCCCGAACTGGACGTCAGGGCAATTTGTCACGAGATTTTTTCATGATCTGGATAGATTACGCCATCATTGCGGTTATCGGTTTTTCTTGTCTGGTAAGCGTAATACGTGGGTTTGTGAAGGAAGCGTTATCGCTTGTGACCTGGGGATGTGCTTTCTTTGTCGCCAGTCATTACTACACTTATCTGTCAGTCTGGTTCACTGGCTTTGAAGACGAACTGGTACGTAATGGGATAGCTATCGCGGTGCTGTTTATCGCGACGCTGATTGTCGGTGCAATAGTCAATTATGTGATTAGCGCGCTGGTGCAAAAAACCGGCCTGTCGGGTACAGACAGGGTGTTGGGGATCTGCTTTGGCGCCTTGCGTGGCGTACTGATCGTCTCCGCCATTCTGTTCTTCCTTGATACCTTTACCGGTTTTTCGAAAAGCGATGACTGGCAAAAGTCGCAGCTTATCCCGCAATTCAGTTTCATCATCAGATGGTTCTTTGACTATCTGCAAAGCTCGTCAAGTTTCTTGCCCCGCTAATCGTAGCGGGGGGTGTGGCTTAATGAGGAAAAGACAACATGTGCGGTATTGTCGGTATCGCCGGTTTCATGCCGGTAAACCAGTCGATTTATGATGCGTTAACGGTGCTTCAGCACCGTGGCCAGGATGCCGCCGGCATCGTCACCATCGACGCGTTAAATTGCTTCCGTCTGCGTAAAGCGAATGGCCTGGTGAGCGATGTGTTTGAAGCCCGTCACATGCAGCGTCTGCAGGGGAATATGGGTATCGGCCACGTGCGTTACCCCACCGCAGGCAGTTCCAGCGCTTCTGAAGCTCAGCCTTTCTACGTCAACTCGCCTTACGGGATTACGCTGGCGCATAACGGTAATCTGACCAATGCCCACGAGCTGCGTAAAAAACTGTTTGAAGAAAAGCGCCGCCACATTAACACCACCTCTGATTCTGAAATCCTGCTCAATATCTTTGCCAGCGAGCTGGATAACTTCCGTCATTATCCGCTGGAAGCAGACAACATTTTTGCCGCTATCGCTGCCACTAACCGCCAGATTCGCGGCGCTTACGCCTGCGTAGCGATGATTATCGGCCACGGCATGGTTGCCTTCCGCGACCCGAACGGCATCCGTCCGCTGGTGATCGGCAAGCGTGACCTGGGCGATGGCCGCACCGAATACATGGTCGCCTCCGAGAGCGTGGCGCTGGACACCCTGGGCTTTGAGTTCCTGCGTGATATCGCGCCGGGCGAAGCGGTCTACATTACTGAGAAAGGCCAGCTGTTCACCCGCCAGTGCGCCGACAACCCGGTCAGCAATCCTTGCCTGTTCGAGTACGTCTATTTTGCTCGCCCGGACTCCTTTATCGACAAGATCTCCGTCTACAGCGCGCGCGTAGAGATGGGTAAAAAACTTGGCGAGAAAATTGCCCGCGAATGGGAAGACCTGGATATCGACGTGGTCATTCCGATTCCGGAAACTTCCTGCGACATCGCACTGGAAATCGCCCGCATTCTTGAGAAACCGTACCGCCAGGGGTTTGTGAAAAACCGCTATGTGGGCCGCACGTTTATCATGCCGGGCCAGCAGCTGCGCCGTAAATCCGTGCGCCGCAAGCTGAACGCCAACCGTGCTGAATTCCGCGATAAGAACGTGCTGCTGGTGGATGACTCCATCGTGCGCGGCACCACCTCTGAGCAGATTATCGAGATGGCGCGTGAGGCCGGTGCCAAAAAGGTTTACCTGGCATCCGCTGCGCCGGAAATTCGCTTCCCTAACGTGTATGGCATCGACATGCCAAGCGCCAATGAGCTGATTGCTCACGGTCGTGAAGTGGATGAAATTCGCCAGATCATCGGCGCTGACGGCCTGATTTTCCAGGATCTGGACGATCTGATCGAAGCGGTACGCGTGGAAAACCCGGACATCACCCAGTTCGAATGCTCCGTCTTTAACGGCATCTACGTGACGAAAGACGTTGACCACAAATACCTGCAGTATCTCGAATCCCTGCGTAACGACGACTCCAAAGCGCTGGCGCGTCAAAACGAAGTGGAAAACTTAGAGATGCACAACGAAGGCTAAGCTAAGCCGCCCTCGTTTACAGGCCCACGGTTTACCCCGTGGGCTTTTTTATGCCCGATGCACAGAGAGACAAATTGTGGTTGGTTTTTCATTCTATCATTCCATTACTTTATGGAATGATAGATGGAAGAGTGAATGTCAGACATTACGAGTCAAAATGCCTCCTGGGCCACGCTGCTTAGCGGCCATAACGGGCTGCGATCCCTGGCCCTCGCCGGCGGTGTGGCGCTGCATGCCATTAATATTTATATCGTCACCACGATTTTGCCGACCGTCATTCAGGAGATTGGCGGCCTGGCCTGGTATGCGTGGAACACCACGCTCTTTGTCGCCGCGTCGATTGTAGGCTCCGCCGTCTCTGCGAAGCTGATTGCGCGGCAGGGCGCGGCGATGGCCTACCTGTCGGCCCTGCTGCTGTTTTCCTGCGGGGCGGTAATCTGCGCGCTGGCACCCTCCATGCCGGTCATGCTCCTGGGGAGAGTGGTGCAGGGACTCGGAGGTGGTGTGCTGTTTGCGCTGAGCTACGCGCTGATCCGCGTCGCCTTTGAGGCTCCGCTATGGTCCCGGGCTATGGCGCTGGTTTCCGGCATGTGGGGTATCGCAACCTTATGCGGCCCGGCGATCGGCGGTGTTTTCGCGGAGATCGGCGAATGGCGCCTTGCGTTTTGGGCGTTGCTGCCGATAGCCGCCGTGCTTGCCCTGATTGTGATGGTGCAATTTAGGAGCATGTCTAAGCCTGAAGCCGGTGAGGCACGATTGCCTGTACTTACCATCTCGCTGTTGGTCCTGTCTGTGCTAGCCATTTCCCTCGCCGGGCTAGGCGGCTCTTTGGCCCTGAATATCTCCGGAATAGCTGTTGGTCTGGGGCTGGGGTGGCTCATCGCTCGCCTGGACAGCAGGCCGGACGCGGCAAAATTGCTGCCTCGCGGCGCTTATTCCCCGACGCGCGGTATTGGCCTGCTTTATGCGATGATGGCGCTGCTGGTCATTGGCCTGACGACGGAAATTTACGTGCCATACTTTCTGCAGCTCATCCATCTATTCGGCCCGTTGTCTGCCGGTTATTTGACGGCAATGATGGCCGGTGGCTGGACGCTGGCGGCGCTTTGTAGCGCTTCAGTCAGTTCAAAAATGTCGCAGCGGATAATCTGCGTCGGGCCGCTGGTGGTGCTTGTGTCGTTGGTCACGCTGTCCATTATTATGCCGACACCTTTTAACGGCCCGGCGGGCGTGGTTGCCTGCGGTACGGCGCTGGCGGGCGTTGGGTTCGGGATTGGTCTTGCCTGGCCTCATCTTTTAACGAAGGTATTTCAGGCGGCACCGCCCGGGGAAGAAACGCTGGCGTCCGCCTCCATTACCACCGTGCAGCTTTACGCGACGGCGCTCGCCGCCGCCCTGGCCGGGGTTATTACTAACGGGGCCGGCATCACTTCACCTGGAGGGGGTGAAGGAGCCAGCGCGGCCAGTATGGCGTTGTTTGGGGTCTTCGCTTTGGCGCCGGCCGGTGCGACGCTTTTAGCAATACGTCTGAGTCGGCAGGCCAGGTGATATCTGTCACTTTAGGGGCGGCAATGCTAACATCGGCGGCGTTTGGCGGATAACGGGCAGCGTGGATGAAAAAAGTGATGGGGAGCCCGCAGGGCCAACTAGAAATACTGGCAGGTCTTGCTCGCGCGATGGCGCATCCCCATCGTCTTGCCTTGCTGGAGGCCGTTTTTCAGCGCGAAAGTTCAGTTGAGCAACTGGCAGAGACAACCGGCCTTTCCGTGACCAATACCTCCCAGCATTTACAGCAGCTCAGGCGGGCCGGGTTCGTACAGTCGCGGCGCGTCGGGAAGCAGGTTTTTTACCGCGAAGGCGAAGGGCCGGTGGCAAACGTGCTTTCTGCTCTGCACAATTTTAATACCTGGCAGCACAGCGAAATGCAGCGCGTTGCGACGGAGAGTCTCTACAACCCGCAGCGGCTGGAGGGGGTTTCCATTGAAGCGCTGCTGGCCAGGCTGGAGCAGGGCGCGTTGTTGCTGGATGTTCGCTCCGCGGAAGATTATTCCGCCGGCCATATCCCCGGTGCGCTGAATATTCCGCTGGAGAAGCTGGAGCAGCACCTGTCTGATTTACCTCGCGACAGGGATATTCTGGCCTACTGCGGCGGGCGTTTCTGCGTACTTTCCAGACAGGCAGTGGCGTTTCTGCGCCAGAAAGACTTTATGGTGCAGCGCGTGGATGATGGTTTTCCTGGCTGGCAGGCGGCCGGGTTGCGAGTTGAGTCGAAATGGTCATCCTGAAAGGGTGAGAAAAGGTGATGAATGAAACGACTGATTGTCGGTATTTCCGGCGCAAGCGGCGCCATTTACGGGGTGCGTTTACTGCAAATCCTGCAGCAGTTGCCGGAGGTAGAAAGCCACCTGGTGATGAGCAACGCGGCGCGTCAGACGCTGGCGCTGGAGACCGATTACTCGCTGCGCGATGTTCAGGCGCTGGCAGATGTCGTGCATGATTCTCGTGATATTGCCGCCAGCATTTCCTCTGGCTCGTTTAAGACGATGGGGATGGCGGTGCTGCCGTGCTCGATTAAAACGCTGTCCGGCATCGTACACAGCTATACGGACGGGCTGCTGACCCGTGCGGCGGACGTGGTGCTTAAAGAGCGTCGTCCGCTGGTGCTTTGCATTCGTGAAACGCCGCTGCACCTCGGGCACCTGCGTCTGATGACCCAGGCGTCTGAACTGGGCGCGGTGATCATGCCGCCGGTGCCGGCGTTTTATCATCGTCCGCAAACGCTGCAGGATATTGTCGACCAGACGGTTAACCGGGTGCTGGATCAGTTTGATCTCGAGCTGCCCGAAGACCTGTTTGTCCGCTGGGGTGAGCACAAGTGATGCACTGCTGCGGTGCATCACAAAATGATTGCCTCATAATGGGGCAATTCTGTAACGCCGATCGCTTTTAGAAGATTTAATCCACGAAAACCGCGTTCCCCTCTAGTCCCGCCTTCCAGACCTGCTATCTTTCAAACTAGCGCGAAGTTGCAACGTTTTATTAACATAAATCAGCGGCTTTTTTCCACGCAGGGAAAAGTGGCATGAGAACTGCAACTCTCCGTATGCAAAGGCATTATCACACAACAAGACATCACAAATAAGAAAGCCAAACTTGAGGGTATCGTATGAAGAAGTCGGTTCTTGCACTGTCTTTACTGCTCGGCCTGTCCAGCTCAGCCAGCGTGTTTGCAGCGATTCCGCAAAACGTCCGCATTGGTACCGACGCGACCTACGCGCCATTTTCTTCGAAAGACGCGAAAGGGGATTTTGTTGGGTTTGATATCGATCTGGGTAACGAACTTTGCAAGCGCATTCAGACCAAATGTACGTGGGTTGGCAGCGACTTTGACTCCCTGATCCCGTCGCTGAAAGCGAAGAAAATTGATGCCATCATCTCTTCTCTGTCGATCACCGAAAAACGCCAGCAGGAGATCCTTTTCTCCAACAAGCTGTACGCAGCGGATTCACGCCTGATCGCGGCCAAAGGCTCTCCGATTCAACCGACGCTTGAATCACTGAAAGGCAAGCATGTTGGGGTGCTGCAGGGCTCCATTCAGGAGACCTACGGCAACGCCGAATGGCGGCCGAAAGGTGTTGATGTCGTGGCCTACGCCAACCAGGATTTGATTTACTCTGACCTCGCTGCGGGGCGCCTGGATGCCGCATTCCAGGACGAAGTCGCCGGGAGCGAAGGCTTCCTGAAACAGCCTGCCGGGAAAGATTATGCCTTTGCCGGTCCGTCCGTGAAGGACAAGAAGTACTTTGGCGACGGGACCGGTATCGGCCTGCGTAAAGATGACACTGAGCTGAAGGCCGCATTCGACAAAGCGCTGGCCGAAATGCGTAAAGACGGGACTTACGACAAACTGGCGAAAAAGTACTTCGACTTTAATGTTTACGGCGAATAAGTTTATCCCTTAGTCTGTAGCCCGGTTTTGAATATATTCTTAACCGGGCAGGATAACTATGCAGTGGTGCGGCCTCGTTCCGGCTGCACCTTTATGGTGCGAAAACGTTTTATTCGCAACGTGTTGCGTAAGTTTTCCCTGTTTGTAGTGGGTGTGAGCCTTAAGTAACGGACAGTCTATTGAGGATAATTATGAAAAAGCTGGTTTTGTCTCTTTCTCTGGTGCTGGCGTTTTCCAGCGTGACCACAGCATTCGCTGCCATTCCGAAAAATCTGCGGATTGGCACGGACCCAACCTATGCGCCATTTGAATCCAAAAATGCTCAGGGCCAGCTGATCGGTTTTGACATCGATTTGGCGAAAGAACTCTGCAAGCGCATTAACACCCAATGTACCTTCGTTGAAAACCCATTGGATGCGCTGATCCCGTCGCTGAAAGCGAAAAAGATCGACGCCATCATGTCTTCGTTGTCCATCACCGAGAAGCGCCAGCAGGAAATCGCGTTTACCGACAAGTTGTACGCGGCAGATTCTCGCCTGGTGGTGGCCAAAGGCTCCCCGATTCAGCCGACCATTGAGTCGCTGAAAGGCAAACGCGTCGGCGTGCTGCAGGGGACGACTCAGGAAACCTACGGCAACGAGCACTGGGCGCCAAAAGGCATCGAAATTGTCTCCTATCAGGGGCAGGATTCCATTTACGCCGACCTGGCTGCCGGGCGTATTGACGCCGCGTTCCAGGATGAAGTCGCCGCCAGCGAAGGCTTCCTGAAGCAGCCGGTGGGCAAAAACTACCAGTTCGGTGGCCCGTCCATCAAAGACGACAAGCTGTTTGGCGTGGGTACCGGTATGGGCCTGCGTAAAGAAGATAACGAACTGCGTGAGGCGCTGAATAAGGCGTTCGCGGAGATGCGTAAAGACGGCACCTACGACAAGTTAGCGAAGCCGTACTTTGATTTTAATGTGTATGGTGAATAAGCCTTACCGGTGATAAAGGCCCCGCGTCAGACGGGGCCCAATAAGTAGCAGCAAACACTGACGACAGGATACGCACCATGTTGTATGGCTTTTCCGAAGTAATTTTTAAAGGGGCTCTGGTTACGCTTGAGCTGGCGCTCGCCTCGGTTGTCCTTTCCGTGCTGATTGGGCTTGCCGGTGCTGGCGCAAAACTGTCCAAAAATCGCCCGCTCGCTTTGCTGTTTGAAGGCTACACCACGCTGATTCGCGGCGTGCCTGACCTGGTGCTGATGCTGTTAATTTTCTATGGGCTGCAGATGTTGCTCAACAGCATTACCGACGCGTTGGGGATGGCGCAGTTTGATATCGACCCAATGATCGCCGGGATCATCACGCTCGGTTTTATCTACGGGGCTTATTTCACTGAAACCTTCCGTGGCGCCTATCTTGCCGTGCCGAAAGGCCATATTGAGGCGGCCACCGCCTTTGGCTTTACCGGCTCACAAACTTTCCGCCGTATTCTGTTCCCGGCGATGATGCGCTATGCACTGCCGGGCATCGGTAACAACTGGCAGGTTATCCTGAAAGCCACCGCGCTGGTGTCTCTGCTTGGCCTGGAAGACGTGGTGAAAGCTACGCAGCTCGCCGGGAAAAGCACCTGGCAGCCGTTCTACTTTGCGATTGTCGCCGGGATTATCTACCTGGTCTTTACCACGGTTTCAAACGGAGTGCTGCTCTGGCTTGAACGCCGCTATTCTGTTGGCGTGAAGAGGGCCGAGCTATGATCGATATTATTCACGATTACTGGCAGTCGCTGCTGTGGACCGACGGTTACCGCTTTACGGGCGTCGCCATTACGCTCTGGCTGCTGATTACGTCCGTGGTGATGGGCGGGATTCTGGCGCTGTTCCTCGCCATCGGGCGGGTGTCCAGCAACAAGTTTATTTCGTTCCCCATCTGGCTCTTTACCTACGTATTCCGCGGCACGCCGCTTTACGTACAGCTGCTGGTGTTCTATTCCGGCATGTATACGCTGGAGATTGTCAAAGGGACGGAATTGCTGAACGCGTTCTTCCGCAGCGGCCTGAACTGTACCGTGCTGGCGTTAACGCTGAACACTTGCGCCTACACCACGGAGATTTTCGCCGGTGCCATTCGCTCGGTTCCGCACGGTGATATTGAGGCGGCGCGCGCTTACGGCTTCTCAAAAGTGAAAATGTACCGCTGTATTATTCTGCCTTCCGCGCTGCGTATCGCGCTGCCGGCCTACAGCAACGAAGTGATCCTGATGCTGCACTCTACGGCGCTGGCGTTTACCGCCACGGTGCCGGATCTGCTCAAGATTGCCCGTGATATCAACTCCGCAACCTACCAGCCGTTTACCGCGTTTGGCATCGCGGCCGTGCTGTATTTGATTATCTCTTATGTGCTGATAAGCCTGTTCCGCAAAGCGGAAAAGCGCTGGCTGCAGCACGTTAAACCCGCTTCGCACTGAGTGACTTCTGATGGCTGAAATTAAATTAAACGTAACGGATCTGCACAAACGCTACGGCGAACATGAAGTGCTCAAAGGGGTGTCTCTGAAGGCTAACGCCGGGGACGTGATCAGTATTATCGGTTCGTCTGGCTCGGGCAAAAGTACCTTTTTGCGCTGCATTAACTTCCTTGAAAAACCCAGCGAAGGCACGATTGTGGTCAGCAACCAGAACATCAATCTGGTGCGGGACAAAGACGGCCAGCTCAAAGTGGCCGACAAAAACCAGCTGCGTCTGCTGCGTACTCGTCTGACGATGGTGTTCCAGCACTTCAACCTTTGGAGCCACATGACGGTACTGGAAAACGTGATGGAAGCACCTATTCAGGTACTCGGGCTGAGCAAGCAGGAATCAAAAGAGCGGGCGATTAAGTACCTGGCTAAAGTCGGCATCGACGAACGTCAGTACGTTAAATACCCGGTGCATCTGTCCGGTGGCCAGCAGCAGCGTGTTTCCATCGCCCGCGCGCTGGCGATGGAGCCCGAAGTGCTGCTGTTTGATGAGCCCACCTCGGCGCTCGACCCGGAGCTGGTGGGCGAAGTCCTGCGCATTATGCAGAAGCTGGCAGAAGAGGGGAAAACCATGGTCGTGGTTACCCACGAGATGGATTTTGCCCGCCATGTTTCCAGCCACGTCATCTTCCTGCATCAGGGGCGCATTGAGGAAGAAGGCCCCCCGGCAGAGCTGTTTGGCAGCCCAAAAAGCGCCCGCCTGCAGCAGTTCTTATCTGGTTCGCTGAAGTAATCCATCACCCTAACCCTCTCCTGAAGCGAGAGGGAATAAACATGATTCCACCTCAGCAGTTTCCCCCTCTCCCTCCGGGAGAGGGCCGGGGTGAGGGTAAATAACGCCTCACTCCTCGCCCAACAATCTCACTGCTGTACTCTCATCCGTCACCAGGC
This sequence comes from Cedecea neteri, assembly GCF_000758325.1. NCBI lineage: Bacteria > Pseudomonadati > Pseudomonadota > Gammaproteobacteria > Enterobacterales > Enterobacteriaceae > Cedecea > Cedecea neteri. Next base: position 4,303,722 of record NZ_CP009459.1, on the reverse strand, counting down.
CTGACATCCAGCGGCCTGTCAATGCTGCTTTGATGGCGGCAAACTTTCGCATTCCACCTGAAAAAGCGATGATCTTACGCGGGTTATCACTTTGCAGCGGCACGCTGGTCAGCAGAGCATCCAGCTCGCTGTAGACGCGCTGGCCGCTATGGTCGAAGAAATGTCCCAACATTTCACCCGCAACCCCCTGGGCGTGCAGCATGCTGACCTGTTCGTCGGTAATGAATCCTTCGGCATTCAGCGGGCAGCCAATGTCCACCTCGCCAACACCGAGGAACGCAACATTGGCCGCCAGCGCCCGGTCGGTCACGCGCTGGTAAATCTTGTGGCGACACCACATGTCGCGATCTTCTTCATTATCGGCATACAGCGGGGCCGGGATAAAAAAGTATTTTCCCTGCATTTTTTCCGCCATTTTTAGCGGCATGTCATAGCGGGTACCTGAGTCATCCCGCGCAATCGCCCCAATCATGGATACGCAGTGGTGCTGCGGACGTTCGACCCACGGCAGGACGTCGATGATTGAGCGCAGCGTTTTGCCGGAGCCAATGCCGAAAACCTGCGGCTGCTCGTCGGCGATAAACTGCGACATGACTTCGGCACCTTCCACCGCCAGCATCTGCTGGATGGCTTCGTCATCCAGCCCTTCCGAGGGCACTACGCGGCAGATTTCCAGGCCGAAACGTTCCCGAACCTGCTGTGCCAGCTTCAGACAGCGGGCAACCGGATGGGCAATTTTGACCGTCACCATACCCTGCTCGCGCGCGGAAGAAACCAGCCGCTGGGCGACCTGACGGGAAATCCCCAGTTCACGGGCGATATCCTGTTGTGTCATACCCGCTACGTAATACATCCAGGCAACGCGCGCGGCTTGTTCTTGTTTTTTCTCTTCTCTGCTCATGGCGACACCTTATGACTCTTTGATGTGCATTCTACTCCGTGCGTGCTTTGTTGGTAATTGGGCAAAAGTCATTTTTATGGGCAAATGTTGTCTGTGTGAGTTTGATCTCAGAAAGACGGCGCCTGCCGCAACTAGACTATAACAAACGGGCAAATGCCCTTAAAAATGACAAATGCTTAAAACTGAGGTGAATCATGACGACGAAATCGGTATGGATGCATATTGGCGCAGGCTCTTTCCACCGTGCCCATCAGGCGTGGTATCTCAATCAGCTGCGCAAGCAGGGCGATGACGGCTGGAGTATTTCGCTGGGCAATATCCGTAATGATGCCGGTGAGCTGCTGAATCAACTGGCGGCACAGCGCGGTGAATATGTGCTGGAAACCGTCACGCCGGAAGGCGAGCGTGCCTACGAAAAGATCGCCTCTATCGGCAAAGTGCTGCCGTGGGATAAAGAGATCGGTGCTCTGGTTGAAGAGGGCGCCAAAGCTTCGACCCGCGTGATTGCCTTTACCGTCACCGAAGCCGGGTATTACCTGACGCCGCAGCACGAGCTGGACGTTCATCAGCCTGATGTCAAAGCCGATCTTGCCGGAGGAATGACTACGCTTTACGGCGCGCTCAGCCGCATTCTGCATCGGCGTATGAGCAACGGCGGTGAACCGGTAACGCTGCTCAACTGCGATAACCTGCGCCACAACGGCGAACGCTTCCGCCACGGCTTTCTGTCGTTCCTGAAGGCGAAGGGCGACCACGCTCTGTTTGACTGGGTGACCACCCACACCGTGTCGCCTAATACCATGGTTGACCGTATTACTCCTCGCCCTACTGCGGATATTGCCCCACGGGTGAAAGCGGCTACCGGGTTCGACGACAAGGTGCCGGTGATGGGGGAATCGTTTATTCAGTGGGTTATTGAGGACAACTTTATCAACGGTCGCCCGTCGCTTGAGAACGTTGGCGTCGAAATGGTGAAATCCGTGCTGCCCTATGAAGAGGCAAAAATCCGCATTCTGAACGCCAGCCACAGCTGTATTGCCTGGGCCGGGACGCTGACCGGTTTGAGTTACATCGATGAAAGCACCGTGCAGCAGCCGATCAGGCAGATGGCGTGGGATTACGTCACGGAGGATGTCATCCCTTCGCTGTCACCGAGCCCGTTGGACCTGGCTGCGTATCGTGATGTGGTCCTGGCCCGCTTTAGCAATCCGTATATCAAAGATACCAACCAGCGCGTGGCGGCCGACGGCCTGTCCAAGATCCCTGGCTTTATTACCCCGACGCTGATTGAGTGCTATCAGCGAGGTGAGGAGCCTGCGGCAACGGCGGTTCTGCCCGCACTGTTCTTCCTGTTCCTGCAGCGCTGGGCGCAAGGCCAACTGCCTTATGAGTACCAGGATGGCGTCATGCAAGACGATGCGATTCGGGCTTTGTTCGCCGCGCCAGAGCCGCTCAAGGCCTTTGTCAGCGACGAAACTTTGTTTGCCGAACTCGCACATTCCTCCGCTTTCCATGAGCTGATGGCTCGTACGGTCACTCGCCTTGAAGCGTGGATCAAGTCTCCGCAATCGCCTCTGGCTGCTGCTTAAGGAGGCGCTATGTATCTTGGCATCGATATCGGCACCTCGGAACTGAAGGCTTTGCTGATTGACGGACAGGGCGAAATTTTAGGCTCTGCTCATGCGGCATTAACCGTTCAGCGTCCGTATTCGCACTGGGCTGAGCAGGATCCTGAGGCCTGGTGGCAGGCGACGCAGCAGGTCGTCTCTACGCTGCGCCAGCAAATGCCTGAAGCCTGGGCACAAATTCGCGCTATTGGCTTGTCGGGGCAGATGCACGGCGCAGTGCTGCTGGACGACCAGGGAAAAGTGCTGCGCCCCTGCATTCTGTGGAACGACACGCGCAGCGCCGAACAATGTGCTCGGCTCACTGCAGAAGACCCTGAGTTTCTGACCATCAGCGGCAACCTGGTGATGCCCGGCTTTACCGCCCCGAAACTACGCTGGGTGGCGGAGCACGAGCCGGAAATCTTTTCCCGCGTGGATAAGGTGCTGCTGCCGAAAGACTACCTGCGCTGGCGGTTGAGCGGTGAGTTCGTTTCCGACCCGTCGGACGCCGCCGGAACGCTGTGGCTGGACGTGGCAAAGCGCGACTGGTCAGACAAACTGCTGGCGGCGACCGGGCTGACTCGCAGCCAGATGCCGCGCCTGGTAGAGGGCAGCGAAGTCAGCGCCGTTTTACGTTCCGCTCTGGCAACCGAGTGGGGGCTTAGCTCCGGCGTCAAAATCGCCGGTGGTGGTGGCGATAATGCTACCTCGGCAGTTGGCGTTGGCGCGGTGAATAGCGGCGATGCATTTATTTCGCTCGGTACGTCCGGCGTTATCTTCGTGGTAAACGACGAGCTGCAAACTCGCCCTGAATCCGGCGTGCATGCCTTTTGCCACGCTTTACCTCAGCGCTGGCACCAGATGAGCGTAATGCTCAGCGCCGCCAGTTGCCTGCGTTGGGTGTGTAATCTGCTGTCGGTCACCGAAAGCCAGCTTATGGAGGAAATGGCAGGCCTGAGCGACGAGCAGAAAAAACACGCACCTGTTTTCCTGCCTTATCTGTCAGGGGAGCGCACGCCGCATAACGATGCTCACGCCATGGGGAGTTTCTTCGCGCTCAACCATGAAACCAGCCGTGCCTTACTCGGATATTCGGTGATTGAGGGCGTGACCTTCGGCCTGGCGGACGGTATGGCGGTGCTGGAGACGTCCCGTAGCCAGATTACTCAATGTAGCCTGACAGGCGGAGGGGCACGCAGCGCTATCTGGGCGCAGCTGATTGCCGACGTGCTGGATGTGCCGATTGTGACCCATCCGGCGAGTTCCTCCGGGGCGCTTGGTGCCGCTCGCCTTGGCTGGTTGGCAGACGGCGGCGTAGAAGAAGTTGTTTGCCGCAAGCCTCCTGTTCAACAACGCTTCATGCCGCGTAAAAGCCTGCAAAGTGTGCTGCATCAGCGGTTGTCCGTGTTCCATCTGCTTTACCAACAACAAAAAGCCGCTCGTAAGCTGCTGCCCTGACGGCCCTTCCGGCGGCTATTCTGCCGCCGGAAACCCCTGTACCCGTGAACGAGGAAGAGTGTGATGCAATCTAAACACTACTGGTTTGGTTTACCTAAACATCTGCTGTGGGGATTTGTCGCTATCGCTATTTTTATGAGTGGCGATGGTTTCGAGATGGCATTTTTGTCTAAACACATTACCGATATGGGCTTTACGCCTGCGGAATCGGCGATGGTGTTTACTCTGTATGGCCTTGCAGCAGGTCTGGCGGCCTGGGCTTCCGGCGTAGTCGCTGAGCTTATTACCCCGCAAAAAGCAATGCTGATTGGTTTTGTGACCTGGGTCGTGATGCATGCATTGTTTATGACGCTTGGTCTTGGGATGCGCAACTACCCGCTGATGCTGCTATTTTACGGCATTCGCGGCCTGGCTTATCCGCTATTTATCTACTCCTTCATGCTGATGCTGGTGCAGGTGGTACCGCGTGAGAGGCTGGCGGCAGCGACTGGCTGGTTCTGGGCGATGTACTCCATCGGCATTGGCGTGGTAGGGAGCTATCTGCCCAGCCTGACTATCCCGGCATTTGGCGAAACGGGGACGCTATGGATGGCCATAGTCTGGGTCACGGGCGGGGGGCTTATCGCCTTCTTCAGCCTGCGTAATGTGCCGGTTGATCGCTCGCGGGTTAATCTGCCGCTGAAAGAGAAAATGACGGAGATGTCGCGGGCGGTGACCATTCTGTTCAGCAACCGTGACGTGTTTTACGCCTGTCTTATCCGCATTATTAACACGCTGTCGCTGTTTGGCTTTGCGATAGTGATGCCGTTGTTGTTTGTGGACCGTCTCGGTTTTACGATTTCAGAATGGCTGCAAATCTGGGCGGTGTTCTTCTTTGTCACCATTTTCACCAATATCTTTTGGGGAATCATGGGCGAGTACATCGGCTGGATCCGCCAGGTTCGCTGGTTTGGCTGTTTAGGTATGGCGATTTCCAGCCTGACGTTTTATTACCTGCCCGTGTGGGTGGGACATAACTTCTGGGTGGCGCTGATCCCGGCGGTCATGCTTGGCACCTTTGTCGCGGCGTTTGTGCCAATGACAGCGGTGTTTCCAACGCTGGAACCCCATCATCGCGGGGCAGCCATTTCCATCTATAACCTGTCCGCGGGGATGAGCAACTTTGTGGCACCGGCTATTGCATCACTGATTCTGCCGTTTTTCGACATAGTGGGTGTAGTTTGGGCGTACACCGGGCTGTATCTGTTCGCGGGCGTGCTGACGTTTATCATCAAAGTTCCGCAGCCGAAACGGGTGAAGGATAAAGCTGACGCGGGGAAAATGAGCCCTGTAGAGCAGTAAAATGAAAAAGCCGGGCGAATAACCCGGCTTTTTGCTGTTAACGAATCACGTCCGCCAGCGCTTCGTCTAAGTCAAACCAACGGAAGCCAAAGCCGGATTCCTCCAGGCGTTTAGGCAGTGCCCGCTGCCCACCGAGCACTAACACCGAAGATTCCCCCATCAGCAGGCGAATCGCCGTGGCCGGGGCGCGAAGTATGGCCGGGCGCTTGAGGGCATGGCCAAGAGCATGGGAAAACTGTTCATTGCGTACCGGGTAAGGGGAAACCATATTAAACGGCCCGCGCAGGTCGTTATCCAGCAGCCAGAGAATGCCGTTCACCATATCGTCGATATGGATCCACGCCAGATACTGGCGGCCATTGCCAATGGGGCCGCCTAGTCCCAGCCGGAACAGCGGCAGCATTTTGGCCAGAATCCCGCCTTTGGGGGCCAATACAACGCCGGTGCGTAACAGGCAAACTCGCGTAGCTTCACTTTGCGCGCCGCAGGCAATTTGCTCCCAACGGGCGCAAAGCTTGTGGGTGAATTCGTTGTGGGGAGGTTCGTCTTCGGTGACGACCACTTCGCCAAGGTCGCCGTAATAGCCGGTGGCTGAACCGGAAATGAAGACTTTGGGCGGCTGCTGGCTGGCTTTAAACAACTCGACAAGCCGCTCGGTGATTTGCCAGCGGCTCTGGCACAGGCGCTGCTTTTGCTCCTCGCTCCAGCGTTTATCGGCGATTGGCTCCCCGGCCAGGTTAATAACCGCGTCGAAGGCGTCGAGATTCTGTACGCCGTCGAGCCCTTTGAGCAGCGCAACCCGATTATCCAGCCGCTTGCGGGCCTTTTCCGGCGCACGTGTGACGACCGAAACAGCATGGCCCAGCTCAAGCAGGCGAGCTGTCAGGTGGCGGCCAATCAGCCCGCTGCCGCCGGTAATCAGGATCTCCATACTTTCCTCCCACCTGGACGCGCTTATCGCCGCCAGCTCAGGGTCATGGATACCGAGTCGGCATAGCGAAGCGCGTGAAGTTTATCGATCTCTACTTCAGCATATGTCACCCACGGGTGGGCGCATGCGATGTTCAGCACATCCTGAGTTAATTTTTCCAGCAGGGAGAAGCGGTTATTCTCAACCAGCTGGATAATGTCTTTGGTCACGGTGCGATAGTTCAGCGCGTCGTTAATGTCCTCGCTTTCCCTGGCTTTGCTCGCAGGGTAGTGGAGAGCGACGTTAATCACGACATCCTGCCGGTTGGCGATCTCTTCTTCTTTGATACCAATAAAAGTCCGCAGGCGCAGGTTTTTAATGCGAATAATGGCGTCTGGTTGCATGGATGACATTGCAGGTTCCTTATTAGTCTTTTCCCGCCACAGGATACACCAGCGCGGGAAAAAACCTGAACCGGGGATTACGCCTTCTCTGCCCGCTGATAGGCCTTCACGGTGGCAGGCCGGGTGCGGATCCGCTCAAACCAGTTCCTTACCGCCGGGAAGTTGGCGAGGTCAACGCGCTGGCGCTCATGGGACACCACCCAGGGATAAGTTGCGATGTCCGCAATGCTGTAGTCGTGGCCGCCAAGCCACGGGGCTTTCTCCAGCTGTTTGTTGAGCACGCCGTAAAGGCGCTGGGTTTCTACCTGATAGCGTTCGATAGCATAAGGGACGGGCTGCGGAGCAAAGTGGTTGAAATGGTGGTTCTGGCCCAGCATTGGACCGAAGCCGCCGACCTGCCAGAAAAGCCACTGTAGCGTGGCGTTGCGGGCGCGCAGTTCTTTGCTGAGGAGTAACCCGGTTTTGTCCGCCAGATAAAGCAAAATTTCGCCGGACTCAAAGAGGCTTAAAGGCTCGCCGCCGTCGGCTGGTTTGTTATCCACGATGGCAGGAATTTTATTATTCGGTGAGATAGCCAGAAAATCCGGACGAAACTGTTCGCCTTTGCCGATATCGATCCGGTGGATTTTGTACTCCAGGCCAGCCTCTTCAAGAAACAGGGTAATTTTATGGCCGTTTGGGGTAGGCGCATAATAAAGTTCGATCATGGTCACTCCAGGGTTTAGTCCATTTTGGCAAATGTTTCGAGTATAGAAGTTATTGCTATTTCTGCACCGGAATGGTGCGTTTTAAGCGGATGACAAAACGATTTTTTCGCTCTATGTTCAATAACCTGTCGCGCGAATAAGTGAGGATATGATGAGCCAGCCTGCCATTACGTTGTGGACCGATAGCCAGTGTTTTAGCCCCTATGTGCTTTCCGTTTTTGTTGCGTTGAAAGAAAAAGGCCTCGCCTTTTCTTTGCAAACTGTCGACCTCGCCAGCGGCCAGAATTTAAAGCCTGGCTGGAAGGGGTTTGATCTGACTCGTCGCGTGCCGGTGCTGGCCGTCGGCGATTTTGTGCTCAGCGAATCCTCGGCCATTGATGAATATCTGGAAGAGCGTTTTGCCCCGCCGACGTGGGAACGCATTTATCCTCATGACATTGAAAAACGCGCCCGGGCGCGGCAGGTGCAGGCGTGGCTGCGCAGTGATCTGATGCCCATTCGGGAAGAGCGTTCTACTGCCGTGGTCTTTGCTGGCGAGAAGAAACCGGCGCTAAGCCCGGCAGGCCTTCAGGCGGCAGAAAAGTTAATCGCTACCGCAGAACATTTGCTCCCGGCAGGGCAGCAAAATTTATTTGGTGAATGGTCTATCGCCGACACAGACCTGGCGCTGATGCTCAACCGTCTGATCATGAACGGGGATGAAGTGCCTGAGCGGCTGAAAGAGTACGCCAGCTTCCAGTGGCAGCGCGCGTCGGTGCAGCTTTGGCTGGCGCAGTCGGCCAAAAACGCAGGCTGATAGCGGCCGGGGAATTCGTTATCATTGGCTGATTATCATTACTGGAGCCAGGGATAAATGAAACTGATGTTTGCCTCGGACCTTCACGGTTCGCTACCCGCCACGGAAAAAGTCCTGGAACGTTTCGCACACAGCGGCGCGAAATGGCTGGTTATTCTGGGCGACCTACTGAATCACGGCCCTCGGAACGCGCTGCCTGAAGGCTATAATCCTCCGGCGGTGGCGCAGTGCCTGAATAGCGTTGCCGATAAGATTATCGCGGTGCGCGGAAACTGCGACAGCGAAGTAGATCAGATGCTGCTTCAGTTTCCGATTACCGCGCCCTGGCAGCAGGTTTTGCTGGCGCAGCAGCGGCTTTTTCTGACCCACGGGCATCTTTATCATCCCGGGCATTTGCCGCCGCTGTCCGCTGGCGATGTTCTGATTTTCGGCCATACGCATCTTCCGGTTGCAGAAAAGCACGAACAGATCTATTTGTTTAATCCAGGCTCTGTCAGCATACCGAAGGGCGGTTTTGAGGCCAGTTACGGGATGCTGGATGATGGCGTTCTGACCGTTCGCACGCTGGAGAGTGATGGGGTTATTGCACAGGTGCGTATTACCCCGTAACGTTGACAGGTTAATCCAATAACGCGCCGTAAGAGCGCCCCTGAATAAGGTTTCCCTGATGGTGGAACAGAGTCATTTTGTCGGCACGGAATGGGTAGATATTGTTAATGAAGACAATGAGGTCATCGCACAGGCAAGCCGCGAGCAAATGCGTGCGCAGCGGCTGCGTCATCGCGCGACCTATATTGTTGTTCACGATGGTATGGGCAAAATTCTGGTGCAGCGTCGCACCGAAATTAAAGACTTCATGCCGGGCATGCTGGATGCTACCGCAGGTGGTGTCGTGCAGGCGGATGAACAGATGCTCGAGTCGGCTCGCCGCGAGGCGGAAGAGGAGCTGGGCATTGCCGGCGTACCGTTCGCGGAGCACGGGCAGTTCTACTTCGAAGACGATAGCTGCCGCGTTTGGGGCGGACTCTTTAGCTGTGTTTCCCACGGGCCTTTCGCGCTGCAGGAAGAAGAGGTCAGCGAAGTGAGCTGGATGTCCCCGGAAGAGATCACCGCGCGCTGCGACGAATTTACCCCAGATTCGCTGAAGGCGCTGGCGCTGTGGATGACCCGCAATGCTAAAAACGAGTCACAAAGCGAAGAAAGCGAGTAATTGTTGGCCCTCACCCCGATCCTCTTCCAGCCAGGAGGGGACCAGGGTGAGGGAAAATCAGCAGCTGTCCCGCATACACAGCGATGACGCGATAGTCGGGCTTCTGTCCCATTCTTCTTCGTTTATCCTTGCCAGCAGCGCCCGTCCGGCTTCAATGCCAATCTTACGATGCGGTACCGCAATGGTGGTCAGCGCCGGCTGACACACGCGGCTTACGTCACTGTCGCCAAACCCGACGATGGCTAAGTCGTCAGGGACTTTGATGCGCCTGCGCTGGCATTCGTACAGCGCGCCGCAGGCCAGTTCATCCGACACACAAACCAGCGCGTCCAGCTCCGGCCAGGCCAGCAAAAATTCGGGTAGCTGTGCGGCCCCGGTAGAGAAATTCGGCGGCGCGGCAGCGTTGATCACCCTGTTGGGCGACATATGGTGGCGCAGCATCGCTTTGTACCAGCCCTGAAGGTGCTGCTGGAAAATCCACTGTTCCTGGTTCGCGCACAACAGCCCAATGTTCTGATACCCGCGGTGGATAAGCATTTCCGTCAGTTCAAACATGGCGGCGACATTATCAATACCGATGTTCATGTCCAGCGGATCGGCGCGGGTGGCGCCGATTTCGAGCACAGGAATACTGGCGTGCTTTAGCCAGCCGCGCACCGTGTCGCTGTGTTCCACGCTCAGCAGGATCGCCGCGGCAATATTGGACGCCAGCAGTGTTTCCAGCAGCTTCTCTTCCTGCTCCAGCCGGTGCTGGGATTCTGCCAGCACTATCTGATACCCCGCAGGCTGCAGTACCTGCTGCAGGCCGGCAAACATTTCACTGCAGCCGGATTCCGCCAGGCTTGGGACCACCATCGCAATGGTGTACGAGGAGGCGGAGGCCAGCGCGCTTGCCGCCAGGTTGGGCATGTAACCCAGTTCGGAAACCGCTGCTTCGATTTTTTCGCGTAATTTGTCGGAAACCTGCTCCGGGGTTCTTAGCGCTCGCGAAACGGTCATGGTACCGACGCCGGCGAGCTGAGCCACATCTGCAAGCGTCACCTTACCGGTACTTCGCCGCTTTCGGGTTATGGACATTGTGATTCCTGATTCTTGACCTGAAAAACGCCAGGCTGACGTTGGCCCCTGAAAAAGAAGGGGAAATATCGCTCAAGTATACGCCTGAAATCGTGCGCCTTAATGCGATTTAACACAATGATTGCAATTTGATAGCGCTATCACAAAATCGAGTGATAGTTATTGGTAGCGCTATCTTTGTGATATCAGTCACAGTTAAACCCGAGGCCGTTGAATAAAGTTTGCCCATCATCAATGTCGATTTCGAGAGGTTATCGTGCTCAACCAATGGCTGCATCCGCAGACTATCCAGCTTCATGATGAGGTCGCAAACTGGCAGCAGGCGCTGGAGATTAGCGCCCGGCCGCTGCTGGACGCGGGGATTATCGCCCCTCATTATTTGACGGCCATTATGCAGCAGCACCAAAAACTAGGGCCGTACTATGTGCTGGCACCGGGCCTGGCGATGCCGCATGCTCGTCCAGAAGAGGGCGCGACCGGGCTTGGCCTGTCGCTGCTGAAACTGAGGCAGGGCGTTAGCTTTCATTCTGAGGGAAACGACCCGGTGGACGTCATTATTATGCTGGCAGCACCGGACAGCCATAGCCATATTGAAATGATTTCCGCGCTCGCTGAACTCTTTTCCAGCGACGAGGACATGGCATTACTGCATCAGGCCAATAACCGGGAGGAAATACAAAAAATAATTAATCGATTCTAGTTTTTAAATTTAACACCATAGGTTTTTACGTTGCATTGAAAAATGCGATGCGCTCTTACTCTACTAAAAATATAAGGTACACAAAATGAAGATAATGGCAATCTGCGGTTCCGGCCTCGGCAGTAGTTTTATGGTCGAAATGAATATTAAAAAGGTGCTTAAAAAACTCAATATTGAGGCGGAAGTCGAACACTCGGATTTATCCTCCGCCACCCCGGACGCGGCAGATGTGTTCGTAATGGCTAAAGATATTGCCGCCAGCGCGCGTCTGCCGGGCAGCCAGCTGGTGGTGATCAACAACATCATCGATATCAATGAGCTGGAAAATAAGCTGAGTGCTTATTTTGCAGGTCGTTAATCATAATAATATATAGCCAAAATAATTCGAATTGTAGGCGGCCAGCGCACCTGTAATTCGAAATATGACGGATATAAGCGGAGGCGGATATGTTTATCCTTGGCACGCTGAATTTTATTGTTGATATTCTGAAGGTCCCGGCCATTCTCGTCGGGCTGATAGCGTTAATTGGCCTGGTGGCGCAAAAGAAGTCATTTTCTGATGTGGTAAAAGGCTCAATTAAAACCGTATTAGGTTTTATTGTTCTGGGCGGCGGTGCCACCGTATTAGTGGGGTCTTTGAATCCACTGGGTGGTATGTTTGAGCACGCCTTTAATATCCAGGGCATCATTCCTAATAATGAAGCGATTGTTTCTATCGCGCTGGAGAAATACGGGGCATCCACGGCGCTGATCATGGCCTTCGGGATGGTGGCGAACATCATTGTGGCTCGCTTTACCCGCCTGAAATACATCTTCCTCACCGGGCACCATACGTTCTACATGGCGTGCATGATAAGCGTCATCCTGACCGTGGCGGGCTTCGAAGGCGTGGCGCTGGTATTTACCGGGTCGCTGATCCTCGGCCTGATCATGGCATTCTTCCCGGCCATTGCTCAGCGGTATATGCGCCGCATCACCGGCACTGACGATATCGGCTTTGGCCACTTCGGTACGCTGGGCTACGTGCTGTCCGGTTGGATCGGCAGCAAGTGCGGGAAAGGTTCGCGCTCCACAGAAGAGATGAACCTGCCGAAGAACCTCAGCTTCCTGCGCGACAGCTCAATCTCTATCTCCCTGACCATGATTGTCATCTACATGATCCTCGCGATTTGTGCGGGTCAGACTTATGTAGAAGAGAAGCTCAGCGGCGGCCAGAACTTCCTGGTTTACTCCATTATTCAGGCGATTACCTTTGCGGCCGGGGTGTTCATCATCCTGCAGGGCGTGCGCTTGATTCTGGCTGAAATCGTCCCGGCATTTACCGGTTTCTCTGAGAAGCTGGTGCCTAATGCTCGTCCGGCGCTGGACTGCCCGGTAGTTTACCCTTATGCACCGAATGCCGTGCTGGTGGGCTTCCTGTTTAGCTTCCTCGGCGGCCTGGTGGGCCTGTTCCTGCTGGGGCAGATGAAGCTGGTGCTGATTTTACCGGGCGTGGTGCCTCACTTCTTTACCGGTGCGACCGCGGGCGTGTTTGGTAACGCTACCGGCGGCCGTCGCGGCGCGATGGTGGGGGCTTTTGCCAACGGCCTGTTGATCACCTTCCTGCCGGTGCTGCTGCTGCCTGTTCTGGGCGCGCTGGGCTTCGCCAACACAACCTTCTCCGACGCTGATTTCGGCGTGGTGGGCATTATCCTCGGCAATCTCGCCCGCTTCCTGTCACCTGCGGCGATTACCGCGGTAGTGGTCGCCGTGTTTGCGGTGTTGGTCGGGTTCAACTATCTGGGCAAAGGAAAAGGCACTCCTGCCGTACACACTGAAGACAATACGGGGGCTAAATAATGAATGAACTGGCTGACGTCACGCGGTTTGCGCGGGACATCCGGGTAGAGACGCTGAAAGCGCTCACCCAACTGGGATTTGGCCATTACGGCGGCAGCATGTCGGTGGTCGAGACGCTGGCGGTGCTGTACGGCGACGTGATGAATATCGATCCAGGCGACCCTGACTGGGCAGAGCGCGACTACTTTGTGCTGTCGAAGGGGCATGCTGGCCCGGCGCTGTACAGCACTCTGGCGCTGAAAGGCTATTTTCCCGTGGAGCAATTGGCCACGCTGAACCAGAACGGCACCAGCCTGCCGAGCCACCCTGACCGTCTGAAAACGCGCGGCGTAGATGCGACCACAGGTTCACTGGGGCAGGGAATTTCGATCGCTGCCGGTATGGCGCTGTCCCATAAGCTGGCGCAGCGTCGCAATCGGGTGTTCAGCATCGTTGGCGACGGCGAGCTGAACGAGGGGCAGTGCTGGGAGGCTTTCCAGTTTATTGCTCACCACCGCCTTAACAATCTGACGGTGTTCGTGGACTGGAACAAACAGCAGTTGGACGGCGAGCTGGATGAAATCATCTGTGCTTTCGATCTGGCAGAGAAGTTTAGCGCCTTCGGGTTTGACGTGGTGCAGGTGAAAGGCGACGACATTCCCGGTTTGCTGGCGGCGGTGAAACCCGTTCGCAGCGGCGAACAGCGCCCTCTACTGGTGATCCTCGACAGCATTAAAGGGCAGGGGGTGCCGTACCTTGAGCAACTGGGGAACTCACATCATCTCCGCCTGACGGAACAGTCAAAACAGGCGCTGGAGCAGGCCATCGCGCAACTGGAGGCGGCACATGATTAAGGTAAGCCAGACCGGCGGCCAGGACGCCGTTGAAATGCGTAAAGTCTACGCCGGGTTTGTTCAGCAGCAGATTGGCGAAGGCAGCGGGATCATCGCGCTGGAAGCTGACCTGATGAGTTCGATGGCGATGGATGGCGTGCAGCGAGATAACCCGCAGCATGTGATTAACTGCGGCATCATGGAAGCCAACGTGATTGGCGTGGCGGCCGGGCTGTCGCTGACCGGCCGCAAACCGTTCGTCCACACCTTTACAGCCTTCGCCAGTCGTCGCTGCTTTGACCAGCTGTTTATGTCTCTGGATTACCAGCGGAACAACGTCAAAGTCATTGCTTCCGATGCCGGGGTGACGGCCTGCCATAACGGCGGGACCCATATGTCGTTTGAAGATATGGGCATTGTTCGCGGGTTGGCGCATTCTGTTGTGCTGGAAGTGACTGATGCGGTGATGTTTAAAGACATTCTGCGTCAGCTGATCGAGCTGGAAGGCTTCTACTGGGTGCGGACTATTCGCAAGCAGGCGGCGACGGTGTATGAGGCCGGCTCAACCTTCACCATCGGCAAAGGTAATGTGCTGCGTGAGGGAACGGATATCACGCTGATCGCCAACGGTATTATGGTTGCGGAAGCGCTAAAAGCGGCTCAACAGCTGGAACAGGAAGGGGTTAGCGCGGCGGTCATCGACATGTTTACCCTCAAGCCTATCGACCGCATGCTGGTGAAGAACTACGCCGAAAAAACCGGGCGGATTGTGACCTGTGAAAACCACAGTATTCATAACGGGCTGGGGTCGGCGGTGGCTGAAGTGCTGGTGGAAACCTGCCCGGTGCCGATGCGCAGAGTGGGCGTGAAGGAACGTTACGGCCAGGTCGGAACCCAGGACTTCCTGCAGCAGGAGTATGGCCTGACGGCGGTAGATATCGTGAAGGCGGCGAAAGAGTTGTTGTAGTAGCCAAAGATGAGTGAAAAAGAAAAGGCAGCCATCTGGCTGCCTTTTTTGCGCCTCAGTGAGCTTACGCTTGCTGAGCGGACTGAATCGCGGTCAGAGCGATGGTGTAGACGATATCGTCTACCAGCGCGCCACGGGACAGGTCGTTAACCGGCTTGCGCATACCCTGCAGCATTGGCCCGATTGAGATCAGGTCTGCAGAACGCTGTACCGCTTTGTAGGTGGTGTTCCCGGTGTTCAGGTCAGGGAAGATGAACACGGTCGCACGGCCCGCAACAGGAGAGTTTGGTGCCTTAGACTTAGCCACGTCAGCCATAACCGCAGCGTCATACTGCAGTGGGCCATCGATGACCAGATCAGGACGTTTTTCCTGAGCGATACGGGTGGCTTCACGCACTTTCTCAACGTCGCTACCCGCGCCGGAGTTACCGGTGGAGTAGGAGAGCATTGCAACGCGTGGGTCGATACCGAAAGCGGCAGCGGAGTCAGCGGACTGAATCGCGATTTCTGCCAGCTGTTCTGCGGTTGGATCCGGGTTGATCGCACAGTCGCCGTAAACATAAACCTGTTCAGGCAGCAGCATGAAGAACACGGAAGAAACCAGAGAACTGCCCGGTGCGGTTTTGATAAGCTGCAGCGGTGGACGGATGGTGTTGGCGGTGGTGTGAACCGCGCCGGAAACCAGGCCGTCAACTTCGTCCTGCTCAAGCATCAGGGTGCCCAGCACAACGTTGTCTTCCAGCTGCTCGCGGGCAACGGCTTCGGTCATGCCTTTGCTCTTACGCAGCTCAACCAGGCGGGCAACATAGCTTTCGCGAACCACTTCTGGATCAACGATTTCGATGCCTGCGCCCAGCTCAACGCCCTGCGCCGCAGCAACACGGGTGATTTCATCCGGGTTACCCAGCAGTACACAGGTAGCGATACCGCGCTCAGCACAGATGGCTGCTGCTTTTACGGTACGCGGTTCGTCACCTTCCGGCAGCACGACGCGTTTACCAGCTTTGCGAGCCAGTTCGGTGAGCTGGTAACGGAACGCTGGAGGAGACAGACGACGGCTGCGCTCGGAGGTCGCGGTCAGGGATTCGATCCAGTTAGCATCGATGTGGCTGGCCACATATTCCTGCACTTTTTCGATACGCTGATGGTCGTCGGTTGGGACTTCCAGGTTGAAGCTCTGCAGGCTCAGAGAGGTCTGCCAGGTGTTGGTTTCAACCATGAACAGCGGCAGGCCGGTGGCGAAAGCACGCTCGCACAGCTTGCTGATGCGTGGGTCCATTTCGTAACCACCGGTCAGCAGGATAGCGCCGATTTCCACGCCGTTCATGGCGGCCAGGCAAGCAGCAACCAGCACGTCCGGGCGATCTGCGGAGGTGACCAGCAGAGAGCCAGGGCGGAAGTGTTCCAGCATGTGCGGAATGCTGCGCGCACAGAAGGTCACGGACTTCACGCGGCGGGTGTTGATGTCGCCTTCGTTAACGATGGTCGCGTTCAGGTGACGAGCCATATCGATTGCACGGGTGGCAATCAGCTCGAAGCTCCACGGCACGCAGCCCAGAACCGGCAGCGGGCTGTCGGCAAACAGCTGCTTAGGATCGATGTTCGCGATGCTTGCTTTGCTGGAATCGTCGAAGATTTCGGACAGATCAGGGCGGGTGCGGCCTTGCTCATCCACCGGGGCGTTCAGCTTGTTGATGATCACGCCGGTGATGTTGGTGTTTTTGCTGCCGCCAAAGCTGCTGCGGGTCAGTTCGATACGCTCTTTCAGCTGCTCCGGAGAGTCGTTGCCCAGAGACATGACGAAGACAATTTCTGCGTTCAGGGTTTTGGCGATTTCATAGTTCAGCGCCTGCGCAAACTGGTGTTTACGGGTTGGCACCAGACCTTCAACCAGCACCACTTCAGCGTCTTTGCTGCTGTTGTGGTAGTTGGCGATGATCTCTTCCATCAGCACGTCCTGCTGGTTGCTGGACAGCAGAGACTCAACGTGGCTCATGTGCAGCGGCTCAGCGGCCGGGATGGTGGAGTTAGCACGGATGATGCTGGTGGTCTGGTCCGGCGTATCGCCACCGGTACGCGGCTGGGCGATAGGTTTGAACACGCTCAGGCGAACGCCTTTTTGTTCCATAGCACGGATAACGCCAAGGCTTACGCTGGTAAGGCCGACGCTGGTTCCGGTAGGGATCAGCATAATAGTACGGGACACGGTATAACCTCTTTCGTTTTCGCGAGCAGATATGCTCACTCGACTCAGAAAACAACACCGCCAGCTAAGGCTGGCGGTGAGGGAATCAGGCGGTCAGGCGGGATGCATCCTGAGCGATGACCAGCTCTTCGTTGGTGGTGATAACCACCGCCGGGCGGGTACCTTCCTTGTTGATGAAGCCAGACTTGCCGAAACGTGCAGCCAGGTTGCGCTCGTGATCAACGTCGAAGCCCAGTACGCCCAGTTTGCCCAGGGACAGCTCGCGCACCATTGCAGCGTTTTCACCGATACCACCGGTGAAGACAACGGCGTCCAGACGACCATCCATCAGCGCGGTGTAGGAACCGATGTATTTCGCCAGACGGTGGCAGTAAACGTCCATTGCACGTTTAGCGTCTTCTTTCGTTGCGTAGTTGTCTTCAACGTAACGGCAGTCGCTGGTCACTTCGGTCAGACCCAGCAGGCCGGATTCTTTGGTCAGCATTTTGTTGATGTCTTCTACGCTCATGCCCAGGGCATCGTGCAGGTGGAAGATGATAGCCGGGTCGATGTCGCCGGAGCGGGTACCCATCACCAGACCTTCCAGCGGGGTCAGACCCATGGAGGTATCAACACATTTGCCGTTACGGATAGCAGAAACGGAACCGCCGTTGCCCAGGTGGCAGGTGATGATGTTCAGTTCATCAACCGGCTTGTTCAGCATTTTTGCGGCTTCCTGAGTCACGTAGAAGTGGCTGGTGCCGTGTGCGCCGTAGCGACGAACGCCGTGCTCTTTGTACAGTTTGTACGGCAGAGCGTAGAGGAAAGATTCTTCCGGCATGGTCTGATGGAACGCGGTGTCGAACACGGCAACGTTTTTATCAGCCAGGTTAGGGAAGGATTTCAGGGCTTCAGCGATACCGATCAGATGAGCCGGGTTATGCAGCGGTGCAAAAGAGGCTGAATCTTTGATACCCTGAATCACGGAATCATCGATAACTACGGAGCTGGTGTATTTTTCACCGCCGTGTACGATACGGTGACCAATTGCGGTCAACTGAGCGGACAATTCTGGTTTTTCTGCCAGAATTTTATTAACGATGAAGTTAAGAGCTTCGCTGTGAGCGGCACCTGCACCCAGAGCCGCTTCTTGTTTAGCGCCGTCCAGCTTCCACTTGATACGGGCTTCAGGAAGGTGGAAACACTCTGCTAAACCAGAAAGGTACTCTTCACCGTTTACAGCATCGATAATTGCGAATTTCAGGGATGAGCTACCGCAGTTCAGAACCAGTACTAGCTTACTCGACATGGAAGTACCTATTTTTGATACGTGGCTAAAAAAACGTCAGTGAGTCTATCAGCGTAGCGCATGATGACGCGGACATTTATGATTAACGTCATGCCAGAAGTGTTTTTCGGCATGGCGAATAAAATTACTCAGAGTTTACGCCATATTCCTGAAGCTGCAGGTCACGGCGATGTAAAAGAATGTTTGACAGCTTGTGGTTTCCCAACTACGGCCATCAAAGGCCGGCACAGGGTAGCAGATAGCGGCTCGGAAAGACAAAATTTTTTGAACGATGTCATTTAGAGTTGTTGAGTTACAGTATTATTTTATTTTTTATACGTAGAGTTGAGGTATGAGCCATGTCGACACCCCAGAATAGCCATGTAAGCTGGTTTAGCCTGTTCGGACGTGGGCAACACTACTCGAAGACCTGGCCGCTGGATAAGCGTCTGGCGCCGGTATTTATTGAAAACCGTGTGATACGCGCCACCCGCTATGCCATCCGCTTTATGCCACCGCTGGCGGTATTTACCCTGACATGGCAAATCGCGCTGGGCGGCCAGCTTGGTCCGGCGGTGGCGACGGCACTCTTTGCCTGTAGCCTGCCGATGCAGGGGCTGTGGTGGTTGGGCAAACGCTCGGTCACGCCGTTACCGCCGTCGACCTTACAGTGGTTTTATGACGTTCGCATGAAGCTTCAGGAAGCCGGGCAGGCACTGGCGCCGGTGGAAGGCAAGCCAGACTACCAGGCGCTGGCGGACGTGCTGAAGCGCGCGTTTAAACAGCTGGATAAAACTTTCCTGGATGATTTGTAATTACCCTGCGGTTGCGCATATAAAGGAAGGCACACTTTCTTACAGGTTACCCTGGTCGTAACCTGCATTTTTCCATGTACCAAAGGAGCCAGGAAATGGAAATGACCCACGCGCAACGTCTGATTTTATCTAACCAGTATAAAATGATGACGATGATGGACCCGGATAATGCCGAACGCTATCGCCGTCTGCAGACCATCATCGAACGCGGCTATGGCCTGCAAATGCGCGAGCTGGATCGCGAGTTTGGCGAGCTAAAAGAAGAAACATGCCGCATCGTTATCGACATCATGGAAATGTATCACGCGATGCATGTCTCCTGGACCAACCTGAAAGACAGCAAAGAAATCGATGAACGCCGCGTCACCTTTATGGGGTTTGACGCCGCCACCGAAGCTCGCTTCCTCGGCTATGTTCGCTTTATGGTGAATATTGAAGGCCGCTATACCCATTTTGATGCCGGCACCCACGGTTTCAACGCTCAAACCCCAATGTGGGACAAATACCAACGAATGCTGAAAGTGTGGCACGCTTGCCCACGTCAGTATCACTTAAGCGCCAACGAGATTGCGCAGATCATTAACGCCTGAGGAGAGATGCGTAGTGAAGTGTAAAGGTTTCTTGTTTGATTTGGATGGTACGCTGGTTGACTCTCTTCCCGCCGTTGAACGCGCGTGGGTAAACTGGGCAAAGCGTTTTAATATTTCCCCGGAAGAAGTATTAGGCTTCATCCACGGCAAGCAGGCGATTACCTCACTGCGCCACTTTATGGCCGGTGCTTCTGAGGAAGAAATTCAGCAGGAGTTCCTGCGTTTGGAAAAGCTTGAGTCTGAAGATACCGACGGCATTGTCGCGCTGCCGGGAGCGGCGGAGCTGCTGGCTCATCTTAACGAGGCTGGTATTCCGTGGGCCATTGTCACTTCAGGTTCCGTGCCGGTGGCATTCGCTCGTCGCCTGGCCGGTGGGCTGCCGGAGCCGGAAGTGTTTGTGACGGCGGAACGCGTTGCACGCGGTAAACCTGAGCCGGATGCCTATTTACTTGGCGCGCAGCTGCTTGGCCTGGAGCCGGAAGAGTGCGTTGTCGTTGAAGATGCCCCTGCGGGCGTGCTTTCAGGACTGGCAGCAGGTTGTCACGTAATAGCGGTCAACGCCCCGGCGGATACACCCCGGCTTGAGCACGTGGATTACGTTCTCACGTCCCTCACCGAACTGCTCGTCCAGAAATCCCCGGACGGAGTCGTCGAAGTGTTAAGAAAACACTAATCCCATGATTTAACCCCGCATTTGCGGGGTTTTTTTATGGCATTCTCGTCTACATTCAATTCACCAATATTCAGCCATTCAGGGACTCGTTTTGAATTCGGAACTCATTTGGGTGTTGTCGTTACTGGCGGTTGCCGTTCTGCTGTTTGCGACCGGAAAAATGCGTATGGACGCGGTGGCGCTGTTGGTGATTGTTGCTTTTGTGCTCAGCGGAACGTTAAGTCTCAGCGAAGCATTTTCCGGCTTTAGCGATCCCAACGTGATTCTGATTGCCGCGCTGTTCATTATTGGCGATGGGCTGGTGCGCACCGGCGTAGCCACCAAGATGGGAAGCTGGCTGGTGGATGTGGCGGGGAGCAGCGAAACCAAAATGCTGATCCTGCTGATGGTGACGGTGGCCGGGTTGGGGGCATTTATGAGCTCCACCGGCGTGGTGGCGATTTTTATTCCGGTGGTGCTCAGCGTTTCCATGCGCATGAAAATTTCGCCTTCCCGGCTGATGATGCCGCTCAGTTTTGCCGGGCTGATAAGCGGCATGATGACGCTGGTCGCGACGCCGCCTAACCTGGTGATCAACAGTGAACTGCTTCGTGAAGGGCTGGAGGGGTTTCAGTTCTTTAGCGTGACGCCGATTGGCCTGGCGGTGCTGGTGCTGGGCATTCTTTATATGCTGGTGGCGCGTTTCGCGCTTAAAGGGCAGGGAGAAGAGGCGGGGAAAGAGAGCTGGAAGCGCCGTTCATTTCGAGATCTGATAAAAGAATATCGTCTGACCGGGCGGGCTCGCCGGTTGGCTATTCGCCCTGGCTCACCGATGGTTGGCCATCGTCTGGATGATTTAAAGCTGCGTGAACGCTACGGCGCGAACGTTATTGGCCTGGAGCGCTGGCGCCGTTTCCGGCGCGTTATTGTCAACGTGACCGGCGGTACGGAATTCCGCGCCCGCGATGTACTGCTGATTGACATGTCGGCCTCTGAGGTTGATTTGCGAGAGTTCTGCGGGGAACAAATGCTGGAGCCAATGATCCTTCGCGGGGAGTATTTCTCCGATCAGGCGCTGGATGTGGGGATGGCAGAAGTTTCTCTGCTGCCAGAGTCAGGGCTCACCGGGCAGACTTTGCGAGAAATGGCTTTCCGAACCCGCTACGGCCTTAACGTTGTTGGCCTGCGGCGAGCGGGCGAAGCCATGGAAGGGGTGCTGGTGGATGAACCTATCCAGTTGGGCGACATTATGCTGGTGGTTGGAGACTGGAAGCTGATCAACCAGCTTTCACAGCAGAACCGTGATTTCCTGGTGCTGAGTCTGCCTGTGGAAGAGCAGGATGCCTCCCCGGCCCACAGCCAGGCACCTCATGCGATTTTCTGCCTGGCGCTGATGGTGGCGCTGATGCTAACCGACGAAATACCGAATCCCATTGCCGCGATTATCGCCTGCTTGTTGATGGGCAAATTCCGCTGTATTGATATGGAAAGCGCCTACAAAGCGATTCACTGGCCGAGCATTATTTTGATTGTCGGGATGATGCCTTTCGCTCTGGCGCTGCAGAAAACCGGCGGGGTGGATCTGATCGTTCATGGACTGATGGAATTTGGCGGCGGCTACGGCCCCTATATCATGCTGGTGTGCCTGTTTGTGATGTGTGCGGCTATCGGGTTATTTATTTCTAATACCGCCACGGCAGTATTGATGGCACCTATTGCGCTGGCCGCGGCGAAATCAATGGGGGTGTCGCCTTATCCGTTTGCGATGATTGTGGCGATGGCGGCTTCTGCGGCGTTTATGACGCCAGTCTCTTCACCGGTGAACACGCTGGTGCTGGGGCCAGGAAACTATAAGTTCAGCGACTTCGTGAAGCTCGGCGTGCCGTTTACCGTGATTGTGATGATCGTCAGCGTGGTGATGGTGCCGATGCTGTTCCCGTTCTGATATTTACCCTCATCCCGGCCTTCTCCCTGTAAGGGAGAAGGGGAAAACATTATCCTGATTTCGCTTCGGCAGATGGGACGTGTTTAAAGCGGCGAATCCTGGCTGATTTCATCCAGAGAAAGCTGGAAGCTAGGCACAAAGACCTGCATAAAATAATCCATCTCCGGGCTGTGGCGGTCGGCCAGCGTTTTTTCCAGGCGACTTTTCGCCAGCAGAAACTCGTTGTTCCCGGCCGACAGCTCTTCCAGGCATTTCAGATAAGCGCATAACGCATCGGCCTGTTTCACCAGCGCTTTCTCTTCTTCACTGTAGCTGTGCTCGTCAATCAGCGGTGCCCAGATATCACGTAGCTCTTCCGGCACCATTTCGATTAGCTTCTGCTGCGCAATCTTTTCAATGGCTTTGTATTCGTGTGCGATTTGCGAATTGAAGTATTTTACCGGCGTAGGGAGATCCCCGGTCAGCACCTCGCTGGCGTCGTGATACATCGCCAGCAGCGCAATACGTTCGGCATTTACGTTGCCGTTAAACTTGCGATTTTTGATAGCGGCGAGGGCATGGGCAACCATGGCGACCTGCAGGCTGTGTTCGGATACGTTCTCGGTGCGGACATTTCGCATCAGCGGCCAGCGGTTAATCAGCTTCAGGCGGGAGAGGTGGGCAAAGAAATGGCTCTGACTCATGACGTTCTCGCGGTAACAACTTGGTGACGTCATTGTGAGGGGAGAAGGGGGGCATTGCAAATGCCCCCAAAAGGTTTACTGATGGTAATGCCCGAGGAAACGCCCCAGCTTGGATATCGACATTTCCAGATCATCAATGCGCGGCAGAGTCACAATGCGTACGTGATCCGGCCACGGCCAGTTAAATGCCGTACCCTGAACCAGCAGAACCTTTTCCTGCAGCAGGAAGTCCAGCACCATTTTCTGGTCGTCATGAATATTGAAGCGTTTTGCGTCAATTTTCGGGAACATATACAGCGCCCCACGAGGCTTAACGCAGGAGACGCCGGGGATTTCGTTGATCAGTTCCCAGGCACGGTTACGCTGTTCGTACAGACGGCCACCAGGCACGATAAACTCGCTAATGCTCTGGTATCCCCCCAGCGCGGTCTGAATAGCATGCTGGGCGGGGACGTTGGCGCACAGGCGCATTGAGGCTAACATTTCCAGACCTTCAATATAGCCTTTCGCGTGTTTCTTCGGCCCGTTAAGCACCATCCAGCCCTGGCGGAAACCGGCAACGCGGTAGGTTTTTGACAGGCCGTTGAAGGTAATGGTTAACAGATCCGGTGCCAGGGCTGCGATCGAGTGATGCTCGGCATCGTCATAAAGGATTTTGTCGTAAATCTCATCGGCAAAGATGATCAGATTATGCTGGCGCGCAATCTCGACAATCTCTAACAGCAACTCTTTGGAGTAAACGGCGCCGGTAGGGTTGTTTGGGTTAATAATCACAATGCCACGCGTGCGTGGCGTGATTTTAGCGCGAATATCGTCGAGGTCCGGGAACCAGTCAGAGCTTTCATCACACAGATAATGCACGGCTTTGCCGCTGGACAAAGAAACGGCAGCTGTCCAAAGCGGGTAGTCTGGCGCGGGAACCAGCATCTCGTCGCCACTGTTTAGCAGCGCCTGCATCGACTGGACGATCAGTTCGGAAACGCCATTCCCGATATAGATATCTTCCGTCGTGACATCCCGCATCCCACGAGCCTGATAATGCTGCATGATGGCTTTACGGGCAGAGAAAAGCCCTTTGGAGTCGCAATATCCCTGGGCGGTCGGAAGATTACGGATCACATCAACAAGGATCTCATCCGGCGCTTCGAAACCGAACGGCGCGGGGTTACCGATGTTGAGTTTAAGCACTTTGTTGCCTTCTTCTTCAAGGCGTTTTGCCTCTTTGAGTACCGGGCCACGGATGTCATAACAGACATTATCAAGTTTGCTGGATTTTTCGATGGGGGACATGAAGCTTTGACCTTTGTTGTTAATTTCGCGTCCTGCCGTGGAAGCGCACCGCCACAATGTACTCCTGCTTAAGCGAGATTTGAAGGATGGGACTTGAAGAAATGCAATTTATCTTTACAGCACAATGTATAAGCGTGTGACGCAATTTAAAAAAATTAATGGTTAAAAAAACTATAAATTTTATTTATGTTGGGTTTATAAACTAATCGTGTCGCTATGTTGTAATGGTATTCACTGCTTATTGCTTTGTGTGGAGGGGGAGCTGCTGCCAATGTGAATGCGTTGTCGCCAAACATAAGGAAAAATTAATATTCATGCCTGAAATATTAATGGAACAATGAAAATGTAGTTAAAGAGATGTATATCAAAAGATTGGTCAATGTAATAGATAAATACCTCGGCAATAATTAAGTGTCTTTTATTATAGTCTGTGGCTGACTTCAAAAAACGTTGTAAATAATCAACAGTGTGGAAACCACAAAAAGAGAATAAGATCAGATAATTCGTAATAAGTGTTATAAAACATCATGTTTTACTGTAAGATGGGCTACGAAAAATGGTAGGTTTTGGATGTCGTTGGCTACGCCAGCGGCGTGGTTAAGTCGGCTTCTTAAAATATTTCTATTATTATTCAACTGGTTGTGTGTTTTGGCCGGTTTAAGCCTGCCGCTGTACTCCAGCCCGTTAAATAATCATATAAAAGCTTATTAAAAGTCGTTTTTCGGAGCTGATTCACCGTTATAACTCAGGTTTAAAATAGTTAACTGGTAGGATGAGTTGGTGGGTTTTTTCTTATCCTGACCTGCATAATATCCCGTTAGGGTGTGTTTCTGATAATTGTGACATGCCGGGGAATACAAAAATAACAAACAGAAGCGTCGCTAACGTATGCGGCCAAGACTACCGGAGACATTCGGTAAAAGGAATTGCTTTATCTCTTTGATAAATCATAGCAATACAACCAGGGCAGACTCGAAAGAGCAACCTATTAGTGAATAAATTATGATTAACGCAAATCGTCCGATACTGAACCTCGACCTCGATCTGCTGAGGACATTCGTTGCAGTCGCCGATCTCAATACCTTTGCGGCGGCGGCAGCGGCAGTGTGCCGTACTCAATCCGCTGTAAGCCAACAGATGCAGCGCCTTGAGCAATTAGTTGGAAAAGAGCTTTTTGCCCGACACGGCCGTAATAAACTGCTCACCGAGCACGGCATTCAACTGCTGGGCTATGCGCGTAAAATCCTTCGCTTCAATGATGAAGCGTGCTCTTCACTGATGTTTAACAACCTGCAAGGCTCGCTTACCCTTGGCGCCTCTGATGAAACGGCAGATACCATCTTACCGTTCCTGTTAAACCGGATCAGTTCGGTATATCCCAAGCTGGCGCTGGATGTCAGGGTCAAACGAAATCCGTTTATGATCGAAATGCTTAATCAGCATGAGGTCGATCTGGTGGTGACGACATCAAACCCTTCAAACTTTGATGCCATTGTCCTACGAACCTCGCCTACGCTTTGGTATTGCGCCGCTGATTATGTTTTTCAAAGTGGGGAAGCGCTGCCGCTGGTGATGCTGGACGATCCAAGCCCGTACCGCGATATGATGCTCGAACATCTTGATGCCAGCCAGACGCCATGGCGTATTTCTTATGTCGCCTCCACGCTTGCCGCCGTTAGGGCTGCCGTAAAAGCGGGATTAGGCGTGACGGCCAGGCCGGTTGAAATGATGAGTCCGGAACTTCGTGTCCTGGGGGCGTCAGAGGGACTGCCCGTTTTACCCGAAACCCAATATCTGCTGTGTAAAAACCCTGAAAGTGGTAATGAGTTGGCGCAGGCGATCTTCAGTGCGCTGGAGACGCCGGAAAACCCCTACCGTTATAACACCGCCGGAACCGAAGGGGGTGACACGCTGCTGGTTGAAGGAGATTTTGAGTAGCGGCAGGTCGACTAGTTAGTAACAAAATATTAATGATGCAAAATGGGTCGTTGGTGGTTCTTTTTACGCCAACGGCCCATTTTTTATATCTGATTTTCCTTGAATCGCAGGATTACTCGTCTTTTATAACAAATTCAATATGTTGGACTTGCGCCTATTTTTGTTCGTTTTATAAGCGATGATTTCGCTTAAAGGCGGCGTAATGTTAAAAAAACGCATAACAATGTTGCTTCTTTTTGAAGTGGATTAACAAAAGCGTGTCTCAGATCAAGAAAATACTCCCTCTTGGGGGGAGGAATAGTTGAGATTTCCTGCCAAAATATAGGGGCTGTTTATTTTTTCACACGGAACGGACACGATTCACCCTCATCTAAATCTGGTCTTTACGCGAGTGTTGATGAGTTTTAACGCATTAAATGTTAATGAATTGCTGTCGGTGTAAATTAATGTGTGGATACTTTTGTTAAAGTTGACAAAAGGTTATAGAAAGGAGTAAAAAACCCCATCAATTGGCTGCCTACGCATTATTTCCGGTAGTTATTGTACGGTTGATTGTTCCTCCCCATGAATCGATGTGGCGTTCATCTGCCAACAAGAGCAGAGACTTTGGCGCCACTTTTGATGAGTAAGCAATGAGTATGTCAACATCCACTGAAGTTATCGCTCATCACTGGGCGTTCGCTGTCTTTCTTATTGTCGCCATTGGCCTGTGCTGTTTGATGCTTGTCGGGGGCTGGTTCCTTGGCGGAAGAGCTAAGGCACGGCACAAAAACACCCCCTTCGAGTCGGGCATCGACTCCGTTGGTACGGCGCGTCTACGTCTCTCCGCCAAGTTTTACCTGGTCGCCATGTTCTTCGTTATCTTTGACGTGGAAGCCTTGTATCTCTACGCGTGGTCAACTTCTATCCGTGAAAGCGGCTGGATTGGCTTCGTTGAGGCCGCAATTTTCATTTTAGTGCTACTGGCTGGTCTGGTTTATCTGGTGCGTATTGGCGCTCTGGATTGGACTCCTGCGCGTTCGCGTCGTGAGAAAATCAACCCGGAAACAGACAGTCTCACTAACCGTCATACGCAGTAATAGCGAGGCAATAAGATGGACTATACGCTCACCCGCATAGACCCCAACGGTGAGAATGACCGTTATCCCCTGCAAAAGCAGGAGATCGTAACCGATCCCCTCGAACAAGAGATTAACCGCAGCGTTTACATGGGCAAGCTCGAGCATGCCATGCACGATGTGGTGAACTGGGGGCGTAAAAACTCAATCTGGCCATACAACTTTGGCCTTTCCTGCTGCTATGTAGAGATGGTGACCTCGTTTACCGCTGTACATGACGTGGCGCGTTTCGGTGCAGAAGTTTTACGTGCCTCTCCTCGTCAGGCTGACCTGATGGTGGTGGCCGGTACCTGCTTCACCAAAATGGCTCCGGTAATTCAGCGCCTTTACGATCAGATGCTGGAGCCTAAATGGGTTATTTCCATGGGGGCCTGCGCTAACTCTGGCGGCATGTACGACATCTATTCCGTTGTGCAGGGTGTAGATAAATTTATCCCGGTTGATGTGTACATCCCTGGTTGCCCGCCACGTCCGGAGGCTTACATGCAGGCTTTGATGCTGCTGCAGGAGTCGATCGGTAAAGAGCGCCGCCCGCTGTCGTGGGTCGTTGGCGATCAGGGCGTTTACCGCGCCAACATGCAGTCCGAGCGTGAGCGTAAGCGCGGCGAGCGTATCGCGGTCACCAACCTGCGGACGCCGGACGAGATTTAATTAGCGCCTGCGGTCAGTGAGCGTCTTTGTATATCAATAATATAAAAACAAAGACACTGAGCGCAGTCACCACAGAACCATTTGCAATGGTGAGAACTATGACCGATTTAACCGCGCAAGACGCCGCTATGCCAGCCTGGCAGACAAGGGATCACCTGGATGATCCGGTCATTGGCGAATTGCGTAACCGTTTTGGGCCGGATGCCTTTACCGTTCAGCCAACCCGCACCGGGGTACCCGTCGTTTGGGTTAAGCGCGAACAGTTACTGGAAGTGGTCGATTTCCTTAAGAAATCACCAAAACCCTACGTTATGCTGTTCGACCTGCATGGCATGGATGAGCGTCTCCGCACACACCGCAACGGTTTACCGGCTGCGGATTTTTCCGTTTTCTACCACCTGATTTCCATTGAACGCAATCGCGATATCATGCTCAAGGTGGCGTTGTCTGAAAACGATCTCAACCTGCCGACGCTGACAAAACTCTTCCCGAACGCCAACTGGTACGAGCGTGAAACCTGGGAGATGTTTGGCATCACCTTTAATGGTCACCCGCACCTGACGCGCATCATGATGCCACCGACCTGGGAAGGCCACCCGCTGCGTAAAGACTACCCGGCGCGCGCCACCGAATTCGATCCGTTTATTCTGACTAAACAGAAAGAAGATCTGGAAATGGAAGCGCTGACCTTCAAGCCTGAAGAGTGGGGCATGAAGCGCAGCAGCGAGCATGAAGATTTCATGTTCCTGAACCTCGGGCCAAACCACCCTTCCGCACACGGTGCTTTCCGTATCATCCTGCAGCTGGACGGCGAAGAGATCGTCGACTGCGTGCCGGATATCGGCTACCACCACCGTGGTGCAGAGAAAATGGGTGAGCGTCAGTCCTGGCACAGCTACATTCCGTACACCGACCGTATCGAGTACCTCGGCGGCTGCGTCAACGAAATGCCTTACGTACTGGCGGTTGAAAAGCTGGCTGGCATCGTCGTGCCGGAGCGCGTTGAAGTTATCCGCGTTATGCTCTCTGAGCTGTTCCGTATCAACAGCCACCTGCTGTACATCTCCACCTTTATTCAGGACGTGGGCGCCATGACGCCGGTCTTCTTCGCCTTTACCGATCGTCAGAAAATCTACGATCTGGTGGAAGCGATTACCGGTTTCCGTATGCACCCGGCCTGGTTCCGTATCGGCGGCGTTGCACACGACCTGCCGAAGGGCTGGGAACGTCTGCTGAAAGAGTTCCTGGAGTGGATGCCGAAGCGCCTGGATTCTTATGAGAAAGCCGCGCTGCGCAATACCATTCTGAAAGGCCGTTCTCAGGGCGTTGCAGCCTATACCGCGAAAGAAGCGCTGGAGTGGGGCACCACCGGTGCTGGTCTGCGCGCCACCGGTATCGACTTTGACGTGCGTAAAGCTCGCCCTTACTCCGGCTACCAGAACTTTGACTTCGAAGTCCCGGTTGGCGGTGGCATCAGCGACTGCTACACCCGCGTTATGCTGAAAGTTGAAGAGCTGCGCCAGAGTCTGCGTATTCTTGAGCAGTGCCTGAAAAATATGCCAGCCGGCCCGTTCAAAGCGGATCACCCGCTGACCACGCCGCCGCCGAAAGAGCGCACGCTGCAGCATATCGAAACCCTGATCACTCACTTCCTGCAGGTTTCCTGGGGCCCGGTTATGCCGGCCAACGAATCCTTCCAGATGATTGAGGCAACGAAAGGGATTAACAGTTACTACCTGACCAGCGACGCTAGCACCATGAGCTATCGTACCCGTATTCGTACCCCGAGCTTTGCGCACCTGCAGCAAATTCCGGCGGCGATCCGCGGCAGCCTGGTTTCTGACCTGATTGTCTATCTGGGTAGTATCGATTTTGTAATGTCTGATGTGGATCGCTAACTATGCACGATAACCAACAAAACCAGGCTGAAGCTTTTGAGCTGAGTGCGGCAGAGCGTGAGGCGATTGAGCACGAGAAACACCATTATGAAGATGCCCGTGCGGCCTCTATCGAGGCGCTGAAAATCGTTCAG
Organism: Cedecea neteri; assembly: GCF_000758325.1. NCBI lineage: Bacteria > Pseudomonadati > Pseudomonadota > Gammaproteobacteria > Enterobacterales > Enterobacteriaceae > Cedecea > Cedecea neteri. The sequence goes on along the minus strand of NZ_CP009459.1, from coordinate 4,273,806 downwards.
AAACAGCGTGGTTGGGTGCCAGATGGCGCCATCTACGCGATTGCTGACGTGCTGGGTATCCCGGCGAGCGACGTAGAAGGCGTGGCCACCTTCTATAGCCAAATCTTCCGCCAGCCTGTTGGCCGCCACGTTATTCGCTACTGCGACAGCGTGGTTTGCCATATCACCGGCTACCAGGGCATTCAGTCGGCTATCGAAGCCAAACTGAACATCAAGCCGGGCCAGACTACGTTTGACGGTCGTTTTACCCTGCTGCCGACCTGCTGCCTGGGGAACTGTGACAAGGGGCCGACCATGATGATTGATGAGGACACTCACAGCCATCTGACGCCGGAAGCCATCCCTGACTTGCTGGAGCAGTATAAATGAAAACGATTATTCGTACTGCCGAAACCCATCCGCTGACCTGGCGTCTGCGCGATGACAAACAGCCGGTCTGGCTTGACGAATACCGTAGCAAAAACGGCTATGAAGGCGCGCGTAAGGCGCTGACCGGCATGGCACCAGATGAAATCGTGACTGCGGTAAAAGACGCTGGCCTGAAAGGGCGCGGCGGCGCGGGCTTTTCCACCGGTTTGAAGTGGAGCCTGATGCCGAAAGACGAATCCATGAACATCCGTTACCTGCTGTGTAACGCCGATGAAATGGAGCCGGGCACCTACAAAGACCGCCTGCTGATGGAACAGCTGCCGCACCTGCTGGTGGAAGGCATGCTGATTTCGGCTTTTGCGCTGAAAGCTTACCGTGGCTACATCTTCCTGCGCGGTGAGTACATCGAGGCGGCAGATCACCTGCGCCGCGCGATTGCCGAAGCTACCGAAGCGGGCCTGCTGGGCAAGAATATCCTGGGCTCTGGGTTTGATTTCGAACTGTTTGTGCACACCGGTGCCGGGCGTTATATCTGTGGGGAAGAAACTGCGCTGATTAACTCCCTGGAAGGCCGCCGTGCGAACCCTCGTTCTAAGCCACCGTTCCCGGCATCCAGCGGCGTGTGGGGTAAACCGACCTGTGTAAACAACGTCGAAACCCTGTGTAACGTCCCGGCGATTCTGGCTAACGGTGTGGAGTGGTATCAGGGCATTGGCGGCGGCATGAGTAAAGATGCCGGCACCAAGCTGATGGGCTTCTCTGGCCGCGTGAAAAACCCTGGCGTCTGGGAATTGCCGTTCGGCACTACCGCCCGTGAGATCCTGGAAGAATACGCCGGCGGCATGCGTGATGGCCTGAAGTTTAAAGCCTGGCAGCCGGGCGGGGCGGGGACCGACTTCCTGACGGAAGCACATCTCGACCTACCGATGGAATTTGAAAGTATTGGTAAAGCAGGCAGCCGTCTCGGTACGGCGCTGGCAATGGCGGTTGACCATGAAATTGGTATGGTGCCGCTGGTGCGTAACCTGGAAGAGTTCTTTGCCCGTGAATCCTGCGGCTGGTGTACACCGTGCCGTGATGGTCTGCCGTGGAGCGTAAAAATCCTGCGCGCGCTTGAGCGTGGCGAAGGACAGCCGGGGGATATCGAAACCCTTGAGCAGCTCTGCCGCCATCTGGGTCCAGGTAAAACCTTCTGTGCCCACGCGCCGGGTGCCGTTGAGCCATTGCAGAGTGCGATTAAATATTTCCGCGACGAATTCGAAGCAGGCATTGCCAAACAGGATTACGGAAATCTGCGTGCCATTAATGGTATTCAGCCGAACCTGTTAAAAACGCGCTGGTGATAGACAGCTTTTCACCCTCACCCTAACCCTCTCCCTGAGGGAGAGGGGATAGACCGGTGATTTTCTCCCTCTCCTGGTGGGAGAGGGCCGGGGTGAGGGCGAAGGTGGTTCGCACAAGAATTTTTGATTAACGCCTGAAGTTATTCAGGCCAACTGGAAGCATGCTGACTATGGCTACGATTCATGTAGACGGCAAAGAATACGAGGTCAACGGAGCAGACAACTTGCTGGAAGCTTGTCTCTCCCTCGGTCTTGATATTCCTTATTTTTGCTGGCATCCGGCGCTGGGCAGCGTCGGTGCTTGCCGCCAGTGTGCGGTGAAGCAATATCAGAACGCGGAAGACACTCGCGGTCGCCTGGTGATGTCCTGTATGACACCGGCTTCCGACGGGACCTTCATCTCTATTGATGATGGCGAAGCGAAACAGTTCCGTGAAAGCGTTGTGGAATGGTTGATGACTAACCACCCGCACGACTGTCCGGTCTGTGAAGAGGGCGGCAACTGCCACCTGCAGGATATGACCGTCATGACCGGTCATAGCTTCCGTCGCTATCGTTTTACCAAGCGTACTCACCGCAATCAGGATCTCGGTCCGTTCATCTCTCACGAAATGAACCGCTGTATCGCCTGCTATCGCTGCGTACGTTACTACAAAGACTACGCAGACGGTAAAGATCTGGGCGTTTACGGTGCGCACGACAACGTCTACTTCGGTCGCCCGGAAGACGGCACGCTGGAAAGCGAGTTCTCCGGCAACCTGGTAGAAATCTGCCCGACCGGCGTATTCACCGATAAAACGCACTCCGAGCGCTACAACCGTAAGTGGGATATGCAGTTTGCACCGAGCATCTGCCAGCAGTGCTCGCTGGGCTGTAACACCAGCCCGGGTGAACGTTACGGTGAACTGCGTCGTATCGAAAACCGCTACAACGGCACCGTAAACCACTATTTCTTGTGCGACCGCGGCCGTTTCGGTTATGGCTATGTGAACCTGAAAGACCGTCCGCGTCAGCCAATTCAGCGCCGTGGTGATGACCTCATTACCCTGAACGCCGAGCAGGCGATGCAGGGCGCGGCGGATATCCTGCGTCAGTCGAAGAAAGTGATCGGCATCGGTTCTCCGCGCGCAAGCGTGGAAAGCAACTTTGCTCTGCGCGAGCTGGTTGGCGCTGAAAACTTCTACACCGGTATTGCGGCAGGTGAGCAGGCTCGCCTGCAACTGATGCTGAAAGTGCTGCGAGACAGCGGTATTCACACCCCTGCGCTGCGTGAAATTGAATCTTACGATGCGGTGCTGATCCTGGGCGAAGACGTTACTCAGACCGGCGCTCGTGCTGCTCTGGCTATCCGTCAGGCAGTGAAAGGCAAGGCGCGTGAAATGGCAGCGGCTCAGAAAGTGGCTGACTGGCAGATCGCTGCAATCCTGAACATCGGCCAGAACGCTAAGCATCCGCTGTTTGTCACCAACGTGGACAGCACCCGCCTGGACGATATCGCCGCATGGACTTACCGTGCGCCGGTTGAAGATCAGGCTCGCCTTGGCTTTGCGATTGCCAATGCGCTGGACAGCAACTCTCCGGCCGTTGAATTGGATCGTGACCTGAAAAACAAAGTGGACGTTATCGTGCAGGCGTTGGCCGGTGCGAAGAAGCCGCTGATTGTTTCCGGGACGAACGCCGGTAGCGAAGCGGTGATTCAGGCGGCGGCCAACGTGGCTAAAGCGCTGAAAGGCCGCGGTGCAGACGTCGGCGTCACCATGATTGCCCGCGCGGTTAACAGCGTTGGCCTCGGCATGATTGGCGGTGGTTCTCTGGAAGAGGCCCTGAGCGAGCTGGAAAGTGGCGCTGCCGATGCGGTAGTGGTGCTGGAAAACGACCTGCATCGCCACGCTTCCGCTGCCCGCGTAGATGCGGCGCTGAGCAAAGCCCCTCTGGTGATGGTTATCGACCATCAGCGTACGGCCATCATGGATAAAGCACACCTGGTACTTTCCGCGGCAAGCTTCGCAGAAAGCGACGGGACGGTGATTAACAACGAAGGTCGCGCCCAGCGCTTCTTCCAGGTTTATGACCCGGCTTACTACGACACCAGCGTGACGATGTTCGAAAGCTGGCGCTGGCTGCACTCGCTGCACAGCACCGTGCAGAGCCGTGACGTTGACTGGACGCAGCTTGACCATGTCATTGACGCCTGTGTGAAGGTACTGCCTCAACTGGCTGGTATTAAAGATGCCGCGCCGGATGCTTCCTTCCGTATTAAGGGTCAGAAGCTGTCCCGTTCTCCTATCCGTTCGAGCGGACGCACCGCCATGCGCGCCAATATCAGCGTGCACGAACCGCGTCAGCCGCAGGATAAAGACACGATGTTTGCCTTCTCCATGGAAGGGAACAACAGCCCGCTGGCCGACCGTCAGCAGATTCCGTTTGCCTGGGCTCCAGGCTGGAACTCCCCGCAGGCATGGAACAAATTCCAGGCCGAAGTGGGTGGTCATCTGCGCCACGGCGATCCAGGTGTGCGTCTGATCGAAGCCTCTGAAACGGGCCTGGACTACTTCACTTCCGTGCCGGATACCTTCCACGCGGAAGAGGGCAAATGGCGTATCGCGCCGTACTACCACCTGTTTGGTAGCGACGAGATGTCCCAGCGTTCTCCGGTGTTCCAGAAGCGTATGGTTGAGCCTTACATCAAGCTGAACCCGGCCGATGCCGCGAAGCTTGGCGTTAACGCCGGAAGCCTGATCTCCTTCAGCTACGAAGGTCAGACGCTGAGTCTGCCGCTGCAGCTGTCCGAAGGTCTGGTTGCAGGGCAGGTTGGTCTGCCGATGGGGATGCCGGGAATTGCGCCAGTACTTGCCGGTGCTCGTCTTGAAAATCTGCAGGAGGCTGCGCAATGAGCTGGCTGACACCGGAAGTTATCGACATTCTGCTGAGCATCCTCAAAGCGGTTGTCATTCTGCTGGTCGTGGTGACCTGTGGGGCATTCATGAGCTTCGGCGAACGTCGTCTGCTCGGTCTGTTCCAGAACCGCTACGGACCGAACCGCGTAGGCTGGGGTGGCTCACTCCAGCTGGTTGCGGACATGATCAAGATGTTCTTTAAAGAGGACTGGATCCCTAAGTTCTCCGACCGCGTGATCTTTACGCTTGCACCAATGATCGCGTTCACCTCGCTGCTGCTGGCCTTTGCTATTGTGCCGGTCAGCCCAAGCTGGGTGGTGGCGGATCTGAACATCGGGATCCTGTTCTTCCTGATGCTGGCGGGCCTGGCGGTGTACGCCGTGCTGTTCGCTGGCTGGTCCAGTAACAACAAATACTCCCTGCTTGGTGCGATGCGTGCTTCCGCGCAGACCCTGAGCTATGAAGTGTTCCTGGGGCTTTCCCTGATGGGCGTGGTGGCGCAGGCCGGTTCCTTTAATATGGCCGACATCGTCAACAACCAGGCGCATCTGTGGAACATCATCCCGCAGTTCTTCGGCTTCGTGACCTTTGCGATTGCCGGCGTTGCGGTTTGCCACCGTCACCCGTTTGACCAACCGGAAGCCGAGCAGGAACTGGCCGATGGTTATCACATCGAATATTCCGGTATGAAGTTCGGTCTGTTCTTCGTCGGGGAATACATCGGCATCGTCACCGTTTCTGCACTGATTGTGACGTTGTTCTTTGGTGGCTGGCATGGCCCGTGGTTACCACCGTTCATCTGGTTCGCGCTGAAAACCGCGTTCTTCATGATGATGTTCATTTTGATTCGCGCCGCACTGCCTCGTCCACGTTATGACCAGGTGATGTCCTTCGGCTGGAAAGTTTGCCTGCCGCTGACGCTTATCAACTTGCTGGTGACCGCTGCGGTCATTCTTTACCAGGCACCATAAGGGGTGAAAAAACCATGACATTGAAAGAGTTAGTGGTTGGTTTCGGCACCCAGGTACGCAGTATCTGGATGATCGGCATGCACGCTTTCGCCAAACGCGAAACCCGCATGTATCCGGAAGAACCAGTGTATCTGCCGCCGCGCTACCGTGGCCGTATCGTGTTGACGCGCGACCCGGACGGTGAAGAGCGCTGCGTTGCCTGTAACCTGTGTGCGGTAGCCTGCCCGGTAGGCTGTATTTCCCTGCAGAAAGCCGAGATGAAAGACGGTCGTTGGTATCCGGAGTTTTTCCGCATCAACTTCTCACGCTGCATCTTCTGTGGCCTGTGCGAAGAAGCCTGTCCAACCACCGCGATTCAGCTTACCCCGGACTTCGAGCTGGGTGAGTATAAGCGCCAGGATCTGGTGTATGAGAAAGAGGATCTGCTGATCTCCGGTCCGGGCAAATACCCGGAATATAACTTCTACCGGATGGCAGGTATGGCAATCGACGGCAAAGATAAGGGCGAAGCGGAAAACGAAGCCAAGCCTATCGACGTCAAAGGCCTGTTACCTTAAGGAGTCAGGAATGGAATTCGCTTTTTATATCTGCGCCATTGTGGCCGTCCTGACGACCCTTCGGACGATTACTCACACCAATCCGGTGCATGCGCTGCTGTACCTGATCATCTCGCTGCTGGCGATCTCCGGGGTGTTTTTCTCCCTCGGGGCTTACTTTGCCGGTGCTCTGGAGATCATCGTGTACGCCGGGGCAATCATGGTGCTGTTCGTCTTCGTGGTGATGATGCTTAACCTCGGTAACGCGGTTCAGCAGCAGGAACGCGAGTGGCTGAAGCCGCAATTGTGGATCGGGCCTGGCGTCTTGTCTGCGGTGCTGCTGGTGGTACTGATTTACGCAATCCGCACCGTTAACGACCAGGGTATTGATGGCACGTCCATCGATGCGAAGCAGGTCGGTATCGCGCTGTTCGGGCCTTACGTACTGGCGGTGGAGCTGGCCTCCATGCTGCTGCTGGCAGGCCTGGTCGTTGCGTTCCACTTGGGTCGTGAAGACCGTGCCGGTGAGGTGCTGAGCAATCGCCCTGCTGACATGGCCGTGAGAAGAAAAACGGAGGAGAACGTATGATCCCGCTGCAACATGGACTGATCCTCGCCGCCATTCTGTTCGTGCTGGGACTGACCGGGCTGGTCATCCGTCGCAACCTGCTGTTCATGCTGATCAGCCTGGAAGTGATGATTAACGCCGCCGCGCTGGCCTTCGTGGTTGCCGGCAGCTACTGGGGCCAGGCTGACGGTCAGGTGATGTATATACTCGCGATTAGCTTAGCTGCTGCCGAAGCCAGTATTGGCCTCGCGCTGTTACTGCAGCTCCATCGTCGTCGCCAGAATCTGAATATCGATTCAGTAAGTGAGATGCGTGGATGAACCTTCTCTGGTTAACCATTGTTCTGCCATTGATTGGCTTTTTACTGTTGGCATTTTCCCGCGGTCGTTGGTCAGAAAACCTGTCCGCTACCATCGGGATGGGCTCTGTAGGTCTGGCGGCGGTTGTTACCGCCATTGCCGGGGTTGATTTCTTTAACAACGGACAGCAGGCGTTCACTCAGCCGCTGTGGACCTGGATGGCGGTCGGTGATTTTAACATCGGCTTCAACCTGGTGCTGGACGGCCTCTCCCTGACCATGCTTTCTGTGGTTACCGGCGTCGGCTTCCTGATCCACATGTTCGCTTCCTGGTACATGCGCGGTGAAGAGGGTTACTCCCGCTTCTTCGCCTACACCAACCTGTTCATCGCCAGCATGGTGGTTCTGGTCCTTGCCGACAACCTGCTGTTGATGTACCTCGGTTGGGAAGGCGTGGGCCTCTGTTCTTACCTGCTGATCGGCTTCTACTACACCGATCCGAAGAACAATGCGGCGGCAATGAAAGCGTTCGTGGTCACCCGCGTAGGGGACGTGTTCCTGGCCTTCGGCCTGTTCATCCTTTACAACGAACTGGGTACGCTGAACTTCCGCGAAATGGTTGAGCTGGCGCCGCAGCACTTCGCTGCCGGTAACCAGATGCTGACCTGGGCAACCCTGATGCTGTTAGGTGGTGCGGTTGGTAAATCTGCACAGCTGCCGCTGCAAACATGGCTTGCGGATGCGATGGCGGGTCCAACTCCGGTTTCTGCGCTGATTCACGCGGCCACCATGGTTACCGCGGGCGTCTACCTGATTGCCCGTACCCATGGTCTGTTCCTGATGACCCCGGAAATTCTGCATCTGGTGGGTATCGTAGGTGCGATCACGCTGGTGCTGGCAGGCTTTGCCGCGCTGGTACAGACCGACATTAAACGCGTACTTGCTTACTCAACAATGAGCCAGATTGGCTACATGTTCCTGGCGCTGGGCGTGCAGGCGTGGGATGCGGCAATTTTCCACCTGATGACTCACGCGTTCTTTAAAGCGCTGTTGTTCCTGTCATCCGGTTCGGTGATTCTGGCGTGTCATCACGAACAAAATATCTTCAAGATGGGTGGTCTGCGTAAGTCCATTCCGCTGGTGTATGTCTGCTTCCTGGTTGGGGGTGCGGCGCTGTCCGCTCTGCCGCTGATTACCGCAGGCTTCTTCAGTAAAGATGAAATTCTTGCTGGTGCGATGGCGAACGGCCACATCAACCTGATGGTTGCGGGCCTGGTCGGGGCGTTTATGACCTCGCTCTACACCTTCCGCATGATTTTCATTACGTTCCACGGTGAAGAAAAAATTCACGCTCATGCAGGGAAGGGGATTACCCACCACCTGCCGCTGGTTGTTCTGCTGGTGCTGTCCACCTTCGTTGGCGCAATGATTGTGCCACCGCTGCGCGGCGTACTGCCGGAAACCACTGAACTTGCGCACGGCAGCGTGCTGACCCTGGAGATTATCTCCGGCGTCGTCGCCATTGCCGGTATCCTGATTGCCGCCTTCCTGTGGCTGGGCAAACGTACTCTGGTGACGTCGCTTGCGAACAGTGCACCGGGGCGTTTCTTCGGTACCTGGTGGTTCAATGCCTGGGGCTTCGACTGGCTGTACGACATGATTTTCGTCAAGCCGTTCCTCGGTATTGCGTGGCTACTGCGCCGTGACCCGCTGAATGCCTTGATGAACATTCCGGCAGTTCTCTCCCGCTTCGCTGGCCGCGGCCTGCTGGTGAGCGAGAACGGTTATCTGCGCTGGTATGTTGCGTCCATGAGTATCGGTGCCGTTGTAGTTCTCGGCCTGCTGCTGGTTCTGCGTTAACAGGATTTCTTCCATCCCCCTCTCTCTGATGAGAGAGGGTCGGAGCGAGGCTCAATACCTCCTCTGGCGCTGGGAAGTGAGCGATGTTTAAGAATTATTTTGACTTAGGGACTCAAACGCCATGCTATTACCCTGGCTAATACTAATCCCCTTTATCGGCGGCTTCTTCTGCTGGCAGACCGAACGCTTCGGCGTGAAAGTGCCTCGCTGGATTGCGCTGATCACCATGGGGCTGACACTGGCACTGTCTCTGCAATTGTGGTTGCAGGGTGGCTATTCTCTGACGCAGTCGGCAGGTTTGCCGCAGTGGCAGTCAGAATTCGTTCTGCCGTGGATCCCACGTTTTGGCATTGAAATTCACCTTGCGCTCGACGGTCTGTCGCTGCTGATGGTGGTGCTGACCGGCCTGCTCGGCGTGCTGGCGGTACTCTGTTCCTGGAATGAAATCGAAAAATATCAGGGCTTCTTCCACCTCAACCTGATGTGGATCCTCGGTGGCGTTATCGGCGTGTTCCTTGCCATCGACATGTTCCTGTTCTTCTTCTTCTGGGAAATGATGCTGGTGCCGATGTACTTCCTGATTGCGCTGTGGGGCCACAAAGCCTCCGACGGGAAGACGCGTATTACCGCTGCAACCAAGTTCTTCATCTATACCCAGGCGAGCGGTCTGGTAATGTTGATTGCTATCCTGGGTCTGGTGTTTGTGCATTACAACGCGACCGGCGTATGGACCTTCAACTATGAGCTGCTGCTGAAAACGCCGATGTCCCACGGCGTACAGTGGCTGCTGATGCTGGGCTTCTTTATCGCCTTCGCGGTAAAAATGCCGGTGGTTCCTCTTCACGGCTGGCTGCCGGATGCGCACTCCCAGGCACCAACGGCGGGTTCCGTTGACCTGGCGGGTATTTTGCTGAAAACCGCGGCCTACGGCCTGCTGCGTTTCTCTCTGCCGCTGTTCCCTGAAGCGTCCGCTGAGTTTGCACCAATCGCCATGTGGCTGGGTGTCATCGGTATCTTCTACGGCGCGTGGATGGCCTTTGCCCAGACCGACATCAAACGCCTGATTGCTTATACCTCCGTTTCCCACATGGGCTTCGTGCTGATTGCCATCTACACCGGCAACCAACTGGCTTACCAGGGCGCGGTGATTCAGATGATTGCTCACGGTCTGTCTGCAGCCGGTATGTTCATCATCTGCGGTCAGCTTTACGAGCGTCTGCACACGCGTGACATGCGCATGATGGGCGGCCTGTGGAACAAAATTAAATGGCTGCCGGGCCTGTCGATGTTCTTCGCTGTTGCCACGCTGGGTATGCCGGGGACCGGTAACTTCGTCGGTGAATTCATGATCCTGTTCGGCAGCTTCCACGTTGTGCCGGTCATTACCGTGATTTCAACCTTCGGTCTGGTCTTCGCTTCTGTTTACTCTCTGGCGATGCTGCACCGTGCTTACTTCGGGAAAGCTAAGAGCGAAATCAGCGATAAACAACTGCCTGGCATGTCCATGCGTGAGTTCTTTATCATTCTGTTGCTGGTGGTGCTGTTAGTTCTGCTGGGCTTCTTCCCGCAGCCGATTCTGGATACCTCGCATTCTGCGATGAGCAATATTCAGCAGTGGTTTACCAGTTCACTTTCTACTACAAGGCCGTAATTCGCCATGACAATAACTCCTCAACATTTGATCGCGCTGCTACCGCTGTTGATCGTCGGATTGACGGTGGTGGTTGTGATGCTCTCCATTGCGTGGCGACGCGACCATTTTCTGAATGCTACGCTGTCGGTTATCGGCCTTAACGCCGCGCTGATTTCACTGTGGTTTGTCGGTCAGGCAGGGGCGATGGATGTCACCCCGCTGATGCGCGTTGACGGCTACGCCATGCTTTACACCGGGCTGGTGCTGCTGGCGAGCCTGGCAACCTGTACCTTTGCTTATCCGTGGCTGCAGGGCTACACCGACAACCGCGAAGAGTTCTATCTGCTGGTCCTGATTGCTGCCCTCGGCGGTATTTTGCTGGCTAATGCGAACCACCTCGCGGCGCTGTTCCTCGGCATTGAGCTGATCTCTCTGCCGCTGTTCGGCCTGGTCGGCTACGCCTTCCGCCAGAAGCGTTCTCTGGAAGCGAGCATCAAGTACACCATTCTGTCAGCGGCGGCTTCGTCCTTCCTGCTGTTCGGTATGGCGCTGGTATACGCTGATTCCGGTAGCCTGTCGTTTGTTAGCCTCGGTAAGAGCCTGGCGGATAACATGCTGCACGAACCTCTGCTGCTGGCGGGCCTGGGGCTGATGATCGTCGGTCTTGGCTTCAAGCTCTCTCTGGTGCCGTTCCACCTGTGGACCCCAGACGTATACCAGGGCGCACCTGCTCCGGTTTCCACCTTCCTGGCAACCGCCAGCAAAATCGCCATCTTTGGCGTGGTGATGCGTCTGTTCCTTTACGCCCCAGTGGGTAACAGTGAAGCAGTACGCGTCGTGCTGGGTATTATCGCCTTCGCGTCAATCCTGTTCGGTAACCTGATGGCGCTGAACCAGTCCAACATCAAGCGTCTGCTGGGCTACTCTTCCATCGCACACCTCGGCTACCTGCTGGTGGCGCTGATTGCGCTGCAAACCGGTAACATGTCGATGGAAGCGGTAGGGGTTTATCTGGCCGCTTACCTGTTCAGCAGCCTGGGGGCGTTCGGCGTGGTTAGCCTGATGTCCAGCCCGTACCGTGGCCCGGATGCCGACTCACTGTTCTCCTATCGTGGTCTGTTCTGGCATAAGCCGGTGCTTTCTGCGGTGATGACCGTGATGATGCTTTCCCTGGCGGGTATCCCAATGACCCTGGGCTTCATCGGTAAGTTCTACATCATTGCCGTGGGCGTTCAGGCTCACCTGTGGTGGCTGACCGGCGCCGTGGTTCTGGGCAGCGCCATCGGCCTGTACTACTACCTGCGCGTGACCGTGAGCCTGTACCTGAGCGCTCCTCAGCAGCTTAACCGCGACACCCCATCTAACTGGGCGCTGACCGCGGGTGGTGTTGTGGTGCTGATCTCTTCCCTGCTGGTGCTGTTGCTCGGTATTTATCCGCAGCCGCTTATCAGCCTGGTGCAGCTGGCGCAGCCGCTGATGTAATCGGGTTTGCAAGCCGTTCAAAAACCGCCACTTGTTGGCGGTTTTTTTATGGGCTTAGCTTTTGGCCAGCTCGAGGATAAAATCCAGAAAACAGCGTGTTCGGGCTGCAGGATTAATCCGTGAGGGATAATAAGCATAAAGCGGGAAGCGTTCATCCGGCCAGTCGGGAAATAAATCCACCAGTTGCCCTTTCTTCACCAGGTCGCCGGAGCCAAACGTCATCATCTGGGCAATCGCGTGTCCGCTCAGGCAGGCTTCATGCAAAGTACGGGCATCGTTCAGCGTCAGGCGTCCGCTGACCGGGACTTTAATCACTTCTCCCTTACGATGAAACTCCCATTCAAACGGCCTGCCGGTTTCCGGATCGCGGAAATGAATGCAGGTATGCCCCAATAGCGCCTGCGGTGTTTCAGGCCTGCCGTGCTGAGCCAGATAGGCGGGGGTGGCGACCGTCATGATGCGAGTTTCCAGCAGCTTGCGTGCCACTAGAGTGCTATTCCGGGGCACGCCAAAGCGAATAGCCAGATCGAAACCATCGCCAATCATATCCCCCAGCCGATCGCTGGTCACCAGATCCAGTTCAAGATCGGGATAACGAGACAGAAACGTTTCCAGTTGAGGCCCCAGAATCAGGCTTGAGAAGAACGGATCGATGTTGACCCGGAGCCTGCCGGTAATGGCCTTCGTTGAGAGCGATGCGGAACTGGTCACGTCCTCCAGCGCGGCCAGCAGCGGCAGGATCTGGCGGTAAAATGTTTTGCCTTCTACGGTTAATGCTACCGCGCGGGTGGTGCGGTCGAAAAGTCGGATGCCGAGGCGTTTCTCCAGCCTGGCAATTGCCCGGCTGACCCCCGGTGGGGACATGTTGATCACTTCCGCGGCAGCGGCAAACGTGCCGCTCTCCACCACGGCGGTAAACACGGACAGTCCGTCAAAGGTCCGATCGTTGAAAATCATATTGGTGCTCCGCAGTCATCAGTGAATTGTCTTTGGTGCTATCGATACAACATAGCTGCATCCGCATAATGCCGTCCACACCCTGTGGTGGGATCTCAAACTGGAGAAACATTATGTTCGCAATTACAGGTATTACCGGACAAGTTGGCGGTGCACTGGCAGAAGCATTGCTTACTCAAGGACATGAGATTCGGGCCGTTGTCCGCTCTGAAGCTAAAGGGCAGCCCTGGGCACAGCAGGGCGCAAACGTCGCGCTGGCTGAAATGCACGATGGCGAAGCGCTGGCAAAAGCCTTCACTGGTGCCGAAGCGGTCTTTATCCTTCTGCCGCCGGTGTTCGATCCTTCAGGGAATATGGCTGAACCAAGAGCCCATATCGCGGCGATCAGGCATGCACTGCTTGCTGCGCGCCCGCAACACGTGGTCTGTCTTTCTACCATCGGGGCGCAGGCCACGCAGCCAAACCTGCTGAATGCTCTGGGGTTGATGGAAAAAGAGCTCACCGATGTTTGTGATTCCGTCGTGTTCCTTCGCGCGGGCTGGTTTATGGAGAACTTCCTCTGGGATGTGGAAAGCGCCAAAGAGACCGGGACTATCTACAGCCATCTGCAGCCGCTTGAGCGTGTTATCCCGATGATTGCTACCGTCGATATCGGCCAGCTTGCCGCCGAATTATTGACTCAGCCAGCATCAGGAACCCGCATTGTGGAGCTGGAAGGGCCGCAGCGTTACAGCCCGCAGCTGGCAGCCGAAGCGTTCTCTCAAGTTCTGGGGCAACCGGTAACGGTAAAAGCCGTTCCACGTGAAAATTGGGAGGCAGATTTCCTTGCTCAGGGCATGAAAAACCCACTTCCACGCATGAAAATGTTGGACGGCTTTAACGAAGGCTGGATTGATTTTTCCGGCGAAACGGTGAAAGGTGCCACACCTCTGGAAACTGTGCTAAAACAGTTGCTTGAGCGCCACCGGTAACCCGCAGGTGGCGCCTGAATCAAAAGGAGTTTTTCAATGCTTAACTGGCAGGATTTACACCATTCTGAACTGAGCGCCACCGATCTTTATGCCCTTTTGGCCCTGCGCTGCGAAGTCTTTATTGTTGAGCAGCGCTGTGCGTATCTGGATGTTGATGGCGAGGATTTGGTGGGCGAGAACCGCCATATCCTCGGTTGGCGGGACGGTAAACTCATTGCCTATGCCCGCATTCTTAAGAGTGACAACGAGCTGGAGCCGGTGGTCATTGGCCGGGTTATTGTTGATGCGTCTGTGCGCGGCGAAAAGCTTGGGCAACAGTTAATGACTCAGGCGCTTGCCGCCTGCCAGAGACAGTGGCCTGACCGTGCAATTTACCTGGGCGCTCAGGCGCATTTGCAGGCGTTCTATGCCCAGTTCGGCTTCCGCCCGGTGACTGAAGTGTATGACGAAGATGGTATTCCGCATGTCGGGATGGCCAACGGCTAACGCAGGCGAAATCAGCCCCGGTTGTCTATAGTTAGCGGACGAGGAATTTTTTAACACGGAGAACAGTGATGCAACCGTATGAATCTCGTCTCGATGATGACCTTGCGCTCTTGAGCGACACGCTTGAAGAAGTGCTTCGCGCCTCCGGCGACCCGGCTGACCAGAAGTACATTGAGCTAAAGGAAAAGGCCGAACAGGCGCTGAATGACGTCAAAGCGCGTATCAGCAATGCTTCCGATACTTATTATTACCGCACCAAAAAAGCGGTCTACCGCGCCGATGATTACGTGCATGAAAAGCCCTGGCAGGGGATTGGCATCGGTGCTGCAGTCGGACTGGTGATTGGGCTTTTGCTCCGCCGATAATCTTGACCGCGCCTGCAAATGGCAAATAAAGAATCTTACCCCCTGGGTAGGATTTTTTTTTGTGGTAACGACCACGTATAATCAGGGGTTTTTACGGAGCGTGAGGTAAACGTGAATTCAGTAGCCGTCGCACTGCAGCAAATGCAGCAGGAATTAGCAGGGGAATTTGCGGATAAGCCGGGCCTTCAGCGCCTGTGTGTGCCGGTCACGCTGAGTGATGCCTCCGATCCTCTCGCCTGGCTCACGGCCCAGTCACGGTATCCCCAATTTTACTGGCAGCAGCGCAACGGCAATGAAGAAGTTGCTGCGTTGGGCGCATTATTGCGTTTTTCTGCGCTGGAAGATGCCCAGGCTTTTCTGCAGTCACACCCGGAACAACCTTTTCTGCGCGTCTGGGGATTAAATGCCTTCGATCCGTCACACGGTTTTCTGTTTCTCTCGCGCCTGGAATGGCGGCGCGTAGGCGGGGAGGCGTTTCTTTGGCTGCATCTGTATAGCGAAACCTCACTGAAGCAGGATGCGATAGCGGCAGCCGCGTTTATTGAGCAACTTCTGCCGGCAAAACTGCTCCCGCCGCTCAATCTCAAATGCCTTGGAGAAACCCATCTGCCGGAGCAGCCCGAATGGCACCGCCTGGTGGATCAGGTGGTCAGTGCCATCAGCCAGAAGGCGCTGGATAAAGTCGTGCTTGCCCGGGCCACCGATCTGGCGTTCTCCTCCCCGGTTTCTGCCGCAGGGTTTATGGCCGCCAGTCGCCGGATTAACCTGAACTGCTACCATTTCCTGATGGCGTTTGATGCGAAAAATGCTTTTCTTGGCTCCAGCCCGGAGCGCCTGTGGCGAAGAATCGACGATGCGCTGCGGACGGAAGCCCTGGCCGGAACGGTGGCAAACCATCCCGATGATGCTCAGGCCGCGAAATTAGGCCAGTGGCTGCTGAAAGATGACAAAAACCAGCGTGAAAATATGCTGGTGGTCGAAGACATTTGCCAGCGCTTGCAGGCTGCGGTTGGCGCACTTGATGTGCTGCCGCCACAGGTCATGCGGTTGCGCAAGGTTCAGCATTTACGTCGCTGCATCTGGACACAGCTCAAGCGTCAGGACGATGCGCTTTGCCTTAAACAGCTACAGCCTACTGCCGCCGTGGCAGGGTTACCGCGTGAGCTGGCGCGGGAATTTATTGCCGAGAACGAGCCTTTTGAGCGTGAATGGTACGCCGGTTCGGCGGGTTATCTGTCCCGCCATCAAACTGAGTTTTGTGTGGCGCTGCGCTCGGCAAAAGTGAGCCATACCGGCGTTCGCCTTTATGCCGGGGCGGGCATTGTCGCCGGCTCGGTTGCCGCAGAAGAGTGGCAGGAAATTGAAAACAAAGCGGCCGGTTTGAAGACATTGCTGATCGGCAGCGGCAACTGAATAAGCTATTCACGACGCAAATCAATTTAACCCTTGCCATAGTATTTATAATCGATAGTCGAAATTGACTGCGGACAATATTATGTCGATAAGCTCATTTAACCGCCGCTGGGCGGGCGTCATACTCGAAGCATTAACCCGACATGGAGTGCGGCATGTGTGCATCGCGCCCGGCTCCCGCTCCACGCCGCTGACGCTCAGCGCGGCGGAAAATCGCAGTTTCATTTGTCATACTCATTTTGATGAACGCGGCCTGGGCCATCTGGCGCTTGGGCTGGCGAAGGCCAACGGCGAGCCGGTGGCAATCATCGTGACCTCCGGCACCGCCGTGGCCAATCTTTATCCTGCAGTGATAGAAGCCGGGCTGACCGGTGAAAAGCTGATTTTGCTGACGGCAGATCGCCCGCCCGAACTTATCGACTGTGGGGCAAACCAGGCGATTCGCCAGCCGGGATTGTTTAGTTCCCATCCTTCGGCTGCACTCAACCTGCCTCGCCCCACGCATGATATTCCTGCCAGCTGGCTGGTGTCTGCGGTTGACAATGCCGTCGGCCAGCTCAACGGGGGGGCGCTGCATATCAATTGCCCCTTTGCCGAGCCGCTTTATGGCGCGCCGGACGATACCGGTCTCGACTGGCAAAATCAGCTCGAAGGCTGGTGGGAAAGCAACACGCCGTGGCTGCGTGAAGTACGCGACAATGCCGTGCCGAAGCAAAGAGACTGGTTCTTCTGGCGGCAAAAACGGGGCGTGGTGGTGGCCGGGCGGCTTTCTGCCAGCGAGGGCGAGCAGGTCGCGGCCTGGGCGCAAATGCTCGGCTGGCCGCTTATCGGCGATGTGCTTTCGCAAACTGGCCAGCCGTTGCCGTGTGCAGACCTGTGGCTGAGCAATAGCCAGGCCGTGACTTGTCTTGAACAGGCGCAAATTGTCATCCAGTTTGGCGGCAGTTTGACCGGGAAACGGGTTCTTCAGTGGCAGGCCGCCTGCAGGCCGGAAGAGTACTGGCTGGTGGACAAGCAGCCCGGGCGTCTCGACCCTGCCAATCATCGAGGTCGCCGCCTGGTCGCCAGCGTTGAAGCCTGGCTGGAAAAACATCCGGCAGAGAAACGGCTGCCCTGGGCCGAAGCGCTAACGTCTCTGGCCTGGCAGACGCTGGAAAAGGTTGAACAAGGGACTCGCGAATTTGGTGAGGCGCAGGTTGCCCAACGCCTGCCGCAATTGCTGCCGGAAGGCGGCCAGCTGTTTGTTGGCAACAGTTTAATTGTGCGTTTGATCGATGCTTTCGCCCAGCTTCCCGTTGGGTATCCGGTTTATAGCAATCGAGGTGCGAGCGGCATTGATGGCCTGCTGTCTACCGCTGCAGGCGTTCAGCGGGCAACGGCGCGCTCCACGCTCGCGATAGTCGGCGATATTTCAGCGCTTTATGACCTTAATGCCCTGGCACTGCTGCGTCACGCCTCGGCGCCGTTTGTACTGCTGGTGGTGAACAATAATGGCGGCCAAATCTTCTCACTTTTGCCGACGCCTGCCGAAGAACGTGAGCGTTTTTACTGTATGCCGCAAAACGTGAACTTCTCCCACGCTGCTGCCATGTTTGAGTTGGGTTATCAGAGGCCTGAAAGCTGGCAGGCGCTTGAAGAGGCCGTTCGGCAAGCCTGGTTACGCCCTGGCTCGACGGTGATTGAAATTAGCGTACCGGAAACTGCTGGCGCTCAGACGCTGCAGCATTTGCTGGCCCTGGTTAGCCAGGCATGATCCTTCATGCCGTGCCGCATTCGGGCCACCGTTCAACTCTGCCGCATATAGTCTGGCTGCACGGTTTTCTTGGGAACCATCATGAATGGCAGGGGCTTGAGCCGCACTTTTCCGACTGGCCACAGCTGTGCGTGGACCTGCCTGGCCACGGAGGTTCCGCCGCTCTTCACGTGCAGAGTTTTGCCGAGGTTGATAGCGCGTTACGAAATACCCTCCAACATCACGGCATAAATCGCTATTGGCTCGTGGGCTACTCCCTGGGCGGGCGCATCGCGATGTATCACGCCTGTCAGGCAGAGTCGAAGGGACTGCGTGGCCTGGTGGTAGAAGGCAGTCATCCTGGCCTGAGAAGTGAGGCAGAGCGCGAGGCGAGAGCGCTGAACGATGCCCGCTGGGCGCAGCGTTTGATGCACGAAGATATCCAGACCGTGTTGAACGACTGGTATCAGCAGCCTGTTTTCCGTTCCCTCAGCCGCGCGCAACGCACCGACTTAGCCGCCCTGCGTGCGCAAAACAATCCGCAGGCGTTAGCCCGAATGCTGCAAGCGACTTCGCTTGCCCGGCAACCCGATTTACGCGAGCAGCTCGGCCAGCTTGCCGTGCCGTTTCATTTTATTTGCGGTGAACGAGACGAAAAATTTCGCGCCGTTGCCGCCGAGCTGAACTGCTCCCTGGCTCTGATTTCAGGGGCAGGACACAACGCCCACCGTGAAGCCCCCGCCGCGTTCAGTTCCGCTCTGTTAACCCTCTTTCGTCCCTATGACCTGTAAGGATCTTTCATGATTTATCCTGATGAACAAATGCTTTATGCCCCGATTGAATGGCTGGATTGCTCCGAAGGTTACACCGATATTCGCTACCACAAATCCAGCGATGGCATCGCCAAAATCACCATCAACCGCCCGGAAGTTCGTAATGCGTTTCGTCCACTGACCGTCAAAGAGATGATCAATGCCCTGGCCGATGCTCGCTATGACGACAACATCGGCACCATTATTCTGACCGGCGAAGGGGAAAAAGCCTTCTGTGCGGGCGGCGACCAAAAAGTGCGTGGCGACTACGGCGGCTATCAGGATGCCAGCGGCGTGCATCATCTGAACGTGCTCGATTTCCAGCGCCAAATTCGCACCTGCCCTAAACCGGTTGTGGCGATGGTGGCGGGTTTCTCCATCGGCGGCGGCCATGTTCTGCACATGATGTGTGACCTGACCATCGCGGCGGAAAACGCCGTGTTCGGCCAGACTGGCCCAAAAGTTGGTTCATTCGACGGCGGCTGGGGCGCTTCCTACATGGCGCGTATTGTCGGCCAGAAAAAAGCGCGCGAGATTTGGTTCCTGTGCCGCCAGTACGACGCAAAAGAAGCGCTGGACATGGGGCTGGTGAATACCGTTGTGCCGATTGCCGATCTGGAAAAAGAGACCGTGCGCTGGTGCCGTGAAATGCTGCAGAACAGCCCGATGGCGCTGCGTTGCCTGAAAGCGGCGCTGAATGCCGACTGCGACGGTCAGGCCGGGCTGCAGGAACTGGCCGGGAACGCCACGATGCTGTTCTATATGACTGAAGAAGGCCAGGAAGGGCGCAATGCGTTTAACCAGAAGCGCCAGCCGGACTTCAGCAAATTTAAACGGAATCCGTAATGCGTAGCGCGGCGCTGTGGCGCTTTAAAATCCCAATGGAGGCTGGCGTAGTGCTTCGCGATCAGCGTCTCAAATTTAGAGATGGGTTGCTGGTGCGCCTGGCATTGGGCGAGCGGAGCGGATGGGGCGAAATTTCGCCTCTGCCGGGATTTAGCCAGGAAACACTCGCGGAGGCTCAGGCGCAGGTCGAGCGCTGGCTTGCGCTGTGGGTGGCAGATGAATCGACTCCGTTACCCGAGATACCGTCGGTCGCCTTTGGCTTGAGCTGTGCGCTGGCAGAAGCTGGGGATAGCCTGCCGCAGGCCGCAGACTACCGCGCCGCGCCGCTGTGTACCGGCGACCCGGACGAGCTGATCCTGGCGCTGGCCCAAATGCCGGGTGAAAAAATCGCGAAGGTGAAAGTGGGGCTGTACGAAGCCGTTCGCGACGGCATGGTGGTCAATTTATTGCTTGAAGCCGTGCCTGAACTTCGTCTGCGCCTCGATGCTAACCGCAGCTGGACGCCGCTCAAGGCGCAGCAGTTCGCTAAATACGTCAACCCGGATCACCGTTCGCGCATCGATTTTATCGAAGAACCATGCAAAACCCGTGAACAGTCCCGAGAGTTCAGCCGGGAAACGGGGATTGCAATTGCCTGGGACGAAAGCCTGCGGGAAGCTGATTTTACTTTCACCGCTGAGCCAGGCGTTTCGGCAGTGGTTATCAAACCGACGCTTACCGGTAGTCTGGACAAAGTGCGTGAGCAGGTTGCTGAGGCACATCGTCTGGGGCTTAACGCGGTGATCAGCTCCTCCATTGAGTCCAGCCTCGGTTTGACTCAGTTGGCCCGCATCGCCGCCTGGCTCACACCGGGAATCTTGCCTGGGCTGGATACTTTATCCCTGATGCAGTCTCAGCTTGAGCGCAGTTGGCCCGGCAGTCCTCTGCCTTGTGTTAGCGCAGACGGGCTCGAGCGTATTCGATGATATTTACCGACTGGCCGTGGCGTCACTGGGCAAACGTCAGGGGCACAAGTGTTGCGCTCCGTCTCGACGATGAACTCTTAACCTGGCAAACCCTGTGCCAGCGCGTGGATGCGCTGGCGGGAGGCTTTCGCCAGCAAGGGGTAAAAGAAGGCGATGGCGTTGCGCTTAAAGCGAAAAATGGCCCGCAAACGCTGCTCGTCTGGCTGGCGTTATGGCAGTGCGGGGCGCGCATTCTGCCGTTAAATCCTCAGCTGCCTGACAGTTTGCTGGCGCAGCTTTTGCCGTCGATGACGTTGAGCTATGGCATAACGTTAACCGATGGTTCACCGCTACTGGGATTAACGCCGTTGCAGCTGGCGGATGCTGAGCCCTGGCGCGAAACCTGGAAGCCATCGCGTTTCGCCTCTATGACGCTGACCTCTGGTTCAACCGGGTTACCTAAAGCGGCGGTGCATACATTCTCTGCCCACCTTGCCAGCGCGGCGGGCGTCCTGGAGATGATGAATTACCGCCCCGAGGATAGCTGGCTTCTGTCGCTCCCACTGTTTCACGTTTCCGGGCAGGGGATCCTCTGGCGCTGGCTGTATGCCGGCGGCCAGTTGGCGCTCTCAAGCGCACAATCGATAAACGAGGCGCTACGTGGCTGCACCCACGCTTCATTAGTGCCCACACAGCTTTGGCGGCTGCTGGAAAAAAATGAACCTCTGGCATTGCGTGAAGTGCTCCTCGGCGGGGCAGCCATCCCCGTTGAGCTGACGCAGCAGGCCGAAGCGCGTGGGGTGCGTTGCTGGTGTGGCTATGGCCTCACAGAACTGGCGTCTACGGTTTGTGTGAAACGCGCCGACGGTCAGCCTGATGTTGGGGCACCGCTGCCGGGCCGGAAGGTAAGAATTGTCGATGAAGAAGTGTGGATACAAGCGGACAGCCTGGCCTGCGGCTACTGGCGTGACGGGCAGCTTATTCCTCTGGTGAATGAGCATGGGTGGTTTGCTACCCGCGATCGGGGCGTTTTGCATTCGGGCCGCCTGACGATCGTCGGGCGTCTTGATAACCAATTTTTCAGCGGCGGAGAGGGCATCCAGCCGGAAGAGGTGGAGCAGGTAATTGCCGCGCATCCAGCGGTTCAGCAGGTGTTTGTGGTGCCGGTGGACGATGCTGAGTTTGGCCAGCGGCCCGTTGCCGTAGTTGAGATAAGTGCAGGATGTGAGTTTAACGACATTGCCGCCTGGCTTGACGGAAAGCTGCCCCGTTTTCAGCGGCCCGTGCGCTGGCTGGCGCTGCCGCAGGAGTTAAAACAGGGCGGGATTAAAATCTCCCGCCGCAGGCTGACAGAGTGGGCTGCAGGGGCATAACCCCTGCAAGGTGTTACTTATTGTTCTTCAGTGCCTGAAGTGCATTCGCTACCCCGGCACCGTATTCAGGATGCACCTGGCTGAACAGGCAAATCTGACGGTTCTGAATGTTTTCCGGGACGTCTTTCATATCACCCGCAATGCGCACAAACATACGCTGATGCTCTTCATCGCTCAGCAGGTTATATAGTGCGCGCGGCTGGCTGAAGTAGTCGCTATCTTCCCGATGGTTCCAGTGGTCGGCGGCGCCTTCCAGGCTCAACGGCGGCTCGCTGAAATCTGGCTGTTCCTGGAAAACGTTAAAGCTGTTTGGCTCGTAGGTTGCGCCATTGCCGCTGTTGCCATCCACTCGCATGGCCCCGTCGCGGTGATAGTTGTGGAACGGGCATTTTGGCGCGTTCACCGGAATTTGATGATGGTTCACGCCCAGGCGATAACGGTGCGCGTCGCCGTAGGAGAACAGGCGGCCCTGCAGCATGCGATCCGGTGAGAAACCAATGCCCGGCACGACGTTGGCCGGGGACATCGCCACCTGTTCAACGTCAGAGAAATAGTTTTCCGGGTTGCGGTTCAGTTCCAGCACGCCCACTTCTATTAATGGATAGTCGCCGTGTGGCCAGACTTTGGTCAGATCAAACGGGTTGTACGGCGTTTTTGACGCTTCGGCTTCCGGCATAATTTGCACGAACAGCGTCCAGCGAGGGAAATCACCGGCCTTAATGGATTCGTACAGATCCCGCTGGGAGCTTTCGCGGTCCTCTGCAATCAGGCGGCTGGCTTCATCATCCATCAGGTTCTCAATGCCCTGCTGGGATTTGAGGTGGAACTTCACCCAGAAACGCTGATGGTCGCTATTGATAAAGCTGAAGGTATGGCTGCCAAAACCGTGAATGTGACGATAAGAGCGCGGTAAGCCACGGTCGCTGAAATCGATGGTCAACTGATGAAGGGCTTCCGGCAGGTGCGAGAAGAAATCCCATTTATACGTTGGGTTACGCAAGTTAGTGCGTGGATCGCGTTTGACGACGTGGTTCAGATCCGGGAACTTCAGCGGGTCACGGAGATAGAACACCGGCGTGTTGTTGCCCACCAGGTCCCAGTTTCCTTCCTCGGTATAGAATTTCATGGAAAAGCCGCGAATATCTCGTTCGGCGTCTGCCGCGCCGCGCTCGCCGGCAACGGTGGAGAAGCGCAGGAACAGCTCTGTTTTTTTGCCGATTTCTGAGAATAATTTTGCCCGGGTGTAGCGGGTGATGTCATGGGTGACGGTGAAATGACCAAACGCGCCGGAGCCTTTCGCGTGCATACGGCGCTCAGGGATTACTTCGCGGTCAAAGTGGGCGAGTTTTTCAAGGAACCAGACGTCCTGAAGCAGCATCGGGCCACGTGGGCCTGCGGTAGCAACGTTGTTGTTGTTTACAACGGGAGCGCCTGCGCCGGTTGTTAATCCTTTCTTGCTCATTAATGCCTCCTTGGTAATCAGTATTCACGTAAAAAAATGCTCAACTAAAACCACTTTTTAACTGTGCCTTATGTTCACTTGCTCAATGTGTCACTTAGAGCGGCTATGAGTCATTGATCTTGTAACGTGAAAGTGCTTCTTTTCATTTTCTTACAATCAAGGAAATATTGGCATTTTCCTGCGCGTTAATAAGATAATGCGCCACGCCATTCAATGGCATTTTTAAGGGCAGCCCTTTTTCTTTTTCAGGAACCAAGGAATGAATAAATTACTTTTAGCCGGCGGCGCGGGTTTACTGCTGGTTTCCGCAGGTGCCAGCGCAATTGGCGTGAGTGCTGAAGTCGGCAAAGAATACACTAACCTCGGCGTGGGTTTTGGCACCGAAAGCAGCGGCATCGCGGTAACCGGTAACTATGCGCATAACGACGACAACGGTGATGCCGTAGGTCTTGGCCTCGGTTTTAATATTCCTTTGGGGCCGATGATGGCAACCGTGGGTGGCCGTGGTGTTTATCTGCATCCGAAAGATCGTAAAGAAGGCTATGCGGTTGCTGCAGGCGGTGGTCTGAGATGGCCAATTACGCCTGATATTGCTGTATTTGGCGATTACTACTACTCCCCGGACTCTCTGTCCAGCGGCGTGAAGGACTACAAAGAGGCCAGCGCCGGTGCAAGCTGGAACTTTATGCGTCCGTTCTCAGCGCAAGTGGGTTACCGCTATATTAGCCTTGGCGGCAAAGACGGCGATCGTACCGACACCGTTGCCGACGGTCCGTATGTGGGCGTGAGCGCCAGCTTCTAACCCATTAACGCGGCTTTTAGCCGCGTTGACGTTGCTGACAAAGAGGAAAAAAGCGTGGTTTTTCCCTCTTTGTGGTTATCGGCCGAAAATCAATGAATTGATTTTCCAGTTTTTTTGACAAATCCTTTGGTGTTTTTTCTATCGCCAGAGGTTGGTCAGTAGTCTAAGCGCGGCTTTTAGCCGCGTTTTTTGTACCTGCCGTTCTTTGGTGCCTGCGCTATAGTGGGGCGTTCCCCTGCTGCGGAGTAAAAGATGTTAAAAGTAGAAATGCTGTCCACCGGCGACGAAGTGCTGTACGGGCAAATTACCGACACCAATGCGGCCTGGCTTGCCGACTATCTATTTAATCAGGGTTTACCCATGTCGCGCCGCAATACGGTTGGCGACAGTCTGCCTGACCTGGTTGCCGTGCTGAAAGAGCGTAGCCACGAAGCCGATGTGCTGATTGTTAACGGTGGCCTGGGGCCAACCAGCGATGATCTAAGCGCGCTGGCGGCGGCTACGGCGTCCGGCGTTGAGCTGGTTGAGCATGCGGAATGGTTAACCTATATGGAGCAGTTTTTTGCCGAGCGCGGGCGAGTGATGGCGCCGAGCAACCGCAAGCAGGCGCAAATCCCGGCTAACAGTGAGATGATCGATAATCCCGTCGGCACCGCCTGCGGCTTTGCATTGACCTTAAACCGCTGCCTGATGTTTTTCACCCCCGGCGTACCGTCAGAGTTTAAGGCTATGGTAGACAAACAAATCATGCCCCGACTGCGGGAGCGTTTTACCCTCCCCGAACCGCCGATATGCCTGCGCTTAACAACTTTTGGACGCTCCGAGAGCGAGCTGGCGCAATCGCTTGATCCGCTGGCGCTGCCGGAGGGCGTGGTGATGGGCTATCGCTCATCGATGCCAATCATTGAGCTTAAGCTGACCGGCCCGGCCAGCCAGCGTGAAGCGATGGAGGCCGTCTGGCCGGAAGTCCGCCGCGTGGCGGGTGAAAGTCTGATTTTCGAGGGCACCGAAGGGCTTCCGGCGCAAATAGCACGTCGCCTTGCGGAGCGTTCTCTGACCATCGCGGTTAGCGAGCAGTTTACCGGGGGCCTGCTGGCGGTGCAGTTAAACCGTGCGCAGGCCGCACTTCGGGCGAGCCGTATTTTACCTCCGGCACCTGAAGCCCTGGCTGATACGTTAGCGTCCAGCGCAGAATTGCGCCTGGACCAACAGAGCGATCTGGCCCTGGTGATTTCTGGTGAAGAAGAGCAGAAGATTAACTTTGCGCTCTCCACGCCAGGCGGTACTTTTGGCCTGGGCGTGAAGTTTGGTACCAGCCGCCACGCGCTGGCAATTCGTCAGGAAGTTTGCACCATGATGGCGCTGAACGTGGTGCGCCGCTGGCTCAACGGCCAGCCGCTGGAAAGCGAGCACGGCTGGATTAAGGTCGTGGAGTCAGCCAGCCTCTAGGCTTCAGGCGAGCGCCCGGGCCAGCAGCGTGATCGGGTGCTCGCAGCGTTTGCTGGTGGACATTTCTATCTGCCATTTACAGGTTTCGCAGTCCGTCACCACCAGGTCTACGCCACTCTCTTCAATCTGCTGGAACAGCGGGGCGCCGATACGCTGTGACGTCAGGTAGTTCTCCTTTTTAAACCCATAGGTCCCGGCAATGCCGCAGCACTGGGAGTCCAGCATCACCAGTTCCACGCCGGGAATACGCCGCAGCAACTCAATGGAATAGAGCGTCCAGCCCATTTTCTCCATATGGCAAGGCGTATGATAAGCGATACGCAGTGGGGTATTTTTTAACGGTAGCGTTCTGCCATCCTCTTCCAGCAGTTTCCAGATATAACGCGTGGCGAGTTCAATCTGTTCGCGAACCGGGGCTGTGTCGATGCCAAGAATATGCGGATATTCATCGCGCAGCGTAAAGGTACAGGTTGAGGAGGTCGCAATGACCGGCAGTCCGCGCTGTATCACGGCTTCTTCCAGCGAGCTGATGTTTACCTTTGCCTGTTTCTTTGCCTTTTCGATAAAGCCGTTGGCGATAAGCGGCACGCCGCAGCATTTTTCTCTTTGCAACAGCTGGACGCCGATGTCCATCGCGTTAAGCACTTTGACCATGTCTTTGCCGAGCTGCGGATGGTTGTAGTTCACGAAACAGCCATGGAAAAACGCAACCTGATGCGGGAAGCAGGCCTGATGCGCCGCCTGGCGCCGATACCACTGGCGGAAGGTGCCGAAAGAGTATTTGGGCAACTCGCGGTGGGAATCAATTTTCAGGGTTTTATCCAGCAGCTTGCGTACGGGCTTCATACCGGTAGTCGCGTTGATCAGCGGGGCGAAGGGCGTGGAGAGCGTACCGAGTAAATCCGTATGGCTGAGAATCGCATCGCGCAGCGAAGGTTTATGTTCGCCATATTTGGCCCGCGCCCGCTGGATGATATCGCCAATTTTTACCTCGGACGGGCAGGAGACTTCACAGCGCTTGCAGTTGGTGCAGTACTTCAGCGCGTCGTCATAGAGTGAAGGATCTTTCAGGCGCAGCCTTTCTCCGTCGGGCCCGGCCTGTTTTGGCCCTGGATATTCCGGGCGAACGCGGCTTACCGGGCAAGCCGTGGTGCAGACCGTGCATTTAATACAGCTTTCAAAGCTGGTTTCATCAAGCAGGTTCATGGCAAGCCTCCGCGGCAACAAGGATTTGATCGGCCACGCAGAGCGCCGTGAGCATCGACACACCGGCCCCGCATCCTTGCTGGATAGGATCAAAGCCCCCCAGCACAGAGCCAATCGCGTAGAGATTTTTAGTGTATTCCCCGTGGTGAGACGGCTGAAAGTGGTGATTTACGGTGAGCCCAAACTGCAGCCAGGGCTGCGGCGTAAAGAAATCTGTCTTGCTCCAGGCGGCTCGATCGGCCTGGATGTTCACGTCCAGCCCGAAGATGGGCTCGATAACGTGTTGTCTGGTAGCTTCCAGCCCGCCGCTGAAAAAGCTGCCGCTGGCCAGGATGACATGCCGGGTCCGCAGCGGCACTCCACGATGATTTTTGGTGAACAGGGCATTGATACGCCCTTGTTCAAGCTGAGCGCCAGTCACGGCATCACCGGGCATAACAAGCCCGCCCAGGGTCTGAAAACGGCGGCGGAGTGCATTGTGTAACCTCATCCCAAGTACCGAAGGCGGCAGCGTTGGCAGCAGTTTTACCGGCACGTTTAGCGCCTGTTGCAGGGCTGAAACCGTACTTTCCTCCAGGCCGAGGCAGGCGGGCAGGATCATGGCTTCACCGCTGCCTAATAGCAGCCTGAGTTCATCCACCAGCGCCGGAAGGTTTTCCGGCAGATCCAGCACCCGGGCAATGTTCACGGCGCGAAACTCGCTGGGGTTGTTTCGCAGGACATCGAGTACCGGCAAGGTAAGCTCGGCGACGTGCACGTTACAGCCGGTGGCTGACAGTGAACCCGCCACCAGCTCAGCCTGAAAATCCAGGAAGCCAGCAATATTAATCACCGTCACTTTTTGCCAGGGCAACGGCGCCTGTGGCACTTCCGGCGGGCTGAGCCAGCTGGCTCTTTGCTTGCCCAGCGGCGTGATTCTGAGGTGATTCTGGCGGTGATGAC
This sequence comes from Cedecea neteri, assembly GCF_000758325.1. Classification (NCBI taxonomy): domain Bacteria; kingdom Pseudomonadati; phylum Pseudomonadota; class Gammaproteobacteria; order Enterobacterales; family Enterobacteriaceae; genus Cedecea; species Cedecea neteri. Next base: position 4,246,089 of record NZ_CP009459.1, on the reverse strand, counting down.
CCACCAGCGGAATACCAGCCCTGGCCAGCAGTTGCTCACTCTCTGCGGCGAGCGCCAGCACACGCTCTTTGCCCATCAGGCTATAGGGGTGATGAGGCGCTTGCTCCGCCAGGTTTTCCAGCGCGGCCTCTGGCTGGTGAACGGGAGTGCCGTCCGGTAACGTTGAAAGCAAATCCAGTGAGCCAGAAGAGAAGTGCAGCGCGCTTTGCCCACGGCTGACGATGGCGCAGCGCTGGCCGCTTTCCGCCAGCTTTATGCCGGCTGTCAGTCCGGCCAGGCCGCTGCCAATGATAATAGTGTCGAATTTCATCCCTGTTCTCCGTTATCCAGACCGCATAGCCCCTGGTAAACCCAGGCGGTAAATTCGCTTTCTCGCAGTGCATTTCCCCAGGCGACAGGGCGAACGCCCTTCCAGCGTTCGTTGAGGAAGTGAGAGAGCTGCTCCAGCGATTGGGCAGGCGTAGTGAGCTGGAAGCGCTGCAGGAGACCGGCTGCCCGACAGGCGCACAGCTCGCCCTGGCAGGTGCCCATGCCGACGCGCGTTCTGCGGCGCAAATCTCCCAGGTTTTTTACGCCCAGGGCATCAATGGCATAGCGCACTTCGCCGGTGGTGACGGCTTCGCATTCGCACACCAGGCTGTTGCTGAGTCGGCTGTTATTGAGCAGCCGCGTCGCTCGGTCACCGTGCCGCCAGACGGCGGAACCGCGAATTGTTGGCGGTAAGGAGATAACTTTCCCCAGCGTTTGCTCCGCGGTCTGCTCGGAGCCCGGCAGCGACGCTGAAGCCGTGGAGCAGGGCGTGGTGTTGCCTAAACGCTCGCAAACCAGGTCCGTTGCCCACTCCGCCATCAGGCGGTAGGTCATCAGTTTCCCGCCGGTAATGGTGATGAAGCCGTCCATGCCGTCGCGCTTCGCGTGGTCCAGCAGCACAATTCCGCGGCTGACGCTGCGCCCGGTAGGATCGTTGTCGCTGGCAACCAGAGGTCGGACGCCAGCGTAGGCCCGAAGGATGCGGGTTCGGCCCAGCACCGGCGCCAGTTTTTCTCCCTCACGAATCAGCGCGTCCACTTCATCCGGCGCGACGCACATGTTGTCGATTTGGTCGTAGTCGATATGCGTTGAAGTTGTACCGATAAGCGAAATGGTATCGCCGGGGACCAGAATATCGGCGTCTGCCGGTTTGCGGCAGCGGTTGATGACCATGTTATTGATGCGGTGCCCGAGGATCAGTAATGTCCCTTTGGCCGGGAACATTTTTACGCTGAGATCGGCATATTCTGCGATGCGTTGCCCCCAGATCCCTGCGGCATTTACCACCATTGGCGCCCGGAACTCACCTGGCTGGCGCGTAAGGTGGTTGAAGACTCGCACGCCGCAAACGCGTGAGCCTTCGCGAATCAGCCCGGTGATCTCGCAGCCCGTCAGCACTTCTGCCCCGTGTTCTTTGGCATCAAGCATGTTAGCGGCGGTGAGGCGGAAGGGATCGACCGTGCCATCCGGAACACGAACCGCGCCGAGAAGCGATGGATTGGCTGAAGGCTCCAGCCGCAATGCCTCTCTGGGATCCAATGCTTCTGCGGGAATACCGGCCTGGCGGCAGGCGGCGATAAACCCGCTTTGAAACCCCAGGTCATCTTCCGGCAGGGTAATAAACAGGCCATCCGTGGGCTCGATACAGTGGCGGGCAATCCGCCGTAGAATGCGGTTTTCTTCGATGCACTCTTTGGCGGATTCTCCGTCGGTGACCGCATAGCGTGAGCCGCTATGAAGCAGGCCGTGATTGCGGCCTGTGGCACCGGTTGCGATGTCGTGACGTTCAAGCAGCAGTACTTTCAGCCCGCGGCGGGCGCAGTCTCGCGCTATGCCGGCACCGGTTGCCCCTCCACCGATGATAATCACGTCCGCTTCTCTGCTCACATGGTGCTCCTTTACCCTTTTTTATTTACCGTTATTCAGCCACAAAGAAAGTGTGGAATGTTTGATTGCGAGCAAATTCGAGCAATAAACGAAAATAATTAGTGAAAATATGCACCATTTCGCCTTTCTGTAATAAAAATGTAACATTGTGTGCGATGTTTCACAGTAAATACGCGCCCAGATAACTACCATGCGCTCGCAAAAGAACATTTGGCAGGAGCCGCTTGCTCCCGCTGAACATCAACGCCACGGAGGCTCGTATGTTAAGTATCTTCAAACCCGCCGCGCATAAGACGCGTTTGCCAGAGGAGCAGATAGATCCGACCTATCGCCGCCTGCGCTGGCAAATCTTCATGGGTATCTTTTTTGGTTATGCCGCTTACTATCTGGTGAGGAAAAACTTTACCCTTGCGATGCCGTATCTGGTGGAGCAGGGCTTCTCCCGAGGCGATCTCGGTTTTGCACTTTCCGGGATTTCGATCGCTTACGGATTTTCGAAATTCATCATGGGTTCGGTCTCCGATCGCTCGAATCCGCGCGTATTTCTACCCGCCGGGCTGATTCTTGCCGCCGCCGTGATGCTGTTTATGGGCTTTGTGCCGTGGGCAACGTCCAGCATCGCAATCATGTTTGTGCTGCTGTTCGCCTGTGGCTGGTTCCAGGGCATGGGATGGCCGCCGTGCGGGCGCACCATGGTGCACTGGTGGTCGCAGAAGGAGCGTGGAGGCATTGTTTCCGTCTGGAACTGCGCCCATAACGTCGGCGGTGGTATTCCTCCGCTGCTGTTCCTGCTGGGGATGGCGTGGTTTAACGACTGGCATGCGGCGCTGTACATGCCCGCTTTCGCCGCCATCATTGTGGCGATTATCGCTTTCGGTTTAATGCGCGACACGCCTCAATCCTGCGGCCTGCCGCCGATTGAAGAGTACAAAAACGACTACCCGGACGATTACAGCGAGAAAGCGGAAGAAGAGCTGACGGCTAAGCAGATCTTCATGAAGTACGTCTTCCCTAACCGTCTGCTGTGGTACATCGCCATTGCCAACGTGTTTGTCTATTTGCTGCGTTACGGCATCCTGGACTGGTCGCCAACTTACCTGAAAGAAGTGAAGCACTTCGCGCTGGATAAATCCTCGTGGGCCTACTTCCTTTATGAATACGCGGGTATTCCCGGCACGCTGCTGTGCGGCTGGATGTCGGACAAGGTGTTTAAAGGTAACCGCGGCGCGACAGGCGTGTTCTTCATGGTGCTGGTGACAATTGCCACCGTGGTTTACTGGCTCAACCCGCCGGGCAATCCGGGCGTGGATATGACCTGTATGATCGTTATCGGTTTCCTGATTTACGGCCCGGTGATGCTGATTGGCCTGCATGCGCTTGAGCTTGCACCTAAGAAAGCGGCAGGGACGGCAGCGGGCTTTACCGGCCTGTTTGGCTACCTGGGCGGCTCGGTCGCGGCCAGCGCGATTGTCGGCTACACCGTGGACTTCTTCGGCTGGGACGGCGGCTTTATCGTGATGATTGGCGGCAGTATTTTGGCCGTGCTGTTGCTGATTGTGGTGATGATTGGTGAGCGTAAACACCACGATGAAAAAATGCTGAAAAACGGCTAAGGAAAACACCATGAAACTGATGGCAAAATCTTTACTGGCGGGTGTGGTGCTGGTGGCAACCAGCAGCGTCTTCGCCCAGACGACGGACAAAATCGTGATTGCCCACCGGGGCGCCAGCGGCTACCTGCCCGAGCACACGCTGCCGGCGAAGGCGATGGCCTATGCCCAGGGCGCGGATTACCTTGAGCAAGACCTGGTGATGACCAAAGACGACAGACTGGTGGTGCTGCATGACCACTATCTGGACAGGGTGACCGACGTCGCGAAGCGCTTCCCGGATCGGGCGCGCAAAGACGGGCGCTACTACGCCATCGACTTTACGCTGGCGGAAATCAAGTCTCTGAAGTTCACCGAGGGCTTCGACATCGTTAACGGCAAGCAGGTGCAGACCTATCCGGGGCGTTTCCCGATGGGTAAATCTGATTTCCGCGTGCACACCTTTGAAGAAGAGATCGAGTTTGTTCAGGGGCTGAACCATTCCACCGGGAAAAACATCGGTATCTATCCTGAGATAAAAGCGCCGTGGTTCCACCATCAGGAAGGCAAGGATATCGCGGCAAAAACGCTTGAGGTGCTGAAGCAGTACGGCTACACCAGCAAGCAGGATAAGGTCTATCTTCAGTGCTTTGACGCCGCCGAGCTGAAGCGCATTAAAAACGAGCTTGAGCCGAAGATGGGCATGAACCTTAACCTGGTGCAGCTTATCGCCTATACCGACTGGAATGAGACCCAGGAAAAACAGCCGGACGGCAAGTGGGTGAACTACAGCTACGACTGGATGTTTAAGCCAGGCGCGATGAAGCAGATTGCCCAGTATGCCGACGGCATTGGCCCGGACTACCATATGCTGGTGGAGAAGGCGTCAACCAAAGGCCATGTGAAGCTTACCGATATGGTGACCGAAGCACACGCCAGCAAATTGACGGTGCATCCTTACACGGTAAGGTCGGACGCGCTGCCGGACTACGTGAGCGATGTGAATCAGCTGTACGACGTGCTGTATAACCAGGCGGGCGTAGATGGGCTGTTTACTGACTTCCCGGACAAGGCCGTGCGGTTTCTTAATAAGCCGTAATCGTTAATAAAAAAGGCCGCATTAGCGGCCTTTTTTACATCACTACATCTCGAGTTCGATATCTCCTCGTGCCTTACAGCAACAAGGGAGAATTTCACCGGGCTGGATAAACGCCAGCGGCTCGGTCAGCCACTGAACTTCACCCGCCAGCAGCTTAGTGCGGCATGAACCGCAATAGCCTTCCCGGCACTGATACTCTACGCAGACTTGGTGTGACTCCAGCGCCGCCAATAGCGAAGGGTGTTCCTCTTCGCTCATCAACTGCGCGCCGGTAATGCTGAGCGTAATGCGGCCCATTGTTTACAGCTGGAAGTTGCTCAGATCGTCGGTATCGACTTCCGAGTCAATCTGGCCCACCAGGTAGGAGCTGACTTCCACTTCCTGCGGCGCAACCTGTACGTTGTCGGACACCAGCCACGCGTTGATCCACGGAATCGGGTTGGAGCGAGTCTGGAACGGTAGATCAAGACCCACGGCCTGCATGCGGATGTTGGTGATGTACTCCACATACTGGCAAAGGATGTCTTTGTTCAGGCCAATCATCGAGCCGTCGCGGAACAGGTAGTCTGCCCACTCTTTTTCCTGCTGAGCGGCCAGCACGAACAGGTCGTAGCACTCCTGGCGGCATTCCTGCGCGATTTCTGCCATTTCTGGATCGTCTTCACCGCTGCGCATCAGGTTCAGCATATGCTGGGTGCCGGTCAGGTGCAGGGCTTCGTCACGGGCGATCAGCTTGATGATTTTGGCGTTACCTTCCATCAGCTCGCGCTCGGCAAAAGCGAAGGAACAGGCGAAGCTCACGTAGAAGCGAATCGCTTCCAGGGCGTTAACGCTCATCAGGCAGAGGTACAGCTGACGCTTCAGCGCACGCAGGTTCACGGTGACGGTTTTGCCGTTCACGTTGTGCGTGCCTTCGCCCAGCAGGTGCCAGTAGCTGGTCATCTCAATCAGGTCATCGTAGTAGCCAGAGATGTCTTTGGCGCGCTTGAGGATTTCCTGGTTGGTGACGATGTCGTCAAAGACGATCGCCGGATCGTTCACGATGTTGCGGATGATGTGGGTGTAAGAGCGAGAGTGAATGGTCTCGCTAAACGCCCAGGTTTCAACCCAGGTTTCCAGCTCAGGAATGGAGATCAGCGGCAGCAGCGCGACGTTCGGGCTGCGGCCCTGAATAGAATCCAGCAGCGTCTGGTACTTCAGGTTGCTGATGAAGATGTGCTTCTCATGCTCCGGCAGCGCCTGGAAGTCGATACGGTCGCGGGAGACGTCTACTTCTTCCGGGCGCCAGAAGAAGGAAAGCTGCTTTTCAATCAGCTTTTCGAAGATGTCGTATTTCTGCTGGTCGTAGCGCGCCACGTTGACCGACTGACCAAAGAACATAGGCTCGGCGAGCTGATCGTTTTTCGTCTGTGAAAAAGTAGTGTAAGCCATTATTTGTATTCCGTTATTTTGTTTTCCCTCACCCTGACCCTCTCCCTAAGGGAGAGGGGACTGGCACGGGGCCGGGATAAGCAGAGGTGAGGCGAAAACGACAATCAGATTTTGCATGCGCCGCTTTCGCAGCCATCGTCCTGGATGGAAGGCGCCAGGTCATCCTGAGAGTCTTCCGCGCCGTCACGGGTGTTTTGATAGTACAGGGTCTTCACGCCGAATTTATAGGCGGTGAGCAGATCCTTCAGCAACTGCTGCATTGGTACTTTGCCTGACGGGAAGCGCGTTGGGTCGTAGTTGGTGTTGGCAGAGATCGACTGGTCGATAAACTTCTGCATCAGGCCAACCAACTGCAGATAGCCGTCGTTGCTCGGCATTTCCCACAGCAGCTCGTAGTTGTTTTTCAGCGCTTCATAATCCGGCACAACCTGGCGCAGGATCCCGTCTTTCGACGCTTTAATGCTGATGTGGCCGCGCGGCGGCTCAATGCCGTTGGTGGCGTTGGAGATCTGCGAAGAGGTCTCGGACGGCATCAGGGCAGAAAGCGTGGAGTTGCGCAGGCCGTGAGTTTTGATGGACTCACGCAGGCCTTCCCAGTCCAGATGCAGCGGCTCGTTGCTGATGGCATCCAGGTCTTTCTTGTAGGTGTCGATTGGCAGGATGCCTTTTGCATAAGTGGTTTCGTTGAACCACGGGCAGGCACCTTGCTCTTTCGCCAGTTCGTTTGACGCTTTCAGCAGGTAGTACTGAATGGCTTCGAAAGTCTTGTGCGTCAGGTTGTTTGCGCTGCCGTCGGAGTAACGCACGCCGTGCTTCGCCAGATAATAGGCAAAGTTAATCACGCCGATACCGAGGGTACGACGGCCCATCGCGCCGCGTTTTGCCGCCAGAATTGGGTAATCCTGGTAGTCGAGCAGGGCGTCGAGCGCGCGAACAGCCAGCACCGCCATCTCTTCCAGATCGTCCAGGCTGTCAATCACGCCAAGGTTGAACGCGGACAGCGTACACAGGGCGATTTCGCCGTTTTCGTCGTTGACGTCGTCCAGCGGTTTGGTCGGCAGGGCGATTTCCAGGCACAGGTTGGACTGGCGCACCGGGGCAATCGCCGGGTCGAACGGGCTGTGGGTGTTGCAGTGGTCAACGTTCTGGATGTAGATACGGCCGGTGGAGGCGCGTTCCTGCATCATCAGGGAGAACAGTTCCACCGCTTTCACGCGCTGTTTACGGATGCTGTCGTCTTTCTCGTATTTGGTGTACAGGCGCTCAAACTCGTCCTGGTCGGCAAAGAAAGCGTCGTACAGCCCCGGTACGTCAGACGGGCTGAACAGGGTGATTTCTTCGCCCTTCAGCAGACGGGTGTACATCAGTTTGTTGATCTGTACGCCGTAGTCCATGTGGCGCACGCGGTTACCTTCCACGCCACGGTTGTTTTTCAGCACCAGCAGGCTTTCTACTTCCAGATGCCACATCGGGTAGAACAGCGTTGCTGCCCCGCCGCGCACGCCGCCCTGGGAGCAGGACTTCACCGCAGTCTGGAAGTGCTTATAGAACGGGATACAGCCGGTGTGGAACGCTTCACCGCCGCGAATCGGGCTGCCCAACGCACGAATGCGGCCGGCGTTGATACCGATACCTGCACGCTGGGAAACGTATTTCACGATTGCGCTGGAGGTGGCGTTGATGGAATCCAGGCTGTCGCCGCACTCGATCAGTACGCAGGAGCTGAACTGACGGGTCGGGGTGCGCACGCCGGACATGATTGGCGTAGGCAGGGAAATCTTGAAGGTGGAAACCGCATCGTAGAAACGTTTCACGTAGCTGAGGCGGGTTTCACGCGGGTAGCCGGAGAACAGGCAGGCGGCGACCAGAATATAGAGGAACTGCGCGCTTTCGTAGATCTCACCGGAAACGCGGTTCTGCACGAGGTATTTACCTTCGAGCTGCTTCACCGCCGCGTAAGAGAAGTTCATGTCACGCCAGTGATCGATGAAATCGTTCATCTGCTCGAACTCTTCTTCCGTGTAGTCTTCCAGCAGGTGACGATCGTATTTACCCATCTCAACCATTTTCACAACCTGATCGTAAAGCTTCGGCGGCTCAAACTGGCCGTAGGCTTTTTTACGCAAGTGGAAAATTGCCAGGCGAGCGGCGAGGTACTGATAATCCGGGGCGTCACGGGAGATCAGATCGGCTGCAGCCTTGATGATGGTTTCATGAATGTCAGAAGTCTTGATGCCGTCGTAAAACTGGATATGGGAACGCAGTTCAACCTGGGAAACGGAGACGTTGTTCAGACCCTCAGCGGCCCAGTCGAGTACCCGATGAATTTTATCCAGATTGATGCGCTCTTGGCTGCCATCGCGTTTTGTAACCAGCAGACTCTGATTCATGTGAGTTTTACCTGTCCGTGAGATGAGTTTTCCCCTGATTTATACACATTCGTTAGCCTGTGACTAACTCTGTGGATAAATACTATATATAGGGGGTGGGTGACAAATTGGTCACTAGATGGTGAGTATTCTAGTAAGGAATCCGTTCAGTACAAGTATTGATTTCATCAATAAAATGAGGTTCCCCAGGGCGCTTTTTTCGTAAGTCCACGTCACGTAAGGCTTGAGGGAATTGTCAATGGGATGCAAAAAAAATGAAAATTTTGATCGGGTGCTGATTTCTTAAACTTCATCGATAATTGCGCAACGACTCTGGCGCAATTATCGATAATCAATCCTTATACGATATGCCGATTTATGCTTCAGTATGCAGCATATAATTAACATCTACCCCTGGGCCAAGCTTGAATACGTTGGTGATAGGGTTGAAATGTAATCCGGTCATATGGCGCTCGCGCAGCGGGGTTTCATCCACCCAGCGTAAGAGTTCGGCGGGCTTGATAAACTTTTTAACATCGTGCGTGCCTTTCGGCACCATGCGCATCACATACTCTGCGCCGACGACGGCCATCAGCCAGGCTTTGCCGTTGCGGTTAATGGTGGAGAAGAAGACGTGGCCGCCGGGTTTAACTAAACGCGCGCAGGCGTGAACCACCGATTGTGGGTCAGGCACGTGTTCCAGCATTTCCATACAGGTTACGACGTCGTACTGCCCGGCGTGTTTGCTCGCGTGTTCTTCTACCGTTTCCTGGACATAGTCCACCTTAACGCCGCTTTCCAATGCGTGAAGGCGAGCCACCTGCAGCGGTTCAAAGCCCATATCCAGGCCGGTGACGTTGGCGCCTTCACGTGCCATGCTTTCCGCCAGAATGCCGCCGCCGCAGCCAACGTCGAGCACGGTTTTACCGAACAGCCCACCGGCGCGCTGGTTGATATAGCCTAAACGCAGCGGGTTGATGCGGTGCAGCGGCTTAAATTCACCTTCCAGATCCCACCAGCGGGAAGCGACAGCTTCAAATTTGGCGATTTCCTCGAGGTCGACGTTCTGCGTAACCGGTTGGTTTTCAGCATTCATTACAGCGGTGACTCCTTGCAGATGTTAAGGCTGGCAGTATATCAGGCTAACGGCGTGAATAAAGCGCCGACAATTGCGTTGAGGTTTCCCCACACAGGGCCGGATGTGTTATAATTTGCGACCTTTGAATCCGGGAAAACAGTAGAGGGATAGCGGTTACATGAGCGACCTTGCCAGAGAAATTACGCCGGTCAACATTGAGGAAGAGCTAAAGAGCTCGTATCTGGATTATGCGATGTCGGTTATTGTCGGCCGCGCACTGCCAGATGTCCGCGATGGACTTAAGCCGGTACACCGTCGCGTGCTTTACGCGATGAACGTATTGGGCAATGACTGGAACAAAGCATACAAAAAATCCGCCCGTGTTGTTGGTGACGTTATCGGTAAATATCACCCTCATGGTGATACCGCGGTTTATGACACCATCGTCCGTATGGCACAGCCATTTTCCCTGCGTTACATGCTGGTCGACGGCCAGGGTAACTTCGGTTCCGTAGACGGCGACTCCGCCGCGGCGATGCGTTATACGGAAATCCGTATGTCGAAAATCGCCCACGAGCTGATGGCAGACCTGGAAAAAGAGACGGTTGATTTCGTCGATAACTACGACGGCACCGAAAAAATTCCAGACGTCATGCCGACCAAAATTCCTAACCTGCTGGTAAACGGTGCATCCGGTATCGCAGTCGGGATGGCGACGAACATTCCGCCGCACAACATTACCGAAGTGATCAACGGCTGCCTCGCCTATATTGAAGACGAGAACATCAGCGTTGAAGGGCTGATGGAACACATCCCAGGCCCGGATTTCCCGACCGCCGCTATCATTAACGGTCGCCGCGGTATTGAAGAAGCGTATCGCACCGGCCGCGGTAAAATTTATATTCGCGCCCGGGCTGAAGTTGAAGCGGACGCGAAAACCGGCCGCGAGACCATCATCGTTCACGAAATTCCGTATCAGGTGAACAAAGCTCGCCTGATCGAGAAAATCGCCGAGCTGGTGAAAGACAAACGCGTGGAAGGCATCAGCGCCCTGCGCGATGAGTCTGACAAAGACGGTATGCGCATTGTTATTGAGATTAAACGCGACGCCGTGGGCGAAGTGGTGCTCAATAACCTGTATTCCCAGACTCAACTGCAGGTTTCCTTCGGTATCAACATGGTGGCATTGCACCATGGTCAGCCGAAGATCATGACCCTGAAAGAGATCCTGTCTGCGTTCGTGCGCCACCGCCGTGAAGTGGTGACCCGCCGTACCATCTTCGAACTGCGCAAAGCCCGCGATCGCGCGCACATCCTCGAAGGCCTGGCGATCGCCCTGGCGAATATCGATCCGATCATCGAGCTTATTCGTAACTCGCCAAATGCTGCCGAAGCGAAAGCGAGCCTGGTCGCCCGTTCCTGGGACCTGGGCAACGTTTCTGCAATGCTTGAGCGTGCGGGCGACGATGCCGCGCGTCCTGAGTGGCTGGAGCCTGAGTTTGGCATCCGCGACGGTAAATACTTCCTCACCGAGCAGCAGGCTCAGGCAATTCTGGATCTGCGTCTGCAGAAACTGACCGGCCTTGAGCACGAAAAACTGCTCGACGAGTATAAAGAGCTGCTGGAGCAGATCGCTGAATTACTGCACATCCTGGGTAGCGCAGAGCGCCTGATGGAGGTGATTCGCGAAGAACTGGAAGCGATGCGCGATCAGTTCGGCGACAACCGTCGCACCGAGATCACCGCCAACACCGCAGATATCAACATTGAAGATCTGATCAACCAGGAAGATGTGGTGGTCACCCTGTCTCACCAGGGCTATGTGAAGTATCAGCCGCTGACCGATTATGAAGCGCAGCGTCGCGGTGGCAAAGGCAAGTCGGCCGCCCGTATTAAAGAAGAAGACTTTATTGACCGCCTGCTGGTGGCCAACACCCACGACACGATCCTACTGTTCTCCAGCCGTGGTCGCCTGTACTGGATGAAGGTTTATCAGCTGCCGGAAGCGAGCCGTGGCGCACGTGGCCGCCCAATTGTGAACCTGCTGCCGCTGGAGCAGGACGAGCGTATTACCGCGATTCTGCCGGTGCGCGAGTACGCAGAAGGCATCAACGTGTTCATGGCGACCGCAAGCGGTACAGTGAAGAAAACTGCGCTGACCGACTTCAGCCGTCCACGTTCTGCGGGCATCATCGCCGTTAACCTTAATGAAGGTGACGAGCTGATTGGCGTTGATTTAACTAACGGCAGCGACGAAGCCATGCTGTTCTCGGCTGCAGGTAAAGTGGTGCGCTTCAAAGAAGACGCCGTTCGTACCATGGGCCGTACCGCAACGGGCGTTCGCGGGATCAAGCTTGCCGGTGACGACAAAGTGGTCTCTCTGATCATTCCTCGCGGTGACGGCGCGATTCTGACCGTCACCCAGAATGGTTACGGTAAACGCACCGCGGCGGCCGAGTACCCAACCAAGTCTCGTGCAACGCAGGGCGTTATCTCCATCAAAGTCACCGAACGTAACGGCAGCGTCGTTGGGGCGGTACAGGTGGAAGACACCGACCAGATCATGATGATCACCGATGCCGGTACGCTGGTGCGTACCCGCGTGTCTGAAGTCAGCGTGGTCGGGCGTAACACCCAGGGCGTTATTCTCATCCGTACTGCGGAAGACGAAAGCGTTGTGGGCCTGCAGCGCGTCGCCGAACCTGTGGATGACGAAGAGCTGGACAGCATCGACGGTAGCGTTGCGGAAGGGGACGATGATATCGCGCCTGAAGCGGATACCGATGATGATGTTGCCGACGAAGCGGACGAATAATCCAGAATAGTCGTAAATAAAGGGTCGCTTTGGCGGCCCTTTTTGTTTGCCGTTGCGGGACAAAGGTTTTGCGGCTACCTTAAGCGCATCTCCGTTCACTCGCTCGCGTACTTTCAGGCCCAATTTGAAATACTTCGTCTCTTTTCGCAGCACCCTTAAAATTTCGCGCTATCTGTTCAGGGCGCTGGCGCTTCTGCTCTGGCTGCTTATCGCGCTGTTTTCCGTGTTTTACATCGTCAACGCGCTACACGATAAAGAGTCGGAGATTCGCCAGGAATTTAACATCAGCTTTGACCAGGCCCAGCGCTACATCCAGCGCACTTCGGACGTGGTGAAAGAGCTGAAGTACATTGCTGAAAATCGCCTCACGGCACCGAATGGCGTGCTCCCCCCGCTCGATCAAAGCGCGGATAAAACCGATGCGCCCGCGTTTATGCCGCTGTTCCCGGACTCAGACTGTTCGGCGGTGAGCGTGACCTGGCGCAGTTCGCTGCAGTCTCTTTCCTGGTTCCTGCGCTACTGGCGCGATAACTTCTCCGCTGCGTACGATCTCAACCGGGTGTTCCTGATTGGCGGCGATAATCTCTGCATGGCCGATTTTGGACTGCGTGATATGCCGCTGGAGCGGGAAAACGCGCTGAAAACGTTGCATGAACGTATCATGAAGTATCGCACCGCGCCGCAGGATGAACGGGCGAACAGCATTTACTGGATTGGGCAGGGGCCGCGTCCCGGCATTGGCTATTTCTACACGCTGACGCCGGTCTATCTGGCGAACCGCCTCCAGGCGCTGCTGGGGATTGAGCAAACGGTGCGGATGGAGAATTTCCTGACACCGGGCACGCTGCCTATTGGCGTCACTATCCTGGATGAAAATGGTCACCCGCTGATATCGTTAACCGGCCCGGAATCGCGTATTGAGCCGGAGAGTCGCTGGATTCAGGATCGTTCCTGGTTCGGCTACACGTCTGGCTTTAAGGCGCTGGTACTAAAGAAAAACCTGCCGCCATCCTCGCTGAGCGTGATTTACTCTGTGCCTGTCGATCTGGTGCTGGAAAGCATCAGAATGCTTATCCTCAATGCGGTTTTACTCAACGTCCTGGTGGGCATTGTGCTGTTTACCCTGGCGAGAATGTATGAGCGCCGGATCTTTATTCCGGCCGAAAGTGATGCCCAGCGGCTCGAAGAGCACGAGCAGTTCAACCGGAAGATCGTCGCGTCTGCGCCCGTTGGTATCTGTATTCTGCGTACCCAGGACGGCACTAATATTCTGAGTAACGAACTGGCACACAATTACCTCAATATGCTGACGCACGAGGACAGGCAGCGGCTGACGCAGATTATCTGTGGCCAGCAGGTCAACTTTGTCGATGTCATGACCAGCAACCACACCAATCTGCAGATAAGCTTTGTGCACTCGCGCTACCGCAATGAGAACGTGGCAATTTGCGTGCTGGTTGACGTCAGCGCTCGCGTGAAGATGGAGGAGTCCCTGCAGGAGATGGCTCAGGCCTCGGAGCAGGCAAGCCAGTCTAAATCCATGTTCCTCGCCACCGTCAGCCACGAACTGCGTACGCCTTTGTATGGCATCATCGGTAACCTGGATCTCCTGCAGACCAAAGAGCTGCCGAAGGGCGTGGACAGGCTGGTCACGGCGATGAACAACTCATCCAGCCTGCTGCTGAAAATCATCAGCGACATTCTCGACTTCTCGAAAATCGAGTCAGAGCAGTTGAAAATTGAGCCGCGTGAGTTTTCTCCGCGCGAGGTGATGAGCCACATTACCGCCAACTATCTGCCGCTGGTGGTTCGCAAGCAACTGGGGCTGTACTGCTTTATCGACGACGATGTACCGCTCACGCTGCAGGGCGATCCCATGCGCCTGCAGCAGGTTATTTCCAACCTGCTGAGTAATGCGATTAAGTTCACCGATATCGGCTGTATTATCCTGCATGTTTCGATCAACGGAGATTACCTGAGTTTCCGGGTGCGCGACACCGGGGTAGGGATCCCAACCAAAGAAGTGACCCGGCTTTTTGACCCGTTCTTCCAGGTGGGGACCGGCGTGCAGCGTAATTTCCAGGGAACCGGGCTGGGGCTGGCGATCTGCGAAAAGCTTATCAGCATGATGGATGGCGATATTTCGGTGGATACCGAGTCGGGAATGGGTAGCCAGTTTACGGTGCGTATCCCGCTGTATAAGGCGCAGTTTGCACCGAAGAATAATGTTGAAGGGCTGGCGGACAAGCGCTGTTGGCTGGCTATTCGCAATGATTATCTCAGCAGTTACCTGGAATCATTGCTGATCAAAAACGGACTACAGGCGCAATCGTGGTCGGGTGAAACGCCCGGAAGTGACGATATTCTGATTACCGATGATAACCTGGCGGCGCCGTGGGGCGGACGGGCGGCGATTGTCTTCTGCCGCCGCCATATAGGTATTCCCGTTGAATTTGAACCTGGCTGTTGGGTACACAGCGTCGCGGCACCTCACGAATTGCTGCCGCTGCTGGGGCGGATTTACAGCATTACCGTAGATGTGCCGGGCAGTTCCCCGGCACTGACGGCGGCCAGTGAGATAAGCGAGCGAAACGATGACATGATGATTCTGGTAGTGGATGACCATCCGATCAACCGTCGCTTGCTGGCGGATCAGCTCGGATCGCTTGGGTATCAGTGTAAAACGGCGAATGACGGGATCGATGCGCTCAACGTGCTCAGCAAAAATCATATCGATATCGTACTCAGCGACGTCAACATGCCGAACATGGATGGCTATCGCCTGACGCAGCGCATTCGCCAGTTGGGGTTGACTCTGCCAGTCATCGGCGTGACGGCAAACGCACTGGCGGAAGAGAAACAGCGCTGTCTGGAATCCGGTATGGATAGCTGTTTATCTAAACCGGTCACGCTGGATGTGATTAAGCAGACGCTGGCGGTTTATGCTGCCCGAGTGCGAAGTACACGCGATGCTTTGTAAATTAAGCTCATAAAAAAAGCCCTGCATAAAAATGCGGGGCTTTTTCTTGGTGTCCGTGGCGGAGATTACTCTTTGTCCGCCGGCGTCAGGCTCACGGAGGAAAGGTAATTCAGCAGGGCAATGTCATTCTCGACGCCCAGCTTCATCATCGCTGATTTCTTTTGGCTGCTGATGGTTTTGATGCTGCGGTTCAGCTTACGGGCTATCTCGGTCACCAGGAAACCTTCTGCGAACAGGCGCAGAACCTCGCTTTCTTTCGGCGACAGGCGCTTATCGCCATAGCCACCTGCGCTGATTTTTTCCAGCAGGCGGGAAACGCTCTCAGGAGTGAATTTCTTGCCTTTCTGCAACGCGGCGAGAGCTTTAGGCAGATCGGTCGGCGCCCCCTGTTTCAGCACGATCCCTTCTATGTCCAGGTCCAATACCGCGCTAAGAATAGCCGGGTTGTTGTTCATGGTTAGCACGATGATCGACAGGTTAGGGAAGTGGCGCTTGATGTATTTGATAAGCGTAATGCCATCCCCGTATTTGTCGCCAGGCATGGACAGATCGGTTATCAGTACGTTGGCTTCAAGCTTTGGTAAATTATTGATAAGTGCCGTGGAGTCTTCGAATTCACCGACAACATTCACCCATTCGATCTGCTCAAGAGATTTGCGAATGCCGAACAGAACAATTGGATGGTCGTCAGCAATAATTACGTTCATGTTGTTCATGTAATAGGCTACCTTGCTACAGCAGACTTTTGACGTAAGCATCAATGTCGCTGATATATTTTTGTATGTTTGAAGCATCACTTTCACGAATGTGGTGCTCCAACGTTTCACATAACTGTTTGCCGGGCACCAGATTCAGCATCGCAAACACGCCCTTCAGGCGGTGCGCAGTCTGCGCCAGAGCGGCAAAGTCGCCCGCTGCAGATTCAGTATACAGTCTGGTGACATCTTCCGGTACCGTGTCGACAAACAGCGCGTAATAACCGCTGGCGTGCAGCTGAGCGTTTTCGTCGCCGCCCAGAGGCGAATCCGGTGTGTCTTCCTCCGCCAGTTGGTTTTCAATCAGCTGCAAAACGGCGTCCTGCATCGCATTGCTGATATTAAAGTTTACCCGGAACTGGCCAGGTGCAATCTTCCGCATCCCGTTTTCATCATCGCTTAAAAGCAAGCCCGAAGCAGTAAGATTAGACGGATTATCAGTGAGGAAGATATCAAAGTCTTGACTCGCGAGTCTTTCGTCCGGGGAAATGCAGTTCGCGCCCCAGTTTTCCAGCATGCGGGTCACAATTGTTCTGACCTCGTTGGAGGTGATATCCAGCATCGCCACAACGTCATCCAGCAGTTTCTCATCCCGCGAATCTACCTGTGGCTCTGCGGCCATTCTGATGTGTAAATTATAGCGTGTGCCAATGTCCGGGCGCGTTTTGATATTCAGATGCCCGCCGAGCTTACGAGCAAGGCGATCGCAAAGGTAGAAAGCCAGCCCGTTGGCCTGCCCATAGCGGTCTTCGCTGGTTTCGTTGAGGAACGGGAAGTGCAGGTTATCAATTTCGCCGCCGCCGATGCCGTTACCGGTATCCAGGACGCGGAACAATAAGCGATCTGGCCCGGCTTCTTCCTCGCTAATATCAAGCGTGATCTTGCCAATCTGCGTCGTAGTCACGGAATAGTGCAGCAGCAGCTCAAGGATTTTGCGCAGTACATCTTTGTCGCCGTGGCGTTGTTCATCTGCCGGCAGGTTGTTGTTGATCAGCAGCTGGAGCCCTTTACGCTTGATAATCGGCAGCATCGACAGGGCAACTTCATCAATCAGGGACTGAATAGAAAACTCGCTGACGCTGGTTTTCCAGCTGTCGGCTTCCAGCATGTTGAGGAGCTGGATCTCATCGACCAGACGGACAATGACCTGGGCATCGTTTGCCAGCTGCAGATGTTTGCTGTCGTTAATTTCTGCGGCATGTTCCGCCAGTTGCTTAACCGGAAGCTGGAGGGCTTCGCCGATATGCTGCATGAAGGCGGCCCGGCCCTGCTGGTTTTTCTCATACAGACGCTGGGCCTGTTTAAGTTTTTTGTTCACCAAAATTTCGCGATCCTGATCGCGGATCACAAAAATCTGCGTGCGTGGGGCTATCTGGCTGCGGAACTGGCGAATCTCATACAGTTCGTTGTTGACCGTAGCCTGAATCACTCCCTGATGCTGGTCCGCCATCGAAATAATATTTTGCAAATTCAGGTGAGGGAGCAGGTGATCGGCAATTTTATTGCTGATCACGGTACGGTTTGCGTCGAGGTCGTGAACCAGCAGGCCAAGGGGCAGGATCGCGACAATCTCTTCATTTAGCGCACGCAGTATTTGCAACTCGCCATTCCCCGGATTGCTTTCCGCCTGCCGCTGAGGCTGCTGGCGGAAGGTTGCAAAGCCAAAAACGGCCAGACCGAGCAGCGCGATATTCAGCAATAGCGGCAGAAGAATATTTTGCAGCGTGTCCATCATCAGCGTCCCAAACGGGACTTGCCACACCAATTGGAGCTGCGTTGTCGCTACCGGAGCCGTAATTTCAATTCGTGCGCTATTAAAGTTAATGCTGACGCTGTCCGGATCGTCTTTATCGGTTGAGGTCGTCGCGGCTGTCCGCTGTCGCTCGTCGGGATCCAACTGGAAGCTGTCCAGGGACATAGTGGGCGGGATAAGATCGTTAATCGGCAGATCGAATGCGACTACGGTTGCCAGATGCCCTGGCTGGTTAAACGTGGTTCTCAGCGTGAAATAATGGCCGTTTTGCCAGTTAAGTTTGCGCAGAGGAGAGAAACTTTCCCGCTCATCGAGGGCATTAGCCTGCTGCAGCATCTCTGCGCGACGTGAATCCACGATGGTGCCGACGCCAGAGTCTTTAAAACCAGATGACAGATCCTTGAGCGGCAGCGTTGAGACCAGAATCATGCTGTTGTCCTGGCCATTAAGGTAGTACATCGACCATGGGCTGCTTTCCGCTCCCCACAGCGTGTCCAGGTAGCCAGATATCCGCTGCGTCATTTCCAGCGTGGAGCTGTCATGGGAGCCAAAAATCAGCGCCTCGGTTTTGCTTCGCGGTTTATCGAGGTAATAGACGTCCTGACGCAGCCGGGTTTCCTGGAGGTTTTCGCCAGATGCCGCCGGGGCAGTCGCAATGTTGTCATAGATTTGCCACGTAGCGTAACGGTAGGTTTCTACACGTTTATGCAAAGCATGGGTGATGTCGACAATCTGGTAGCTTTTGTCCTTTAGCCAGGCATTCACGGCGCTTTGCACCAGAACGCCCATCGAGACTAGCAGGACGACGATAAGCAGCAAAAAGAAGCGGGTAATGTTGCCGGGGAACAGTGAAAACTTATTTAGCGGCGTATTTTCAGACTGGCTCATTGTATGTATGCAACCCGGCGAAGCCTCGCCAATCCTGGATGATAGGTAGCCCAACTGCTTGAGTGAGCCGTTTCGCCTTAGCGTTTTAGCGCTTGCAGATGCTAAGAATACCTCTATATGACGGTGCCGTCAGCAATCTGACGCAGTATAAGGTGTTCTCTGTTTTTTTTCAGGTGACTGATTATTAGGAAAAATCCTTAAATAAGGATTTGCCTTAAGTCTTGTCGGTAATTTGTACAGTTGAGGGATGTTTGTACAAATATTGGTTGGGGTTGTGTTATGGATGGAAAATAAAATTGTTTAAGAAAAATCCGCATTCTGCATGAAATATGGAGAAAAAAAGCAGACTGATTAATTAACAGACGTTACAAATTGCGTTGCTAGCACAGGAATATTAAAGTTGTGTAAAGACGGGTAAAAAAAAACCGGATGCAAGCATCCGGTACTAATAGGGGTAAACGGACATTCAGATTCGAATGACGGTAATAAATAAAGTTAATGATGATAGCGAGAATGATTGTATCGCCTAAGTTAAGAAAAAAATTATCATTCAGTGCTACTTTTTGTATTTTGATTTAAGTTGTTGATTTGGTTTGACTGTTATTATTTTTTGATTATTGATGCTTATATTTTTAGCTATTCGTGCTAAAAAAAGTTCCCTCTAATTTACATTTTGATACATCTATATTGATAAATGAAACATCTATATAGTTTTCGTATCATATTCTTATTGGATTATTCAGTATTTGTTTTGGACAATGAATTTGCCGACTGATTAGAGGGTTAATCAGTAAGCAGTGGTAAATAAAATAAGGCATATAACAGAGGGTTAATAAGATGAAAGTTAAAGCACTGTCCCTTCTGGTACCGGCTCTGCTGGTAGCAGGCGCTGCAAATGCAGCCGAAATTTACAACAAAGACGGCAATAAATTAGACCTGTACGGTAAAGTTGATGGTCTGCACTATTTCTCCAACGACAAAAGCGCTGACGGCGACCAAACCTACGTTCGCTTCGGCTTCAAAGGTGAAACCCAGATCAACGACCAGCTGACCGGTTACGGCCAGTGGGAATACAACGTTCAGGCGAACAATACTGAAAACTCCAGCAATCAGTCGTGGACTCGTCTGGGCTTTGCTGGTCTGAAGTTTGGTCAGGCAGGTTCTTTCGACTACGGTCGTAACTACGGCGTTGTTTACGATGTAACTTCCTGGACTGACGTTCTGCCAGAATTCGGTGGTGATACCTACGGTTCTGACAACTTCCTGCAGTCTCGTGCAAACGGCGTTGCAACTTACCGTAACACCGACTTCTTCGGTCTGGTTGATGGCCTGAACTTTGCTCTGCAGTATCAGGGTAAAAACGGCAGCCCTAGCGGTGAAGGTTCTACCAACAACGGTCGCGGCCTGCTGCGTCAGAATGGTGACGGCTTCGGTGGCTCCCTGACCTATGCACTGGGCGAAGGCTTCAGCGTTGGTTCAGCGATTTCCAGCTCTAAACGTACTACCGATCAGAACGCTGCTGGCGTACTGGGTCACGGTGATGACGCAACTACCTACACCGGCGGCCTGAAATACGACGCTAACAATATCTATCTGGCAACTCAGTACACCCAGACCTACAACGCAACTCGCGCTGGCAGCCTGGGCTTTGCTAACAAAGCACAGAACTTCGAAGTTGTTGCTCAGTACCAGTTCGACTTCGGTCTGCGTCCATCCGTAGCTTACCTGCAGTCTAAAGGCAAAGACCTGGAAAACGGCTACGGCGATCAGGATCTGCTGAAATATGTTGATGTGGGCGCGACTTACTACTTCAACAAAAACATGTCCACCTACGTTGACTACAAAATCAACCTGCTGGACAAAAATACCTTCACTCAGGCAGCTGGCATCGGTACCGATGACATCGTGGGTGTAGGCCTGGTTTACCAGTTCTAATTTAGCTCAAGCTAAAAAAGGCGCCGTAAGGCGCCTTTTTTATGTCTCAAACAATTTTGTGATAGAAGAAATACCAGAGTGCTCGTTAAGAAAACGGGAAAATCAATTCATTGATTTTCGGCTGATAACCACAGAGAGGGAAAAACCACGCTTTTTGCCTCTCTGTCAGCACCGTTGAAGGCGCCGTAAGGCGCCTTTTTTATGTCTCAAACCTCAATGCCTCGCCGCTTGCTCCCTCTCCTGGCTGTTTTTGCTGTACCCTTACGCTCCCGAAACTGGAGAATGACACCATGGATTTACGCCTTATTCGTCACGGCTGGCTTGCCGTAGCTCTTTTCGCTCTCTCAGGTTGCGATAACGCTCAGCCTGACGCCACAAAGGCCCTGGTGCTCGAAGGTAAAACCATGGGAACTTACTGGCGCGTTAGCCTGGCAGATGTCGATGATGCGCAGAAAGCTTCACTGCAGAAAAAAATTCAGGATCAGCTGGATGCCGACGATCGTCTGATGTCGACCTGGAAAAAAGACTCGGCGCTTTCCCTTTTTAACCAGTCCGCCAGCACTGAGCCGTATCCGGTGAATGAGGCGATGAGTGATATTGTCACGATGTCGCTGCGCATCGGCGCAAAAACCGACGGGGCGATGGATATTACGGTCGGACCTTTGGTCAATTTGTGGGGCTTCGGGCCCGATAAACAGCCTCTGCATACGCCGAATCAGGCACAAATTGATGCCGCCAAAGCCTTAACCGGCTTGCAGCACCTGAAGGTGGTGAATGCTGCCGGTAAGCAATGGCTGCAAAAAGATCTTCCCGGCTTGTATGTCGATTTATCGACTATCGGTGAGGGTTACGCCGCTGACCATCTGGCTCGCCTGATGGAGCAAAATGGCATTAGCCGCTATCTTGTTTCTGTCGGTGGTGCGGTCACTACTCGTGGCACTAATCCGGCGGGAAAAGCCTGGCGGGTGGCTATTCAGAAACCGACCGATCGGGAGAATGCCGTGCAGGCAATGGTGGATATCAACGGCCACGGGATCAGCACCTCAGGCAGTTACCGCAACTATTACGAGCTGGACGGCAAGCGTATTTCCCACATCATTAACCCACAGACGGGGCGGCCTATTGAACATAAATTAGTTTCCGCTACCGTCATTGCACCAACGGCGATGGAAGCGGATGGTTGGGACACGGGGCTGATGGTCCTGGGGGAAGAAAAAGCCAAACAGGTTGCGGAGAAAGAAGGCCTGGCCGTTTACCTTATCAGCAAAGAAGGAGACGGATTCCGGAGCTGGATGTCACCGCAGTTCAAAACCTTCATGCTTGACGAAAAAAATTAAAAAGCAAGAACCCGAGTTTTTCATCCGGCCTGTACTGCCATGATGGTATCGTTAAATTAAGCATGAGGTCGCGATGATGAAGCAGACAAACGGGTATATCACAGAGCAGCAGCGCTGGCAGGCGGTGGAACAGCGCGATACGCAGGCTGACGGACAATTCGTTTTTGCCGTCAAAACCACCGGTGTTTTCTGCCGGCCTTCCTGCAGCGCTCGCCGTCCGCTACGTGAAAATACCGCGTTCTACGCCACACCCGAAGCGGCGCTAGAGGCCGGGTTTCGCTCCTGCAAGCGCTGCCAGCCGGATAAGCTTGCCCCTGAGCTCCAGCGAGTGGCTCGCATTGAAGAGGCTTGCCGGATTATTGAATCCAGCGAAGTACCGCTGACCCTGGATGAGCTAGCCGGGCGGGTCGCCATGAGCAGCTTTCACTTCCACCGCCTCTTTAAAAGCGTCACGGGCCTGACGCCAAACGCATGGCAAAAAGCGCATCGCGCTCGCCGTTTACGTGCTGGGCTGGCGCAAGGGAAAGGGGTGACAAACGCCATTTTTGATGCAGGTTTTCAGTCAGGGAGCGCGTATTACCATCAGGCGGATGCTGCGTTGGGCATGACGGCAAGCCAGTATCGTAAAGGTGGAGCCCGTGCTCACGTCCAGTTTGTGGTGGGTACCTGCCAGCTAGGCGAGTTTTTGGTGGCGGAAAGCGAGCGCGGTATTTGTGCAATTTTATTGGGCGAGAACGCCGAAACGCTTATCGATGAGCTGGAAACTGAATTTCCTTCTTCACATCTTACGCCCGGTGATGAGGCATTCGCTTCACGCGTGGCGCAGGTAATTAGCTTTATCGAATCCCCTACGGCTGAATTTTCGCTACCGCTGGATATTCGCGGGACGGCATTTCAGCAACAGGTGTGGCAGGCATTACGAGCCGTTCCGCCCGGATCTACCGTTAGCTATAGCGAACTGGCGGAACGTATCGGTAAACCGGCCGCCGTGCGCGCCGTGGCCGGAGCCTGCGCGGCCAATACGCTTGCAGTCGCCATTCCCTGCCACCGCGTGATACGCAGCGACGGAGGGCTGTCCGGCTATCGCTGGGGCGTGGAGCGCAAGCGTCAGCTGCTGGAAAACGAAACGAGAAGGCAGAAAGAATAATGCTGGATTTATTTGCTGATGAATCTCCGTGGGAAGAGCCGCTTGCCGAGGGCGCGACAATTCTGCGGCGCTTCGCCCGGGAAGATGCCAGCGCACTGATGGCGGGCATTCTGCTGGTCTCTCAGCAGGCGCCTTTCCGCCATATGGTGACGCCCGGCGGGTACACCATGTCGGTGGCTATGACCAACTGCGGCGCGTTAGGCTGGAGCACCAATCAGCATGGTTACCTCTATTCGCCACAGGATCAACTGACCGGGCAGGGCTGGCCATTGATTCCGGAAGCCTTCTTGTCCATTTGCCATCGAGCCTCAATGGCCGCCGGATACCAGGATTTTGAACCCGATGCCTGCCTGATCAACCGCTATGCCGTAGGCACCAAACTCTCTCTCCATCAGGATAAAGACGAGCCTAATTTGCGCCAGCCCATTGTTTCCGTTTCGCTTGGGTTGCCTGCCATATTTCAGTTTGGTGGTCTGCAGCGCGGAGACCCTTTGCAACGCATCATGCTGGAGCATGGTGACGTTGTGGTATGGGGGGGCGCGTCACGGCTTTTTTACCACGGTATTCTGCCGTTAAAACCTGGTTTTCATCCTCTCACCGACCAATTCCGCTACAACCTGACCTTCCGTCGCGCCTCGTAAGACGAATAAAAATAAGAATTATTCTTGATGTGGGCGGCGAGCCGTTTAAACTGCTCGCTGTTTTATTTTGCCGGTAGGGAATTATGGAGCTACTTCGTGTGGTTTATCGCCAGTATCGCTGGCCTTTTCTAATGGTCATGGCGTTAAGCCTGGCAAGTGCGGCGCTGGGCATTGGCCTGATTGCGTTCATTAACCAGCGTCTGATTGAGACACCCGATCTTACCTTCGCGGTTCTGCCAGAGTTCATGGGATTACTCTTGTTGCTGATGGCCGTGACGCTGGGTTCGCAGCTGGCGTTAACCACCCTTGGTCACCATTTTGTTTTTCGCCTGCGCAGCGAATTTATCAAGCGCCTGATGGACACCGACGTAGAGCGCGTTGAGCAGTTGGGCAGTGCGGCGCTGCTGGCCGGGTTAACCAGCGACGTGCGAAACATTACGATTGCCTTTGTTCGCCTGCCGGAGCTGGTACAAGGCATTATTCTGGCTATTGGCTCTGCGGCTTACCTTGCCTGGCTGTCACCCAAAATGTTGGGCGTGACCACCGTATGGCTGGTGATCACCATTGTGGGCGGTTATCTGCTGGTGGCTCGGGTATACAAGCACATGGCCCAGCTTCGGGAAATCGAAGACCAGCTTTATCAAGATTATCAAACCGTTATCGAAGGGCGTAAGGAACTCGCCCTGAACCGCGAACGTGCGGAGCGGATGTACGAAGACACCTACACGCCTCACGCTGCCGATTATCGAAACAATATTATCCGCGCAGATACCTACCACCTTAGCGCCGTGAACTGGTCAAACATCATGATGTTGGGTGCAATTGGCCTGGTGTTTTATATGGCCAACAGCCTGGGCTGGTCCGACACCAACGTAGCGGCAACCTTTTCTTTAACGTTGCTATTTTTGCGTACGCCGCTGTTATCCGCCGTTGGGGCGTTACCGACGCTGCTTAGCGCCCAGGTTGCCTTCAATAAGCTGAATAAGTTCCAGCTCGCCCCGTATGAAGCTGCGTTCCCCCGTTCGAAGGCCGCCGGGAACTGGCAGCAGCTTGAAATGCGCGATGTGGTGTTTCAATACGGAGATAATAGCTTCAGCGTTGGTCCGCTGAATCTCACTATCAAGCGTGGAGAACTGCTGTTTCTGATTGGCGGTAACGGCAGCGGGAAATCGACCCTGGCGATGTTGCTGACAGGACTTTATCAGCCGGTCAGCGGGGCGATTTATCTTGATGGCCAGCGCGTTGAGCCCCGGACGCAGGATGACTACCGCCGGCTATTTTCAGCGGTATTCACCGACGTTTGGCTGTTTGACCGCCTTCTGGGGGCGCAGGGCAAGCCGGCTAATCCTGAACTGGTAAACAGCTGGCTCGAGCGGCTGAAAATGAGCAGCAAACTGGAGCTGGATAACGGCACCATTCTCAACCTCAAGCTTTCGAAGGGGCAGCGTAAGCGCGTGGCGCTGCTGCTGGCGATAGCGGAAGAGCGAGATATCATCCTGCTTGACGAATGGGCCGCAGACCAGGATCCTCATTTCCGGCGTGAATTCTACCAGGTATTGCTGCCGTTAATGCAGCAAATGGGGAAAACGGTTTTTGCCATCAGCCATGACGATCACTACTTTATTCACGCTGATCGGCTTCTGGAAATGCGCCAGGGCCAGCTGAGTGAGCTGACCGGTGACGATCGGGTACAAGCTTCACGTGATGCTGTGGCTAGAACGGGTCATTGAGTCAGCGCCGCCTAAACAAAGTAAAAAAACCAGCCAATTAAGGCTGGTTTTTTGTTTTCTTCATCCCGTCAGGCTATAAACTAACTCGTCGTTTCCGGGGAATTATTTTATGACCGCCATTCAGAAGTACAGCACTAAAGAGCGTGACCAGGACCGGGCACGTATTCTACAAATTCTGTTGACCAACAAAGCCGTCGCCAGCGGTATTCTGGCCAAAGAGCCTTTCGCTGAAACACAAAGCGCCGAGCAGGATATCGCCGAGATAGTGACGCTGGTTGGGCGACTGCCCGCGCCGGATCTCGCCGATGTCCTGGAAGCCTTGCCAACGGAAGAGCGCTTAGCGCTATGGAGCCTCGTCACCGAAGACCGGCGCGGTAGCGTGCTGGTTGAGGCTTCAGAAACGGTCTGGGATGACCTGATTGAAGATATGAGCGATAAAGCGCTGCTTAATGCGCTGCGCCCGCTGGATATCGACGATCAGATCTATCTGGCACAGTACCTCCCTCGCGATCTGGTCGGGCGTTTGCTGGCCACGCTGCCGCAGAATGAGCGCACGCAAGTTCGCCAGATCCTGCATTATGACAAGCACAGCGTTGGCGCGATCATGGATTTTGAAGTGATCACCGTGCGCCCTGATGTCACGCTTGCGGTTGTGCAGCGCTACCTTCGTATTCGCGGCAAAGTGCCGCAGAACACCGACAAACTGTTTGTCACCAGCCGGGACAAAACGCTGTTGGGCGAGCTGGACCTCACCGCGATTCTACTGCATTCGCCGCAAACGCCGGTGCTGAAGGTGATGGACGACAACCCCACCTGCTTCGCGCCGGAAGATCATGACGAGCAGGCCGCGCGTACCTTTGAACGCGATGACTTGATCAGCGCCGCAGTGATTGACAGCACCGGCAAGCTGATGGGGCGTTTAACGGTGGATGAGATTGTTGACGTGGTGTACGAGGAAACCGACAACGATCTGCGCCGTATGGGCGGCCTGAGCACCGAAGAGGACGTATTCGCCCCAGTCAGCAAAGCCGTGCGCACCCGCTGGGCCTGGCTTGCCATTAACCTTTGTACGGCGTTTGTGGCCTCACGCGTGATTGGATTATTTGAACATACCATTTCGCAACTGGTGGCTCTGGCATCGCTGATGCCGATCGTGGCGGGCATCGGCGGTAACACCGGTAACCAGACGATAACCATGATTGTGCGTGCGCTGGCGTTGCAGCATATTCAGGCGGGTAACATCTCCTTCCTGATGCTGCGTGAGC
This sequence comes from Cedecea neteri, assembly GCF_000758325.1. Taxonomy (NCBI): domain Bacteria; kingdom Pseudomonadati; phylum Pseudomonadota; class Gammaproteobacteria; order Enterobacterales; family Enterobacteriaceae; genus Cedecea; species Cedecea neteri. The sequence continues at coordinate 4,219,360 of NZ_CP009459.1, read as the reverse complement.
TGGGCGTGGCCTTGATCAACGGGCTGGTCTGGGGCGGTGTGATGGGTGGCATCACCTGGCTGTTGTATAACGACGCGGCGATGGGCGGGGTAATGACGCTGGCGATGATTCTGAATCTTCTGGTCGCGGCGCTGATGGGGGTGGTTATTCCGATGACGATGACCAAACTGGGTAAAGATCCTGCCGTCGGCTCAAGCGTAATGATCACCGCCATTACCGATACCGGCGGATTCTTTATCTTCCTGGGGCTGGCTACGCTTTTCCTGTTGTAAGAGTAAAACAGCACACAAAGCCGCCAGCCCAGGCGGCTTTTCTTTTGGCTGTCCAGGCAAATTCCAGGCACAAAAAAACCAGCCGTAAGAGGCTGGTTTTCAATATTTATTTGGTCGGCACGAGAGGATTTGAACCTCCGACCCCCGACACCCCATGACGGTGCGCTACCAGGCTGCGCTACGTGCCGACGCAGAAGAATAATAGTACATTTTTCCGCGTTGATTGCAAGGGAATACGCAGCTAACTGTCTTATAAATAAACAATTAGTTGGCGATAAAGCGCTTCTCGTCAGTCAGCACCTGCAGCAGCAAATCAAGCTGCGGCTTGGTTTCATTGATCCGTTTCCCCTGCAAATCGTACATCCGATAGTTGCCGTTGTTATTGAGCACCAGCGTCATTTCTGGCGTTGTCACGGCCAGGGTTTGATTGTCTGCGCCAATCACCCAATTGTTACGGCGCGCCGCGGCAAATAAATCCTCACCCTGAGAGTATTCATTGGCCGCTGTTTTAACGTGTAACAGACGCTGCATCAGGGTGGTCATCACGTCCTGATGATCGGTGAGTTTGGTGATGGTTTGCGCAGGTGTACCCGGCCAGTGAATCACCAGCGGCACCTGAATCCGGGCGCGTGACCAGGCAAATGAGTCTCGCTGATTACCGAGCGGAATACCGTGGCCTGCGGTGATAATCACCACCGTGTTTTGCAGTTTGCCTGCTGCTTCCAGCGCATCAAGAACGCGTTTAATTTGCTCATCAACGTTACCGGCTGCGCGAGAATAGCGCTGCTCAAAGCCCTGTTGATTGCCGTTATCGTCGATGCTAGTGCCGTTAAAGGCGACCCAGGAGAACCAGCGATTGTCCTCGGAGGCATACTGGTTAAGCCAGCTGATCCACTGTGCCGCCGTCTGACTGTCGGTCTGGTTTTTGGCCGGGCGCAGCGAGAAATCAGACAGCAGAGCCTGGCGGTACATCGCCGAATTAAAGCCGTCGGATGCAAACAGGCCTAGCTGGTAGCCTTGCTGATTAAGACCGGTAATCAGTGCGGCAGGCGTGCGGCTTGAAAGCACGCCGTCCATATAAGCCGGGGAGATACCGTAGAACAGGCCAAAGATGCCGCTGTCGGTGTTATTCCCGGAGCTCATGTGCTGAGTAAAGCGGATATTATCGTGAGCAAATGCCTTCAGCGCCGGCATATCTTTGCTCACGGTGCCGGCATTCAGCCCGTCAACGGTAATCAGCAGCACGTTGTTACCGAGACCCATATCGCGGAATTGCAGATTACTCAGCGGATACTGAACCGATAGCGCTTCCGGGCTACCTTGCTCAACCAACCTGCGCTGGTATTCCTGGGCATCCAGCAGACCGTGTTTTTCAAGGAAACGACGGGCGGTCATTGGGTACGAGAGCGGCAGATTCGCCCGCTGCATAGTAATAGGGCGATAGAAGTTAGCATCCGCCCAGATGTACATCAGGTGGCTACTAAAGAAAGAGATAAAGAACAGAATCACTAAAGGACGCGCGTATTGCCGACGACGCCCGAGGCTTCGGAGCTTCTGCCAGCTCCACGTCGCAAACAGCATCTCAATAAGCAGAATCACCGGCACGCTAATAAACATCAACTGCCAGTCGCGGGCCATTTCCCCCTGGTCGGGGTTAATCACCAGTTCCCAGACGGTGGGATTAAGGTGGAGGTGGAAACGCGTGAAAACTTCGCTGTCTATCAGCAATAACGTCATACCCGCCGTGGCCAGGGCCGCGCTGATAAAGCGCAGCAGGCGCTGCGACATGACGATAAACGTCAGCGGAAAGATAAGCAGTAAATAGGCGGCAAACACCAAAAAACTGAAGTGCCCGACGACGCTCACGTACGAATAAACTCGCCCCGTCAGCGTCGTTGGCCAGTCGGCGATAAACAGATAGCGGCTACCCAGCAGCATGGCCAGCAGGATATTAAACAGGGCGAACCAGTGCCCCCAACTGACCATTTGGGAAACTTTTTCGCGGTAGCGCTGACGGTTAGTCACCATAACTTGTTACGATAGTTCCTTAGTGGGCTTTATCTTCGCTCACTGAAGCTTGAAGCGCCTCAGCAAAGGAGCGAGCCAAAGGACGACGCTGAGCGGACGCCACGTCGGTGTTTATCAGATTGGTGACCATATTTCCCAGGACCATCAGGGAAAGATCGGTAGGCGCGTGGTGTTTTTCCAGCACGGCTGCCAGTTCGGTCAGCATCGCTTCAACTTGTTCGTCACTGTAGCGGGATGTTTGTGGCATAAATTAAAAATCATTCGTATTCGGGAAAGGGCATTATCTTACCGTAGCAGGGACGATTTTTCCGCTTTTTTATCACGACTTGCGTCCCGGTAGCGGCAGTGGTTGAATACCGCCCGGTCTTAAAGGAGAGTTTAACATGAGTCTGGATATCAACCAGATTGCCCTGCATCAATTGATTAAGCGCGATGAGCAGACGCTGGACGTCGTTCTGCGCGACTCGCTGCTGGCAACTGACGGTGCCGTCGAAGAGATGATGGCGGAACTGCATCGCGTCTATAGCGCTAAAAATAAAGCTTACGGCCTGTTCAGCGAAGAGAGCGAACTGGCCGAAGCGCTGCGCCTGCAGCGAAATGGCGATGAAGATTTTCTTGCCTTTACCCGTGCGGCGACCGGTCGTCTTCGCGATGAGCTGGCAAAATACCCGTTTGCCGACGGCGGTATCGTGCTGTTCTGCCACTATCGTTACCTGGCGGTCGAATACCTGCTGGTGGCGGTGTTGAACAATTTGAGCAGCATGCGCGTTAACGAAGAGCTGGATATCAGCGCGACCCACTATCTCGACATCAACCATGCGGATATCGTGGCGCGTATTGATTTGACCGAATGGGAAACCAATCCGGAATCTACCCGCTACCTGACCTTCCTGAAGGGCAGAGTGGGGCGCAAAGTGGCTGATTTCTTTATGGACTTCCTGGGCGCCAGTGAAGGGTTGAACGCCAAAGCGCAGAACAAAGGTTTGCTGCAGGCGCTGGACGACTTCACGAACGAAGCTCAGCTGGACAAAAACGAACGCCAGGCCGCGCGCCAGCAGGTTTACGCTTACTGCAACGAACAGCTTCAGGCGGGGGAAGAGATTGAACTTTCTTCGCTGGCCGATGAGCTGCCGTGGGCGGTAGACGACAAAAACTTCCAGCAGTTCACCGCCGAAAAAGGCTATGAGCTTGAAGAGAGCTTCCCGGCGGATCGCGGCACGCTGCGACAGTTGACGAAATATGCCGGTAGCGGCGGCGGGCTGACGATTAACTTCGATGCCATGCTGCTGGGAGAGCGTATTTTCTGGGATCCAGCAACCGACACCTTAACCATTAAAGGGACGCCGCCGAATCTGCGCGATCAGCTTCAGCGCCGTTCCTCTGGTAAATAGCTCGCTAACACGGCCCGCCTGTTTTTAGCCGGGCCGTATCATCATGCTGATGCTTAAGGCGACACCGTCGGGGCAGTATTAGGGATGTAGTCTGGCTCCGGCCCTTCGTTTTCGGGCAGGCGCTGCAAATGGCGGATCTCAAGCTTTTGCCCCATCCAGACGGCATGATCGGTATGATCGGCCCTGGGTTGCCCGGTGTTGGGATGCAGCAGTACGGTTAATCCGCAGCGGTTCAGCATCAGCCACGGCGCAAATCGCGCAAACTCCTCCGGCATAAAAGCAACCTGATACATTGGCAGCGCATGAGGGCCAACGGGCACATCGTGCCAGCGCCCCAGCAGCACTGAAAAACGCAGCGCAATCTCTGCCCGGACCCGTTCCGCAATCAGCCTTTGTTCAGGCGTCTCGAAATAGATATGGGCGTGGTAGCTTTGTATCGTCCTGATAGCCTGGATATCCTTCTCTACGGCGGGTACCAGCGATGCACCCGCAGGGATTTTTTCAACCATGGAATTTGTCTCTTTTGGCCAGGCGTGGCGTCGGGAATGCTTATATAACAAAAAACCCCGCCGAAGCGGGGTTTTTTTCGAACTTAGCTCGCGATTAAGCGCGAACGAAGTCGATGTGAGTCAGTTTTGGCTTGAACGGGTGACGCTGCACAGCCTGAACTTTCACTTTTACTTCTTTACCGTCGATAGACAGGGTCAGAACTTCTTCGTAGAAACCAGGTTTAGCCTGCTGGTTCATTACGAAGTCGTGATCCAGTTCGATGGATACAGGAGCTTCCGCGCCACCGTAAACGATAGCTGGGAATTTGTTTGCTGCACGCAGGCGGCGGCTCGCACCCTTGCCATGCTCTTTACGTTCTACTGCATTGATAGTAAACATTGACTGTTTCTCTTTAAATAAGCCTGCTACAGGCGACCCAGCAGCAGGTAAAGTTTTCTGCTTTGCGGATGCAAAAGCGGGCGGCATTATAGCCATATCCGGCTCTGCCGGCAATGAAAAGTACCGGTTAGCCGCGTAATTCGTTGGCCCGGCGGAAGCGCCCCTGGTAGTCAAAAACCTTTTCACGGACGTTCCAGAACTGGCCATTTTTACGGGCTACCACAAAATCTGGATGGCGTAGCAGCGGCTGCTGAGCCACAACATCTGCGACAGTGATCCAGCGTAACGGCACGCCGGGCGCGCGGGAGTGCGGGCGGATAAACAGCTGTTCGAACGCCATGCGCTGGGCCGGCGTCTGGAGGCGGAAGCGTTCGCTGACGTCTGCGCCATCTTCGTCGTAATAGGTGATTTTAAGCCAATCGCCTTTAGCATCTCCGCCGGACTGAAGCGTCATGCCGCTGCAGCGCAGCACCAGGGCATCTTTCAGCTTCAGCGCCGCTTTAAGCATATCGTCCGGGTCAACCAGGACGTGGTCACACTGATGGCAGCGGCGGGCGGCGATATCGTTTTCAGCATTGCAGTTTGGGCAGTTTTTAAAGCGGAAGCGGTAATCGCACTGCTCGCGCAGGCCGTCATCGTCTTCAAACCAGCCCTGGCAGCGGCGGCCAAAGTGTTCAATCACCTTGCCGTCGGCGGTGGTTTTTCCCCAGAAGGTATTGGCAAACCCGCAGGAAGGGCAAAAAACCTGCACCGGCACGTTGTCGCTCTTCCCTTTGGCGTTGCCCACTTCCGGCGTGAATAAATCGTGTGGGTTTCCGGCATAGTCGAGAATCAAACAGTCTTTTTTCCCCGGAGAGAGACGCAGGCCGCGGCCAACAATTTGTTGGTAAAGGCTTACGGACTCGGTAGGGCGCAGAATGGCTATCAGATCCACGTGCGGCGCGTCAAAGCCGGTGGTCAGTACCGCCACGTTCACCAAAAAGCGGAACTGCTGATTTTTAAAAGCGTCGATGAGCGTGTCGCGGGCAGGGCCTGGCGTGTCGGCTGTAATCAGAGCCGCGTCGCTTGCAGGCAGCAGGGCGGTTATCTCTTTCGCGTGTTCTACGGTGGCGGCAAAGATCATCACGCCGCGCCGGTCTGCGGCAAATTCAACGATCTGGCTGATGATATGCGGCGTGATGCGTTTTTGTTGTTTCAGCTCGCGGTTCAGATCCGCCTCGCTGAACAACCCGTTGGACTGCGCCTGCAGACGGCTAAAATCGTACTGTACCACCGGCATATCCAGCCGTTCAGGCGGCGTCAGGTAGCCATGCTTAATCATATAGCGCAGCGGAAGCTCGTAAATGCAGTCGCGAAACAGCGCTTTTTCATCGCCGCGAACCATGCCGTGGTAATGAAACTGATAAATCCAGCCTTTGCCGAGGCGGAAGGGCGTGGCGGTCAGCCCCAATAGCCGCAGGTTAGGATTGTTACCGCGCAGATGCGCCAGAATCTGCTGATACTGACTTTCGTCGCTGTCGCCGATGCGGTGACACTCATCGACAATCAGCAGGGAAAACTCACCGTGGAAATGCTCGAGGTTACGGGCAACGGATTGAACGCTGCCAAACACCACTTTGCCCTGGCTTTCCTTGCGCTGCAGGCCCGCGGCGAAAATATCTGCCTCCAGCCCGAGAGAGACGTACTTCGCATGGTTTTGCGCCACAAGCTCTTTCACATGGGCCAGCACCAGCACACGCCCGCGAGCCACTCTTGCCAGTTCCGCAATCACCAGGCTTTTGCCCGCGCCGGTAGGCAACACGATGACGGCAGGTTCAGGGTGCTTGCGAAAGTAGCTGAGGGTGGCATCCACCGCTTCTTGCTGGTAAGGACGAAGAGTAAAGGACATGGCCGGGCGGTTTTTCAACCTTGTTATCAAATGACTGCAACGATTATGCCATAAAGCACGGTTTTACCTTGAGAGAGTTTTTGATGTCGCTATACTGGCAAACTAATTATCAGGCAAACCAATTTCCACCTGAATGTGGGCTTCAGCCCCTGCCGCACGCTCGCTTGTCGGCACCTTCATGAAACAGGCAATACACTAATGCGACTCGACAAATTTATCTCTCAGCAGCTCGGCATCAGCCGCGCTATTTCTGGCCGTGAAATCCGTGCTAACCGCGTCACCATTGACGGGGAAGTTGTGCGCGACGCCTCTTTTAAACTGCTGCCGGAACATCAGGTCGCGTTTGACGGTAATTCACTGACCCAGCAGCACGGCCCTCGCTACTTCATGCTGAACAAGCCGCAGGGGTACGTCTGTTCTACCGACGATCCCGATCACCCAACGGTGCTTTACTTCCTCGACGAGCCGGTGGCGCACAAGTTACATGCCGCGGGCCGTCTGGATATTGACACCACCGGCCTGGTACTGATGACAGACGACGGCCAGTGGTCACATCGCATTACCTCTCCGCGCCATCACTGCGAGAAAACCTATCTGGTGACGCTGGAATCACCGGTTGAAGAAGGCACGGCGGAACACTTCGCCAAAGGCGTTCAACTGCATAATGAAAAAGACCTCACCAAACCTGCCGTGCTGGAAGTGATTACGCCGACGGAAGTGCGTCTGACCATCAGCGAAGGCCGCTACCATCAGGTAAAGCGCATGTTTGCCGCCGTTGGCAATCATGTGGTTGGCCTGCACCGTGAGCGCATTGGCGACATCGCCCTGGATCCTGAACTGGCGCCAGGAGAGTACCGCCCGTTAACCGAACAGGAAATTGCCAGCGTCGGCATGCCCTAATCACCGGAGTTACTTTTGAGCCGTAAACAGAACTCTTCTGTCGGTATTATCGTTATCCTTGGCCTGCTGGCGATGCTGATGCCGCTGTCCATTGATATGTACTTACCGGCGCTGCCGATGATAGCCCAGGGATTTAATGTCCCGGCGGGCAGCGCACAAATGACCCTCAGTACCTATATTCTGGGTTTTGCCATCGGGCAGATCTTCTACGGGCCGATGGCCGATAGTCTTGGGCGTAAGCCGGTGGTGCTGGGTGGCACGCTGGTGTTCGCGCTGGCGGCAATTGCCTGTGCGCTTTCACAGACTATCGATCAGCTAATTTGGATGCGTTTTCTGCACGGCCTTGCGGCCGCAGCGGCGAGCGTGGTGATCAACGCCCTGATGCGCGATATCTACCCGAAAGAAGAGTTCTCCCGGATGATGTCCTTCGTGATGTTGATTACCACCATTGCGCCGCTGGTGGCGCCAATGATCGGGGGGGCAGTGCTGGTGTGGTATAGCTGGCACACCATCTTCTGGATTCTGGCCGCCGCCGCGCTGCTGGCATCGGCGATGATTTTCTTCTTTATTCACGAAACGCTCGCCCCTGAAATGCGGCAGAAGTTTAATCTGCGCACCACGGCGGGCAATTTCGCCACGCTGTTCCGCCATAAGCGGGTGCTGAGCTATATGCTGGCCAGCGGTTTCAGCTTTGCCGGGATGTTCTCGTTCCTCAGCGCCGGGCCGTTCGTTTACATCGAATTGAATCATGTTTCGCCGCAGCACTTTGGTTACTACTTTGCGCTGAACGTCGTGTTCCTGTTCTTCATGACCATGATCAACAGCCGCTTTGTGCGTCGGGTTGGGGCGATCAACATGTTCCGTACCGGGCTGTACATTCAGTTCGCCATGGCGGTGTGGCTGGTGATCAGTAGTCAGCTGGGCTTTGGTTTCTGGGCGATGGTGCTTGGCGTGGCGGTGTTTATCAGCTGCGTGTCGCTGGTGTCATCCAATGCGATGGCGGTCATTCTGGATGAGTTTCCGCATATGGCCGGCACGGCGTCTTCGCTGGCCGGGACATTCCGCTTTGGCATTGGCGCGTTAACCGGGGCGCTGCTCTCGGTGGCCACCTTTAACACCGCGTGGCCGATGATCTGGTCCATTGCAATTTGTGCGACTGCCTCCGTGCTGTTTTACTTTTACGCCAGCAAAGCCCGCCACTCTAAAGATTGAAAACTGCGGGCGTTTCTGTTCATAAACGCCCATTTTCTTCCTCAAAATTCCCGTATAATCTTTGTTGGTATAAGATATATGTTTCGTATATGTAAAAGGCTCAACTGTAAAAAGTCACAACTTTGTAGTTAAAAAGGTTGAGTTAGATCTCAGAAAGCGATACATATAGCGCCGAAACGCGTGCTATAGCACAAAAATAAAGCGTTAGTTTTGAAATCTCTACATGAGATGTGAGTCGTTTTGCAGCTCGTTTAAACGCAATTTATCAACATTGTGTTAACCTTTGTGTAAAGAATTTGAGATAAATTGCCGATTGGAACTTCCGGGGAAATGAAATTGAACACCATACAACTGTCCATCGTGCATCGTCTGCCGCAGAGCTATCGCTGGTTGACGGGTTTTGCAGGCTCCAAAGTTGAACCGATTCCGCAAAATGCGGAGCAGGATGACGATTGCCTGATTGGCCTGAAGCTGCTTAGCCCGGACGGGGAAAAAGCGTGGCCGATCATGGATACGCTCAGCCAGGCATTAAGCGATATTGAAGTGGATAGCTCGGTCGTAGAGTGTGAAGGCGAGCCTTGCCTGTTCGTTAACCTGCAGGACGAGCTGGCGGCAACCTGCCGCCTGAAAAACGTGGGCGTCGCTATCGCCGAATCTTTTTCCAGCCATAATCCTTTCTGAATCTCAGGCGAGCGCCAGAAGCTGACGCGTGTAGTCGCTTTGTGGGGCGCTGAAGATCTGCCCGCAGTCTCCCTGTTCGACAACTTCTCCCTGACGCAGTACCACCATCTGATGGCAAAGCGCTTTCACTACCTGTAAATCATGGCTGATGAAGATATAAGCCAGGCGGTGTTTTTCCTGCAGTGATTTTAGTAACGCCAGAATCTGAGCCTGAACCGAGCGATCGAGCGAAGAGGTAGGTTCATCCAGCACGATAAGCTGCGGCTGTAAAATCAACGCCCTGGCAATAGCGATGCGCTGGCGCTGGCCACCTGAAAACTCAGCCGGGTAGCGGTGGAGCATATCCGCCTGCAGCCCGACCTCTTCCAGGGCCTGAACCACTTTGGCCTTACGCTCTGTGGCGTTTAGCGCCGGATGATGCACCCGCAGGCCTTCCTCTACAATTTGCAGCACATCAAGGCGTGGATTCAGTGCCGAATTAGGATCCTGGAACACCACCTGCACCCGACGGCGCAGCGGCAGCAGCTGCTTGCGGTTGAGCTGGTGGAGCGGCTGGCCGTCAAACCAAATAGCGCCCGTGGAATGAATCAATCGCAGCAGCGCCAGCCCGGTGGTGCTTTTGCCCGATCCGGATTCCCCAACCAGCCCGAGACTCTCCCCCGGGCGCAGTTCAAAACTAAGATTTTTCAGCCCGTAGTGGTGGCCCACCGTTCTTTTCAGCAGCCCCCGGCGAATAGGAAACGCAACCTGCAGATCCTCAACTTTGAGCAGGGGAATAACGTCTGCTGCCAGCGGCACGGGGTCGCCTGACGGTTCAGCGTTCAGCAACTGTTGGGTATAGGGATGCTGTGGCTGACTGAACAGATCGGTGGTGGGTTGTTGCTCCACGCATTTGCCGTGACGCATCACCGCCACATTGTCCGCCAGCTTTTTCACGATACTCAGGTTGTGGGTGATAAACAGCAGGCCCATATTCAGCTCCTGCTTTAGCTCTTGCAGCAGCTGCAGGATCTGCGCCTGAACCGAAACATCCAGCGCCGTCGTCGGCTCATCGGCAATCAGCAATTCAGGGCGGGTCAGCAGCGCCATCGCAATCATTACGCGCTGGCGTTCGCCGCCGGACAGCAGGTGAGGGTAGTCCTGAAGCCGGGTCGCGGGGTTGCGAATGCCCACGCGATCGAGGCAGGCGAGGATCTCCGCGCGGGCAGGTTCAGGCCGCATTCCCCGGTGCAAAGAGAGCACTTCATACAGCTGTTTTTCGAGGGTGTGCAAGGGATTGAGCGACACCATCGGCTCCTGAAAGATCATCGCAATTTTGTTACCGCGCACGCCGCGCAGCGTCTTTTCCGGCGCGTTTAGCAGGTCTTTACCGTGAAACAATATTTCCCCGGAGGGATAAACCACCGGCGGAGATGGCAGCAGGCGCAGCACGGAAAGCGCCGTCACGCTCTTGCCTGAGCCGGACTCGCCGACCAGCGCTAGCGTTTCACCCGCTTCCACCTGAAGCGAAACCGAGTCCACCACCTGCCGCAGGTTTTTGCCCTGCTGGAAAGCAACGGAAAGATTGTTGATAGCGAGAAGCGGAGTGGTCATGGTCAGCGCGCCTTAGCCGGATCAAAGGCGTCACGAACCGCTTCGCCAATAAAAATTAACAGGGAGAGTAAAATGGCCAGAGATAAGAACGCGGAGATGCCCAGCCACGGTGCCTGAAGGTTGTTTTTGCCCTGTAACACCAGTTCCCCCAGCGAGGGTGACCCCAGCGGCAGACCAAAACCGAGGAAATCCAGCGAGGTTAGTGTCGTTATCGACGCACACAGAATGAACGGCAGGAAGGTCAGGGTAGCCACCATGGCGTTGGGCAACATATGCCGGGTCATGATGGACCAGTCGCTGACGCCCATGGCCCGCGCCGCGCGGATATAGTCGAAGTTGCGGGTGCGTAAAAACTCCGCCCGAACAACGCCCACCAGCCCCATCCAGCCAAACAGGACGGTAATACCCAGCAGCCACCAAAAATTGGGCTGCACCACGCTGGAAAGCATGATGATCAAAAACAGCGTCGGCATGCCGGACCAGACTTCAATCAACCGTTGCCCCCACAGGTCAATGCGTCCGCCGTAATAGCCCTGTACCGCCCCGGCCAGCACGCCAATGATGCTGGAGAAAAAGGTCAGTAATAGCCCGAAGAGCACTGAAATGCGCGTGCCGTAGAGGATCCTCGCCAGCACGTCGCTGCCGTTGGCGTCGGTGCCAAGCCAGTTTTGTGCACTGGGTGGTGAAGGAAAAGGGAGATTGCTGGCGTAGTTGATGGTGTTGCTGCTAAAACGGATCGGCGCCCAGAGGATCCAGCCTTTTTCATTCAGGCGTTCCGTTAACCAGGGGTCCTGGTAGTCTGCGGGAGTAGACAGTGGGCCGCCAAAATCACTCTCGCTGTAGTTTTTCAACGCCGGGAACCAGAGTTTGCCTTCGTAACTCACCACCAGCGGGCGCTCGTTGGCGACCAGCTCAGCCCCCATACTCAAAACAAAAATCAGCGCAAAGACCCACAGCGACCAGTAGCCGCGACGGTTCTGACGAAAGCGCGCCCAGCGCGCCTGGTTTACCGGGCTTAAGCGGCTCATCCTCGTCCCTCAAAATCGATACGGGGGTCGACCAGCGTGTAGGTGACATCGCTGATGATGTTGGTCAGCAGGCCAATCAGACTAAAAATATAAAGGGTGCCGAAAATCACCGGATAGTCGCGGGAAATCGTGGCTTCATAGCCCAGCAGGCCCAGTCCGTTAAGGGAGAACATCACCTCAATCAGCAGCGAGCCAGTGAAGAACATGCTAATAAACGTTGCCGGGAACCCGGCAATCACCAGCAGCATCGCGTTACGAAAGACGTGGCGATACAGAATTTTTTTCTCATCCAGCCCTTTGGCTCGCGCCGTCACCACGTATTGCTTGCGAATTTCATCGAGAAAGGAGTTTTTCGTCAGCATAGTTAACGTGGCAAAGCCGCCGATAACCGTTGCCAGTACGGGGAGCGTGATGTGCCAAAGATAGTCAGTGATTTTGCTGTACCACGGCAGGGCGTCAAAATTGGCCGACGTTAGCCCTCGCAGAGGGAACCAGTCGAGATAAGTCCCGCCGGCAAACAGCACAATCAGCAGAATGGCAAACAAGAATGCCGGAATGGCATAGCCGATAATAATGAAGATGCTGCTCCAGATATCAAAGCTGCTGCCGTTGCTGACTGCCTTACGGATCCCCAGCGGAATCGACACCAGATAGATAATCAGGGTGCTCCACAGCCCGATGGAAATGGAAACGGGCAGGCTGTCTTTTATCAGCTTAATCACCGAGGAGCTACGGAACAGGCTGTTGCCAAAGTCGAAGCGTAAATAGTCGCCGAGCATAGTGAAATAGCGTTCGTGTAGCGGTTTGTCGAACCCGTAGCGATGCACGATATCGGCAATGACTTCCGGGTCAAGGCCGCGGCCACCGCGGTACTGGCTGCTGGTGACATCCCCCACGCCGGTACGGGCATGGCCGCCGCCCATGGCGTCGTTACTCATACCCGGCATACCGCTGCTGTGGCCCATCTGTATGGCCGCAATAGCCTGATCAACCGGACCGCCTGGTGCGATTTGCACGATGAAAAAGTTGATGGTGATTATCGCCCACAGGGTGGGAATGACGAGCAGCAAACGCCGCAGAATATAAGCGCCCACGTTAGTCCCCCTGGCGTCGGTCGGCAGGCAGCTTCGCCGCTTTGTTTACGTCATACCACCAGTTATCAAAGCCGTTGTTATAGATTGGACGGATGGCCGGGCGGGAGAACTTATTCCACCAGGCCTGGCGGTCGGCTGACGTATACCACATCGGCAGCATGTAGTTGTTCCAGGTCAGCACGCGGTCGAGGGCGCGGCCCAGCGGCAGCAGTTTTTTCTTGTCGCCCTGGCTGGCGATAATCATCTCAATGAGCTTGTCTACCACCGGGCTTTGTACCCCCGGCGCGTTATAGCTGGAATTGATGTATTCCGATGCCCAGATGATTTGTAAATCCGGGCTTGGATAAGGCATCGCACTGTAAAGCCGGGGCATCATGTCGTAGTCGCGGCTGCGCAGGCGGCTTGAAAGCTGCGAGTTGTCGACCTGACGAATGTTCATGGTAATGCCCAGGCGCTGCAAATTGCGCTGGAAGGGGAGGATCCACTGCGTGTTGCCGGCTGTGCCGGTCAGCAGTTCGAACACAAACGGCTGGCCGGTGGCTACGTTTACCAGCTTCTGGTCTTTTAACTCCCAGCCCGCTTCTTTGAGCAGGCTGAGCGCCTTGAGCAGGTTTTCCCGGTCAAACCCGCGTCCGTCAGATTTTGGTGGATTATAAATAGAAGTGAAAACCTCCGGCGGGAGATCTTTTTTCATCGGCGCCAGCAGCATCAGTTCGTCGGCATCCGGATATCCACGGGCGGCGTATTCGGTATTCTGAAAATAGCTGTTGGCCCGGCTGTAAGCGCCATAAAACAGCGCCTTGTTCATCCACTCAAAATCAAAGGCCAGGCCGATGGCTTCCCTTACCCGGCGATCGCTGAAAATGGGGCGCTGAATGTTAAACGCCAGCCAGCGGGTATCCTGGGCGGATTCGTTTTTTTGCTCATCCTTGACGATGTAATGGTTGCTGAAGTTTTTCCCGGTATACCGCGTAGCCCAATTTTTCGCTGAGACTTCAGTGCGATAGTCAAACGCTCCGGCCTTGAAAGCCTCAAAAGCCACGTCATCATCAAGATAATAGTCGTAGCGGATGGTATTAAAGTTCCAGCGCCCGCGGTTGACCGGCAGATTTGCCGCCCAGTAGTCCCGCACTCGCGAATAGGTGATGTATTGCCCCATTTTCCAGTCGGTGATTTTGTACGGCCCGCTGGAAAGCGGTGGGGAAGAGAGCGGGTCGCTCAGCTTATGATCCTTCCAGAACTTCTCCGGGAACACCGGGAGCGAAAACAGGCCCAACATCCGGTCTTTGCTCGGCGTGGCAAGCTCAATACGCACGGTGAGTGGGGCAATGGCGCGTACCGTCGCTCCTTTGTAAATCAGGCGAAACTGCGGCACGCCTTCCGTCATAAACTTATTGAAGGTGAAGGCGACGTCCTCGGCGGTAATCGCACTGCCGTCCTGAAAGCGGGCTCGCGGGTTAATGGACACTTCCGCCCAGGCAAAGTTGGACGGGTAGCGGGCCATCTCGGCAATCAAAGGATAATAGCTGCCGGGTTCGTCATCGGAAGTGGTGAACAGCGTGTCATACAGCGTGTCGGTGCGAACGCCCGGATTACCCCGCATGGCAAAACGGTTGAAGTTATCAAAAGTGCCAATTGCTGAGAGAGTGATATTGCCGCCCTTGGGGGCTGCGGGATTGACGTAATCAAACTGCGTGAAGTTGACGGCGTATTTCGGTTCGCCCAGTACGGCAAAAGAGTAGCTTTCGTTTATCTCTGCGGCGCGTAGCGTGAGGGAAAAAATGCTCAGGCAAAGCAGCATCAGTGCACGTACAGCTTTTGTCATCTTCATTCCTTGCCCGGTGGGTGGGAAAGCGCAGGCGTCACGCGCCCGCGCCCGGTAAGCCCATGATGGTTAATCATAAGTTAGCCGGTGAAGATTGCGCAATGCCTGTCAGTCTTTCAATTCGTCATAAAGCGTGTGGGAGGGGTTCCAACTGACAAGCTGACTCAGGGTCAGGGGGCGGCTGAAATAATAGCCCTGCAGGAAATTACAGCCGCGTTCGATAAGCCATTTCGCCTGCTCCGGCGTTTCTACCCCTTCCGCCACCGTGTTCATGTTCAGGCGCTGGGCCAGCGTCAGGACGGCGTCCAGCACCGGCGCTGTTACCGTTTCCATGCCTATTGAGTTGACGAAGCCGCGGTCAATTTTCAGATAATCCAGCGTAAAACGCTCGAGGTAAATCAGGGCGCTATGGCCGGTACCGAAGTCATCCACTGCAATTTCAAATCCCTGCTCGTGCAGCCAGGCAAAAATACCCATCGCCTCTTTTTCTTTCAGCATGTCGCGTTCGGTTATCTCAAACACTAACTGGAAATGGTGCGGCGGCAGTGAAGCGGCGAAGGCCTGAATGTCTTGCTTAAAGGTCGGGGAGTGAAGATGACTTGGGGCGAGGTTCACGCCCAGCTTGGCCCCGGCGGGAAGGACTTTTTGCAGCGTGGGTGCGTCCCGGGCAATCAATTCAAACAAATGGCGCGTGAGAGGCACAATCAGCTGCTGAGCTTCGGCAAAGCCGATAAACGCATCCGGGGGGATCATGCCCGCCGTTGGATGCTCCCAACGCATCAGCACCTCTATGCCACGCATCTGCAGAGCCTGCGAGTCGACCACGGGCTGGTAAACAACAAAAAATTGCCCCCGCTTGATGCCGGTAAGAATTTCTTTCCCGGCCCGTACTTTGACCGAAAGAAAGTAACCGCACAGCGCAGCGCTCAGCAGCCCGGATAATAATCCGGCCAGAATGGCCAGTTGAATGTCCTCCAGCGGCCACGGCGTACCATAAATGTAGAGTTTAATCGGGTACCCGTTAAGAACAGAGATTCTGGTGGGCGAGGGGGGAAGTTCATCGGTATTTATCACGTCTGGTGAATAGGACGTGAGCGCTTTGTTGCCCACCACCAGCGCCATGGAGCTGATATCCTGCTGACGAGAGGTGAAAACCAGATAGGGCGTGAGGTTGACGTTGAGCGTGGTAAAAACGCCGCGCCCCGAGGCCAGTGGGTTAAGAAACCAGGCGGCAATCACTGGCTTGCCCGGCATCATTGGCGTGCCGTTCATAATCGCCAGGTCGACAGTTTTATTGATATTGATCTCGGGTTCCAGCGCATCCATCGACATTTCCATATTGCCGGTGGCGGAAGAGCAATAGGCTATGCCGTTACGCACCAGCAAAAATGCTCGTACGTTGGGATTAAAAGCCGCACGAGAAGTCAGTTCACCGCTGACTCTCTCACACTCGCTCATGGTTAAGGGCTGGATGCCGTCGGCGGTGGCGTGAAGATCTTTAAAGAAGCTATCGAGGTAGTTGCTGATGTCGCGAGAGAGAAGGTTATAGGCGGACTCACGCTTTGAATGGAGCGCCAGGCTGGTTAGCCCGCCGATAAATAATGCGGCACATAATCCCATCAGCAGGCTAAACGCGACTATCTGCTTTGGGGTGCTAAAGTAGCGCGAAAAAATATTTCTATAAGACATGGAATTATGAGTCCCGCAGGGGCAAGCGAATCATCGTTTGTTTTGTGCTTTTTTCTGACTATAACCCATAACCGGGAAATTGTTTAACTTGTTTCACAAGGTAACTATTTCAGCTTTCAATTTTCAGAGGAAAGAGTAACCAGCTGAATTTCAGGCATAAAAAAACGCTGCATTGGCAGCGTTTTTAACGTTGGTGGTTTTGTTGAGTAGCCAAGGGAATAACTCTCAACAAAACATATCTTGCGGCGGCGTTAGCTGCGGCTTAACACCCGGCGCGCTTCGTTGTAACGCTTCTTCCAGTAAGGCTCGTCCATGCTGGAGATCACAACGCCGCTGCTGGTGGAAGCATGTACAAATTGGTTATTCCCAATGTAGATGCCTACGTGGCGGCCGGTTGAGCCTGCACGGAACAGCACTAAATCACCGGTGCGTAACTTGTTACGCGAAACAGATTTACCGGACTCCTGCTGTTCAGACGTTGAACGAGGCAGGGTTAAACCAAACTGCTCCTGGAACGTGCGCTGCACGAAAGCAGAACAATCAATACCAGCTCTGCTGCTGCCGCCAAGACGGTAGCGTACACCTTTCCAGCTCGCATATTGATCCATAATGCGTGACTTCACGTCAACATTACGAACCATCTCTTCGAATTCATCCTGAGAGGCTTGCAGTAAAAAACCATCTTTTTCACCGACTGCATGCGTCTCAGAATGCATATTTGCTGTGTTAGTCGAACTACAGGCGGAGAGCATAACTGCCACCGCAATCGCGGGTATCGCCCGCAAGATGTATCTCAAAATAGGCTGAGATTTGACCATTTTGTTTGTTTTCCCTTGATGTCCTTAACGAATAATTCGTTATACAAAAATACCAACGTGACGAGACTAATTACCTAAAAGCCACGAGACAATTATTCATGCACAAAAATGTGGAACATCGCACACTTTTATTCACAGCACAAATAGATCAGCCGCAGAGCAAACTTTCCCGAGACTACCCGATAAAACCAGGCTATGCGAGCGTTTTTATTCTTATTTTTATAAGAAATTGTGATGATTCGTCGCGAAAGGTTATTTCGAACAAATGATCGGCGCTTCTGCTGGTTTTATCGCCAGGTTATTCAAATTGAAGCGGATTTTGTATGAGTAAATATTCATCTGGCTGTCATGATGCTGAAAAAATAAACAAAGGCCCGGATGGGCCTCTGCTTGTTGGCTATCTTCATCACTTATTAACCGTCAGCGGGGCGCTTTATATTTTCCCGGAACAGTGCGATTCAGTATAGAAATTAACCGGTCGCTAATTGGGGTTAATAGCACCCAGGGCAGGCCAACCAGAGCAATAGAGACTGACCCGACGTAGACATCGGTAAACCAGTGCGCGCCGATCATTATTCTTGGCGAAGAGAAGATAAAGAAGATCGCGAGGGCAATAAGAAACGCCCGTGGGCCAAAATAACGCAGCATAAAACCGGTGAAGATGAGCAGCATCAGGCCGTGATCGCCGGGGAAGCTGTCGCTTGAGGCGTCTTTCGTCGGGAAGTGCAGCAGTTCGCTGACGCGATGAATGTCTTTAAAGTACAGCGTCGGGCTGGCGTGCACCACCGGGATAAGGTGGCCGAGCTGGTTGATGACCACGGCGCACAGCAGCATCACCACGCCCATCAGCACCAGGCGGCGGCGGCCCGCGCCGTCTTCATGCAGCCAGAACCAGGAAAACAACGCGCCCATCGCCAGCAGCGAAATGCCGTCGAAGGCCCGGTTATTGGTGATGGCAATCAGCGTTAAAAAGGTACGGCTCTTGACCAGTGCATTATTAAAGAAATGGAACAGCGAGGCGTCAGTGTTGAACCAAAATCCATGGTTCTCTGGCAGGTACCAGCTAAAGAACAGGGCAATGCCCAGAACGTTCAGGAGCAGGATAAGCGGGAGGCGATTAATCATGATACAGCTTCTAAATCTCATTACGGGGGCGCAAAGGTAGACGCGCTAACTTAAACGTAAGCTCAACAGGCTGGCTTGCAGGGCGTTCCAGTCGGGCTGAGCCGGGTGAATCAATTCGATGCGGCTATCCAGTGGCGACGAGGGTTGCGTTTCAATATGCAGGTCGTTGCCCTGGCGGTTGATACGCACCAGGCCTTCGGGAATACGCAAGACGCCTTTGACTCGCTCAACCGGGGCAAGACGCGCCCACTCCAGCAGGCCAATAGTGTCGAACACGGTTTCTTCATCGAAAATCCAGCCACAGGCGTGATAACTCTGCCCGCTGTTCACGCTCCGACGCCAGCGCTGATGTCCCGGGAGGCTGAGTGCGGCAAGACCATGAGGGACCGATTGGGCATGCTGGTGCCCGGGGCTGGACGGCAGCACGCGTTGGTTCAGTCTTGGTTTGTCGAGAAGCGCAATGCTCACGGCACCTTTTTCCGCGTGTACAAGTTCGCGATTGTCGCCATTATTTTGGTACCAGCGCGCTAAAGCGGCATGGCTTTCCGACGTAGTGCGGTCTTGTTTATTAGCCACAATGATGTCCGCCGCGGCAAGCTGGTCGCGGAAGTTGTCATTTTTTAGGGCTTTTTCATCCAGAAGCTGGCGCGAGTCGAGCAGACAAAGCGTGGCCCGCAGGTCAATCCACGGCTGATATACGTCAGCGGTGAGCATATCCAGGATTTGTTTCGGGTGGCCAAGGCCGGTGGGTTCAATCAGCAGGCGGTCGGGCTTGCCCTGGCGCAGCAGCGTATTAAGGCCGACCTGCATCGGCAGGCCGTTAACGCAGCACATACAGCCGCCAGGGATCTCTTTCAACAGCGCGCCGCTGTCTGCCAGCAGGGCACCATCGATGCCCACTTCGCCAAATTCATTGACCAGCACCGCCCATTTTTCATCGGCGGGCTTGTTGGCCAGCAAATGCAAAATGGTGGTGGTTTTACCGCTGCCCAGAAAGCCGGTAATTAAATTCGTTTTTGTCACGGTGACTCCGGGGGTTACTGCCTGTAAACCACGTCAATCTATCAGTGATTATTCATTATTTACGCTGACTATCCTGACGACAACCCGGAAAAAAGAGAAGCCTTAACGCGGCTTACCGCACGGTAAGACCACGTTAAGCGCATTGATTGTTAACTTAAGCACAAGTTTTCGACCGCGCCGCGTGCGCCCAGGCGAATGAGTTGCTGCCAGGCCTGCTGAACGTTTTCGACAAACTTTTCGTTTTTGGGCAGGTCATCACCAAAAATTTCGTTCAGGCTGAGGAGGGTGCTGACGCGTTCGTTTTCGCCGCTGTCGCTCACCAACATCTGGATTTTGCCCTGGAGCGGATCGCGCACGTCAATTGCATGGCCCTTTTCGTCGAGGCCGCTCACGTAGCGCATCCAGCCTGCGATCCCGAGCGCCAGACATGGCCAGCGGCTCCCGTTTGCCAGATGCCAGCGCACGCTTTCCAGCCAGCGTTGGGGAAGCTTCTGACTGCCGTCCATGGCAATTTGCCAGGTACGGTGCTTCAGCGCTGGGTTTGCAAACCGCTCGAGCAGGCTGGCGGCGTACTGCTCCAGGTCGACGCCCCGAATATTCAGCGTCACCGCTTGCTCCTGCAGCATCAGGTGCCTGGCCGCACGGGCAAAGTTCTCGTCAGCCATACAATCATTAATATGCGGGTAACCGGCGAGATAGCCGAGATAAGCCAGAAATGAGTGGCTGCCGTTGAGCATCCGCAGCTTCATCTGCTCGTAGGGCACCACATCGTCAACCATTTCCACTCCGACGGCTTCCCATTCCGGGCGACCGGCGACGAAATTATCTTCAACGACCCACTGAATAAACGGCTCGGCGGCAATGGCACAGGGGTCTTGTACGCCCAGTATTTCCGCAATTTCCTGCAGCGATTCCTCCGTGGCTGCCGGAACAATGCGGTCGACCATGGTGCTTGGGAAAGTGACCTCTTTGGCAATCCATTCTGCCAGCCCGGCGCTTCGACTCGCGGCCATACCCAGCACGGCCTGGCGAACCAGGTGCCCGTTATCAGGAATGTTATCGCAGGATAAGACCGTAAACGGGCGTAATCCACGCTCACGGCGGCGGCTTAGCGCCTCCACAAGTATTCCCGGCACGGAATGCGGGGCCTCAGGCGACGCCAGATCGTGAATAATGCGCTCATTGGTGGTATCAAGTTTTCCGCTGGCGGGATC
Source organism: Cedecea neteri (assembly GCF_000758325.1). Lineage (NCBI taxonomy): Bacteria > Pseudomonadati > Pseudomonadota > Gammaproteobacteria > Enterobacterales > Enterobacteriaceae > Cedecea > Cedecea neteri. The sequence continues at coordinate 4,198,691 of NZ_CP009459.1, read as the reverse complement.
GATGCAGTAGCCTTTTTCGGTCACCGTCAGTGAAACAATGGCGACCTGTGGCTCACAAAACTTCTCTATGATCGCTTCCATGCCGTCCAGCTTCGCATTCAGGCACTCTTTGACTGCCCCAATAACCTGCGCCTGGTTTCCCGCCGCTCCCTTCTCCAGCACCGTGAAAAGATGATCCTGTTGCCTGAGATCGTGCATCAGCTTATCGCCGTTAAACAGACTGATCTCGCAGATCCCCCAGTCGCCGCCAAGTTTGTTGAGCACCCGATCGGTGAGCAGCGCCTGATGCGCTCGGTGAAAAGCGCCAAACCCAAAATGCACGATACGCGTTTTAAGCTCGCAGCGGTCGTAGTTTGGCCGCTGAACGATATCCGGAAGTGAAGCAGTGGCAAGGGTATCCATAGAGTCTCATCCTGTGTAGGGAGGTGGGAGTCTATGCAGTGTAAAGCTGTATGATAGGAAATGAAATTGGTCTGTTTAGTTAATCGATTTTGTGTGATGGAGGTCTGATAATAAGGCTGTGTGATTTAATTGGTATAATAACTTCGGCCGTTAGAGTAAAAAAACGCTCCCGAAGGAGCGCCATTTATCGTCAGTCTGCGCGGCCCATAGAGCGTTTTTCTGCAATATGAATGCGGATTTTTTCCCCGGCAACCATGTATTCCGGCACCTGAATCACGAGGCCGGTGGACAGCGTTGCTGGTTTGGTACGGGAGCTGGCGGAAGCGCCTTTGATGCCCGGTGCGGTTTCGATGATTTCCAGATCCACGGTTTGCGGCAGCTCCAGCGCCAGCAGCTGGCCATCCCAGGTCAGAACCTGCATATCCGGCATACCGCCTTCAGGAATGAACTGCAGCTCTTCTTCGATCTGATCTTTGGTGAAGATGTACGGCGTATAATCTTCTTTATCCATGAACACATATTCGTTGCCGTCGATATAGGAGAAGTCAACGAAGCGACGGGTCAGGGTGATGGTGTCAACAATATCATCACCTTTGAAGCGCTCTTCCACTTTCTGCCCGGTGCGAACATCGGAGAAACGCATCTTATACAGGGTTGCTGCGCCGCGTGCGCTGGGAGCCTGGATATCAATGTCTTTAACAATCAGCAGCTTGCCGTTGTAATTGAGTACCATGCCTTTTTTGATTTCGTTAGCTCTTGCCATCGGTGTTTCCTGTCAAAAATTGAGATGCGAAAATATTGCGTCAAAGTACTCGTGAGGCGCGTTTCAGGCAAGCGGATTTGATAAAGAAGCACAAAAGTAAGGGGTTTAAGGCAAGCGTGCCGACAACATCCTGCTTTGCCGACACGCCGGAGGCGTAAAGTGCCCTAGCCGCGGCCATCCTTAGGCGCTAAGAAATAGAAAGCAAACGGCAGCGAACACAGAATAGTGAACATGATCGTGTAGATAGTGACCCACGCGCCCTGCATGATAAACATGTCCAGCGTCCACTGCTCCATTGGCCAGTTGTACTGCTCTTCCACGCCTTCAAAGGTCACCTTAGAAATAAGCGACACGACAATAGTAAAGACGATGGCAACCGCGATAAGGAACTTTTTACCTTCTGGCGTACGAAGTTTTGCGAGCATATCAGCCTCCTGGCTGGGGAATGATTAAGCGTAATGGCCCCGACAACCGGGGCCAGGTAATTAAAACGTGACGTTCACTTTGCCCCAGACCGTCCGGCCTGGTTCATTGACCGGGGTATTGGACGAATAGCCAAAGCTGCTATTGCCCGCCAGGTTCAGGTGTTCGCTGTAGGTTTTGTTCAACAGGTTATCGACCCCGGCGCTGAGCTTGATGGCTTTGCTGAGGCGGTAAGCGGCGTTGACGGAGAAAATCGCGAAGCTGCTGCTTTTGTCGAAATCTTTCCCGACCACATTACCCTCATTCAGCGCCACGCGATGCTGGCTGCTGACCAGTCGCAACAGGCCGGTGCTGCTCCAGTCTCCTCGCTCCCAGGTGAGGCCGAGGCGCGTTTCCAGCGGGGCTATTTGCGGCAGCGGCTGATGGTCACTGGTGTTTTGCCCCCAGGCATACGCCAGGCTTGCGTCCGCCTTCCAGGCTTCAGTCAGCGCGTAGCTCATGCCCATTTCTCCTCCCATAATCGTGGCGTCCACGTTATCTGCCTGACTGACGCGGGCGTTATTGGGGTCATAGCGGAAGAGAATAAAATCATTCACCCGGCCAAGGTATGCGGAAACCCAGCTGTTGAAGCGCTCGCCGTTGTACTGGGCGCCAATATCCAGCTGCGTCGTTTTTTCCGTTTTCAGCTTATCGAAGACATTTTTGGTGCCGTCCGGCCCGTAGGTGGGGGAGAACAGTTCCCAGTAATCCGGGAAGCGTTCGGTGTAGCCCACGCCAGCGTACAGCATGACGGGGAGGTCACTCAGCGTTTGTTCGTAGCGCACAAAACCTGCCGGTAGTGTTTTGCTCCGCACGCTGGCACCTACGTCCGTATCATTATTGACGCGAGTCCGATCGAGGCGCGCGCCGCCGATAACTTTGCTGCTGTCGGTGGCGTTCCAGGTCAGCTCGCTAAAGAGACCAGCGTCCTGGAAACGAGCATCCTGCTTCCAGCCTGCGTCCTGTTTGCTGCGGTGGGTGCTTTGCTGCCCGTCGATACCGCTGCGCAGTTCGTAGTCAGACCACAGCCACGTACCCATCATGCGGCCGCCAACCGTGCGGCGATCGAGCTGCATTGCCATCGGCATATTCATGCTCATGGATGAACCCATGCCCATCGAACTGCCCATATCCATGCCCATCGAGGAGGCAATATGCCCGCCGGACATGCCGCTGGACATCGTCCCCGGCGACCGAAGGGAATAGTTGTCCATAATGTGGTTGGCGTAGTTGTAGTAGACGCTGCTTTCAAACTTGTTGAACACCTCGCCGATGTTCGACATTTCGAAGCGCGCCCCAAGGCTGTCGCGCCTGAACTGGGAGCCGTCCATACTGCGGCCCGCGTAGCGCGCTTCACCGTTGCCTTTACCCGCCGTTAGCTCCAGCAATGTATCTTTGTTGGGCGTCCAGCCCAGCGCAACGTCGGCGTTCCATTTATCCCACTTTGAGGCCACCCGGTTGCCGTTGCCGTCTTCGTAATCGCCAGAATGGGACTTATTGCCGATCAGGCGTAAATAGCCGTCTTCACTCCCCAGACTGACGTCTGCATTGCTGTCCCAGCGCTGATTAGAGGCGGTAAGCACGCTGGCCGTACCCTGGATACCTGCTTTATCAAAGCGCGGTGGTTCCCTGTCGAAGCGTACCGTTCCCGCGGAGTTACCTGGCCCCCAAAGCACGCTTTCCGGGCCTTTAATCAGCGTCAACAGATCAAAGCTTTCCGGTGAAATATATGAACTTGGCGCATCCATTCTGGCCGGACAGGCTCCCGGCATTTCACCATTATTGGTCAGGATACGCAGGCGAGAACCGAACATACCGCGAAACACCGGGTCACCGTTGGTGCCGCCGTTACGGATTTGTGAGAAGCCGGGGATGGTTTTCAGATAGTCAGAGCCGTCACTGGCTGGCACAGGCTGACGCGGCGTTTTAGGGGAGGTCACAACTTCCAGCGGCGATGATGCCGGAGAGGTGACGATCATCACGGCATCGTCCGGCATATTCATCGTGTCATGCGAACCCGCCGCGATGGCTGCGGGAGAAGTGATAGCCAGCAGTATCAAAGATACCAGCGGCTTTAAATGCGTTTTCATCATTGCCTTACTGTCCTTCAGGCGTAACGTTGCCGCTCTTTATAAAAAGAACGGCCCGAGACAACGCTTCAGCGTTGCCTGCAGCATTACGCGGTTAATTATTGGTGTTTTAAGCGAAGTAACAGGCAGCAGAGGGTGGGGCGCGGGCCGGGTGAGGTGACCAGGGGCGAGAAATCGCCGCGCAGCAGAGCGCGACCACCGGCGTCCGACGCACGCAAATCAACAATAACAGCAGTAAAACGGTGAGGCAGAATTCAATAAAAGGCAGGTGGATCAGCAGCTGGCAATAGCCGCAGGCGATTTCTTCTCCCGGCGACATGCCCGGGCCGGACATCAGCATATTGTGTGGCATTGATACCTGAGGGCACGGCTCGGGCGCAGCCATGTGATGGTCCATGTCAGACATGTCCATTGTCATCATCATGCTGCTGTGTTCGCAGGCTGAATGGTGCATCAGCGATTTTGAAATAACCGGTGCAATAAACAGCATGGCAACGGCAAGCAGCGCCAGCCAGCAGGCTGTTCGGTGAAAGTGATTGCGCCGTGACAAAACGTTACCGATCCGTAGTCGTTGTGGCGCAAGTGTATCCTGAAAGAGGGAATGATGTTAAATGAATTGTAAGATTGACGCAGACATTGGGTCTGGTATTGTCACGCCCCCTTTAACGCTGGTGGAAACGTAAATGGATTGTCGTCCTGACTGCGGCGCTTGCTGTACCGCGCCTTCTATATCAACGCCGATCCCCGGTATGCCGGAGGGGAAGCCCGCCAACACGCCCTGCATTCAGCTGGACGAACGTTTGCGCTGTAAGCTGTTTGGATCGCCTCTACGACCTAAAGTTTGCGGCGGCCTCCAGCCCGAAAGGGAGATGTGCGGCACCTCCCGCCATCAGGCAATGGCTTATCTGATCCACCTGGAAGCCGCTACGGCCCCTTAAATATCTTTGATGCGTGCCATGCAGTAAATACTGACGGCTATCATCCCCAGCGCGATGAAAAAGACGCTGTGATAGTTCCAGATCTCGGCCACCACGCCTGCGAGCGAACCGGCAATGATCCAACCCACGCGCGTGGTGTTGGTATACAGCGTGGTGGCGGCACCCGCCTGGCCAGGCATAAGATCCTGAAAATAGATCATGCCGATCCCGGCCAGAATCCCGATAAAGATGGCGTTTAACAGCTGTAGCCCCAGCAGCATATATTCATTGGTCAGCGTTACCATTCCGAGGTAGAACAGTAGTCCGGCGGCAACGGCAAAGCGCATCAGGAAGCGCTTACCGAAGCGTTTGGCGTAGTAGCCCGCAATCAGCATGGTCGGGATTTCCAGCCCGGCCGCGGTGCCCATCATGATCCCGGCGAGTTTCTCGGGGAGGTGTAACTCATTGATGATGTAAAGCGGCATATTGATGATATAGAGGCTGTTACAACCCCACATCATGGTACAGGCGGCGAACAGAAGCAGGGCGTCGCGGCGGTTGCGACGCGGGGACTCGAGCCGGGCTTGTGCTTTCGCCACCGGTTCTTTACGCATCGATGGTAAAAAGAGCCACACCATTGCCCCGCAAATCACAAAGGCAAACGCCGCGCTAAGGTACATTACTTTGAAGCCAAACCCCATTGCCAGCGCGTAGGCAATTGGCGGCCCAATCACCCAGGCTAGAGACACCTGTGCGCGAAGGATAGAGCTGAACATCACCGCTTCACGGCCGGTGCTGTCGGCATGCTCGCGGGCAAGCGCAAACATCTGCGGGTTGGCGGTGGAGCCGAAACTGCTTAGAAACACCCCGACGAACAGTAAGATAAAATAGTTACGGTTCCAGGCGAAGAGGACACAGCCCAGCGCGCCAAGCAGGCAGCAGGCAAAAATCAGCGTTTTCCGGTCGCCTTTTCGGTCGGAACGCCCGGCTAAAAACTGGCTCACCAGAATGCCAATCACCGCGCTGCCGGTGAAGAAAAAACCGACCAGCGCAGGGCGAACGTGGACTTCATCGGTTAAAAACAGGCTTAGCGTTGGGGTTTGTAGCGCCCCGGCGATGCCGGTCAAAAAAGCCACAATCAGAAACGCGGTTGAGGTGAAGTCCAGAGGCTTACGGGCGGCGGTAACGGGAGCGTTTTGCATACTTTTGGGCGGCAGGAAAAAGAATGCGCGGAGTGTACCCTCGTTACCCCTAAATAGACAGATTTACCCTTAAGTCCTGCGCGGGAACTCGCACAAATTATCCAGGAAGCAAAGGCCGCTTCGGCGATACGTTGCCAAAGCTGAAATTTGCTGATGCCGGGTTGTAAACTGTTGCCAGTGTGCTGAACGCCCGGTCTGCTAAACTGAAAATGTGCTGAAGCTCTAAATTTCGCAAACAGAAATGCGAGAAATGTTGCGTGTAATGCAGCATTAGCGCAACACTCCTTGAAACGTTTCAGCGTCATCTTTTTGCATCCCGCAGCTCGAGATGGCGCATTTTTTCTCAAGCTAGCTGAATCGTTTCAATTCAGCGAGAGAGGCGATCTATGTTCCAGTTATCTGTGCAGGATATTCACCCGGGCAAAGCTGCCGGGAGCAAAGAAGACGCTATCCGCCAGGTTGCCGCCGCCCTTGTGCAGGCAGGCAACGTCGGCGAAGGCTACGTCAACGGTATGCTGGCGCGTGAGCAGCAAACCACCACCTATTTAGGCAACGGGATTGCTATCCCGCACGGCACCACCGACACGCGCGATCTGGTACTGAAAACCGGCGTTCAGGTTTTCCAGTTCCCACAGGGTGTGGAGTGGGGCGAAGGGCAGACAGCTTACGTGGCGATAGGTATTGCCGCCAGCTCCGACGAACATCTCGGCCTGCTGCGCCAGTTGACGCATGTGCTGAGTGACGACGAAGTTGCTGCCCAGCTGAAATCCGCCACCAGTGCGGAAGAACTCCGTGCGCTGCTGATGGGCGAGAAGCAAAGCACCGCGCTGCTGCTGGACAACAGCCTGCTGGCGTTGAACGTTGAGGCGAACGATCTGATGACGCTGCAGGCGCTGAACGCGGGCCGGCTGAAGCAGGCTGGTGCGGTTGATGCCGCTTTCGTCAGCAACGTGATTGCCGGTAACCCGCTGTATCTCGGTCAGGGTATCTGGCTGAACGACAGTGCGGCAGGCAACCTGGCCAGCGCCGTTGCCGTCAGCCGTCCGGCGGCCAGTTTTGAAGCGGACGGAAACCCGGTTTCTCTTCTGATGACTGTAGCCGTGGCCGACGACCAGCCCTTGCAGGTGCTGAACCGCCTGAGCGACATGCTGATTGGCAACCGTGCCGACAAGCTTTTAACCGCAGATGCGCCGGCGTTGCTGACGCTGCTGACCAGCGATGATGCCCCGGCAGAAGAAGCGCTGAGCGCCGAATTTACCGTGCGGAATGAACACGGCCTGCACGCCCGTCCGGGTACGGCACTGGTCAACACCATAAAACAATTCAATAGCGAAATTACCGTGACAAACCTTGATGGAACCGGGAAACCGGCAAATGGACGCAGCCTGATGAAAGTTGTTGCTCTGGGTGTGAAAAAAGGCCACCGCTTGCGCTTTACCGCGCAGGGTGAAGATGCTGAACAGGCGCTGAAAGCGATTGGCGAAGCCATCTCCGAAGGACTGGGGGAGGGCGCGTAATGACCAGACGTGTAGCAACCATCACCCTGAATCCGGCCTATGACCTGGTGGGCTTTTGCCCGGAAATCGAGCGTGGAGAAGTGAACCTGGTGCGCACCACCGGTTTGCATGCGGCTGGCAAGGGCATCAACGTCGCTAAAGTGCTGAAAGATCTTGGTATCGACGTGACCGTGGGCGGCTTCCTCGGCAAAGACAACCAGGACGGCTTCCAGCAGCTGTTCAGCGAGTTGGGCATCGCTAACCGCTTCCAGGTCGTACAGGGCCGCACCCGCATCAACGTTAAGCTGACCGAAAAAGACGGGGAGGTCACCGACCTGAACTTTTCCGGGTTTGAAGTCACCGGCGCGGACTGGGAGCGCTTTGTGGCGGATTCCCTGAGCTGGCTGGGCCAGTTCGACATGGTTTGCGTCAGCGGCAGCCTGCCGGCGGGCGTTTCCCCGGAAGCGTTCACCGACTGGATGACCCGCCTGCGCAGCCAGTGCCCGTGCATCATTTTCGACAGCAGCCGCGAAGCGCTGGTTGCCGGTTTGAAAGCGGCGCCGTGGCTGGTTAAACCGAACCGTCGTGAGCTTGAAATTTGGGCCGGTCGCAAGCTGCCTGAATTGAAGGATGTGATTGAGGCGGCGCATGCGCTCCGCGAGCAGGGGATTGCGCATGTGGTGATTTCTCTCGGCGCGGAAGGTGCGCTGTGGGTTAACGCTTCAGGAGAATGGATTGCCAAACCACCAACTTGTGAAGTTGTTAGTACCGTTGGCGCAGGGGATTCCATGGTTGGCGGCCTGATTTATGGCCTGCTGATGCGCGAGTCCAGCGAACACACGCTGCGCCTTGCTACCGCCGTTGCTGCCCTGGCCGTCAGCCAGAGCAACGTAGGCATTACCGATCGTACACAGCTCGCCGCCATGATGGCTCGTGTCGACCTGAAACCTTTCCACTGACAGCAGGAGACAGGCAATGAAAACGCTGTTAATTATTGAGCCGGGACTTGGGCAGGCGCGCGCGTATCTCGCGAAGACGCTGCTCGGTGCCGCAGCGCCAAAAGCGCACCTCGACATTATTGATAATCCGAATGATGCCGAACTGGCGATTGTCGTTGGCAACGCTGTTCCTGCTGATACCTCGCTGAACGGCAAAAAGGTGTTCCTGGGCGATATCGATCGCGCAGTGCAGCACCCCGAACTGTTCCTGAGCGAAGCGAAAGGTAAGGCACATACGTACACTGCCCCAATAGCAACAGCTCCCGCTGCAGCAAAAGGGCCGAAGCGTATCGTCGCCGTCACCGCCTGCCCGACCGGCGTGGCGCACACCTTTATGGCGGCGGAAGCCATCGAAACCGAAGCGAAAAAACGCGGCTGGTGGGTGAAGGTTGAAACCCGTGGTTCCGTCGGCGCAGGGAACGCGATTACCCCTGAAGAAGTGGCCGAGGCGGATCTGGTGATTGTGGCGGCGGATATTGAAGTGGATCTGGCTAAATTTGCCGGGAAGCCGATGTATCGCACCTCTACAGGCCTGGCGCTGAAGAAAACGGCTCAGGAGCTGGATAAGGCGCTGGTCGAGGCCAAACCTTACGAAGCCGCAGGTAAAGCCAGTGCGGCTCAGGAATCCGGCAAAAAAGAAAGCGCCGGGGCGTATCGCCACCTGCTGACGGGTGTCTCTTACATGCTGCCGATGGTGGTGGCGGGTGGCCTGTGTATTGCGCTCTCCTTTGCCTTCGGTATCACGGCCTTTAAGGAACCTGGCACGCTTGCCGCGGCGCTGATGCAAATTGGCGGTGGCTCTGCGTTTGCCCTGATGGTTCCGGTTCTGGCGGGGTATATTGCCTTCTCGATTGCGGACCGTCCTGGCCTGACGCCGGGTCTTATCGGCGGCATGCTGGCCGTGAGTACCGGCTCCGGGTTCATCGGCGGTATCATCGCCGGTTTCCTGGCGGGTTATATCGCGAAGATGATTAGCTCGAAGCTGAAGCTGCCGCCAAGCATGGAAGCGCTGAAGCCGATCCTGATCATTCCACTGTTCTCAAGTCTGGTTGTTGGCCTGGCAATGATCTACCTGATCGGCACCCCGGTGGCTAAAATCCTGGCGGGCCTGACCCACTGGCTGCAAACCATGGGCACCGCGAACGCGGTTCTGCTGGGCGCGATTCTGGGCGGCATGATGTGTACCGATATGGGCGGCCCGGTGAACAAAGCGGCTTACGCTTTTGGCGTCGGCTTGCTCAGTACCCAGACCTACGCCCCAATGGCGGCGATCATGGCCGCGGGCATGGTACCACCGCTGGCGCTGGGCCTGGCCACATTGGTTGCTCGCCGTAAGTTTGATAAGGCGCAGCAGGAAGGGGGCAAAGCGGCGCTGGTGCTCGGGCTGTGCTTTATTACCGAAGGGGCGATTCCGTTTGCCGCCCGTGACCCGATGCGCGTGCTGCCTTGCTGTATCATCGGCGGGGCGCTGACGGGGGCGCTATCCATGGCGGTTGGCGCGAAGCTGATGGCCCCGCACGGCGGCCTGTTTGTCCTGCTGATCCCTGGCGCGATTACCCCGGTGCTGGGTTATCTGCTGGCGATTGTCGCGGGTACTCTGGTGGCGGGCCTGTCCTACGCCTTCCTCAAGCGTCCTGAAACGGAGCTGGCGGCGAAGGTCGCTTAATCTCCCGCTCAGCTAAAAAACGCCTCGCTCATGCGGGGCGTTTTTCTTTCTATGCTCAATGTTACTCTCCGACCAATCCCTAACAGGCCGCTAAGTCAGTTCTTGAGGCATGCCTCGAGCTTGACTGAAAACCGGCCAGGTCGTTGCACCCCATTTCTTCTCACTTTTCACACACCTGCTTTTTCAAGCTTGTTTCCGGGTGAATAAAAAACAAATATTTTGGCCTGGCACACAATGAGAGTGTACTATGTACCCCTGTAGTGTACGTAGTACCCTTAAGGATGAGGGCGCAATGACGCACGCTATCACTTTTATTGAGACGACATTATTTCCCCGGCAGATTAAGCAGTTTGCGACAGATGATGAACTTTGCGCGTTGCAAAAGGTTTTAATTGGCCCCGGAGAAAGGTGACCTGATTCAGGGCACTGGAGGGTTGCGGAAAATCAGGATGGCAACCGGCGTCCGGGGTAAAAGCGGGGGCGCTCGGGTAATCTATTTTTTGGCAACGGCAGAGGTGATCTGGTTGATCATGGCCTGGCCGAAGCAGGTAAAAGACAACCTGACGGCAGCAGAAAAAGCTGAACTCAGGCAGCTGACTAAAATACTAAAAGGTAGCGTAGAAAATGAGCTTCTTTAATGATCTTAAAACCTCGCTTGAAGAGGCGGTGGAAATTAAAAACGGGAGCAAGTTGCCTGCGAAGATCGTGCGTTATGACGTGGCGGATGTTCGGGCGATAAGAGAACAACTGAAGGTTTCGCAGAGTGAAATGGCTCAGGCCTTAGGCACCAGCGTTGACACTATAAAAAGCTGGGAGTCAAAGCGCCGTAATCCCACCGGGCTGGCGGCCAAGGTACTGGCTACCATTCAAAGCAATCCTGCATTTTATTATGAGCTGGCAGCGCACTAAGTGCGGCTACCAGCAATGATCCTGACGCATCCAACGACAGCGTTAAGCCGTGGCTTCCTCGTGCTGCTGTGCCTTAAGCCAGGCAATCTCTTCGGCCCAGATATCCGGGTTGGTGGTTTCCAGAATTAACGGAATACCGTCGAAACGGGCGTCACGCATGATCCAGCTAAACGGCGTGTGGCCGATATTCCCGAGGCCGAGGCTGTTGTGGCGGTCAACGCGGCTGCCAAACTCACTTTTGGCATCGTTGAGGTGCATCCCGCGCAGGTATTTGAACCCGACGATACGCTCGAACTCGCTAAAGGTTTTTTCGCAGTCAGCTTCGGTGCGCAGATCGTACCCGGCGGCAAAGGCGTGGCAGGTGTCGATGCAGACGCCAACGCGGGATTTATCTTCCACGCCGTCAATAATCGCCGCAAGATGCTCAAAGCGGAAACCAAGGTTACTGCCCTGACCTGCGGTGTTTTCAATCACGGCTGTCACGCCTTCAGACTTCTCCAGCGCAATGTTAATCGACTCCGCAATAAGCTTCAGGCATTCCTCTTCCGGAATCTGCTTCAGGTGGCTGCCCGGATGGAAATTCAGTAGCCTCAGCCCCAGCTGCTGGCAGCGAACCATTTCGTCGATAAACGCCTCACGGGATTTTTCCAGCGCATCTTCAACCGGGTGACCCAGATTAATCAGGTAGCTGTCGTGGGGCAGGATTTGGCCTGGGCCGAAATGGTATTTTTCGCAGGCGCTCTTAAAACTGTCGATAACTTCGCTGGTTAGCGGCGCGGCGCGCCACTGGCGTTGATTCTTGGTGAACAGGGCAAAAGCGGTGGCTTCCAGTTCGTGGGCGCGGATGGCGGCGTTTTCCAGGCCGCCCGAGGCGCTAACGTGCGCTCCAATAAACTTCATCTGTCTTCTCCTGTTTCTTGACGGGCAAAACCCGCTATCGGTAATCCGACATGATAGCGGGTCAGGAGGCTTTTTTCCGTATTGAATTATGCTAACAGGTGGTGAATCACCAGGTTAATGCCCGCACCGCCGACAATCAGCCAGATGAACAGCACCAGCGCCATCAGCAGCGGACGAACCCCGGCTTTTTTCAGGGCGCTAACGTGGGTCGTCAGGCCCAGAGCCGCCATCGCCACGGCCAGCAGGAAGGTATCCAGCGTGACCAGCACATTCACCAGCGCCTGCGGCAGGAAGTGGAAGGAGTTGAAGATCGCTACCACGATAAACAGTATCGCAAACCACGGGATGGTGATTTTTCCCGTCTGCGCTGAGCCAGCCGGTGCCAGAGATTTAACGCGAGCGGCCAAGAAAATCAGGAACGGGGCGAGCATCATCACGCGCAGCATTTTGGCAATAACCGCCGCATTTTCCGTTTCCGGGCTAATGGCGTGGCCTGCGGCAACGACCTGGGCAACTTCGTGCATCGTTGACCCGGTGTAGATCCCGAAGGCTTCCGGCGTAAACCAGTGGCTGACGAACGGATAGATCATCGGGTAGAGAAAGATAGCTAGGGTCCCGAAGATAACCACGGTGGCAACGGCCACGGTGACTTTACTGGCTTCGGCTTTCACCACCGGTTCAGTGGCAAGCACTGCCGCCGCGCCGCAAATGCTGCTGCCCGCACCAATCAGCCAGCTGGTTTGTCTGTCCAGACCAAACACTTTCTGGCCGAGCCAGCAGGCGAGGGCGAAGGTGCTGCACAGCGTCAGGGCGTCAATCACCAGGCCGCTCACGCCAACGTCGGCAATCTGCGAAAACGTCAGGCGGAAGCCATACAGAATAATGCCGAGGCGCAGAAGGTGCTGCTTGGCGAACAGCACGCCGCCGTCGCACTGCTGCCAGATTTTGGGATACACGGTGTTGCCGATTATCATGCCGCAAAGGATGGCGAGCGTCAGGGCGCTAAGGCCGACGCCGGCCACCGCGGGAATATTGCCAAGCCATAACGCCAGGCCGGTAATAGCGGCGGAAAGCGCCAGCCCCGGTAAAAAATGCCACAGCTTGTGGCGGTGAGCTTGTACGGTGAGTGCTGTCATAACCTTCTCCTCTGTCTTAGGGAAAAGGCTACGCCTGGCTGGCATAAAAATAAAATTGATTATATATTTATAATTAATCTTTATAAGTGGTAAGCGACGGGCTGCCACCACAGGAAATCTCTCTTATGCATATCACGCTGCGGCAGCTGGAAGTCTTTGCTGAAGTGCTTAAAAGCGGTTCGACCACGCAAGCCTCTCAGATGCTATCCCTTTCCCAGTCGGCGGTCAGCGCCGCCCTTGCCGATCTTGAAGGCCAGCTTGGGGTTCAGCTCTTTGACCGCGTAGGAAAGCGCCTCGTGGTAAATGAACACGGCAGGCTGCTCTACCCGCGAGTCGTGGGGTTGCTGGAGCAGGCCGGTGAAATAGAACAGCTGTTCCGGGAAGATAACGGCGCGATCCGCGTGTATGCCAGCAGCACCATTGGCAATTATATTCTGCCGGAGATGATTGCCCGCTATCGCCGCGACTTCCCGAAGCTGCCGCTGGAGCTTAGCGTCGGCAACAGCCAGGACGTGATCAATGCGGTGGCAGATTTTCGCGTCGATATCGGCCTGATAGAAGGCCCGTGCCACATGGCGGAGCTGGTCACTGAGCCCTGGCTGGAAGATGAGCTGGTGGTCTTTGCTTCGCCGGGCAACCCGCTGGTGCACCAGCCGGTCACGTTGGAAAACCTGGCCAAACAGCCGTGGATCCTGCGTGAACGCGGCTCAGGCACCCGCGAAATCGTCGACTATTTACTGCTTTCGCATTTGCCAGAGTTCCAGTTGGGCATGGAACTGGGCAATTCCGAGGCGATCAAACATGCGGTGCGTCACGGGCTGGGCATCAGTTGCCTGTCCCGCCGGGTGATTGCCGAGCAGTTGGAGAGCGGCTCATTGGTTGAAGTGGCTATTCCCCTCCCTCGTCTGGTGCGGACGCTGTACCGGATCCACCATCGCCAGAAGCATATCTCTAACGCGCTGCTGCGTTTTCTGCGCTACTGCGAAGCATAATGCACCAAAATCTTGCGGCTGCACCTGATTGGGGTGTGGCTGCGAGGCAATCTCCCGCCCGTTAACTTCTTTTTCACCGCAATGTAGCAGCGATCTTCGCGATTCATCTTCTTTGGCACATTAGTTGCAGAATTGAATTCAAAGAATCTTTTGTTTCAATCAGGCGACGAGGCTACACATGACGATGAAAAAATGGTTGTTCTCTTTAGTTGGCGCAACGGTACTGCTGGCTCAGGCCGGGGCGGTAATGGCCGATCAGCTGCAGGATATTGAAAAACGCGGCGTGCTGCGCGTGGCGGTGCCGCAGGATTTCCCGCCGTTTGGTTCGGTGAACGCTGACCTGAAACCGCAAGGCTACGACATTGATATGGCGGCTTACCTGGCGAAAGGTCTGAAGGTCAAACTGCAGCTGGTGCCGGTCACCAGCGCGAACCGCGTACCGTATCTGCAGACGGACAAAGTTGACCTGGTCATTTCCAGCCTCGGCAAGAACGCTGAACGCGAAAAAGTCATCGATTTTAGCCGTGCTTACGCGCCGTTCTTCCTCGGCGTGTTCGGGCCGAAAGATGGCACGGTGACCGATGCTAAAGCGCTCAGCGGGAAAACCATTGGCGTAACCCGTGGCGCGGTAGAAGACATGGTATTAACCGACCTCGCGCCGAAAGACGCCGACGTGAAGCGCTACGAAGACAATAACACCACCATCTCCGCCTATCTTTCAGGCCAGGTGCAGTACATCGCCACCGGCAACCTGGTTGTGGCGGCGATTGCTCGCCAGAGCCCGACCAAAGCGCCGGTCAGCAAATTTATGCTCAAAGATTCTCCTTGCTACATTGGGCTGAAAAAGAACGAACCAGCACTGAAAGCGAAGGTGGACGAGCTGATTGGTGACGCATTGAAGGACAATACCCTGAACACCCTGTCGCAGAAATGGATGCAGGCGCCGCTGCCTGCCAACCTCGGCGCTTGAGGATCCGGGGATGACCACGCAACTTGATTTTGCCGGTCTGCTGCCTTACTGGCCGGAGCTGCTCTCCGGCCTGTGGGTGACGCTGGGACTCACTTTTATGGCGACGGTCGGTGGCGTGGCCATCGGCATTACCGGGGCGGCCATTCGCAGCGGAAAGCCGGGGCTATTAAGCCTGGCGTGGGGCGGCTACGTGGAGCTGATCCGCAACACGCCGTTCGTTGTGCAGCTGTTCTTTATTGTCTTTGGTCTCCCGGCGATGGGCCTAAAGCTCAACGCCGGGGAAGCGGCGCTTATCGCGATGCTGATTAACCTCGGGGCCTACAGCACAGAGATTATTCGCGCGGGGATTCAGGTGACGCCGAAAGGGCAGTGGGAAGCGGCTCGCGTGCTGGGGTTAAGCCGCAGCCAGACCTTTTTACGCGTGGTGCTGCCGCCGTCGCTGAAGCGTATTTATCCGTCGCTGGTCAGCCAGTGCATCATTGTGATGCTGGGCTCTTCCGTGGTGTCCCAGGTGTCCTGTGAAGATCTGACCTTTGCGGCCAGCCTCATTCAGTCGCGTACCTTCCTCAGCTTCGAGGTCTATCTGGTGACGACCTTAATGTATCTGGTGCTGTCGTTAATTATGCGTCAACTGCTGCTGGCGGCAGGGCGGAAATGGTTGGGGAGTGATGTCGGATGATGACGTTTACCGACTGGGATATCGTGCGCAACCTGCTGCTGGCGGCCCGCTGGACGGTGCTGCTGTCGCTGATTGCTTTTTTCTGCGGCACTTTGGTTACTCTGCCTTTATTACTGCTGCGCATGAGCCGCTGGAAATGGCCCAAACGCTTCATTAGCGCCTACGTCGCGCTGTTTCAGGGTACGCCGCTGCTGATGCAATTGTTCCTCGCTTTCTTCGGGATTGCGCTGTTTGGCATTGACGTCAGCCCCTGGACGGCGGCCACGCTTGCCCTGACGCTGTTTACCAGCGCGTTTTTGCTGGATATCTGGTACGGCAGCATTCGTGCTTTGCCTAAAGGCCAGTGGGAGGCCTGCCGCTGCCTCGGTTTGAGTTTCGGGCAAACGCTGTGCCGGGTCATTGCCCCGCAGGCTATGCGTATCGCCGTGGCACCCACGGTTGGATTTTCGGTGCAGGTTATTAAGGGCACGGCCCTGGCCTCGATCATCGGTTTTGTCGAGCTAACCAAAGCTGGCACCATGCTGAACAATGTGACGTTTGAGCCGTTTAAAGTCTTTGCCCTGGTGGCGCTCGGCTATTTCTTACTTTGCTATCCGCTGTCGCGCTACAGCCGCTACCTGGAGAAAAAATTTAATGCCGCTCATCACCATTAATGATGTACAGAAATATTACGGCGACAACCACGTCCTGAAGGGCGTTAGCCTGGATATCGACATGGGGGAAGTGGTGTCGATCATCGGCCGCAGCGGCTCAGGTAAAAGTACGCTGTTGCGTTGCATGAATGGGCTGGAAGGCTATCAGGACGGCAGCATTAAGCTGGGCGGGATGACCATTACCGACCGCGAGTCGCAGGCGCGTGAAATCAGCCGCTCCGTCGGGATGGTGTTTCAGAATTTTAATCTGTTCCCGCACATGACCGCGCTGGAAAACGTGATGCTGGCGCCGCGGCGGGTGCTGAATAAAAGCGCCTCCGAATGCCGCGAGCTGGGGCTGGAGATGCTCAATAAAGTTGGCCTGGGCGAGCGGGTGGATTATTACCCGGCTAACCTGTCCGGCGGCCAGCAGCAGCGCGTGGCCATTGCCCGTGCGCTGGCAATGAACCCAAAAGTCTTGCTGTGCGATGAAATCACCTCGGCGCTTGACCCGGAACTGGTGGGCGAAGTGCTGAAAGTGCTGGAACAGCTGGCGGCAGAGGGCATGACGCTGATTCTGGTCACCCACGAAATGAACTTTGCCCGGGAGGTCGGCGACCGCGTGGTGTTTATGCACCAGGGTAAAGTGTGGGAGCAGGGGGAGAGCAAGTCTTTCTTCGCCAGGCCCCGGACTCAGGAACTGCAGCAGTTTATTTCGTCCGTGCGCGGGCTGGGCTAATCTTTGACCGCCGGGCAGAGCATTGCCCCGGCGGTTTTTTAATTCCCCTCAACTTATCGGCCTGATAAGCGACTTGCTAATAATCGCCGGGCGATCATGAAGCTCTCTTATAACCCGGGATTTCTGCTATCTGAACAAAGACGTTTTGTTACAATCTTGCCTCATTTTTTGGATAGGCAACAATTTCCTATGGTTTCACAAGATAAAACGACAGAAGCGCCTGGCTTACGCCGCGAATTAAAGGCGCGCCACCTGACGATGATCGCCATCGGCGGATCTATCGGCACGGGGCTTTTCGTTGCCTCTGGGGCAACAATTTCACAGGCAGGACCGGGCGGGGCGTTGCTCTCTTATATGCTGATTGGCCTGATGGTGTACTTCCTGATGACCAGCCTTGGCGAGCTGGCGGCGTTTATGCCGGTGTCCGGCTCTTTCGCGACCTACGGCCAGAAATACGTTGAAGACGGCTTCGGCTTCGCGCTTGGCTGGAACTACTGGTACAACTGGGCGGTGACCATCGCCGTTGACCTCGTGGCCGCACAGCTGGTGATGAATTACTGGTTCTCGGACACCCCAGGCTGGATCTGGAGTGCGCTGTTCCTGGGCATTATGTTCCTGCTGAACTGGATCTCCGTTAAAGGCTTTGGCGAAGCGGAATACTGGTTCTCGCTGATAAAAGTGACCACCGTCATCATCTTCATCATTGTGGGTGTGATGATGATCGTGGGTATTTTCAAAGGGGCACAGCCGGTAGGCTGGAGCAACTGGACAACCGGCGACGCGCCGTTTGCCGGAGGCTTTGCCGCAATGATCGGCGTGGCGATGATCGTCGGCTTCTCCTTCCAGGGCACCGAGCTTATCGGGATTGCTGCCGGGGAGTCCGCTGACCCGGAGAAAAACATTCCTCGCGCCGTACGTCAGGTGTTCTGGCGTATCCTGCTGTTCTATGTGTTCGCGATTCTGATTGTCAGCCTGATCATTCCTTATACCGATCCAAGCCTGCTGCGTAATGACGTGAAAGACATCAGTGTCAGCCCGTTCACTCTGGTGTTCCAGCATGCGGGCCTGCTGTCTGCGGCGGCGGTCATGAACGCCGTGATCCTGACGGCGGTACTGTCGGCGGGTAACTCAGGCATGTACGCTTCCACGCGTATGCTTTACACCCTGGCCTGCGACGGCAAAGCGCCGCGTATTTTCTCTAAGCTGTCCAAAGGCGGCGTGCCGCGTAACGCGCTGTATGCAACCACCGTTATCGCCGCGCTGTGCTTCCTGACCTCTATGTTTGGCAACCAGACCGTTTACCTGTGGCTGCTGAATACCTCGGGGATGACCGGCTTTATTGCCTGGCTCGGGATTGCTATCAGCCACTATCGCTTCCGTCGCGGCTACGTGCTGCAGGGCAACGATATTAACGACCTGCCGTACCGTTCGGGCTTCTTCCCTATTGGGCCGATTTTCGCGTTCGTGCTGTGTCTGATCATCACCCTGGGCCAGAACTACGAAGCGTTCCTGTCGGACACCATTGACTGGGGCGGCGTGGCGGCGACCTATATCGGCATCCCGCTGTTCCTGGCTATCTGGTTTGGCTACAAGATAACGAAGGGCAGCCGCTTTGTGCGCTACAGCGAAATGGAATTCCCGAAATTTCGTGAGAAATAAGCCTTAGCAACAATAAGTTACTCTTTAAAGGGCGTGATCATCACGCCCTTTTTTATTTCGCTCTCGCCAGCAATAATTCCTCCAGGTTATAGTAGAGAACAATTAAATTGATAACCATTATCATTTGCTTTATCGTTAACGCCATTCTTTAAGGAACGAAGGAGTGTTAGCGTGAAGCGTATGATTAAATTCAAGAATATTTGTCTGGCTCTGGCATTGACCGCCGCCGGTTTGCCTGCCGCACTGGCCGCGACGGTGACCGATATCGTCGGGCGGGAAGTAACCATCCCGCAGAAGGTTGACCGTATTTTGCTGGGGGAAGGGCGGCTGTTTTATGCCCTGGCGCTGCTGGAAGGGCAAAAGCCGATTGACCGTATCGTCGGCTGGCAGGGCGACTTCCGTAAGTTAGACACGCAGACTTACGCGGAATACAAAGCGAAATTCCCGAAAATTGACGATATTCCGCTGATTGGCAGCACCACCGCCGACAGCGTCAGCCCGGAGAAAGTGCTGACTCTGCACCCGGACGTGGCGATTTTTGGCCTGTCTGGTCACGGCCCTGGCCGCCACAGCGAGCTGGTCTCCCAGCTTGAAAAAGCGGGCGTTCCGGTGGTCTTCGTCGATTTTCGTACCTCGCCGCTGAAAAATACCTTGCCGAGCATGCGCGTGCTGGGCAAAGTGTTGCATCGCGAGAAACAGGCCGATGATTACATCGCCTTTTATGAAGCAAACCTGAAAAAAATTACCGACGTCACCGGCAAGATGGCGGAGAAAGACAAGCCATCGGTGTTCATCGAACTGCGTGCGGCTGCCATGGAAGAGTGCTGCGGTTCGGCGGGCAAAGGTAACATGGGCGACTTCATCGACCTGGCGGGCGGCACGAACATTGCCAAAAACCTGCTGCCGGGCGCGCTGGGCACCGTCAACCTGGAAAAAGTGCTTGCCGCTGACCCACAGGTTTATATTGCCAGCGGCGGTAAAGCGCCAGGCTCAACCTCGCCGGGCGTAGTGCTTGGCGCGCAGGCTACGAAAGCCGAGGCACAGGCCAGCCTGAAGAGCGTGCTGGAACGTAAAGGCATTGACCAGTTAACGGCGGTCAAAGAAGGGCGCGCCTATGGCGTATGGCACAATTTCTACAATTCGCCTTACAACATCCTGGCGATTCAGGCGATGGCAACCTGGTTCCATCCGCAGCAGTTTGCTGAGGTGAACCCGGAACAGACAATGCAGCAACTTTATAAACAGTTCCTGGCGGTCGAACCAACGGGAACGTACTGGACCGATCTTAAGAAGTAACGAAGGTAAGACTTAATGAGTGCCACCACCGATCCAATGCCAAACGAGGCGCAGCCTGCCACCATTATGGGGCGCTACCAGCAGGTGCTACGCCACCGCTATTTGCTGATGGGGGCGTTGGTTATTGCGATTTTCGCCTCGCTGCTGCTGGACTTTACCCTTGGCCCATCCGGGCTGCCGCTGGATACGCTGTGGCAGACTCTGATTGACCCGGCCAGCGCTAACGCCGGTACGCGGGTGATCGTGTGGGACATTCGTCTGCCTTATGCGCTGATGGCGCTGCTGGTCGGTATGGCGCTGGGCCTGGCGGGGGCGGAGATGCAAACCATCCTCAATAACCCGCTTGCCAGCCCGTTTACCCTCGGCGTTTCCTCCGCCGCGGCCTTTGGTGCCGCGCTGGCAATCATTCTCGGCATCGGTATTCCTGGGGTGCCCGATCAGTGGTTTATCTCCGCCAACGCCTTCGTCTTTGCGCTGTTTGCCGCGTTGATGCTGGACGCCATTACCCGCTGGACCCGCGTGGCGAGTTCCGGCGTGGTGCTGTTTGGTATCGCGCTGGTGTTCACCTTTAACGCCCTGGTGTCGATGCTGCAGTTTATCGCCAGCGAAGACACGTTACAGGGGCTGGTGTTCTGGACGATGGGCAGCCTGGCGCGCGCCTCCTGGGACAAGCTCGGCGTGCTGCTGCTGGCCTTCGCCATCATCATGCCGATTTCAATGCTGAGTTCCTGGAAGCTGACCGCGCTGCGCTTGGGCGAAGATCGCGCCGTCAGTTTTGGCATCGACGTAAAGCGTCTGCGTTTAGGCACGTTGCTGCGCATCAGTATTTTGTCCGCGCTGTCCGTGGCGTTTGTCGGCCCCATCGGCTTTATCGGCCTGGTGGCACCGCACATCGCCCGTATGCTGTTTGGCGAGGATCACCGCTTCTACCTGCCGGGCAGCGTGCTGGTCGGCGCTCTGGTGCTGTCGCTGGCGTCGGTCGCCTCTAAAAACATTATCCCTGGCGTCATTATTCCGGTGGGGATTGTTACCTCGCTGGTGGGCGTGCCGTTCTTCCTGAGTATTATTCTGCGCCATAAGGGGAACGTGTGATGCAGGGCTTAAAGATTGATGCATTCAACGCCGGTTACCCGAAGCGTAAAATCATCGAAAACCTCAGCGTGCCAGCGCTGCCGCGCGGCAAAATCACCGTACTGCTGGGGCCGAATGGCTGCGGGAAATCGACGCTGCTGCGTTCGTTAGCGGGCCTGAATCGCGCGGAAGGGCAGCTGTATCTTGACGGTGAAGACCTGATGGCTTTGCCGTTTGCCAAACGCGCCGAAAAAGTGGTTTATCTGCCGCAGTCTCTGCCGCAAGGTGTGCATCTGCACGTGCTGGAGTCCATTATCGTGGCGCAGCGCGCGTCCGGTGGCCGCCACAGCGCCGAAAGCGAAGCACAGGTCATGGAACTGTTGAAACAGTTGGGGATCTCGCATCTGGCGCTGAGCTATCTCGACCAGCTTTCCGGCGGGCAAAAACAGCTGGTTGGCCTGGCGCAGTCTTTGATTCGTCGTCCATCCCTGCTGCTGCTCGATGAACCGCTGAGCGCGCTGGATTTGAATTACCAGTTCCACGTCATGGATCTGGTCGCCCGCGAA
The DNA here is from genome assembly GCF_000758325.1 of Cedecea neteri. Lineage (NCBI taxonomy): Bacteria > Pseudomonadati > Pseudomonadota > Gammaproteobacteria > Enterobacterales > Enterobacteriaceae > Cedecea > Cedecea neteri. The sequence continues at coordinate 4,177,146 of NZ_CP009459.1, read as the reverse complement.
ACCCGCGAGCGTAATATCGTCACCGTTGTGGTTGTGCACGATATCAATATTGCTTTACGCCATAGCGAGCACGTTCTCATGCTCCGCGACGGCAAACTGGTTGCCAGCGGCGAACCGGAGGAGGTGATTACTCCGCGTAGCCTGGCCCAGGTTTACGGCGTGAAGGGGCGCATTGAACGCTGCTCGCAGGGTGTTGCCCAGGTGCTGATCGACGGCCTGGTGGAAACGCCCACCGTATAACAACGCATTTCAGGAATACTAAGGAACACAGTATGCAGCCGGCGGCCAATGTAGTCGCTGGCGCATAGTGCAATGTGAGCGCTAAACGTTTGTTTCGTTTGTAATTCACCTCATGGAGAGAAAGAAATGTTAAGGTTGAATCCCATTGTCCGGGGAGGACTTTGTGCGTCTGTGCTCGGTCTGGCTTTCCCCGTCATCGCCGACGATCGAGAAGAAACCCTCGTTGTCACCGCATCTGCCACTGAACAAAACCTCAAAGATGCGCCCGCCAGTATCAGCGTGATCACCCGGGACGAACTGCAAAAAAAACCGGTTAATAACCTGAAAGATGTGCTGCAGAACGTGCCTGGCGTCCAGTTGACCAATGAAGGGGATAACCGCCGGGGCGTCAGCCTGCGTGGCCTGGACAGCAGCTACACCCTGATTCTGGTGGACGGCAAACGCGTTAACTCCCGCAATGCGGTCTTCCGCCATAACGACTTCGATCTGAACTGGATCCCGGCGGATGCCATCGAGCGTATCGAAGTAGTGCGTGGGCCAATGTCCTCTCTCTATGGTTCAGATGCCCTGGGCGGCGTGGTGAACATCATCACCCGTAAAGTCGGCAAAGCGTGGCACGGCACCTTCACCGTAGATTCCACCGTGCAGGAACACCGCGATCGCGGCGACACTTACAACGGCAACTTCTTCACCAGCGGCCCGCTGATTGACGACGTGCTGGGTGTAAAAGTCTACGGCAGCCTGGGTAAGCGCCAGAAGGACGGCCAGCAGGCATCGACCACCAACGCCAGCGGCCTGACGCCGCAGATTGAAGGCTTCACTTCCCGCAACGCCAGCACCGAGTTTGCCTGGACCCCGGCTGATAATCAGGATGTCACCGTGGGCTATGGCTTTGACCGCCAGGACAGGGAGTCTGATTCGCTGGATAAGAACCGCATCGAACGTCAGGATTACTCTCTCGGCCATAACGGGCGCTGGGGCTTCGGCAATACCGAACTGCGTTTCTACGGCGACAAAATCGATAACCTGAATCCGGGCAACAGCGGGGCGATCACCTCCCGCAACAACAGCCTCGATGGCAAGCTGGTGCTGCCGCTCAGCGACATCAACCAGTTCCTGACCTTCGGCGGGGAGTGGCGGCACGACAAGCTGAGCGATCCGGTGAATATTACCGGCGGCAATAGCTCGCAAACCTCGGCCAGCCAGTACGCCCTGTTTATTGAAGACGAATGGCGCATCTTCGAGCCGCTGGCGCTGACCACCGGCATTCGTATGGATGACCATGAAACCTACGGTGACCACTGGAGCCCGCGGGCCTATCTCGTTTATAACGCGACCGATACTGTCACCGTCAAAGGTGGCTGGGCCACGGCCTTCAAAGCGCCTTCTCTGCTGCAGCTTAGCCCGGACTGGACCAGTAAATCCTGCCGTGGCGCCTGCCAGATTGTCGGCAGCCCTGACCTGAAGCCGGAAACCAGCGAAAGCTTTGAGCTGGGCCTGTATTACGCCGGGGACGAAGGCATTCTGGACGGCGTAAGCGGCAGCGTAACCGCCTTCCAGAACAACGTTGAGGATATGATTGATATCCAGCGTACCGCGAACCGCAGCGTGGCGCCGTCTTACTCAAACTTTGTGGGCTTTGATAAGAGCGGTAACCCGATCTTCCGCTATTACAACGTGAACAAAGCGCGTATTCGCGGCGTAGAAACCGAGCTGAAAATACCGTTTAACGACCAGTGGAAGCTGTCGCTGAACTACACCTATAACGACGGGCGCGACCTGAGCAACGGTGGCAATAAACCGCTGCAGCAGCAGTCGTTCCATACCGCCAACGGCACCGTGGACTGGGCACCGCTGGATGACTGGTCGTTCTACGTGTCGGCGAACTACACCGGCAAGCAGCGTGCGGTATCCGCGACGGATAAAACGCCGGGTGGCTACGTCGTGTGGAACACGGGCGGAGCCTGGAAAGCGACGAAGAACGTGAAGGTGCGGGCAGGGGTTCTGAACCTCGGCGACAAAGATCTGAATCGTGATATCTACAGCTATAACGAAGACGGTCGCCGCTACTTTATGGCGCTGGATTATAGTTTCTAAGTTGTAGATAGTTTTATCTGTTCTTTCATAAGAGCCGATTGAAGTTCCGTTCACTTCCAGTCCTGTTTTATCTACAGCTCCTGTACTGGTGAACGTCTTAGGGGAGTCACCGTCACTCCCCTAAGAACCCGGACTCCCGGCGAAATAAATCGACCGCTGAAGCGGCAGACCTCCATTTTATCTCCCAGTCCTGGGTCGGCTGAGATGCGTTCCCGACGGCCGGACCCTGGCCAGTCGGAGAGAAAACGGAGGCGATTTAAGCCGGAACCGAGCCTCGCTTTCTATTTGGTGATGACTTCAACTGCAGTGCCGCTTCTGTTTTTTTACCCTCACCCTAACCCTCTCCCTGGAAGGGAGACGGAATAAACAATGTTTCCCGTGGCTTTTGTTTTCTCCCTCTCCCTTTTGGGGAGAGGGCCGGGGTGAGGGGAAGATGTGTCCCCGGCTCTCATTGCCCCCGGTTATGACCCGACTCAGGCGGGGTTGAGCTGTCGGGAACAGCGAAAGAGAGCGATCGTCGGGGGCTGTCAGGGGGATGGCGTTATCCCCCTGACACGTTCACCGTGCTGGGAACGTGCAGGGAAAACAGATTTTTGGGTGAACGGAAAACAGCGGAGTAGCAGATTTCTCATTTTAAGAGCAGGGGGCACTCCCTAACCCCGCAAATACTCCGCATGAAAACGAAGATGATCCTCTACAAACGTCGCGATGAAGTAGTAGCTGTGGTCGCAGCCCGGCTGAATACGCAGCGTCAGCGGCCAACCTTTCTCCTGCGCGACTTTTTCAAACTCTTCCGGCCTTAGCTGGTCGGCGAGGAACTGATCGTCATCCCCCTGATCGATAAGCATGGGCAGCTGTGCCGACGGCGAGGCTTTACCCAGCAGGCAGCAGCTGTCCCACTCTTGCCACAACGATTCATCTTCACCCAAATAGGCTCTAAAAGCTTTTTGCCCCCACGGCACTCGGGTCGGGTTAACGATAGGCGCAAATGCAGAAACCGAGCGGAAGCGGCCGGGGTTTTTCAGCGCCATGATCAGCGCGCCGTGACCGCCCATGGAGTGGCCAAAGATTGAGGCTTTCTCGCTGACGCTGAAGTTCTCTGCAATCAGCTGCGGCAGTTCGTCACGCAGGTAATCGTACATGCGGAAGTGCGTGGCCCACGGCTGCTGTGTCGCGTTGAGATAAAAGCCCGCCCCCTGGCCGAGATCGTAGCCTGCATCGTTTGGCACTTCTTCGCCGCGCGGGCTGGTGTCCGGCATCACCAGCACAATGCCAAGCTCGGCCGCCACGCGCTGTGCGCCTGCTTTGGTTGTGAAGTTTTCATCGTTACAGGTTAGCCCGGAAAGCCAGTAAACCACCGGTGGTGGCGAGGCGCTTGCCGGAGGTGGGAGAAAAATACTGAACGTCATTGGGCAGTTAAGTACGGTGGACGGGTGGCGCCAGCGCTGCTGCCAGCCTTCGAAACATCGGTGTTCTTCCAGTAATTCCATCCAGAGGATCCTTATCTATTTTCAAGACTTATGAACAACTTTCACTTCACCTGAGTCTAGCCATCCCGCATTATGGCCGCAACGGTATTGTTCTCGCCCGCTCAGGCAATGAACGGTATTTTCGATTTCAATAATTATGCCCGGCACTACTGGATTCTAAGCACGTGCTGCCGCACAATAAGCGGACACTTTGCCCCATGAAGGGCAGAGGTCAGCCACACCTGCAGGAGAAAACAGCATGTCATCACTCTCAAAAGAAGCCGCCCTGGTTCATGAGGCGCTGGTTGCGCGCGGTCTGGAAACGCCGCTGCGTCCGCCGTTGCGTGAACTGGATAATGAAACCCGTAAAAGCCAGATTGCCGCTCATATGACGGAAATCATGCAGCTGCTTAATCTCGATTTGAGTGACGACAGCCTGATGGAAACCCCGCATCGCATCGCCAAAATGTATGTCGATGAGATTTTCTCTGGCCTGGACTACGCCAATTTCCCAAAAATCACCGTCATTGAAAACAAAATGAAGGTGGATGAAATGGTCACCGTGCGTGATATCACCCTGACCAGCACCTGTGAGCACCATTTTGTGACCATCGACGGGAAAGCCACCGTGGCGTATATCCCGAAAGATACCGTCATTGGCTTGTCCAAAATTAACCGCATCGTGCAGTTCTTTGCTCAGCGTCCGCAGGTTCAGGAACGCCTGACCCAGCAGATCCTGATTGCGCTGCAAACGCTGCTGGGCACCAACAACGTGGCGGTGTCCATTGATGCCGTGCATTACTGCGTGAAAGCGCGTGGGGTAAAAGACGCCACCAGCGCGACCACCACCACCTCGCTCGGCGGCCTGTTTAAGTCCAGCCAGAATACGCGTCAGGAGTTCCTGCGCGCAGTACGCCACAATTAATCCCCCAGGCAGGTATCCGTGGAGAGAAATGTCACCCTGGACTTCGTCCGCGGTACCGCCATCCTGGGCATTCTGCTGCTCAATATTGTCGCCTTTGGCCTGCCGAAGGCGGCTTATCTCAACCCGGCCTGGTATGGCGAGATAACCTCCCGCGACGCCTGGACCTGGGCGGTGATGGACCTGTTTGCCGAAGTTAAATTCCTCACGCTTTTTGCGCTGCTCTTTGGGGCGGGGCTGCAAATGCTGCTCGCTCGTGGCTCACGCTGGATCCAGTCGCGGCTGACGCTGTTAGTGCTGCTGGGGTTTATGCATGCGCTGCTGCTGTGGGATGGCGACATTCTGCTGGCTTACGGCCTGACCGGGCTGGTGTGCTGGCGGCTGATTCGTGACGCGACGGGGCAAAAACAGCTGTTTAATACCGGCGTCGTGCTGTACCTCATCGGCATTGGCGTGCTGGTGCTGCTCGGTGTGATTTCAGGTGACGGCCTTAACCGCTCCTGGGTGCCGGATGCGGCCAACCTGCAATATGAGCAGTGGTGGAAGCTCGGTGGCGGCGTGGAAGCTATCAGCAACCGCGCGGATTTACTCTCTTCAAACCTGGTGGCACTGGGCGCACAGTACGGCTGGCAGCTGGCAGGCATGATGCTGATTGGCGCGGCACTGATGCGCAGCGGCTGGCTGAAAGGGGAGTTTAGCCTGAGGCATTATCGCCGAACCGCCGCGATTTTTATCGTCATCGGCATGGCGATTAATCTGCCGGCAATTTTGGCCCAGTGGCACCTGAAATGGGATTCCCGCTGGTGTGCGTTGCTGTTACAGGCCCCGCGTGAGTTGAGCGCACCGTTTCAGGCCATTGGCTACGCCGCGCTGGCGTGGGGATTCTGGCCTAAGCTTTCGCGCTTCCGGCTGGTGGGCTGGATTGCCTGCGTCGGGCGCATGGCGCTAACCAACTACCTGCTGCAAACTGTTATCTGCACAACCTTGTTCTATCACTTTGGTTTATATATGAAATTTGACCGTCTCTCGCTGCTGGCATTTGTCCCTGTCGTGTGGGCGGTGAACATCCTGCTGTCGGTTACCTGGCTGCGTTATTTCCGCCAGGGGCCGATAGAGTGGCTCTGGCGACAGTTAACCGCACGAGCTTCAGGGGATGCGCTGCGCAAAGCACGGAGATAATGATATTCGTCACAAAGGTTAACGAATTGTATGTAACCGCTTTCATCACTGTGATCGACTTCACGCCACATCTCCCCTCACTCCCCGCAAAATAGCCACCTTGCCTAAAACAGGGTGCACCTATGAGACCGACTCCCCCAACGCCGATTACCATTCGTGACGTTGCCCGTATCGCCGGGGTTTCAGTAGCGACAGTATCCCGAGTATTAAATAACAGCGCGCTGGTCAGCCCGGAAACGCGCGAAAACGTCATGCAGGCGGTTGCTGAGCTGGGTTACCGTCCAAACGCCAATGCGCAGGCGCTGGCCACTCAGGTGAGCGACACCATTGGCGTGGTGGTAATGGATGTGTCCGATCCCTTCTTCGGGGCGCTGGTCAAAGCCGTGGATGTGGTTGCCCAGCAGCACAATAAGTATTTGCTGATCGGCAACAGTTACCACCAGGAAGACAAAGAGCGCCATGCCATTGAGGTGCTGATTCGCCAGCGCTGCAGCGCCCTGATTGTTCACGCTAAGGCGCTGAGCGACGAGGAACTGGCTACTTTTCTGGAGCAGGTCCCCGGCATGGTGCTGATCAACCGCCTGGTGCCCGGCTACGCTCACCGCTGCGTTTGCCTCGATAACGTCAGCGGCGCGGTGATGGCCACGCGGATGCTGCTGAACCAGGGGCATTCGCGCATCGGTTATCTGGCGTCCAGCCATGAGATTGAAGATAACGATCAGCGGCATCAGGGCTGGCTGCAGGCGCTGGCGGAGCAGGGGATCGTGCCACCGGAGGGCTGGGTCGGAATGGGCACGCCGGATATGCAGGGCGGAGAAGCGGCGATGGTTGAGCTGCTTGGGCGCAACCTGCAGCTTAGCGCGGTCTTTTCCTATAACGACAGCATGGCCGCTGGCGCGCTAACGGCGCTGAAAGACAACGGCATTGCCGTGCCGCATCATGTATCCATCATCGGCTTCGACGATATTCCCATTGCCCGTTACACCGACCCGCAGCTAACGACCGTGCGCTATCCGGTGGTGTCTATGGCGCGCTTAGCGACAGAACTGGCGTTACAGGGCGCAGCAGGCCAGCTGGATCGTGATGTAACGCACTGTTTTATGCCGACTTTAGTCCGCCGCCATTCGGTGGCGATAAAGCAAAATGTGGTGTCGATCACTCCGCTGTCAAAGAGTTAGATGTAACCGGTTTCAATCTGTGAGTAAATTCACAGTTAATTAACATTGCGCTGACTATTATGTCAGCGTTTTATCAGCTGAAACACTATGTAACGGTGACTTCTCACTTTTAGCATCGTGATAAGGCCATAAGCGCTCATAAAAACGCAGTATTGGATTGTTACCGAACACGGAAGTGCACATTTTTTAGGATAACTTCGGCATTCAGTAACCTTTTAATAACATTACTGTCCTGCCTGGTTTCGAACGCGAACTACCCTGCAAAATAAAAACCGGAGATACCATGAATAAGAAGGTTTTGACTCTGTCCGCCGTGATGTCCTGCATGCTGTTTGGTGCCGCAGCGAACGCCGCTGACCGTATTGGTGTGACAATTTATAAATACGACGACAACTTCATGTCAGTGGTTCGTAAAGCTATCGAGAAAGATGCGAAAGCGTCACCTGATGTACAGCTGCTGATGAACGACTCCCAGAACGACCAGTCCAAACAGAACGACCAGATCGATGTTCTGCTGGCAAAAGGCGTGAAAGCGCTGGCCATCAACCTGGTTGACCCGGCCGCAGCGGGCACCGTTATCGAAAAAGCGCGTGCGCAAAACGTGCCGGTGGTGTTCTTCAACAAAGAGCCTTCCCGCAAGGCGCTGGATAGCTACGACAAAGCTTACTACGTCGGCACCGACTCCAAAGAGTCCGGTATCATCCAGGGCGACCTGATTGCTAAACACTGGGCGGCTAACCCGGCCTGGGACCTGAACAAAGATGGCCAGATTCAGTTCGTACTGCTGAAAGGCGAGCCGGGCCACCCGGATGCCGAAGCGCGTACCACCTACGTTATCAAAGAGCTGAATGACAAAGGTCTGAAAACTCAGCAGCTGCAGCTGGATACCGCGATGTGGGATACCGCTCAGGCTAAAGACAAAATGGACGCCTGGCTCTCTGGCCCGAACGCTAACAAAATCGAAGTGGTTATCGCCAACAACGATGCGATGGCAATGGGTGCGGTAGAAGCGCTGAAAGCACACAACAAAACCTCTATTCCAGTGTTTGGCGTCGATGCCCTGCCAGAAGCCCTGGCGCTGGTGAAATCCGGTGCGATGGCCGGGACCGTGCTGAACGATGCCAACAACCAGGCTAAAGCGACCTTCGACCTGGCGAAAAACCTGGCCGACGGTAAGCCAGCCGCCGAAGGCACCAACTGGAAGATTGAGAACAAAATCGTACGCGTACCATACGTAGGCGTGGATAAAGACAACCTCGCACAGTTCATCGGCAAATAAATACTCGTCATACTTCGAGCCGCAGGGGCGTTAACTGCACTCGCTCACCCCAGTTGCTTACTTGGTGTAAGCGCCTGGGGATTCTCGAGCTTGTTGCCTGCCCGCAACTCGAATTATTTAGAGTATTACGTTTTTAGTTGTACACGGGCGCAGATACCTGCGCCCGGCTTTAGGCAGGTTACTCAGCGACACAGGTATAATTATGGTCGACAATAACTCAGCTACGCCGACGGAATTTTTGCTGGAAATGACCGGCATTAATAAATCCTTCCCCGGCGTTAAGGCACTGGATAATGTTAATTTAAAAGTACGACCACACTCTATTCATGCCCTGATGGGTGAAAACGGTGCGGGCAAATCGACATTATTGAAATGCCTTTTTGGGATCTACAGCAAAGATTCCGGCAGTATCCTTTTTCAGGGAAAAGAGGTGAATTTCAGCAGCACGAAAGAGGCGCTGGAAAACGGTATTTCTATGGTGCATCAGGAGCTTAACCTGGTTCTTCAGCGCACCGTGATGGACAACATGTGGCTTGGGCGCTACCCGACCAAAGGCGTGTTTGTCGATCAGGATAAAATGTACCGTGACACCAAAGAGATATTTGATGAGCTGGATATTGATATCGACCCGCGAGCCCGCGTCGGTACGCTGTCCGTTTCTCAAATGCAGATGATTGAAATTGCCAAGGCTTTTTCCTATAACGCCAAAATCGTTATTATGGACGAGCCTACGTCCTCGCTGACGGAAAAAGAAGTTAATCATCTCTTTAAAATTATTCGCAAATTAAAAGATCGCGGCTGCGGGATTGTTTATATCTCCCATAAAATGGAAGAAATATTCCAGCTGTGCGATGAAATTACGATTTTGCGCGACGGGCAGTGGATTGCCACCCAGCCGCTGGAAGGGTTGGATATGGACAAAATCATCGCCATGATGGTGGGCCGTTCCCTGAACCAGCGTTTCCCGGATAAATCCAACGTACCGGGCGAAGTTATTCTTGAAGTTCGAAACCTGACCTCGCTACGGCAGCCGTCAATTCGCGATATCTCTTTTGATTTGCACAAAGGGGAAATTCTCGGCATTGCGGGCCTCGTCGGCGCGAAGCGTACCGACATTGTAGAAACACTGTTTGGTATCCGCGAGAAATCTGGCGGGACCATTAAGCTGCATGGCAAAAATATTAATAACAGCAGCGCGAACGAAGCGATCAATCACGGCTTTGCGCTGGTAACCGAAGAGCGACGCTCGACCGGGATCTATGCTTACCTGGATATCGGCTTTAACTCACTCATTTCCAATATTCGAAACTACAAAAACAAAGTCGGCCTGCTGGATAACACCCGCATGAAAAGCGATACCCAGTGGGTTATCGACTCCATGCGTGTGAAAACGCCGGGGCACCGCACCTCCATCGGCTCGCTGTCCGGCGGTAACCAGCAGAAGGTGATCATCGGCCGCTGGCTGCTGACTCAGCCAGAAATTCTGATGCTGGATGAACCGACGCGCGGCATTGACGTTGGCGCCAAGTTTGAGATTTACCAGCTGATTGCTGAACTGGCCAAAAAAGGGAAAGGGATCATTATCATTTCGTCCGAGATGCCGGAATTGTTAGGGATTACAGACCGTATTCTGGTGATGAGCAACGGGCTCGTGGCCGGAATTGTAGACACCAAAACAACAACGCAGAACGAAATCCTCCGTCTTGCGTCTGTGCACCTGTGATGATTTAGGGGCTATTAAAAATGAGTGCGTTAAATAAGAAGAGTTTTCTAACTTATCTAAAAGAGGGTGGCATCTACGTGGTGCTGCTGGTGCTGCTGGCGATCATTATTTTCCAGGATCCGACGTTTTTAAGCCTGCTTAACCTGAGTAACATCCTGACCCAGTCCTCGGTGCGTATTATCATCGCGCTGGGCGTGGCCGGGCTGATTGTTACCCAGGGGACGGATCTGTCCGCCGGGCGTCAGGTCGGGCTGGCGGCGGTTGTGGCGGCCACGCTGCTGCAGTCGATGGATAACGTCAACAAGGTGTTCCCGGACATGCACACCATGCCGATTCCTCTGGTGCTGCTGATTGTCTGCGCCGTGGGCGCGGTGATTGGCCTGGTGAACGGGATTATTATCGCTTATCTGAACGTGACGCCGTTTATTACCACTCTGGGCACCATGATCATCGTCTACGGGATTAACTCCCTGTATTACGACTTTGTAGGCGCGTCGCCGATTTCCGGGTTTGACTCCCACTTCTCCACCTTTACGCAGGGCTTTATCGCGCTGGGCAGCTTCCGGCTGTCGTACATTACGTTCTACGCCCTGTTTGCGGTGCTGTTCGTGTGGGTGCTGTGGAACAAAACCCGCTTCGGGAAAAACATCTTCGCCATCGGCGGCAACCCGGAAGCGGCGAAAGTGTCCGGCGTTAACGTGGCGCTGAACCTGATCATGATTTATGCCCTGTCCGGCGTGTTCTATGCCTTTGGCGGGATGCTGGAAGCGGGTCGTATCGGCTCGGCCACCAACAACCTCGGCTTTATGTACGAGCTGGATGCGATTGCGGCGTGCGTGGTTGGCGGCGTGTCGTTCAGCGGCGGGGTAGGTACCGTCGTCGGCGTGGTCACCGGGGTGATCATCTTTACGGTGATTAACTACGGCCTGACCTACATCGGCGTGAACCCTTACTGGCAGTACATCATCAAGGGCGGCATCATCATCTTCGCCGTAGCGCTGGACTCCCTGAAGTACGCGCGTAAGAAATAATTACTGCAGTTTGCAAAAAAGCCCGCCAGGTAATGTGCGGGCTTTTTTTTGCTCAGCAATAACGCTGTATCACTTCTTCTCTTTTCTCTGTATCTCTAACAGCTGCTCCGGCGTAACGGCCGGGTAGGCCTGCGCGTCTTCCGGTACTTCCTGCTGCGACGGAATCGGGACTAATGGGCCGAGGAAACGCGGCTCGCGCTTGAAGAGGTAGAGATCGGCTAATGCGCCCAGTCGAGCGGCAAATTCACGGGTACGCACGGTAAGCATATTTTTCGGGGAAGGTACCGCGTAGCAATGCGCCTGAATCCCCATATGCAGGGCGATAAACAGCGCACGCTCGCAGTGGAAGCGCTGGGTGATAATGATGAAATCGTTGGTATCAAAGACTTTACGGGTGCGAACAATCGAGTCCAGCGTGCGGAAGCCTGCGTAATCCAGAACGATATCCGCCGGATCAACGCCGCCGGCGATCAGGTCTTTGCGCATGGTCATTGGCTCGTTGTAGCTTTGCTGCGCGTTATCGCCGCTCAGCAGCAGGTAGTTCACCTTGCCGCTGTTATAGGCGTTCAGCGCGCCCTGAATACGGTACAGGTAATACTGATTGATGACGCCGGTGCGGTAATACTTAGCGGTACCGAGCACCACACCCACCTGGCGATAGGGCAGATCCTGCAGTTCATCGTAGACGTAGGGGGCGGTTTTCCAGCTGATCCAGCGGTCGAGCCCGAGCGCAGCCGCCAGCGTTAAGCCGATAACAATAAGCAGGCTGTAAAACACGCGCTTCAACATGAACTTGCAGACTCATTCGCGGGGTGAAATTTCATCCAAGGCTACTTTACCCGGCCCTCAAGAGCAAGAAACGCGGGGTCAGTTGGGGCAAATTTCAACAATGCGAGTGTGGGTACACCCGCAACGGAGAATTATTGAGCAATATTAACGCGTTCTACGTCTTCACAGCCCAGCGCTTTCAGCGTGGCGGAGGTGGCATCCCACTGCAGCAGCGGCGCATCGAATTTTTCTGCCAGCACGGCGCGTTTAATCTGCGGATAGTCGTAACCATTCAGAGAAAGCAGATTCAGTGCGGCCTGCAGCGGTGGCAGGGAAGGGTTGAACGCGGCGTTTTCCGCATAGCATCCGGTGAAGATTTTTCCGTCGACCATTTCCAGCGCCACGCCAGCCGGGGCCTGGCTGTAAGGCGCGTGGCTGCGGTTAGCCGCGGTAATTGCAGCCTGGGTCAGGGAATCCCCTTTCAGCGCAAAACCGTGGTTTTCTTCATCCAGCAGCAGCGTTTTGATGTCCAGGTCGCGCGGGCCAAAGGCATCCGGCAGATACTCACCCAGAGTGGAAGGCTTGCGGCCAGGCAGATGAATACGCAGCGCGGTGCCGCTGTTCAGTTCATTCATAAACTGACGGCAGTGGCCACAGGGAGTGTAGTTGACGGTGATATCAACCAGGCCTTTTTCGCCGCGCATCCACGCGTGAGTAATGGCGCTTTGTTCGGCGTGCACGGTTTGCTGCATGGTGGCACCCAGAAACTCCATGTTGCCACCAAAATAGAGATTCCCGCTGACGCCTCGCGCGACGGCTCCCACATTGAAATGAGAGAGGTCTGCCCGGGCGCAGGCTGCGGCCAGCGGCAGCAGAGCGAAAGCCAGGTCTTCGTCACCCAGCCCGGTTTGATGTTTTAGTGCTTCAACTTCGGCTGCGGTAAACATCGCCGGGAAGTGGCCGTCGGCAAGCAGGGGTTGCAAAGCGGTTTGCAGTGCGGCGGGGAGTTGCACAACGGCGGCATCAAAACGTGAACGCATGTTAAAGCCTCATCAAAGGTAACGGAAACGTAGTTTACGGATCTGTATAGGCTAAATATGTGATCTAGTTCTAATTGTTTATGCAACTTATGAAAACAAATCTGAAAATGCGCGATCTCTCGCAAGTTTTAGCCGAAGAGCTTCAGCAGCACCGGGAATAAAAACGGGGCGATAAGTGACGTCATGACCCCGCAAATCACCAGCGCCAGCGAGCTAAAAGCCCCTTCCTGGAAGTCCAGCTCCGCGCAGCGCGCCGTACCCAACGCGTGTGAAGCTGTACCCATCGCCAGCCCGCGTGAAGCTTTAGTATTGATGCGCATCATGTTCAGCAGCGTGTGGCCAAACACGGCCCCAAGAATGCCGACGAAGATAACGCAGACGGCGCTAATAGCCGGAATGCCGCCAATGCCACCGCCCACCGCCATCGCAATTGGCGTGGTAACAGATTTCGGCAGAACCGAGGCGGCAATTTCCGGGGACGCGCCCATTAATAACGCAATAGAGGTGCCGGTGGACATCGCCACCATGCTGCCAATAAAGCAGATGGTGATGATGGATTTCCAGCGGGCGCGGATCTGGTGAATTTGCTCATAAAGCGGGAAGGCGAGCGCCACAACTGCCGGCTGCAGCAGGTCGTTGAGCACCTCACTGCCTTTAAAATAATGGTCGTAAGGAATGCCGGTCACCAGCAGCAAAGGAATGATCACCACCATGCAGACCAGCAGTGGGTTCAGCAGCGGGGATTTCAACCGGGCGGCCAGCTTGCGGGCGGCAAAAAACACCAGCAGCGTTAACGGTAAAGACCACCATATAAAGTGCATCATTTTTTCTCTGCCTCACCTTCACCAATCACTTTTCTTTCGCCGTGCACCAGATGCGAACTCCAGCTCACGATAATCAGCACCACCAGCGTACTGATCAAACAGGACACCACCACCGGGCCAAACTGGGCTTTCAGCACGTCGTAATACTGCATCACGCCCACGCCAATAGGTACGAACAAGAGGGCCATATAGCGAATCAGCAGGTGACAGCTGGGTTTTACCCACTTCGCCGGCAGGATCTGCAGCGACAGCAGCACAAACAAAATCAGCATGCCGATAATGCTGCCGGGAATGACGATAGGCAGTAAAGAGGCGACAAAAATACCGGCGTATAAGCACAGGTAAATTAAGACAAAAGCGCGAAGATACTGCCAGATTATCGTGAACGAGTTGCGCATGGCGGTTACCCTTTAAGAAACGCATTCATCATACAATTAAACGCAAAATTGTGCTATCCATCACATCATGAATTATCAGCATAACAAACATTCCCTGCGTGAAGGTTGCCGGGCAGATTTCAGGCAATAAAAAAGCGGCCCGCAGGCCGCTATTTTTTAATCAACTTGAGCTTAGTTCAGACGAACCGGCATCCCGGAACGGTTCTGAATCGCCTGGTCAACAACGGTGGTGTCAACGTCGGACTGGGCGGTGACCTGCTGAACGCTGCTGGTCAGTTTAATCGGCACGATTTCATCGGAGTTGAACTGCGCTTCGGTGGTGGAAAGCGGGTTGTGAACTTCGATATAACGGCTGCCATCCGGCTCGGTGGTGGCTTTTACCGGCTCATCAATAAACTGAACGCGGGTGCCAACTGGCACGTTGTCGAACAGGAACTTGATGTCTTCGTTACGCAGACGCACGCAGCCGTGGCTTACGCGCAGGCCGATACCAAAGTTGGCGTTGGTGCCGTGAATCGCATACAGGTTACCGATGTACAGCGCGTACAGGCCCATTGGGTTATCCGGGCCTGCAGGGACAACGGCCGGCAGCGGTGTACCGGCTGCGGCGTATTCCGCATGCATTTTCGCCGTCGGGGTCCAGGTTGGGCCATTTTTCTTACGCTCTACTTTGGTGGTCCAGTTGATCGGGGTATCTTTCCCCAACTGGCCGATACCGATTGGCAGCACGATCACGGTGTTGGTGCCTTTCGGGTAATAGTAGAGGCGCATTTCGGCGCTGTTGATCACAATCCCTTCATGCACGGTGTCCGGCAGGATCAGCTGCTGAGGGATGTTCAGAATGGTACCGGCTTTTGGCAGGTACGGGTCAATCCCTGGGTTAGCTTCCAGCATGTTAGACAGACCCATCTGGTACTGTGCGGCATACTCTTCCAGCGGTGCGGTGCTGCCTTCAGGAATAGTGATAACCTGGTTTTCACCAACCAGGCGGCTGCCGTTAGTCGGTAACGGATAAGTCACGGCGGAAGCAGAGAAAGACGCGACAGCCACAAAAGCCAGTAAAAGCGAGCGTAATTTCATAGTCATGTTATGCGAGTGTTATGCCAGACGGGCCAGCTAGTGAGTGTTCATGGACGATTCAGCCGCGCATTATATGTGCATTACATTCATCTGGGAAATCAGATGTGGATGAAATCACAATTTTTTCACACTGATTAACTATTGTACGGTGAAGATGCGGGGCGACCCTTTATCATAGTTATGGCATAATGTGGCCGAAATCACATTCCAAAATCTCGACAACTTATTTCTCCAGGACATACCAGTGCTTGTATCCAGCAACGTTACCATGCAGTTTGGCAGCAAACCGCTGTTCGAAAATATTTCCGTTAAATTTGGCGGCGGCAACCGTTATGGCCTGATCGGCGCGAACGGAAGCGGCAAATCCACGTTCATGAAAATCCTCGGCGGGGACTTAGAGCCTACGCTTGGCAACGTTTCTCTCGACCCTAACGAGCGTATCGGTAAGCTGCGCCAGGATCAGTTCGCCTTCGAGAAATTCACCGTACTCGACACCGTTATCATGGGCCACGGCGAGCTGTGGGAAGTGAAGCAGGAACGCGACCGCATTTATGCCCTGCCGGAGATGAGCGAAGAAGACGGTTACAAAGTTGCCGACCTCGAAGTGAAATACGGCGAGATGGACGGCTACACCGCAGAAGCGCGTGCGGGCGAATTGCTGCTTGGCGTGGGCATTCCGCTGGAGCAGCACTACGGCCCGATGAGCGAAGTCGCTCCCGGCTGGAAACTGCGTGTGCTGCTGGCGCAGGCGCTGTTCTCTAACCCGGACATCCTGCTGCTCGACGAACCTACGAACAACCTGGATATCGACACCATCCGCTGGCTGGAGCAGACGCTGAACGAACGCGACAGCACCATGATCATCATTTCGCACGACCGTCACTTCCTGAACATGGTCTGCACCCACATGGCTGATCTCGACTACGGCGAGCTGCGCGTTTATCCGGGCAACTACGACGAGTACATGACGGCGGCAACTCAGGCTCGCGAGCGCCTGCTGGCGGACAACGCGAAGAAGAAAGCGCAGATTGCTGACCTGCAATCCTTCGTGAGCCGCTTTAGCGCCAACGCCTCTAAATCTCGCCAGGCGACCTCTCGTGCCCGTCAGATTGATAAAATCAAGCTGGACGAAGTGAAGGCCTCCAGCCGCCAGAACCCGTTCATCCGCTTCGAGCAGGATAAGAAACTGTTCCGTAACGCTCTTGAAGTTGAAGCCGTGACTAAAGGGTTTGAGAATGGCCCGCTGTTTAAAAACTTCAACCTGCTGCTGGAAGTAGGCGAGAAGATTGCCATTCTGGGTGCCAACGGCGTGGGTAAATCCACGATGCTGAAAACCCTGGTCGGCGAGCTGGCCCCGGAAAACGGCAGCGTGAAGTGGTCTGAGAACGCTCAGATTGGTTACTACGCCCAGGATCACGAATACGAGTTCGAAAACGATCTGACCGTCTTTGACTGGATGAGCCAGTGGAAGCAGGAAGGCGATGACGAGCAGGCGGTGCGCAGCATCCTGGGTCGTCTGCTGTTCAGCCAGGACGACATCAAGAAGCCGGCTAAAGTCCTCTCCGGGGGCGAGAAGGGCCGCATGCTGTTCGGCAAGCTGATGATGGAAAAACCAAACATCCTGATCATGGATGAACCAACGAACCACCTGGATATGGAATCCATCGAGTCGCTGAACATGGCGCTGGAGATGTACCAGGGCACGCTGATCTTCGTTTCCCACGACCGTGAGTTTGTTAGTTCGCTGGCAACTCGCGTACTGGAAATTACCCCAGAGCGCGTGATTGACTTCACCGGTGGTTACGAAGATTACCTGCGCAGCAAAGGGATCGACGGGTAATTTTACTTTTACCCTCACCTTAACCCTCTCCCTTAAAGGGAGAGGGGACAGATCGAGGAATCTACCTCCCGTGGTTTTCTCCCTCGCCCCTCTGGGGAGAGGGCCGGGGTGAGGGGAACTACAGCCCCCACACCTCGCATTCCACGCCGTTCACCAGCAATCGACGCTTTTCTCCCTCAGGCAAAGACAGCTTAATCTCGCGCCACGCGGGCAAATAATCCCCCTTACGGCTAAAGACCACGTTAATCTCGTTGGCTGAGCAGGTTATTTCCCAGCTAAGCCACAGCGCGTTGCCTTCTTTATAACCCCAGGATTCACCATCATCCTCAAACAACATGCCCTGGGAAACCCCGGCGCCCTGTAGCGGGTAAATTTTCAGCTCACGAACGGTATCGTCCTGCGGAGAAACGTAGCTGATACGTTCGCTGTGAGGCAGAGCCGCACCGGCGCGAACCAGCAGCGGCAGACGCTCAAGCGGGGCGGGCAGGGTGATGGTCTGGCCGCCGCTAAACCACTGGCCGGTGTCATAGTTGTACCAGCCGTGTTTATTGGCCGGCAGCCATAAAGCGCGTTCGCGCTGTCCCGGCTCCACCACGCTTGCCACCAGAAGATCCCTGCCCAGCATGAATTCATCGCACTCTTCAAATGTGTTCACATCGTGTTCATGATCGAGGAAGGTCGGCCGCAGCATCGGTTCATCATCCGCATGCGCCTGCCACAGCAGCGTGTAGAAATAGGGCAGCAGGCGATAGCGCAGCTCAATGGCGCTGCGAATGGCCGGAGTCACCGCCGGATACATCCACGGTTCGTTTACGGTGTGGTCATCATTCCATGAATGGATGGTAAAGCGTGGGTGCATCACGCCGTTCTGAACCCAGCGCACGAAAAGCTCGGCGTCTGGCTTGTCACCTGAAAAACCGCCGACGTCATGCCCGACGTTGAACAGGCCGGACAGGCTCATGCCGACGCCCATGCGGGTGTTGTAACGCAGCGTATCCCAGCTGGTGCGGTTGTCGCCGCTCCACGTCTGGACGTAGCGCTGCATCCCGGCGCAGCCGGAACGGGAAATCAGATACGGGCGTTTCTCCGGGGAAAATTTCTGCTGAGCCTCCATCGAAGCGCGCATCATCAGCAGCGGCATGACCGGGCGAATATGTTTGATGGCTATCGGTTGGCCAAAGCCGTGGCACCGCGCTTCCCCGTCCCACACTTCGTATTCGTTGTTGTCGTTCCAGGTGGAGCCAATGCCCATTTCCAACAGCTGTGTGGTGACACCAGCCTGCCACCACTTCACCGTGGCCGGGTTGGTGAAGTCCAGATGAGAGCCTTCATCGTCCCAGAAGCTGGAGCGTTCCGGCGTATCAGATTCCGAATCTTTGATAAACAATCCGCCTTTGGCAACCTCCTCATAGCGTGGGTGATCCTGCAGTAGACAAGGCTTGATGTTAGCCGCAAGGCGGATCCCGGCCGCCATAAACGCCTGGCTCATCACCTTCGGCTGCGGCACTTTTTCATAATTCCAGTTAAACACGTAGCGTTTGTTATTGATCGAGGTATAGCCCGACGACAGCTGGAAAGAGTCGCACGGAATCGCGTGCTGCTGGCCCAGCCGGATAAAGTTCATCAGCTGATTTTGGGCGTCCGGCGCGTCGGTGTAATGCATCGTTGAGCCGCTGTAACCGAGGCTCCATTTGGGCCCGAAGAAGGTTTTCCCGGTCAGGCGCACAAAGGCTTTGGTGACGTCCAGCACGCGCGGGCCGAGAAACAGGTAATAGTCCAGGTCGCCGGCTTCCGCCTGCCAGCGGCGATAGGCCAGATGATAGTTGTCGATCTCGTTGCCCAGATCCAGCCAGCAGCTGCTCAGGTTGTCATAGAACAGGCCAAAGCTGACGTCTTCCCGGCGCGTAATAGTGAAGGGAATATGCTTGTAAAGCGGGTCGGTCGACACCGCGTTATAGCCCATTGCGTCCAGGTTACGCATCTCGTAGCGTCTGCCGGTGCGGTTAAGCGGCCCGGCTTTTTCACCCAGGCCGTAAAAGCGCTCCCCGGCAAAGCGCCGCTGATAGTGGGCCACGCCATCACCGTGAGCGTTAAGCTGGTAGGCGCTGGTGGGGCGATCGCAGGCGAGAGGCAGCCATTCGCCCTGTTCGGATTTGTATTCCCACTCCAGGTAAAGCGGCTGATGCACTGTCACGCGCAGGCTTTCGGTACTGATGAGGAGAGCATCCGATTTCTGTTCCAGCGTGAAGCCGGGCAGGGTAAACCCGGAGAGGCTTTCGCGGTCGCGCCCCTCCCACGGAACATCCTGCTGCGGGGCGATGCTCCAGGTGCGGTCCAGCGCCAGGCCCTGGTGGCGCTTAATCAGCACGCGAAACAGCTTCTCTTCCAGCACATACAGGTGTAGCGAATGCTTGCCGTCGAGGGTCAGGATAACCTGGCTGTCATCTTGTTTTACGAGAGTCCAGTTCTTAAGTGTTTTCATGAGAGACCATCCATTCAGGTGCGTTTTGCGCGGCGTTCGGCGATAAACGCCACCAGGAACACCGCGCCGATCAGATCAAAAAAGCCCATGGCGATAAACAGCGGGTTGAAGCCAATCTTGTCGGCGGTGACGCCGATGATCAGAGAGAAGATAAAGCTGGCAATCCACGCCGCGGAGCCGCGCATTCCGTTGACGGTGGCCATCTGGCCTTTATCAAACGAGTCCACCACCAGCGCGCTGAGCATGCAGGAGATAATCTGGTGCCCGAAGCCGCCGATGGAGATAAGCAGGATGGCAATCCAGGGATCTTTGGTGACGGCGACCAGCGCCAGAGAAAGCATCAGGAACGCGCCGGTCACCGAGCTCGCCACCACGGAGTTGGTGCGCGAACAGCCAAAAATACGGACGTAAACTTTGGTCAGATAGCCGCTGGCAATGCTGCCGATATCGGCGGCCAGGAACGGCAGCCAGGCGAACATAGCAATCTGTTTGAGATCCATGCCGCGCTCGTTGGCCAGGTAAAGCGGAACCCAGAAGCTCAGGACTGCCCAGGCGGGTTCTGCCATAAAGGCCGGAATGGCGATACCGTAGAAACGTTTGTTTTTGGAGACGGTTTTCAGGGCAGTAAAGAAGGGCAGTTTCACGGCGGGCGGCTCGTTGTCCTGTTTGATAAACGCCAGCTCTTCCTTGCTCAGGTTCGGGTGCTGTTCCGGGTTGTGGTAAAACAGCCACCACAGTACAACCCACCCCAGCGCCAGCGCTCCGCTGAACATAAAGGCCCCCTGCCAGCCAAAAAAACTGTGGGCAAAATAGATAATCGGCGGAGCCAGCATCGCGCCGATGGAAAAGCCCACTCCGGCCCAGCCTGCGGCAATCGGGCGTTCTTTTTTCGGGAACCATTCACCCAGCGTTTTGGCGTTGGCGGGCGTGGCTGCAGCCTCCGCACCGCCCATCATGAAGCGCAAAAGAGCCAGCTGTAACCAGCTCCCGGCTCCGGCATGCAGCATGCACATCACCGCCCAGATGCTGGCGCAGATCAGAAAACCGATCTTCAGGCCAATCACGTCTATCAGCCAGCCGCAGATAGGCTGGAACAGGGTATAGGCCAGCTGAAAAGCACCGACTATCCAGGAATACTGTTCGGTTGTAATGCCGAGGGAGGTTTTCAGCTCAGGCGCCAGGATCCCCAGCGCATTACGCGTGATGTAATTCACGGTGACGCCAAGTAAGAACAGAACCAGAACCCACCAGCGCAAATGCCGGAAAACGCGTCCTGCCTTAGCGGCGGTTATCGGTTGGTCGATGCCATGACTCATAGTTCACTCCACCTTGTAGGGTAATTAGTAGAATTGGTATGCCACTATCTTTGGCGATGGATGTAATTTAATTATTTGATTTTTATGTATTTAATTTTGTTTGTGTTTTCAATGAGAACCTTATCGGTCAACAAAACGGAGCGTAATTGAGTTATCAGCCAACCAATAGCGCAATTTTTGCAAATATTTTCACTACCTCGATCCGACGCGAAGAAATAACGCTAAACCTCCGGCACTATGGCGTATTGGCAGTCATGAAAATTTTTTCATTTCACAAACGGGCGTCGATCACAAAATGAGTAAAACGCTAAAAATCACCGAAATTGCCGCGCAAACGGGGCTGTCGATAAGCACCGTTTCCCGCGTGCTGGCGGGCAAGGGGAATACCAGCGAGTCGGCCCGCCAGCGGGTACTGGCCTGCGCCAAAGCGAAGGGGGTATTGCAGGGTATTGCGGCGGGCAGATTATTGGTCAACAGCCTGGTGGTTTTTGCGCCCCGTCGGGCGTTTGATGAGCGGCTGGATGTCTTCTACTACCGAGTGATGCAGGGCATCGGCAAGGCGCTGGTGCCTCACGACGCCAGGCTGCGCTTCTGCACACTGGAAGAGAATGACAGCGATACCGGATTGTTTCTCAGTAAGATGAACGAGCCGGAAACCGAAGCGGCCATTCTGTTGGGGATTGATGATACGCACATCCACGATCTGGCGGCGGATCTGGGCAAGCCCTGCGTGCTGATCAACTGCCAGGATCGCAAAATGCGTCTTTCTGGCGTCACGCCGGATCACCTGATGACGGGCCGCTTTGCCGCAAATTATCTGTTCGACATGGGACATAAAGGCGTGCTAACGCTAATGTGCCTGCGTCGCTACACCATGGAGCTGCGCCTCGCCGGGATTCGGGATGCGTGGGACTGCCGTAATCTGTCGTTTGATGAAACCCGGCATCTGCTGGTCGCCCAAAGCTTCGGTGCCAAAGAGAGCGAGGCCTTAATCAGCGACTATCTGGCGGCTACGCCGCGGCCGGCCTGGCCGAGCGCGCTGTTAGTCGGGGGCGATTTCATGGCCGCGGGAGCCGTCAGCGCTCTGCAAAAAGCAGGGCTGCGCGTGCCGCAGGATATGTCGGTGATGAGCATCGACGGCTTTAACCTGGCCGAAATTCATGATGTGGCTTTAACCTCGGTTCATGTTCCCAGAGACGAGCTGGGTGAGGAGGCGGTTCAGCTGCTGCAGCAGCGCCTGATGCGCCCGGAAGCGCCGGTGGTGAATATTCTGTTGGGCGGCACGCTGAAGGTGCAGGCGTCAGTGCGGCGAGTGGGTGCGGGGCAAGGCAGGCCGGCGGTGACCAGCGATAAACTCTACGACTGAGCAGAAAAAAAGCATAAATAAACCCTAAACAGCGCAGGCTCTTTGCCTTGCGCCTGAAGTTTAAATCCCTACTATAGGCCGCGGAAGACTTGCAGTATCTCGTTAGGCGAGGCTCCTGTACAAACATAGGTTGCTGATCTGACGACGTCGAGAGACGCCCAAGATTAGGACAGGTTATATCGAGCGAAGGTATAACCCCAGGTAACTTCCCCCGCTTTTGGGGATACGTTGTACAGTGCTAAAACCGAGACATGGAGATAGCGTCAGCACTCTCATATCTTGCTTCGCCCCAGGATGAGGACTGTTTATTTTTAAAACAGTAACCGGGGAAAAATCATGACATTTTCGACTAATACCTCAGCGCACTCCCGCGCTTCACTGGCCGTGTCCGTTAAACTGCCATCCTCAGACTCACAAAATACCGTACTGGCTTACCTGAGCCAGGATTACATCGCTTTACCGCCGGGCACTTCGGTGCAGGATGCGCAGGCGTTGTTCTGTTCGGGCATTAAAAATGAGCAGATCCCGTCGCAGATATTTGTGGTGGACGACGATGCTCATCTGTTTGGCCTCGTGCCGGTAAAATCGCTGCTGCAGGCCGACAAAGAGGCGCTGCTCAGTGACCTGATGCGGCCCGTGGCATTCTCATTAACGCCGGAAAAAACGCGCCATGAAGCCTGCGTGGATATCAAAAAGTCGGCTTCTAACTACATTCCGGTGCTGAGCTACGGCAAGCTGAAAGGCGTGCTGGGCCCGCAGGAAATCGCTCAGCTACTTGAGGACGAAAACACGCTGGACAGCCAGCTGCAGGGCGCGTCGTCGCCGCTGGAAACGCCTTATCTGCAAAGCAGCGTTTTTACGCTGTGGCGCAAAAGATCGGTCTGGCTGCTGCTGCTGTTTGTGGCCGAGGCTTACACCAGCTCGGTGATTAAATCGTTTGAAGATCAGCTTGAAGCGGCGATTGCGCTGGCGTTCTTTATCCCGTTGCTGATCGGCACCGGCGGGAACACTGGCACACAAATTACCTCGACGCTGGTCAGGGCGATGGCGCTCGGCGAAGTTGGGCTAAAGGATTTGGGCGCTATTCTGCGTAAGGAGATCTCGGCCTCGGTGCTGATTGCCTTAACGATTGGTACCGCCGGGTTTATACGGGCGTGGATGCTGGGCGTGGGTATGGAAGTGATGATGGTGGTCAGCCTGACGCTCATCGCCATCACCGTCTGGAGCGCGATTGTTTCTTCAATTATTCCGATGCTGCTGCGTAAGGTGAATATTGATCCAGCCGTGGTATCTGCGCCGTTTATCACGACCTTAATCGACGGAACCGGGCTGCTGATTTACTTCGAAATCGCCAAGGTGATGCTCACCGATCTGGCGGTCTAAAAATAACGGGGATAATGATATCCCCGTTCTCGTTTCTACCCGCACACTTCACACTGCGGGTTACGCGCCAGCTTCATCTCTCTGAACTGACAGGTCATCGCATCGTAAAGCACGATTTTCCCTCGCGCTGGGGTGCCGTAGTTTGCCAACAGCTTGATTGCCTCCATGGCTTCCAGCGAGCCGATAATTCCCACCAGCGGGGCCATAACGCCTGCCTCCACGCAGCTCAGCGTACTTTCGCCAAACAGACGGCTCAGGCAGCGGTAGCAGGGCTCATTATCCTGATACGTGAAGACGCTGACCTGGCCTTCCATGCGAATGGCCGCCCCGGACACCAGCGGGATCTTATGCTGATGGCAACCGCGGTTGAGCTGGTTGCGAATAGCCACGTTATCGGTGCAGTCCAGCACCACATCGTGGCGGGCGATCAACCCGGAAAGCTGAGGGTATTCGAGCAGCGCATTGACGGTGTCAATTTGGATATGCGGATTAATTGCCGCCAGTGAATCCCGCGCGGAATCCACCTTCGGTTTGCCAATCGCGGCATCGCTGTGCAGCGTTTGCCGCTGGAGATTTGAGAGCGAAACGGTATCGAAATCGAGCAGCGTGAGCTGGCCCACGCCCGCGGCCGCCAGATACTGTGCCGCCGCGCAGCCCAGCCCGCCCAGCCCGACGATGAGAGCTCGCGAAGCCTTCAGCTTTTCCTGGCCCTCAAAGTCAAAGCCGCGTAGCACAATCTGGCGGTTGTAGCGCAGCATTTCCTCATCGCTAAGCTCGACCATTTCAGCCTCCGAACAGCGGATTAAACGGCTCGACCTCAACCCATTCCCCGGCTTCGACGTTGCCGCGCTCTCGCTCCAGTACCACAAAACAGTTGGCCTGGCTGAAGGAGCTGAAAATATGCGATCCCTGATGCCCGGTGCTTAACACTTCCAGGTCGCCTTGCTCATTGCGGCGCAAAATGCCGCGCTGGAAGTCGAGTCGACCTGGGGATTTCTTCAGCTTGCCGACGGTGCGAACGCGCATGCGCGGCGGCAGAGGACTGGCGATTTGCCCACTTAGCTTCGCCAGCAGCGGCTGCACTAGCTGGTAGAAGGTCAGGGCGGCAGAAACCGGGTTGCCCGGCAGACCGCAGAACCAGCTGTTTTTCAGGCGCCCAAAGGCAAACGGTTTGCCCGGTTTAATCGCCAGCTTCCAGAAGCCGACTTCGCCCAGCTCTTCGAGGATTTGTTTCGTGTAATCGGCTTCGCCTACCGAAACACCACCGCTGCTGATGACGACGTCCGCGCGGCTGTCGGCTTCTTCAAACACCGCGCGAAGGGCGGCCTGGTCATCGCGAACGATGCCGAGGTCAATCACTTCGCAGCCCAGCTGTTCCAGCATGATGTGTACCGCCAGGCGGTTGGTATCGTAGATTTGGCCTTCGGCCAGAGGCTGGCCCGGAAGCTGAAGTTCGTCCCCGGTGGAGAACACTGCCGCACGTACTTTGCGGTAGACCTTCACTTCCGGGATGCCCAGAGAGGCAATCAGCGGCAGTTCGGCAGCGGTCAGCTTCACGCCTGCAGCGAGCACGCTGGCGCCCTGATGAATATCCTCGCCACGGCGGCGAATGTTCTGCCCGTTCTTCACGACGGCGTTAAAACGCACGCCGCTTTCGGTCACTTCCGTCTCTTCCTGCATCACTACGGCTTCGGCTCCGGCAGGGATCGGCGCACCGGTCATGATGCGCACGCAGGTACCCACAGGCCATTCGCCGCTGAATGGTTGTCCGGCGAAGGCTTTACCGGCGACGGGCAGCGCGCCCCCGGCTTTGATATCCGCCAGCCGCACCGCGTAGCCGTCCATCGCTGAGTTATCGAAACCGGGGACATCCAGCGGTGAGACCACCGGGGCCGCCGTGACGCGGCCCGTGGCCAGCAGCAGCGGCAGGGTTTCTGTTTCAGACAGCGGATGAATACGGGACAACATCTGTTCAAGCGCGGTTTCAAGCGGGATCAGCCCGGCGGTAAATTCCATTCATGACTCCTGGAGCAGGGGCAAAATAAGGCCTTAGTATGGCAGAAAATGCCGCCGGACGGCATGTCTGGGATCAGCAAAAACCTTTCATCAGTGGTCGGACATGCGTTACATCACGTTGTCACGTTTCTTCTTTACGCTCGGGCAGCGCGTCAATTGCTATTGACTATAGTCATTGTGGCTAATAAAAAACCTTGCAAGGAAGAACTGATGATAAGCAAACAAAAAGCATTTAAATTCAGTATGCTGACCGCCGCGGTGGGTTTCACCTCCTCCGCATTTGCCTTTGATTCCCTCACCGTTTTTGGCGACAGCCTCAGCGATACCGGCAACAACGGACGCTGGACCTGGAACAGCAGCCAGAACAAACTCTATGACGAACAGCTCGCCGCCCATTATGGCCTGACGCTGACGCCCTCCCGCGAAGGTGGGAGCAACTATGCCGCAGGCGGAGGCACCGCTGTGCCCGCGCTTAATCCTGCCGATAATACGCAAAGCCAGGTTCAGCGCTATCTAAACCAAACCGGCGGTCGGGCGGACGGCAACGGCTTATACATTCACTGGATCGGTGGCAACGACCTTGCCGCCGCGGCCACTCAGCCTGCGCTGGCGCAGGGAATAGCCGCCAACAGCGCCGCCAACGCCGCCGCGCAGGTGGGGGCTTTGCTTGATGCGGGTGCCGGGCTGGTGGTGGTGCCGAACGTCCCGAATATTGGCGCGACGCCAACGCTAATGGAATTAGTTCTCAGCGCCGGGCTTGGGGCGGCGGCTACGCCTGCTATTCAGGCTGCCTATGCTTCTCTGGATGCGGCGCAAACGCCTGACCTGGCGAGCCGTCAGCAGGCGATTCATCAGGCGCTGCAGGCGGCGGCTTCCGTCGTCAGTTCCAATCCACTCGTTCAGCAGGGCGTGGCCGCACAGCTGATAGCCGCCTACGATCAGGCCGTGCAGCAGGCCGCTTTGCTCACCATGTTCTACAACAGCGCTGAGGATCAGGCCTTGCTGCAGCATGGGGGAAATATCGCCCGGGCGGACATCAACGGCGTCTTCCAGGAGATTCTGGCCAATCCTCAGGCATTCGGCCTGACAAACACCGCCGGGATGGCCTGTCCTCCGGGCGTGGCGGCGACAGATTGCACCAGCTCCACGCCTGGATTTAACGGCGCTCAGGATTATCTGTTTGCCGATCATTTCCACCCGAGTCCGCAGGTTCACACCATCATAGCCCAGTACATTGAGTCGATTATCGTCGCCCCGGTGCAGGTCACCCGCCTGAGCCAGGGCACGCAGGCGATGGTGCGCGGCAGCCGGGCAACGCTTGATAGCCGCTATCAGCAGCTGCGCCAGGGCGATAACGCCGCAGGTTCACTGGGCGTGTTTGGCGGTTACAGCGGGGCGTATCAGCGTTACAGCGGCAATAGCGAAACCGGTGACGGCAAAGGCAACACCAACAACCTGACCGTCGGTCTCGACTATCAGCTGAACGAAAACGTGGTGCTGGGCGGGCTGATCGCCGGTTCGCTGGACAATCAGCGCCCGGATGACGGCTACCGCTACGACACCCGAGGTTTTCAGGCGGCACTCTTTGGCCAGCTTCGCGCGGGCCAGGCCTGGCTGAACGGTGACGTGCATTATCTTTCCGCCGACTTCACCAATATTCAGCGCGATATCACGCTGGGGCAGCTAACCCGCACGGAAAAAGGCGACACCGACGGCAGGCTGTACGGCGCGAGATTAACGGCTGGCTACGATATCCCCGTCACGACCTGGCTGACTACGGGGCCGGTGCTGCAATACGCCTGGGATTACAGCCACGTGAATGGCTACAGCGAAAACGGCAGCAGCAGCACGGCTATGCGCTTTGGCGACCAGAACGGCCATTCGCAAATCGGCAGCGCGGGCTGGCGCGTGGACACGAAGCTGGGCGTCATTAATCCCTGGGCGCAGGCAAGCTATCGCCATCAGTTCGGCGATGACAGCTACCGGGCGAACGGCGGCCTAAAATCCACGGCGCTGACCTTCAGCCGTAGCGGCGAACAGCTGGATAAAAACTGGGCCGATATTGCCATCGGGGCAGATATGCCACTTTCGAATACCGTGTCCGCATTCGCGGCGGTGGCACAGACGGCAGGCTTAAGCGACGGGAACCAGACGAGTTACAGCGTGGGGATCAGCGCGAAGTTCTAAGATTATGTTATTACCCTAAAAAATGGCGACTTTAGTTTCATAAGTCGCCATTTTCTCTCTCTTCCGGGGCGGGCCGGGATTCACTGAGTAAAGTCAATTTTCTTTACAACACTTTTACGTCTTTCTATATTCAAAAATCGTATCAATGTTTGGCAACGATTCTGATATTTATAGAAAAAACGCTGCCGGATACCACTTTCAACAGGCAATGCCGAATGACTAAAGCCGTTATCGCTATTCATGGCGGGGCCGGAGCCCTGACCCGCGCCCATCTGACGCCAGAAAAAGAGCTGCAATTTATTAGCGCGCTCTCCGGCATTGTTGAAGCCGGGCAGCAGATCCTTGAACGCGGCGGCAGCGCGCTGGACGCGGTGACCGAGGCGGTGCGCTTGCTGGAAGAGTGCCCGCTGTTCAACGCCGGGATAGGCTCGGTGTTCACCAGCACTGGTACACATGAGCTGGACGCCTGCGTGATGGACGGCAACAGCCTGAATGCCGGGGCGGTGGCGGGTGTGAGCCATATTCGCAACCCGATTCTGGCGGCAAGGCTGGTGCTCGAAAACAGCCCGCACGTGCTAATGATTGGCGAAGGGGCGGAGCGTTTTGCCGTGCAGAATGGGCTTGAGCCGGTAGAGGCCACGCTTTTTTCCACCGAAGAACGCTATCAGCAACTGCTGCGCGCCCGTGAAAGCCAACAGACGCTGCTGGACCATGACGCGGCTGAGCCAATTGATGCCGATAAAAAATTTGGCACGGTAGGCGCAGTGGCGCTGGATAAATTCGGTAATCTGGCGGCGGCAACGTCCACCGGCGGAATGACCAATAAACTGCCGGGCCGGGTAGGGGATTCGCCCTTAGTTGGCGCGGGCTGCTATGCCAATAATGCCAACGTGGCCGTGTCCTGCACCGGCACGGGCGAAGTTTTTATCCGCACGCTGGCGGCCTACGACATTGCTGCCCTGATGGAGTATTCCGGGCTAAGCCTGCAGCAGGCCGTTGACCGCGTGGTGATGGAGAAACTGCCCGCGCTGGGCGGCAGCGGCGGCATGATTGCCATCGACAATCAGGGGAACGTCGCGCTGCCGTTTAACAGCGAAGGAATGTACCGTGGCTTTGGCTTTGTTGGCGACGCCCCGAATGTAGGAATTTATCGTGACCAGGAGAGTTAATGCCGCACAGTCATGAGCTACCGGACGAGCAGGTGCTTGCCGTTAGCGACCTCAATATTCGCTTCCGCCAACAGGAGCAGGTCACCGACGCGGTGCGTCACCTGTCGTTGACCCTTAACCGGGGCGAAACGCTGGCTATCGTGGGCGAATCAGGTTCCGGTAAGTCGGTCACGGCAATGGCGCTGATGCGCCTGCTGGAGCAGGGCGGCGGACAGGTTAGCTGCGACAAGCTGCTGCTGCGTCGGCGTAATAAAGAGGTGCTGAACCTGCCCGAACTGAGTAACGCCCAGATGCGTCGCGTGCGTGGGGCGGATGTAGCGATGATTTTCCAGGAGCCGATGACCTCGCTTAATCCGGTGTTCACCGTGGGCGAACAAATCGCGGAATCCATCCGGTTACACCAAAAGCTGGATGGCCGTGCGGCGCTGGCGGAAGCGAAGCGTATGCTGGAACGCGTGCGTATTCCTGAAGCACAGGCCATCCTGAACCGCTATCCGCACCAGCTTTCCGGGGGGATGCGCCAGCGAGTGATGATTGCCATGGCGCTCTCTTGCCGCCCGGCAGTATTGATCGCCGATGAGCCAACGACCGCCCTCGACGTGACTATCCAGGCACAAATTCTGCAGCTTATTCGTGTTCTGCAGGATGAAATGCAGATGGGCGTCATTTTTATCACCCACGATATGGGCGTGGTGGCCGACATCGCTGACCGGGTGTTGGTGATGTACCGGGGAGAAGCGGTCGAAACCGGCACCGTGGAGCAAATATTCCAGAACCCACAGCATGCCTACACTCAGGCTTTGCTGGCCGCGGTTCCGCGCCTGGGCGCCATGAATGGCAGCGATTTACCGCGCAAATTCCCGCTGATAGCCCCTGGTCAACCGAATCGACAAGAGCCTGAAACCGAGCAGGACACTATTCCCCACGGCGCGAAGCCGGTGCTGGAAGTGCGGGATCTGGTGACCCGGTTCCCGTTGCGTAGCGGAATATTCAACCGGGTGACGCGCCAGGTGCACGCTGT
This sequence comes from Cedecea neteri, assembly GCF_000758325.1. Classification (NCBI taxonomy): domain Bacteria; kingdom Pseudomonadati; phylum Pseudomonadota; class Gammaproteobacteria; order Enterobacterales; family Enterobacteriaceae; genus Cedecea; species Cedecea neteri. The sequence goes on along the minus strand of NZ_CP009459.1, from coordinate 4,147,138 downwards.
TGAAAAGGTGAGTTTTGATTTACTGCCGGGCGAAACGCTGGCGCTGGTGGGCGAGTCCGGCTGTGGTAAATCGACCACCGGGCGCTCGCTGCTGCGGCTGGTGGAAACTCAGGGCGGCACCATCACCTTTAACGGCCAGCGTATTGATAATTTGCCTAACGGCGAGCTGCAGCACGTTCGCAAAGACATTCAGTTTATTTTTCAGGATCCGTATGCCTCGCTGGATCCGCGTCAGACCGTCGGCTACTCCATTATGGAGCCGCTGCTGGTGCACCAGGCCATGCCCAAAGAAGAGGCCCAGCAGCGCGTCGCCTGGCTACTTGAACGCGTAGGATTACAGCCGGAACATGCATGGCGCTATCCGCATGAGTTCTCCGGCGGCCAGCGGCAGAGGGTTTGTATTGCCCGCGCGCTGGCGCTGAACCCGAAGGTGGTGATTGCCGATGAGTCCGTCTCGGCGCTGGATGTGTCGATTCGGGCGCAAATTGTTAACCTGCTGCTCGACCTGCAGCGCGAATTTGGCATCGCTTTTCTGTTTATTTCTCATGACATGGCCGTCGTGGAACGCATCAGCCATCGCGTGGCGGTAATGTATCTGGGCCAGATTGTTGAAATTGGCCCACGCCGCGCCGTGTTTGAAAACCCGCAGCATCCGTACACCCGTAAACTTATGGCGGCGGTACCGGTAGCTGACCCAACCCGCAAGGGACGCAAGCCTGTTTTAGTGTCTGATGAGATCCCCAGCGCCACGCGCAGCCTGGGGGATGAACCGCACGTAGCACCGCTGGTTGCGGTGGGGCCGGGGCATTTTGTTGCCCGTCACCCCATCGGTAGCAGTGAAAATCGCCTATAAAGGAAAACAATAATGACAGCTAACACAACGCAAAAATGGCTGCTGGCGGCGGGACTTGCCTCCGCCGTTATCGCCACGCCCGCTTTCGCTGCTAAAGATGTCGTCGTAGCGGTGGCCTCAAACTTCACCACTCTCGATCCTTACGACGCGAATGACACGCTGTCGCAGGCGGTGGCGAAGTCGTTCTATCAAGGGCTGTTCGGGCTTGATAAAGACATGAAGCTGCAGAATGTGCTGGCAGAAAGCTACAAAGTGTCTGACGATGGCCTGGTGTACACTATCAAGCTGCGCACGGGCGTGAAGTTTCAGGACGGAACCGACTTCAATGCCGAGGCGGTAAAAGCGAACCTCGACCGCGCCAGCAACCCGGACAACCATCTCAAGCGCTACAACCTGTATAAAACCATTGCCAAAACGGAAGTGGTCGATCCTTCCACGGTGAAAATCACCTTAAAAGAGCCGTTCTCGGCGTTCATCAATATTCTGGCCCACCCGGCGACGGCGATGATCTCCCCGGCTGCGCTGCAAAAATACGGCAAAGATATCGGCTTCCACCCGGTGGGGACCGGCCCGTATCAGCTGGATACCTGGAACCAGACCGATTTTGTGAAGGTGAAGAAATTCGCCGGTTACTGGCAGCAGGGCCTGCCGAAGCTGGACAGCATTACCTGGCGCCCGGTCGTGGATAACAACACCCGTGCGGCAATGTTGCAAACCGGTGAGGCACAGTTCGCGTTCCCGATCCCTTACGAGCAGGCGGGCGTGCTGGAGAAAAACAGCAAACTTGAGCTGGTTGCTTCACCGTCTATCATGCAGCGTTACATCAGTATGAACGTCACCCAGAAGCCGTTTGATAACCCGAAAGTTCGCGAAGCCATCAACTATGCGATTAACCGCCAGGCGCTGGTGAAAGTGGCGTTCTCCGGCTTCGCTACGCCAGCAGAAGGGGTGGTGCCGCCGTCGCTCGCCTATGCTGAGAAATTCAAACCCTGGCCCTACGATCCGGCCAAAGCCAAAGCGCTGCTGAAAGAAGCGGGTTTCCCGAACGGCTTTGAAACCACGCTCTGGTCGTCCCACAACCACAGCACCGCGCAGAAAGTCCTGCAGTTTACCCAGCAGCAGCTGGCGCAGGTGGGCATCAAGGTGAAAGTGACGGCGATGGACGCCGGGCAGCGTGCGGCCGAAGTGGAAGCGAAAGGGCAGAAAGAGAGCGGCGTGAGAATGTTCTACACCGGCTGGTCAGCGTCTACCGGCGAGGCTGACTGGGCGCTGTCGCCGCTGTTTGCTTCTCAGAACTGGCCGCCAACGCTGTTTAACACCGCGTTTTACAGCAATCCACAGGTGGACAAAGACCTGGCCGATGCGCTGAAAACCACCAAGCCGGAAGAGAAAGCGAAGTTGTACAAAGACGCGCAGGATACGATCTGGAAAGAGTCTCCGTGGGTGCCGCTGGTGGTGGAAAAACTGGTTTCTGCCCACAGCAAAAATCTCACCGGGTTCTACGTGATGCCGGATACCGGGTTTAGTTTTGATAATGCGGATCTGAAGTAGCGTGATGATGACCCTCACCCCGGCCCTCTCCCTGAAAGGGAGAGGGGGAAAACCGAAGTCTGTGTCTGCAACCTCTGCCTTATGGGGAGAGGGGGAAACAAAGTTTGTTTCTGCAACCTCTCTCCTATGGGGAGAGGGACTCAATGCTCTGTCTCTTTATTCCCTCTCCCCTCTGGGGAGAGGGTTAGGGTGAGGGGCGGCGATGTTTAACTATTTCCTCAAACGCCTTTTAGGCCTGATCCCGACGCTGTTCATCGTCGCGGTGCTGGTATTCCTGTTCGTGCATCTGCTGCCCGGCGACCCGGCGCGCCTGATTGCCGGGCCGGAAGCGGATGCCACAGTCATCGAACTTGTTCGCAAACAATTGGGATTGGATCAACCGCTGTGGCGGCAGTTCCTGCATTACATCACGCACGTCGTGCAAGGTGACTTTGGCACCTCGCTGGTTTCGCGCCGTCCTGTGTCTGAAGAAATCGCCAGCCGCTTTATGCCCACGCTGTGGCTGACGCTGACCAGCATGGCATGGGCGACGCTGTTTGGCCTGGCGACCGGGATTGTGGCCGCCGTCTGGCGTAACCGCTGGCCGGATCGCCTGAGCATGACCATTGCCGTGTCCGGCATTTCATTCCCGGCCTTTGCGCTGGGGATGCTGCTGATGCAGGTCTTCTCGGTTGAGCTGGGCTGGCTTCCCACGGTGGGTGCCGACAGCTGGCAGCATTATATTTTGCCGTCCATTACCCTTGGCGCGGCGGTGGCGGCGGTCATGGCGAGATTCACCCGCGCGTCGTTTGTGGATGTGCTGCACGAAGATTACATGCGTACCGCCAGGGCGAAAGGCGTGAGCGAAACGCTGATCGTGGTGAAACACGGCCTGCGAAACGCTATGATCCCGGTGATCACCATGATGGGGTTGCAGTTCGGCTTCCTGCTTGGCGGCTCGATTGTGGTGGAAAAAGTGTTTAACTGGCCGGGATTAGGGCGCCTGCTGGTGGATTCGGTGGAGATGCGTGATTACCCGGTTATTCAGGCCGAGGTTCTGCTGTTTTCGCTGGAGTTTATTGTGATCAACTTAGTGGTGGATTTGCTGTATGCCGCCATTAACCCGGCCATCAGGTACAAATAAGGATGCGACTTTTAAACTGGCGACGCCAGGCCATAGTCAACGCGATGCCCGTGGTGCGTGCCGGGCAAATTCGTACCCCGTGGAGCGAGTTTCTGCGGCGTTTTCGCCAGCAACCCGTGGCGATGGCCGCCGGGCTGTTTGTGCTTTTGCTTATAGTGATTGCGCTCATCGCGCCGTGGATTGCCCCCTTTGATGCGGAAAACTACTTTGATTACGACAGACTAAACGACGGCCCATCGATGTTGCACTGGTTTGGCGTTGATTCGCTGGGGCGAGACATTTTTAGCCGAGTGCTGGTCGGGGCACAAATATCGCTGGCGGCCGGGGTCTTTTCTGTGCTGATTGGGGCGCTGATTGGGACCTTCTTTGGCCTGCTGGCGGGCTATTACGAAGGCTGGTGGGATCGCATTATCATGCGAATCTGCGACGTGCTGTTCGCTTTTCCCGGTATTCTGCTGGCAATTGCGGTGGTGGCGGTGATGGGCAGCGGCATGACCAACGTGATTATTGCGGTGGCGATTTTCAGTATTCCGGCCTTTGCCCGCCTGGTGCGCGGCAACACGCTGGTGCTGAAACAGCAAACTTTTATTGAGTCTGCTCGTAGCATTGGTGCCCCGGATGCGACTATCATCTTCCGGCATATTCTGCCGGGAACCGTTTCGTCGATTGTGGTGTATTTCACGATGCGCATCGGGACCTCGATTATCTCCGCCGCAAGCCTGTCATTTCTCGGCCTCGGGGCTCAGCCACCGACGCCGGAGTGGGGCGCAATGCTAAATGAAGCGAGGGCAGATATGGTGATTGCCCCGCACGTGGCTATTTTCCCGAGCCTCGCCATCTTCCTTACCGTGCTGGCGTTCAACTTGCTGGGGGATGGGCTGCGGGACGCGCTGGATCCGAAAATTAAAGGTTAAGCTGAGGCAGTAGATTTGTTGCCCTGGAGTGAAGAAATGAGAAAGATAACCGGGGCACTTCTGCTCAGCCCGTTGCTGATTGCCACTGCCTGCCCGGCGGCCAACTGGTCGCTTGGCGCGCAGGGTGGCCTGTATCAAACCCCTTATCAAACCCGGCACCAGCTTCGCTGGGCGCTGCCCTACGTCGGCTACGACGGCAAAACCTGGTATCTCGACGGCACTGAGGCGGGCTATAACTTCATCAATACCGACACGCTGTTACTGCGCGCGAAAGTCTATTACTACGACACTTTGTATCGGGCGGATACCGGGCAGACGCCCGCGCTGCGGGGATTGAATAACCGCCACAGCACGATGATGGGCGGCATGACGATGCAATACACCACTACGATAGGTGCGTTCAGCGCGACGCTTGCGGGCGACACGCTGGGCGTCAGCAACGGCATTACGGCGAATTCAGCCTATATCGCAATGGCACAGTGGGGTGATTTCACGCTAGTGCCAGAAGCCGGAATGGATTTTTCGAATGCGCAAAACACGCGCTATTACTACGGTGTTTCAGATAAAGAATCGGCAAAAACGGGCCTCGCGACATGGCGGCCAAAGGGCAGTATCGTGCCTTACGCGCAGCTGGCAATGAACTACGCCTGGACACCGCTCTGGAACACCTGGGCGCAGTTCACCCAGCGTTTTTATCCGAGTGCTATCAGCGACAGCCCAATGGTGAATAAGAATAACCTGCGGGAGTTAACGGTGGGGATGAGTTATACGTTTTAGGGGGCTGGCTCCCCGTTACCAATATCTTCTATGAACGATCGGCTTAGGTTCCGTTCACTTCCAGTACAGTTTCATATGTAGTCACTGCGCCGGTGAACGTGTCAGGTGGCATTACGCCATGCCCCCTGACAACCCCCGGCGCCCGGCGAGCTCATCGCCGCTGAAGCGGTAAACCCACCGGCTATCACCCAAACATTCGGGGTCTTTGAAAAGGAACCGGAAACACTTCTTCCCCTCACCCCGACCCTCTCCCCAAAGGGGCGAGGGAGAAAACAACAGGTCAGTACAGTACGCTATCTATTCCCTCTCCCTCTGGGAGAGGGTTAGGGTGAGGGTAAAAACAAGAAGCAACACTGCAGCTGAGGAAAATGTTAGTTGTAACGCGAGGCACGGTTCCGGCTTAAATCGCCTCCGTTTTCTCTCCGACCCAGGACTGGGAGATAAAACCGAGGTCTGCCGCTTCAGCGGTCGATTTATTTCGCCGGGAGTCCGGGGTCTCGGGGGAGTGACGGTGACTCCCCCGAGCCGTTCACAAGTTCAGAGGCTGCATATAACAAAGGGCTGGAAGTGAACGGAATATTCACCGTTCTCACAAAGAGCCCTTTGTTATGCAGAACAGACTGGGAAAAATTAAACCACTGAACCCCACAGATCGTACTCATCCGCGTTTTCAACTTTCACACGGACAACGTCGCCTGGTTTCAGCTTCGTTTCGCCATTCAGGTAAACCGCGCCGTCGATTTCTGGGGCATCCGCCATACTGCGACCAATGGCGCCTTCTTCGTCCACTTCATCGACCATGACCAGAATCTCGCGGCCCACTTTCTCCTGCAGACGCTCGGCAGAGATTTTCTGCTGCAGTTGCATAAAGCGGTTCCAGCGCTCTTCTTTCACTTCTTCCGGCACCTGGTCCGGCAGCTCGTTGGCGGTGGCGCCGTCAACCGGGCTGTATTTGAAGCAGCCCACGCGATCCAGACGCGCTTCTTTCAGGAAGTCGAGCAGCATCTCGAAGTCTTCTTCGGTTTCACCCGGGAAGCCAACGATAAAGGTCGAGCGCAGGGTCAGATCAGGGCAGATTTCACGCCACTGCTTGATGCGCTGCAGCTGACGATCCGCAGAGCCTGGGCGCTTCATTAGTTTCAGAATACGCGGGCTGGCGTGCTGCAGCGGAATGTCGAGGTACGGCAAAATTTTGCCTTCCGCCATCAGCGGGATCACATCGTCAACGTGCGGGTACGGATAAACGTAGTGCAGGCGAGTCCAGACGCCCAGTTTAGCCAGCTGCTCGCAGAGGCTCACCATGCTGGTTTTGACCGGAGCACCGTTCCAGAACCCGGTGCGGTGCTTAACGTCCACGCCGTAAGCGGAAGTGTCCTGAGAGATCACCAGCAGCTCTTTCACGCCCGCTTCAACCAGACGTTTTGCCTCTGCCAGCACGTCGCCGATTGGGCGGCTGTCCAGATCGCCACGCATGGACGGGATAATGCAGAAGGTGCAGCGATGGTTACAGCCTTCGGAAATTTTCAGATACGCGTAGTGACGCGGCGTCAGCTTCACGCCCTGTTCCGGCACCAGGCTCAGGAACGGGTTGTGCTGCGGTTTTGGCACGTAGTGGTGAACGTGCTGCAGAACCTGCTCGTAGCTGTGTGGGCCGGTGATTTCCAGCACCTTCGGATGCACTTCGCGGATCTGATCTTCTTTTGCGCCCAGGCAACCGGTGACAATCACCTTACCGTTTTCGTTCAGCGCTTCACCGATGGCTTCAAGCGATTCCTGTACGGCGCTGTCGATAAAGCCGCAGGTGTTGACGATGACCATGTCGGCGTCGTCATAGCTTGGCACCACGTCATAGCCTTCGGTGCGCAGTTCAGTCAGGATGCGTTCGGAGTCCACGAGGTTTTTCGGGCAGCCGAGGGAGACAAACCCGATACGGGGTTGTTGGGTCACATTGCTCATAGCTTAAAAAGTGTTCAATTATTAGAAAGATTAGGGCAGGGATTCTACAGAGGTTGGGCGGGAATTTGTACTGGAGAATTGCAGTTTGCGTCAGAGATGATTTATTCCGCTTCTGTTTACCCACCACATACTCCGGCTTGCCTGGAAAATAGCATCAAATGCGAAAGATATTAGCCGCGAATTATCCCCCTTTGACCATACTTAACCTGTGGGTTAATGGGTAACCCACGAGGAGGATGCCTTATGTCCGGATGTACGGTCAAACACGACCTGTTGAAAAAACTGCAGGCCGCGAAGGGAGAAATTGCCGCCTACCTGGCGTTGAGAAAGGCCAAAGGGTACATGTCTGTCAGCGAAAGCGAACAGCTGCGGACTCGTTTGCTGGATGTCTGTCACCGGAGCCGCGATGCTGCTTTTGTGCTGCAGGCGAGCCTGGCCGACGACGAAAAAGATGATTTTCGCCATGCCGTTGAGGCGTGTTCATCTACCGCACTTTGCCTGATGAGCGGGCGCAAAGATTGCCCGCAATACATCGCGGTTGATGCGGCAAAACTTGAAGCCAGCCTGATGCAGCTCAGCCGTAGCCTGAATGCGCTGGCAGAACGCGGAAAGGCCATAGAAGCCTGATCCGAGCGCGGGGAGTCTGCCAGGCTCCCCGTTCTTAATGTTATGTAAAACCAGGCGCTGGCTTGTCTCCGGCAGCTACCCTTAACGGATAGCCAAAACCAGGAGATCGCCATGCCACCGTTCCCGTCCCGCACGCTTATTGCCGCCTCGCTACTTTTCTCTGCCTCTTATGCTCTGGCTGCCAAAACCAACGTTGAAGTCCTGCAAACTAACCTGCCTCACCCGTGGGCGCTGGACTTTTTACCTGATAACCAGGGCATGTTGATTACCCTGCGCGGCGGGGAGCTGCATCTGTGGCAACAGGGCAAGGGTTTGTCCGCGCCGATTCGCGGCGTGCCCGTTGTCTGGGCCCATGGGCAGGGTGGTTTACTGGACGTTGTGCTGGCCCCGGATTTTGCCAACAGCCGCCGCGTGTGGCTTAGCTTTGCCGAAGGCGGCAGCGACAATAAAGCCGGTACTGCTGTCGGGTATGGGACGTTAAGCCGGGATCTGAAACGGCTGGAAAACTTTAAGGTTGTGTTCCGTCAGGCGCCAAAACTCTCCATCGGCAACCATTTCGGCGGACGCATGGTGTTTGATGGGCAAGGCCATCTGTTTATTGCGTTAGGGGAAAACAACGAGCGGGCCACAGCCCAGGATCTCGATAAGCTGCAGGGCAAAGTGGTGCGGCTTAATGTTGATGGTTCCGTCCCGCAGGACAACCCGTTTGTTGGCAAACCTGGTGTCCGGCCTGAAATTTGGTCTTACGGGCACCGTAACCCGCAGGGATTAGCTATTAATCCGGCCAACGGCGAGCTGTGGCTAAACGAGCACGGGCCGAAAGGTGGCGATGAAATCAATATCCCGGCAGCCGGAAAAAACTACGGCTGGCCGCTGGCGACCTGGGGCGTTAATTACAGCGGGCTTAAGATCCCTGAAGCCAAAGGGGGAGAAGCAGAAGGCACAGAACAGCCGATTCATTACTGGCAAGTCTCTCCGGCGATAAGCGGCATGGCGTTTTATGCGGCTGACACCTTCCCGCAGTGGAAAGGCAGGCTGTTTATCGGTGCGCTCAAAGAAAAGAATCTGATTGAACTGACGCTGGACGGAGACAAGGTGACGGGGGAGCAGCGGCTACTGGGGGATCGCAAGCAGCGTATTCGCGATGTGCGCGTCGGCCCGGACGGCTATCTGTATGTCCTGACCGACGAATCTGACGGCGAGCTGCTAAAAATCAGCCCGACCGAAAGCTAAATCAGGTCAGCGGGATCATCACAATTTTCTTGAACGCCGGGCGCTGGGTCAGCTGCTGATACCAGCGCTGAAGGTTTGGCACCGCATCCCACGGAATATCAAGGTTGAGCAGGCTGTAGATTTGTGGGCCAAAGGCGAGGTCGCCCAGGCCAAAGGCTTCGCTACCCAGCCACGGCTGTTTAGCCAGTTCCGCATCCGCAATGGCAAACAGCTTGTTGCAGGCCGCAATGCTTTGTTCAATTAGCTTCTGATCGCGTTCTTCCGGCGGGGTTCTGACCAGGCTGGCGTAGACGCCGCGGTAAGGGCCTGCAACCGCGGTAGCGGACCAGTCCATCCATTTTTCGCCTTTAGCACGCTCGGCGGGGCTATCGACCCACAGCGAATCGCGGCCATATTCAGCCGCCAGGTAACGCACGATAGTATTGGATTCCCACAGCGTAAGCCCGTGTGCGTCGTCATGAATGCACGGCACCAGGCCATTCGGGTTCATCGCCAGGTATTCAGCATCGTGCGTCAGGCCAAATTTTCCGCCCGCGGGCACGGAGCGGTATGGCAAGTTCAGCTCTTCCAGACACCACAGCACTTTTTTGACATTGGTGGAATTATCTCTGCCCCAAACGGTAATCATGATGGTTCCTTTTTTTGCAGGTGGACATCGAGTATGCCCGGCTCCGGTCACGAAAACACCACTGTTTCTCAACCGAAGCTAAAAAAAATGGCGTGACGGCGGCAACTCGTGCAGATATCGAATAAACTTAAAAAACTTTACCAACTCTATGTTTCTTTAAGTGGATTCGTGCGTTATTACTCACACCCTGACTTTTGGGTGGCGGTGCGCACCGTGAATTTTTTAAGAATGGATACTCAGGTGGTTTTATGACGATCTTGCAAATGCCTGCAACACTACGTGGTTTAGTCGCAGGGACAACCCTGCTACTGATAGCGGCTCCTGCGCTGAGCGCTGAGCAGACCGCAGATGCTCCCCAGGTCGATGCCAAAGCCTGGATTTTGATGGATTACGCCAGCGGGAAGGTGCTGGCGGAAGGAAATGCCGACGAAAAGCTCGATCCGGCAAGTCTGACCAAGCTGATGACCAGTTACGTGGTAGGGCAGGCGCTGAAAGCAGGCAAGATTCACCTGACGGATATGGTGACTATCGGGAAAGATGCCTGGGCCACCGGTAACCCGGTGCTGCGCGGCTCTTCGCTGATGTTCCTGAAACCAGGCGATAAAGTCTCGGTGGAAGATCTGAACAAAGGCGTCATTATTCAGTCCGGGAACGACGCCAGCATCGCGATTGCCGACTATGTGGCGGGCAGCCAGGACTCGTTTGTCAGCCTGATGAACAACTACGCGCAGAAGCTCAAGCTGACCAACACCACCTTTAAAACCGTTCACGGTCTGGATGCTCCGGGGCAGTACAGCACCGCGCGCGACATGGCGCTGCTGGGCCAGGCGCTGATCCATGACGTGCCGGACGAGTACGCGGTACACAAAGAAAAAGAGTTCACCTTTAACAATATCAAGCAGCCGAACCGCAACCGCCTGCTGTGGAGTTCCAACCTCAACGTTGACGGCATGAAGACCGGCACCACCGAGGGTGCGGGCTATAACCTGGTCGCTTCGGCAACGTCCGGTGATATGCGCCTGATTTCCGTGGTGCTGGGCACGAAAACCGACCGCATTCGCTTTAACGAGAGCGAAAAGCTGCTGACCTGGGGCTTCCGCTTCTTCGAAACCGTAACGCCAATCAAACCTGACGCGACTTTCGTGACCCAGCGCGTCTGGTTTGGCGATAAGAGCGAAGTCAATCTGGGGGCGGGTGAGGGCGGTTCGGTGACCATTCCTCGCGGTCAGCTGAAAAACCTGAAAGCCAGCTTTACGCTGAACGAACCTCAGCTAACCGCGCCGCTGAAAAAGGGCCAGGCCGTCGGCACTATCGACTTCCAGCTCAACGGCAAATCCATTGAACAGCGCCCGCTGCTGGTGATGGAGCCGGTTGAAGAGGGCGGCTTCTTCAGCCGCATGTGGGACTTTGTGCTGATGAAGCTCCACGGTTGGTTCGGGAGCTGGTTCTCTTAAGCGACTACCACGTTAGCGTCAGGTTTTCCGCCGCGGCAAAGTCTATAAACTCTGCGGCGGGAGGCCGATTGGTAATCACCGTATCAAACGCCGTCAGCGGCCCCATGCAGGCGGCGCGAACCTTGCCAAACTTAGTGTCATCCACCACCAGGATATTACGCTGGGCCATATTCAATGCCCAATGCTTCACCGGTAGCTCATCAAGATTAAAGCAGGTTGCGCCGTGGCGCAGATGCACGCCTGCCGCCGAGAAAAACGCAATATCCGGGCAGATATTCCCCAGGCACTCCTGGAAATTAATCGGCTTAAAAATCGCGTTACTGGCGTGAAACTCGCCGCCGCTTAAAATTACCCGGCAGTTGGGTTTATCCTGCAGCGCCAGAAAGGTGTTGAGGGAATAACACAGGCCGGTAAACGGCAGGTCGTCGTCAAGGGCGTCGATGATGTAAGGCGTGGTCGTCCCGCAGTCGAAAAACACGGTTTGATGTGGCTGCACATGCTGCGCCGCAAGCCTGGCGGCATGGCGCTTCTCTTCCACCTGACGCGTTTTTTCATCGCTCAGTAGATAGTGGCTCGCCCCAGCGCTACGGGGCTCCAGCACGACATATCCCCCTAGCAGCACCACCTGACCCGGTTCGCTGTTAATGTCGCGGCGGATGGTCATTTCGGAGACGCCCAGCAACTGAGCGGCTTCTTTGAGATGAATTTTATCGCTGCGCTTCAGCGCCTGTAGCAGGCGGTTAATGCGCTCTTCACGGCGGGTTTCCATAGCGGCCTCTGAACATTAAAAAGCCCCGCTAAGGCAGGGCTTTAGTTAATGCATCTTACCTGTGGCGCACCGCTTAGTCACGCACCCAGCCTTTACGGATAGGCAATGCGAAGCAGTAGCGGTAAATCTGATTCAGGCGCTGGTGGATTTGTGGCCCGCGCAGATTCCAGACGATCTGCGACAGCAGACAGGCGCTCATGCCGACCAGCAGGCCGCCGAGCATATCCAGCGGCCAGTGCACGCCGAGGTAAACGCGGGACCAGGCAATCGCGCAGCCGATAACAAATAACATCACGCCGGACCAGACGCGGTGCCAGCATAAAAATGCCAGCGCGAAGGTGAAGATCACCGTGCCGTGGTCGCTCGGGAAAGAATCATCCGGCGCGTGGTGCAGGAAGTTATAGCCCAGCCCGACCACAAAAGGACGCGGATGCGGGAACAACTGCCCAATGACCCATGACAACACCACGCTAATCACCAGCGCCATGCCGGTTTTGATCACCACCTGGCGCTGGGCCGGCATCTGCTTACGCTGACCCCAAAGCCAGAGCGCGACGATCAGCAGCGGGACGATGCTGATCAGATCGCGGGCAAAGAATATCGCCAGCTTTATCATCCACTCCGGCGACGACGGGGTGGCATTAATGAGCAAAAACAGATTCTGGTTGAGCGTTTCCATCATGACTTGTCCTGTGCTTTAACTGACCAGGTGGATATCGCGCCGTGAAGCGCCACCTGGATTAACCCTACCCAACAACCTGTCCACAGGCTGTGGCTGAAAAAGTGCGCCCCGCGCATCATCTGGCCTTCTCCCGGGAAAACCAGCTAAAAATAGCAGCCCGTATTATCAGGATGCAAAGCGGGAAAAGATAGAAGCAGGGCGGCAGACGGTAAAGCAGTTTTGTCTTATTTACCGTTGGTTTAGGAAAATATTTCATCTGGTATTTGCTAACACAGTGCCGACCTTAAATTCATGGCAGCAGAATATTCATCACAGATTAAGAAATCCTTAATAGAATTGAGGTATGATGTGCGCGGCTTTACACCCCGTGCTATTTGTCAGCCGTTGACTACCGCTGGCACGGGCAATTGAATACACTCTGCGCGTTTCTTTATCTTCTGAGTTCCTAATGCAACATAATACGATAGCTAACAAATCGTTAGGCCGTCAGGCGCTGCTGTTCCCGCTCTGCCTGGTGCTCTACGAATTCTCAACTTATATCGGCAATGACATGATCCAGCCGGGGATGCTGGCCGTGGTGGATCAGTTCCAGGCGGGCGTGGAATGGGTGCCGACCTCAATGACGGCTTACCTGGCGGGCGGGATGTTCCTGCAGTGGCTGCTCGGGCCGCTGTCTGACCGTATAGGCCGCCGCCCGGTGATGTTGACTGGCGTGGTCTGGTTTATTGTCACCTGCCTCGCGACGCTGCTGGCCCAGGATATTCAGCAGTTCACCTTCCTGCGCTTCCTGCAGGGCGTCAGTCTGTGCTTTATTGGCGCGGTGGGCTACGCCGCTATTCAGGAGTCGTTCGAAGAGTCGGTTTGCATCAAGATAACCGCGCTGATGGCGAACGTGGCGCTCATCGCGCCGCTGCTTGGGCCGCTGGTGGGCGCGGCGTGGATCCATGTGGCTCCGTGGGAAACGATGTTCGTGCTGTTTGCACTGCTGGCCGCCGTCTCTTTCTTTGGGCTGCACAAAGCGATGCCAGAAACGGCGACTCGCCTCGGCGAAAAGCTTTCGCTGAAAGAGCTTGGTCGCGACTACAAGCTGGTACTGAAAAACCTGCGTTTTGTTTCGGGCGCGCTAGCGACGGGCTTTGTGAGCCTGCCATTGCTGGCGTGGATTGCCCAGTCGCCGGTGATTATCATTAGCGGGGAGAACCTCAGCAGCTATGAATACGGTCTGCTGCAGGTGCCTATTTTCGGCGCGCTGATCCTCGGTAACCTGGTCCTGGCCAAACTGACGTCCCGCCGTAGCGTACGCAGCCTGATCATCATGGGTGGCTGGTGGATTGTGCCTGGCCTGGTTGTGGCGGCAGTGGCTACGGTGGTTTCTTCTCATGCATATTTGTGGATGACCGCTGGCCTGAGTTTGTACGCCTTTGGCATCGGCCTGGCGAATGCGGGCCTGGTGCGCCTGACGCTGTTTGCCAGCGAGATGAGCAAAGGCACGGTGTCGGCGGCGATGGGCATGCTGCAGATGCTGATCTTTACCGTCGGTATTGAGCTGAGCAAGCACGCCTACCAGTTCGGCGGCAACGGTCTGTTCAGCCTGTTTAACCTGCTGGGCGGGGCGGTTTGGCTTGGCCTGATGGTGTTGTTCCTGAAGGATAAAACTGTTGGGCAGGCAAGAGACGCCTGATTTTACCCTCACCCTAACCCTCTCCCTAAAAGGGAGAGGGGACAAAAGCAGGGTAAATCGCCATATTCCTCTCCCTAAAAGGGAGAGGGGATAAAAACAGGGTAAATTGCCATATTCCCCTTTCTAAAAAGGAGAAGGGATAAAAACAAGGTAGTTTGATTGTTTTGCAGCCCATCCCTGAACGGGCGTGGAGATAAAGCGGGATAAATCTGTTTTTTCACCCTCTCCCCGGTGGGGAGAGGGCTGGGGTGAGGGGAATTACTTAACCGCCATGCCAGGCTGAGCACCGCTGTCCGGGCTCAGCAGGAAGATATCTTTCCCGCCAGGACCTGCGGCCATCACCATCCCTTCAGAGACGCCAAAGCGCATCTTACGCGGTGCGAGGTTGGCCACCATCACGGTCAGACGACCCTCCAGCTTAGACGGATCCGGGTAAGCGGTACGAATGCCGGAGAAGACGTTGCGTTTCTCGCCGCCGAGATCCAGCGTCAGGCGCAGCAGCTTGTCGGAGCCGTCCACGAATTCTGCTTTTTCAATCAGCGCAATGCGCATATCCACTTTCGCGAAATCATCAAAGCTGATGGTCTCCTGAATTGGATCGTCCGCCAGCGGGCCGGTTACCGGCGCAGCGTTCAGCGCTTTCACTTCTTCTTTAGACGCTTCCACCAGCGCTTCCACCTGTTTGGTTTCAATGCGGTTATACAGCGCCTTGAAGCTGTTTACCTTGTGGTTCAGCAGCGGCGTAGCGATGCTGTCCCAGCTCAGTTCGGCATTCAGGAAGGCTTCTGTACGCTCGGTGAGCGACGGCAGAACCGGCTTCAGGTAGGTCATCAGCACGCGGAACAGGTTAATGCCCATGGAGCAAATGGCCTGCAGGTCGGCATCGCGGCCTTCCTGCTTAGCCACCACCCACGGAGCCTGCTCGTCCACGTAGCGGTTCGCAATGTCCGCCAGCGCCATGATTTCGCGGATCGCACGGCCAAATTCGCGGCTGTCCCACGCTTCGCCGATGCTTTCTGCCGCGTCGGTGAAGGTTTTGTACAGCTCTGGATCGGCAATCTCTGCGGCCAGCACGCCGTCAAAACGCTTGGCGATAAAGCCGGCGTTACGAGAGGCCAGGTTAACCACTTTGTTGACGATGTCGCTGTTCACGCGCTGAACGAAGTCTTCCAGGTTCAGGTCGATATCGTCAATACGGGAAGAGAGCTTCGCGGTGTAGTAGTAGCGCAGGCTGTCGGCATCAAAGTGCTTCAGCCAGGTGCTGGCTTTGATAAAGGTGCCGCGAGACTTGGACATCTTCGCGCCGTTGACCGTCACATAGCCGTGAACAAACAGGTTGGTTGGCTTGCGGAAGTTGCTGCCTTCCAGCATGGCCGGCCAGAACAGGCTGTGGAAGTACACGATGTCTTTGCCGATGAAGTGATACAGCTCGGTGGTGGAATCTTTCTTCCAGTATTCGTCGAAGCTGGTGGTGTCGCCGCGCTTGTCGCACAGGTTCTTGAAGGAACCCATGTAGCCGATTGGCGCATCCAGCCAGACGTAGAAGTATTTGCCCGGTGCGTTCGGGATTTCGAAGCCGAAGTAAGGCGCATCGCGGGAAATATCCCACTGCTGCAGACCAGATTCGAACCACTCCTGCATCTTGTTCGCCACCTGCTCCTGCAGCGCGCCGCTGCGGGTCCACGCCTGCAGCATTTCGCTGAAGGACGGCAGGTCGAAGAAGAAGTGCTCGGAGTCACGCATTTCAGGCGTTGCGCCGGACACCACGGATTTTGGATCGATAAGCTCGGTTGGGCTGTAGGTGGAGCCACACACTTCGCAGTTATCGCCGTACTGATCCGGAGCTTTACATTTCGGGCAGGTGCCTTTGACAAAACGGTCCGGCAGGAACATGCCTTTTTCCGGATCGTAGAGCTGAGAAATCGTGCGGTTTTTAATAAAACCGTTCTCTTTCAGGCGGCCATAAATCAGCTCCGACAGCTCGCGGTTCTCGTCGCTGTGGGTGGAGTGATAGTTATCATAGCTGATGTTAAAGCCTGCAAAATCAGTCTGATGCTCCTGACTCATTTCGGCAATCATCTGCTCTGGGCTGATACCCAGCTGCTGTGCTTTCAGCATGATAGGCGTGCCGTGGGCGTCGTCTGCGCAGATGAAGTTAACCTCGTTGCCGCGCATTCGTTGGTAACGGACCCAGACATCAGCCTGAATATGCTCCAGCATGTGACCGAGGTGGATTGAGCCGTTTGCGTACGGCAGGGCGCACGTTACCAATATTTTCTTCGCGGGGTGAGTCATAGTCGGGATTGCATCCTCTGATTAAAAAAGGGGGCTTCGATATTACCGGATTGGCAATTGTTTAGTAACCCCAAAGCCCGCAATAACCGCACATGAATAGGCCGCGTGGTTTCTGGTATGCTTAGCGGATTGCAATGTCCGATAAAAACATAAGGAGTCGGGATGAATTCGCAATCCCCGTCCAGCAAGTCCCCGGAACAGCTACGCGCGATGGTAGCCGGGACCCTGGCTAATTTTCAGCACCCTACCTTGAAGCACAACCTCACCGCGCTGAAAGCGCTGCACCATGTCGCCATGCTTGACGACACGCTGCACGTTGAACTGCAGATGCCGTTCGCCTGGCAAAGCGGGTTTGATGCCTTAAAAGAGACCTGCAGCGCTGACCTGCTGCGGATCACCGGCGCGAAGGCGGTGGACTGGAAGCTAAGCCATCACATTGCCACGCTGAAGCGGGTGAAAAACCAGCCAGGCATTAACGGCGTTAAAAATATTATTGCCGTCAGCTCCGGCAAAGGCGGAGTGGGAAAATCGACCACCGCGGTAAACATGGCGCTGGCGCTGGCGGCCGAAGGGGCCAAAGTTGGTATTCTGGATGCCGATATTTACGGCCCGTCGATCCCAACCATGCTGGGGGCTGAACACGAGCGCCCAACGTCCCCGGACGGCAAGCACATGGCACCGATCGTGGCGCACGGTCTGGCGACTAACTCGATCGGTTACCTCGTCACCGACGAAAATGCCATGGTATGGCGCGGTCCGATGGCCAGCAAAGCGCTGATGCAAATGCTGCAAGAAACGCTGTGGCCGGATCTGGATTACCTGGTGATCGATATGCCGCCGGGCACCGGTGACATCCAACTGACGCTGGCGCAAAACATCCCAGTCACCGGGGCGATGGTTGTGACCACGCCGCAGGACATCGCGCTGATCGACGCTCGCAAAGGGATCGTGATGTTCGAGAAAGTTGAGGTGCCGGTGGTGGGTATTGTTGAGAATATGAGCATTCATATTTGCAGCAACTGCGGCCATCAGGAGCCTATCTTCGGCACCGGAGGCGCGGAGAAACTGGCGCAACAGTATCACACCACGCTGCTGGGGCAGTTACCGCTGCACATCACGCTGCGTGAAGACCTGGATGCCGGTAAGCCAACGGTCATTAATCGCCCGGAAAGCGACATCGCAACGCTCTACCGCGAATTGGCGGGGCGCGTGGCGGCTCAGCTTTACTGGAACGGGGACGTGATCCCGAGCGAGATTGCCTTCAGAGCGGTGTAAAACGAGACGCCTCTCCCTTCATGGCAGAGGCGTTTTTTGTTTGCAGTTATCGCCAAATTCTTTCGTTTTTCAAACTCCCGACGACCCTAATTAGATGGCTTTCGGCGCAGCCTGTGGCTGTCAAAGCGTCAGCATCTATCTGTGATTGAGGCTTGCAGGCGATGATAAAAATACTGGGTAAACGCACATCAATTAACGTACGCAAAGCGCTATGGACCTGCGAAGAGGCGGGGGTGGAATACCTGCAGGAAGATTATGGGAGCGGGTTCCGGTCGATTCAGTCTGAGGATTTCCTCGCCCTCAATCCTAATAGCCTGGTGCCGGTACTGCTGGATGACGATTTTGTGCTGTGGGAGTCGAACAGCATCTGTCGTTATCTGGCGCGCAAAGCGGGGCGGGAAGACCTGCTGCCTTCCACACCGCAAGGGGCGGCGGACGTTGAGCGCTGGATGGACTGGCAGGCAACGGAATTTAACACGGCCTGGCGGTATGCGTTCATGGCTCTGGTACGTAGGGATCCACGTTTTCAGGATGCGAATCAGATTCAGGAAAGTATTTCTGCCTGGACAGGTTGTGTGCAAATTATCAATGAGCAACTGCAGAAAACCGGAGCATGGGTCACTGGCAGCCAGTTTACCCTCGCGGATATTGTCCTTGGCCTGTCGGTTAATCGCTGGAAGATGACGCCGTTCGCTCATCCTCAGATGGCGGAAATTGAGCGCTGGTTTACCGCACTGAACCAGCGCCCGGCCTTTCGGCGTCATGGCAATAATGGTGTCGCGTAAGCAATGTCATCAACGCTACTTTTTTCGTTCCCTATCCCGCCACTTTCGGGGAGGGGAATGACTTCAATACAAAATGCATTAAATAATATTCACCGTCCGGCCCGTCTCCCGGCGCCTCAATATGCCAGCCGTTACGGCGATAAAACTCAATCGCGTGCTCATTTTTCGCCAGGCATTTGAGCGAACCCGTGCCGGTAAATTCACTCTGCACTTTCTCCAGCAGCGCCTTTCCCGCCCCTGTTCCCTGATGTTCCGGGCTGACGAACAGGTTATGCAAGAAATTATCCTGCACCCAAACGGAGGCGAAGCCGATGCGGTGGCCGTTATCTTCGGCCACCCAGATGCGTTCATCCTGAGTAGCACTGTCAAAGTCTTCGAGCTGCCAGGCGCTATCGTCGAGCCAGGGCCAGGCTTTACGGCGGGCGTGAAGGTAAAGGGTACGTAAGAAGGGACGGTCGGATTCTTGCCAAAGTCGTAGGATCAAATGATTGCCTTTTAGGATGAAAGTTAGCCCATTGAGTCTACCCTTAAGCCTGAAGAGTGCCAATTCGCCGCCGGTAAATTTAGCTCCGGCGGACAAATCCGCGCGGTTTTTGTTACAACGCGTTCGCTTCTCTATATACTGCCCGCTTTTGAGCCCTGAGATTGCCCCATGTTGAATAATGATGTACTGCTAAGCGTTCGCTACATGCTGAACCTGAATAACGATGGAATCGTTAAGATCCTTGCCCTGACCGGTACTGACGTCCCTGCGGAACAGATCGTTCCGTGGTTAAAGAAAGAAGACGAAGAGGGCTTTAAAGCCTGCCCGGATCTGATCATGGCAAACTTTCTCAACGGTTTGATCTACTTCAAACGCGGCAAAGACGAAAGCAAGCCGGAGCCGAAGCTTGAGCGTCGGATGACCAACAACATTATTCTGAAAAAGCTGCGAATCGCCTTTGAACTGAAGTCTGACGACGTGCTGGAAATCCTGACCGCGCAGCAGTTCCGCATTTCTATGCCGGAAATTACCGCCATGATGCGTAACCCGGATCATAAAAACTACCGCGAGTGCGGCGATCAGTTCCTGCGCTACTTCCTGCGCGGCCTGACCCAGCGCCTGAAGCCAGCGAAAGCGGAATAAGACGTTGTGCGGGTGAGAGTCTCTCACCCGCCTCATCAATGTTGTTGTTCTGTCTACCCGATAAAAATCAGTACAGCGTGGCCTCCCGCATCATCTCGATAAGCCGGCGCAGGCCGGGATGGAGCTGCCTGCGGCTGGGGTAATACATCACCATCGGTTCATCTTCACAAACCCATTCCGGCATAGCCTGCACCAGTTGCCCGCTTTCCAGCAGCGGCCGCACTCGCACGTCCAGGCAATAAGCCAGCCCAAAGCCGTTCAAGGCCGTATCAATGATCATTTCGCTTTCATTGAGGATTAACGAGCCGGGCACATCCAGCGCCAGCGCCTCTTGGCCCCGATTAAGCTCCCATTTATACAGCGTACCGTTGCCGAGCCGCATCCGGATGCACTGGTGCTGAAAGAGATCGTCCGGGTGGTTCAGCGGGAGGTGAGAGGTATTTCTTAAATACTGCGGTGAGGCCACCACAATCCACTTAAGCTTGCGCGTTACCGGCATCGCAATCATGTCTTTGGGGACGCTCTCCCCGTAGCGAATCCCGGCGTCGTAGCCGCTGCCGATAATATCAACCAGCGTGTTGTCGACGGTAATCTCCATCTGTAGCCGGGGATACATCGCCATAAATTTTGCCAGTACCGGCGCAAACAGCAGCTGGGCGGCGTCTCGTGGAATATTAATCCGCAGCCGCCCGACCGGGGATTCGCGGTAATGATCCAGCTCATCAAGCGCCATACGGATATGGGAAAACCCGGTTTCCAGATGCCCAAGCAGCGCTTCGCCGGCGTCGGTAGGCACAACGGAGCGGCTGGTGCGGTTGAGCAGGCGCACCCCAAGCCGCTCCTCCAGCCCGCGCATCGTGTGGCTTAGCGCAGAGGTAGACACGCCCAGCTCAGAGGCGGCAAGACGGAAGCTTTTCCGGCGGCAGATGGTCAAAAACACGTTGAGATCGGCGAGTTCGCCGCGGACCGGAACCGGCATAAAAGGGGCCTCTGTCATCAAGGGTTCGTTGAAATTAATTCAACTTAACATGAGTTACAATTGGTTCACAGAACAGACAGGGGTAAATCATGGCAATCGAAACGATTCATATCGCGGGCATCTCTGAGCCCGTCAGCCGTATCGGCCTGGGCACATGGGCCATTGGCGGCAGCATGTGGGGTGGCAGCAACGACGGGCAGTCGATAGCGACGCTGCATGAGGCACTGGAGCGAGGCATCAACCTGATTGATACCGCGCCAGTCTACGGCTTTGGGCACTCCGAAGAGGTTGTGGGCAAAGCGCTGGTGGGCCGCCGGGACAAGGCTATTATTGCCACCAAAGTGGCGCTGGACTGGGACGATGCCGGGCGGGTCACGCGTAATTCCACGCCGCAGCGCATTCGTCAGGAAATTGAAGACTCGCTTCGCCGCCTGCAAACGGACTATATCGACCTGTACCAGGTGCACTGGCCGGACGATTTAGTGGCGATAGACGAAACTGCGCGCGTGCTGGAAACGCTGCATCAGCAGGGAAAATTCCGCGCCCTCGGTGTCAGCAACTATTCCCCAGCGCAGATGGACAGATTCCGCAGCGCCGCGCCGCTGGCAACCATGCAGCCACCGCTCAATCTGTTTGAACGCGGTGCGACCGAAACCGATCTGCTGCCCTATGCGAAATACCATCAGATGGTGGTGCTGGCCTACGGCGCGATTTGCCGTGGCCTGCTGTCTGGCCGCATGACGCCGGAAACCGTGTTTGGCGAAGGTGACCTGCGCAGCTTTGATCCGAAATTCCAGCCGCCGCGCTTTGCGCAATATCTGGCCGCAGTCGAAGCATTAAAAGCGTTTGCTGCAGAGCGCTACGGCAAGAGCGTGATGGCCCTGGCGCTGCGCTGGGTGCTGGATGCCGGTCCCACCATCGCACTGTGGGGCGCTCGTCGTCCTGAACAGCTCGACGGGGTGGAAGACGTGTCCGGCTGGACGTTGACCGCCGAAGATAAATGCGATATTGATCACATTTTAGCCAGGTATATTAGCACCCCGTTGGGGGCCGAATTCATGGCACCTCCACACCGTAAAACATCGCTGTAATAGTCTCTCGCGCTCCGGTGAACCGTGCCGGGCGCATTTTGTTGTTCACCTGCACAAGTCAAAAAACTATGTCATCACTTAATGAACAAGCCCTGGAACAGGGGGCTAAGACGGTTTCCCTGTCGCGAGCGGGGCTGCTGAAAGCGCTGTTTGCGCTCGGCATGGGCGGCTTCGCCATCGGCACCGGCGAATTCGTCATCATGGGATTGCTGCCCGATGCCGCAAACGGGCTGCACGTTTCTATTCCCTCTGCGGGCCACCTGATCAGCATTTATGCGCTGGGCGTGGTGGTCGGCGCTCCGCTGCTGGCCGTGCTGGGAGCCCGTATGGCGCGGCGTGATTTCCTGATTGCTCTCATGGCGATGTTTGCCGTTGGCAACCTGCTGAGTGCTTTTGCACCAGGCTACTACTCCATGATGCTGGCGCGCTTCCTGGCCGGTTTCCCGCACGGCACATTCTTCGGCGTTGCGGCTCTGCTGGCGGCAAGCCTTGTTGAGCGTTCGAAGCGGGCGCAGGCGGTGTCGATGGTGCTATTGGGCCTGACGATAGCCAACTTACTGGGCGTGCCCGCCGTGGCGGCCATTGGGCAGCTGTTCGGCTGGCGCAGCGCGTTTGCCATCGTCGGTGGCCTGGCGGTATTGACGCTGATTCTGGTTCGGGCCTGGGTGCCCTGGCATGCCGGAGATAAAGACGCCAGTCCGCTGCGTGAACTGACCGCGCTGACCCGCAAGCAGGTGCTGCTGACGCTGGCTATCGGCGCGATTGGCAGCGGCGGAATGTTCTCAGTCTTCAGCTATGTGAAGCCTACCATGCTGGAGCTGGCGCATCAGTCGGTAGGCATGATCCCGGTGATCCTGTCGATGTTCGGCCTCGGCATGATTGTCGGCAATATCGTCGGCGGCCGCCTGGCAGATCGCGGGCTGGAGAAAACCGTTCGCCTGCTGCTGATTTGGGCGATTCTGGTGCTCAGCGCTTACGTTTACACCTCGCACTATCCGTGGCTGGGGGCGGTCACCGTGATGCTGGTTGGCACGATGGTGTCACTTTCCTCGGTGCTGCAAATTCGCCTGATGGACGTTGCCGGTGACGCGCAAACTATGGCGGCGGCGATGAACCACTCGGCGTTTAACATCGCTAACGCGTTAGGTGCCTGGCTTGGCGGGGTGACTATTTCCGCAGGCTTTGGCTGGGAGTCCACCGGCTGGGTGGGCGCAATTCTGGCGGTCTTCGGGTTGCTGATCCACACCTGGGCGGTTATTGACGCCAAAAAACATCCCCCGTTAGCGCACTGAGGTTTTCATCGTGACAGTCAGTTTAGTTCTTGCAGAAGCGCTGATCGCCAGCGTAAAAACGGCGGTGGAGACCCACAGCTTCCCGCCGGTTTCCGTGGTAGTGCTGGACAGCGGCGGCCACCTGACGGCCTTTGCCCGCATGGACGGCACATTCCTGGCCACCATTGATATCGCTATGCGCAAAGCGCGGACGGCGGTGCTGTTCCAGGCCAACAGCGAAGATGTCGGCGCTAATTTGCACCCGAACGGCCCGGCGTATTCGCTGGAAAACAGCAACGGTGGGCTGGTCGGCATTGACGGCGGTATCCCGCTGCGCAACGCTGAAGGCGTGGTTATTGGCGCAATTGGCGTGTCGGGGGCCACGAAAGAGCAGGATGGGCTAATTGCTGCCTTTGCCTTAGAAGCGGTGTTCGGTAGCCGCGTTTAATGACAGAAAAGGAGCGAATTTCGCTCCTTTTTCTTTTACCTTATTTTGGTTGAAAATACGGCCCTTTCGCCACAGAATCCCGCACGATCATCTCCGAACTGTACAAGTTATCCCGTGAGAAATAGCCGCCGTCCAGCATCGCCGTCAGACGGTTAATCACCTCATGGATCATCTCGCTCACCGGCTCTTTCACGCTCGACAGCGGCGGGGAGAGAAAAGCCCCGGTCGGGACATTATCAAAGCCAATAATCGACACATCGCCTGGCACCGACAGGCCCGCCCGGTTGAGCCTGCTGATAGCGCCGATAGCCATGTCATCGTTGCTGGCGACCAGGGCGCTAAAATCCTGTTTCGCTGAGAGCAGCGTTTCTACCGCCGCAGACCCGCTGGCAGGCGTCCATTTTCCGGTGGCGATTAGCTCGTCCCGGACCGGCAGCCCGGCCTGTTCCAGCGCTTCGCGGTAGCCAGACAGGCGTTCTCTCGCCGTGGGGGAGTCGAGGACGCCGGTGATAAAGGCGATATCCCGATGGCCCTGGTCAATCAGGTAGCGCGTGGCCTTGAAGCTGGAGCCTTTGTGATCGCAGCAAATGCAGTGGCTCTGATGTTTGCGCAGCTTGCGGTTCATCACCATGATCGGCTGCTTATGCTGCTCAATCAGCGCATCCATCTCATCCACGCTCAAAAATCGCGGGTAAATGATCACCGCGTCGCAGTGCAAATCGAGCAGAAACTGCACGGCGGCCTGCTCTTCCTGGGCGCTGTGTTTGCCGTCGACCAGAATCAGCTGACGCCCGCTGGCTTCCAGCTTTAGGGCGGCCTGGGAAAGCAGTTCGCTAAAATAATTTCCGCTGTACAGCGTGTTGGTTACCACCAGGCCGATATAGCCTGATTTACTGGTCGCCAGATTGCGTGCCAGCAGATTGGGGCGATACCCCGTTTCCTGAATGGCCTGGTACACCTGCGTTTTAGTGGCCTCGCTCACGTAGCCCTTGCCTGACAACACGCGCGAAACGGTCGCCTTTGATACGCCTGCTTTTTTCGCCACTTCCTGCATCGTCGACATAAAGGCTTCTCGTAAGTTCGTCATTTCTGACCATTTTACACTTTTCGCGGCCAGGGCGCAGCGTGGCCTGTATTTCGAGCTGAATCACAAAAAACGATCTTCATAAAAATAGTTATTGTGATCTTATTTTAAACTACACATGATTGTGTGGAACCGGTTACCTACAAAATCATAACAAGAGAGTTTCACCTCATGGCTAACAAGTACGAGGCAGTATCCCGACAGATTGTTGAGGCTTTAGGCGGCGCGGAAAACGTGGTGGCGGTAACCCATTGCATGACGCGCCTGCGCTTTGTATTACAGGACGATGCAAGGGTGGACGGCGCCCGGCTGAAGGCCATTTCCGGCGTGTTGGGCGTGGTTAAAAACGACCAGCAATGCCAGGTC
Source organism: Cedecea neteri (assembly GCF_000758325.1). Taxonomy (NCBI): domain Bacteria; kingdom Pseudomonadati; phylum Pseudomonadota; class Gammaproteobacteria; order Enterobacterales; family Enterobacteriaceae; genus Cedecea; species Cedecea neteri. The sequence goes on along the minus strand of NZ_CP009459.1, from coordinate 4,122,170 downwards.
ATTATCGGCAACACGGTGTCCCAGGCCTACGCTGAAGTGCTGAAACATCTCCCCGAAGGGGCAGGCGACAGGCCGCTGGCGGTGACAAAAGGCAAACTGACCCTGAAACGCATCGGGGCAGGCATCCTGGATGCGCTGATTGGCACTATGTCGCCGCTTATCCCGGCGATTATCGGCGGCTCGATGGTGAAGCTGCTGGCGATGATCCTCGCCATGACCGGGGTATTTGAAACGACCTCCTCGACGCTAATCATTCTTAACCTCATCGGCGACGGCGCTTTCTTCTTCCTGCCGGTGATGGTGGCGGCTTCTGCCGCGGTGAAATTTAAAACCAACATGTCGCTGGCGATTGCTATCGCCGGGGTGCTGGTGCATCCGGCCTTTATTGATCTGATGGCAAAGGCGGCCCAGGGGCAGGCGGTTGATTTTATGGGCATCCCCGTTACCGCCGTGAAATACACCTATACGGTGATCCCAGCGCTGGTAATGACCTGGCTGCTGTCGTACATCGAAAAAGGGGTGGATCGTATCACGCCAGCGGTGACCAAAAACTTCCTCAAGCCGATGCTGATCGTGCTGGTTTCCGCGCCGATAGCGATTTTGCTGATTGGGCCGGTGGGTATCTGGATTGGCAGCGGGATCTCTTCGCTGGTGTACACCGTACACGGCTATCTGGGCTGGCTTTCCGTCGCCATCATGGGGGCTATCTGGCCGCTGCTGGTGATGACCGGCATGCACCGCGTCTTTACGCCAACAATCATTCAAACCATCGCCGAAACGGGCAAAGAGGGCATGGTTATGCCGTCGGAAATTGGCGCTAACCTGTCCCTCGGCGGGTCATCTTTGGCCGTCGCCTGGCGGACGAAAAACCCTGAACTGCGGCAGACGGCGCTTGCAGCCGCCGCGTCGGCAATCGTGGCGGGTATTTCTGAACCTGCACTTTACGGCGTCGCGGTGCGGCTGAAGCGCCCGCTGGTTGCCTGCCTTATCAGCGGTTTTATTTGCGGTGCCGTTGCCGGTATCGGCGGGCTGGCCAGCCATTCCATGGCCTCGCCGGGGCTATTCACCAGCGTGCAGTTCTTCGATCCCGCCAACCCGATGAGCATCGTTTGGGTGGTAGCGGTGATGATTCTGGCCGTGGTGCTGTCGTTTATTACTACGCTTATTCTCGGCTTTGAAGATATTCCCGTGGAGGACGTGAAAGCCAAAGAGCAGGGCAGCAGTGCGGCGTTGGTACGACCAGATAATGCAGTAAAAACACTTTAAGCAGAGGTAAGCATGGCTGAGACAGTTTTTCCAAAAGGATTTTTGTGGGGCGGCGCAATCGCGGCTAATCAGGCTGAGGGCGCGTATCAGGCGGGCGGCAAGGGGCTAAGCACCGTCGATATGATCCCCCATGGCGACAACCGCCTCGGGGTAAAGCTCGGGGTGGAAAAGCGGTTTGCGCTGCGCGGCGATGAATTTTACCCGAGCCACGAAGCCATAGATTTTTACCATCGCTATAAAGACGACATCGCGCTGCTGGCTGAAATGGGCTTCACCGTGTTCCGAACCTCCATTGCGTGGAGCCGTATATTTCCCAAAGGGGACGAAACGACGCCGAACCCGGAAGGGATCGCGTTCTACCGCGACCTGTTTGCCGAGTGCAAGAAATACAACATCGAACCGCTGGTGACGCTGTGTCACTTTGATGTGCCGATGCATCTGGTGCAGGAATACGGCTCATGGCGTAACCGCAAAATGGTGGAGTTTTTCAGCCGCTACGCACGCACCTGCTTTGAGGCGTTCGACGGTCTGGTGAGATACTGGCTGACCTTCAATGAAATCAACATCATGCTGCATAGCCCGTTCTCCGGTGCGGGACTGGTCTTTGAGACAGGCGATAATAAAGAGCAGGTGATGTACCAGGCCGCGCACCACGAGCTGGTGGCCAGCGCGCTGGTCACTAAAATCGCCCACGAAGTTAACCCGGCAAATCAGGTTGGCTGCATGCTGGCGGGGGGGAACTTCTATCCGTACAGCTGCAAGCCGGAGGACGTTTGGGCGGCGCTGGAGAAAGACCGCGAGAATCTGTTCTTTATTGACGTGCAGGCTCGCGGCGCTTATCCCGCTTATGCGGCGCGAATGTTCCGTGAGAAAGGAATTGAGATTGTCACCGAGCCTGGCGACGACGAGATCCTGAAGAACACCGTCGATTTTGTCTCCTTTAGCTATTACGCCTCGCGCTGTGCTTCGGCAGATATGAACGAGGGGAACACCAACCCTGCGAATATCATCAAATCGCTCAAGAATCCGCACATTACTTTCAGCCAGTGGGGCTGGGGGATCGACCCTCTCGGCCTGCGTATCACTATGAACATGATGTACGACCGCTATCAGAAACCGCTGTTCCTGGTCGAAAACGGGCTGGGTGCGAAAGATGAGGTGAACGCTGACGGAGAAATCGACGATGACTACCGCATCAGCTACCTGCGGGAACACATTAAAGCGATGGGCGAGGCGATTGAAGACGGTATTCCGGTCATGGGATACACCTCATGGGGCTGCATTGACCTGGTTTCAGCGTCAACCGGTGAGATGAGTAAACGCTACGGCTTTGTGTATGTCGATCGTGATGATGCAGGGCAGGGGACGCTGGCGCGTACGCCGAAGAAGTCGTTCTACTGGTATAAGAAGGTGATTGCGAGTAACGGCGGGGATCTGGCGTAATTTTCCCCTCACTCCGGCCCTCTTCCCAAAGGGAGAGGGGGAAAAATTCCCCGGAAGATGAGGGAGAAATACCGCATTATCCCTTCATCCTCCCCTGAAGGTAGGGGAGAAACACCGTTTTATCCCCTCTCCCTTTTAGGGAGAGGGTTAGGGTGAGGGTCGTTATCAGAACGCCATCGAAGCCTGCACGAAGAAGGTGCGAGGCTCGCCTACGTATTTACCGAAGTTATTGTCGCTGGAGCGAGTGTAATACCGCTGATCGAACAGGTTTTTAATCCCTGCGCCGAGCTTCAAGTGAGACATTGACGGCCCTAAGTCATACTCGCCGCGCATATTCCACACCATGTAGCCTGCGATATTACCCAGTTGTCCGTCGGCGCTTTCGTCGGTGACATAAGTTGAGCCGGTGCCCGGAGAGCGCTGCTTGGACTGAGCAAAGCTGTCCAGATTCCATACCCAGTTGCCGGTCGCATAGCGAGTCCCTGCGGTATAAACCTGGCGGGAGTAATAAGGCAGATCTTTCCCTGCGAAATCACCGTCGTTGGTTGTCGCTTTGGTATAGGTGTAAGTGGTGTACACGCTCACGCCGTCCAGCGCGCGGTTCAGCTCGCTCAGATCGTAATTCAGCGCCAGTTCAATCCCCTGATGCTTGGTGGCACCCAGGTTGGTCCAGCCTACCGTATTGCTGATGTACTGCAGCTGATCGTTGAAGTCGATATAGAACAGCGTCGCTTCGGCTTTGATCACCGTGTCGTCGTAGCGGGTACCGAACTCATAGGTATGCGCTTTTTCAGGCGTCAGGCCTGGCGCTGGCTGGCTACCGTTCCCGCCTTTGGTCAGCTGGAAGTACTGCATGCTGCCGAAGGAGGTGCTGGCGTTGGCAAACAGTTTCCAGGAGTCCGTCAGGTGGTACATCACGCTCAGGGAAGGCAGCGGCTGGCTGTAAGTTTTCTGGCGATCGATCTTATTAAATTCATCGCTGATGTGCGTTTTGATGCTTTCATAACGCAGACCTGGCGTAATCGTCCAGTCGCTAACGTTGATGGCGTCATCAATATAGAATGCGTTGGCCGCCGTGCCGCCGTAGGTGTGCTGATAGTAGGTCGAGGCGTCCGGCATCGCGAAAGTTTTATTCGGATCGTAGGAGCCGGAGCGATAGGCCTTCTCATCGGCCGTCTCATTGAGATAGCGATAGCCCAGGGTAACTTCATGAGACATATCCCAGAAGCGGAACAGCTGCGAGTAGGTTGGCTCCACCGCCCAGGTAGTGTAATGGCGTGGGAAAGAGCCCATCTGGTACAGGCCTTTATCTCCGGACTTCTGGGCAATATCGCTGCCGCGATAGCTGTCGGTAAAGTAGGTCAGGACTTCCAGCTTTTTATCGTCTTCGGTGTGCTTATATTTGAAGGACATATCCTTGCGGCGGCCTTCAAACTGATCCCACGGACGCGTGGACTGGAACGGGTTAGCGGCGTACTGAGCGCTGCTCAGGCCACCCGGCATCCCGGCTTTGGCATCGTAATAGTGGAAGTTAGCCTGCAGCTCATCGCGATCGGTGAAGTTGTACTTGGTCTTCAGCATGAAATCGTCGATGTCGGTATTGTCGTTGCTGTCCCGGTAGCCCTGGCCGTGCAGGCCGGAGTAAAGCAGTTCTGCGCCAAAACCGTTATCGGACGTGCCGCCCACGGACGCGCTGGTCAGCGTCTTCAGGCCGCCGTGGCTGGCGCCCTGGGTCTGCGCGCTGACGGTGCCGCCAAATTCTTTAGGAATGTCGCGAGTGACAAAGTTAATCACGCCGCCGACGTTTTGCGGCCCATAGCGCACCGCGCCGCCGCCGCGAACCACGTCCACGGACTGAATGTTACCGATGCCCAGCGGTGCCATGGAAAGCTGTGGCTGGCCGTAAGGCGCCACCGCCAAAGGCACGCCGTCCATCAGGATGGTGGAGCGCGGTGACAGACGTGAAGTCAGGCCGCGCACGCCAACGTTGAGCGAAATGTCGCTGCCGCCGGTGCCGTTGCTGTCACGCACCTGGACGCCAGGAATGCCTTTCAGCGCATCTGCTACCGTCTCTGAGCCTTGTTCACGAAGCTGCTGATCGGTCACGATCGAGCGAGCGCCAGGGTGGTTAAGCAGCACGGTGCTGGTGTCCGGGTTATCCAGCCAGTTGCCGACGACGGTAATGTCGTCAGCTTTTTTATCTGCGGGAGCTTTATCTGTTTGAGTGTTATCTGCGGCGAGCGCTGGCAGCGCAAATGCTATAGCGCTTGCCAGAAGAGAGACACGAAAAAGGGGGCGCATCATCATTCCTTTACAACGTTGGTTTGCTGTTATGTGTATTTTTTAGAAATGACAATCTTAATGATAATTATTTTCAAGTAAATAGTTTTGTTAAGCAATAATTCGGAATAAGACAAAAAGTAAGCAAAAAAAACCGAGCAATGGACTTAGCGCTCGGCGAATCGGATGGCCGGGCTTTGGATTCAGCCCGGATTGTTTTTACTTTATGGGGTGACCCAGAACACGCCGCTGTAGTCCAATGCGGTGAACTGCTTATGAACCTGCTCGATATCGGCCTGCGGGTCGATGTCCTTGAACAGATCCGGGTGCAGAAATTTCGCGATGGCTTCTACCGCAATATAGTTCAGCGGAGAGTCGTAGAACTGATGATAAATTGCCATCACGCGCTTCTCCTTCACCGCCGTCAGCACGTTAATGCCGGTACGGTTCATCAGCCCTTTGAGCTTTTGTTCGGCCACGGCTTTATCGGCCATATAGCCTAACGGCACGGCTTTTGGCGAACGGTTACCGCGGTTCCAGTCGGCTCCGGTCATCAGGTAAAAGTCCGGGTTGCTGGTGATCACCTGCTCGGTATTCACCTGGCCGCTCATTTCCGGGAACAGTTTGCTGCCAATATTGTTGCCACCGGCGGTATCAATAAACTGGCCGTAGCTGCCCTTGCCGAAGGTCTGGCAACATTCGTCGCCGCGAATGCCTGCCGCGCGCTCAATAAACACGCTCGGGCGCTGCTCAGGTTTCAGCGTGGCTACGCGCTCGCGTACCAGGTTCATCCGCTGCTGGTAATGCTGAATAAACGCGTCGGCGTTTTTCTGCTCATCAAACACTTTACCCAGCAGCTCGATGCTTGGCAGGGTGTTGGTCAACGGCTGCTGGCGGAAGTCGATAATCAGCACCGGAATGCCCACTTTTTCCAGCTTACTCAGCACGCCGCTGTTCTTCAGCTTGGCCAGTACACCGATGTCAAAAATGATCAGGTCAGGCTGTAAGGTGACCGCGTTTTCAACGCTGAAATCCGTGTAGTACGGGTTTTCAAACATCGTGATTTTGCTCACCTGCGGGAATTTTCGCGCATAGGCGTCCGCCAGGTCAGGCGCTTTGGTCTTCAGCGAGTTATCCCAGGCAATGATGTTTTCCAGCGGATCCTTCGGGTGGATAATATTCAGCGCCAGCAGGGCTCGGGCATCGGCCAGCATCACACGCTTTGCCGGATGGGGCAGCGTCACTTCCCGGCCCGCTACGTCGGTAACAACAATCGGGGCGGCCTGGGCGGCGAAGCTCAGCAGGGCAACGGCGGCGAGCAGCCAGCGAGCTTTGGCGGTAAACACTGTGAACATGGATGACCTTCAGAACGGGAAATTTTAGGAAGGGAATGATAATCGATCTCATAGCGTTTGGAATGGGGCTGCGGGAATTTTTCTGGTTACGAAAGATGCCTGGGCAGGGCTGACGGGAACCTGCGGGCTGCCAGAGCCACTCAAGGGCTTTGCTATCGCGCGGCATTGTGCCGCAGAGGAGAGTCAATCATGTATACCGTTTCAAATAGTGCAGCCCAGGGGCGGCACTTGCCTGCATCGAATGTACAGGCACCGGCCACGGCGTTTCAGGATGTGCTGTCGCTGGGGCAGAAGATCGGCGCGGGAAGTCAAAAAGATGTCTTTCACTCACGGCAGGATCCTCGCAAATGCATATGTCTGTTCAGACCCGGCACCACCGGCACCATTTCGGCAGAACAGTACGCTTTGAAAGAACTTGAAACCACGAAACAGCTTAAACATCTCGGCTTCCCCGTGGTGGATGCCCATGCCCTGGTCAAACATGGCGGTAGCGTCGGCGTGGAGAAAGACTATATCCACAACGCTTTTGATTCCGAAGATATCGTGAATAATAAGAAAAGCCTGCCGGATGATAAGAAATTCAATCAAAACGTGCTGGCGGACTGTAATGCCATTATTAACAAGCTGAAAAATCATGAATTGCATATCGACGACCTGCAATTTTTAGTCGACAGCCATGGCCGCGTGTTGATTAACGATCCGCGCGAGGTAATTCGCTCCTCGCCGGATAAAAGCATCAGTAAAGTCAACGAGCTGCGAGCTCATGCTTTAAATAACCTGCTGGATATTGATAGCGACTAGCAGTGGGATTAATGGGAGGGATAACTGTGCTACGAATAATGTTGGTGACGCCGGATAACAAAGGCTTTGCCTCACTCAAAGCGCAAAGCATTGAGGAACATTACAATATGCTGCGCCGCCTTGAAGCAAACTGGCTTAGCGGAGAAAACCGTTTTGACTTCCCTGGTGAAAAACTACTGGGTGTCTTTGCTGGTGAAGAACTGGTCGGTATTGGTGGGCTGAATCGCGACCCGTTTTCAGGCGATGAGCGCGCGGGGCGTATTCGACACCTTTACCTTAGCCCTGCCTGGCGGGGGAAAGGGGTAGGGCAGCAACTGCTGAAGGCCCTGATTGCCGGCGGAGAGCACTGGTTTGATTTTTATAACACCCATGCTCCCGAACACGCCTTTCGTTTTTATGAAGCGGCTGGATTTCAGGCCGTTTCCGGTGAGGCGAGGATGACTCACCGGTTGTTTATTCGCCGCTAGTTTTGGGCGAACTGGCGGCCAGTTTTGCCGGGCAGAGGTTTTTAAGCCGCTCAATCAGCCAGCGACCGGCCGGGCCGGGCGGGGAGGCAATCGGGTAGACGCCAAACATCGGCAGCGCGAGCCCGCCCGGCGGAACATCCTCAATGCTCAGCCGCACCAGCCGCCCCTCGCGAATATCCCGTTCGACAACGTGTGACGGCATGCTGCCCCAGCCGAGGCCGTCGAGCAAAAAGGCGTGTTTGGCCAGCAGATCGCCCAGCCGCCAGGTGGAAGGCGACATCACGCCAAACTCTTTCCCTTTGGAAAGCTCCGAGCGGTCGGTCAGCACCAGCTGAACGTGTTTGGTCAGCTCCGCTTTTGGCACCATGCCTTCGAACTGCGCCAGCGGGTGATCGGGCGCGGCCACCATCACCAGCGAAACGCCGGTCAGACGTTCCCCGGTCAGCGAGGCCGGCATATCAGGCAGTGAGCCCAGAATGCCAATCCCTGCACTGCCGTTAAGCACCGGTTTGTAGCCGCCGCCCAGCGCCTCAACAAACAGGCGCAGCGGCGTGCCGGGAAACTGTTCGCGGAAGGCTTTGGCTGCCGACGTCATCGCCTCCAGCGGGAAGAAAACGTCCACCACCACCGAGAGTTCCGATTCCAGCCCGGACGACATACCGCGCGCTCTCGCCTTCATAAAATCAACACCAGAAACAATGCAGCGGGCGTCGATCAGCAGCACTTCCCCCTCAGGCGTTAGCTTTGGGTAGCGGCCGGAACGGTCGAACAGCTGCACGCCGATCTGGGCTTCCAGCCCCTTAATCAAATCGCTGATCACCGACTGGGCTCGGTACATCTTGCGGGCGGCCGCAGAGAAGCTGCCTTCATCGACGGCGGCAATAAACGTGCGAAGTTGGTCCAGCGAAATACCGTCCAGCATTGTGATTCCTGCGTGGCAGTGAAGGGATGAAGCGCAATATAGCCCTTCGGTAAGGCTTTGTCATTGGCGGTGATGTATCGGTCAGGGCGATGGATTGCATCGAAATATAACGGCTATTCGGGTGGGAAAGGCGGTGGCATAGTGGCAGCCATGTTCAGCGAATCTTAAAGATTGAGCACACCTATGTTAACGGCTTTAAAAAAACTCTTAACGCGCTTATCCCCTAAACCAGGCTCCATTTCAGAGGCTAAAACTATGTCGACTATCCTGCATATTGATACCAGTGTTCTGGGCGGTTATTCCGTCAGCCGCCAGCTGTCGGCGGAGATTGTTGCCCGCCAGAAAACGCTGCACCCCGGTGCCACCGTTATTTACCGCGACCTGGTGCAGTCCCCGGCTCAGCACCTGTCGGACAAGCACATTGCCGCTTTCCAGGGCGCAGAAGTGACCGACGCTGAGCTGGGTGCAGATCTCGCTGCCGGTGGGGCGTTTATTGACGACCTGTTCGCCGCGGATGTGATTGTCATTGGCGTGCCGATGTACAACTTCTCTATTCCATCCCAGCTTAAGGCGTGGATCGACCGCGTTTGTGTGGCTGGACGCACCTTCCAGTACGGCGCCAACGGCCCGGAAGGCCTGCTGCCAAAAGGCAAAAAAGTGTTTATCGCTTCTTCTCGCGGCGGTCAGTACACCGGTGACAGCCCGGCGGCATTCCTGGAGCATCAGGAATCCTATCTGAAAGCGGTGCTGGGATTTATTGGCCTGACCGACGTGACCATTATCCGCGCAGAAAACCTGGGCCGTGGCGACGAAGCGAAAAGTGCCGCAATTGCAGATGCGAAAAACCAGATTGCGTCGCTGGCCTGATAACGGCCGGGCACCAGTTAATTTAACGGGAAATCCGAATGGACAGATACGCTACTAATTTCGCGACCGTGGGTCGCATTGTGATTGCCGCGATTTTTATCGTCAGCGGGTTGGGGAAAATTGCTGCACCTGAGGCGACGCAGGGCTATATCGCATCGGTAGGACTGCCATTCCCGTTACTGGGGTATCTTATTGCTCTGTTGGCTGAGGTCGGGGGCGGCGTCCTGCTGCTGGTGGGTTACCGCACCCGGCTGGTTGCGGCGCTGCTGGCCGTGTTCACCGTGGCGACTGCGGTGTTTTTCCACCACAACTTTGCTGACCAGAACACCGTGCTGCACTTCCTGAAGAACCTGATGATTGCGTCGGGCCTGCTGCAAATCTCTGCGCTAGGGGCGACATCCCTGAGCTTTGATACGCGCCGCCTGCAGCGTCAACTGCGGTAATTCGTTTGAAATCGGGCCTCTTTTAAGAGGCCCGATTTTTTGCTTAAAACGCCTGCCAGATAAGCACGGCAATCCCGCCGAACAGGAACCATTTCACGATGTAGTACACCGTCTTATTCCAGCTTTTCAGCTTCTTGCCGACGATACGAATCTGATAGATGTAGCGGAATGCACGGTTGATACCACCGATACGGTCGTTTTCATCGTTAGGTGCCGACGCGGCGCTCATCAGGTTACGCCCCAGCCAGTGATTAACCGCCTGAGCCCAGCGGTAGCGCATCGGTCTTTCCACGTCGCAGAACAAAATCAGGCGATTTTCGCCGCTGGTGTTTTCCGCGTAGTGAATATAGGTTTCATCGAACAGTACGCCTTCGCCGTCCCGCCAGCTATAGCGTTTCCCGTCCACTTCAATGAAGCAGCGATCGTCATTCGGGGTCGCAAGCCCAAGGTGAAAACGCAGCGAACCGGCGTACGGGTCCCGGTGCCTCGGCAGGCGGCTGCCGTCGGGCAGGGTGGCGAACATCGCAGCTTTGATGGACGGAATGGTGCGCAGCAGTTCGGTGGTTTTCGGGCACAGTATGCTGGCCGACGGGTGAGCGTTTTCATACCATTTCAGGTAAAAGCGCTTCCAGCCCGTTTTAAAGAAGGAGTTGAAACCGGCGTCGTTAAATTTTTCTGCGGCTTTTATCTGCTCCATTTGTTGCAGATGCATACCTTCGTCGCGGATCACTTCCCAGTTTTCCCGCAGCTTTGTCAGCTCGGGAAAGGTTTCCGGTGTTAAATAGGGCGTATTCGGCACCCTGGAGAAAAGATACATAAAACCGTTAAGCGGGGCGGTAAACGTGGAATGGTCCGACAGCTGCCGCCAGAAACGAAAACGAATCTTGCCGCGGTAATGCACATAGACCACTGAAATAATAATGATGAGTAAAATAATATATTTCATATTGTTATCTGACCACTGTGTTTTTCTGCTCATTCCCTGCCGGGCCAAAGCCCCGACTGCCAAAAATGCGCCTTTGAAAAGGCGCTGAAATAGAGCTTAGCAGTGGTTTTAGCGAAGTAAATGTTGCCTGGAAAAACTTACCAGCCTACAGATAACCCCGCGCCGTAACCCACATTGTTTTCCGTATCGTCACTGACGGTGGCTTTCACAACAACAGTATTTCCGATACGTGTAGAGGCGCCCACGGCTAAAGCATTTTCGCCTTCATAGCCGCCAATACCTGCCCCTATAGCCACGGTTTGATTATTCATAACCTGCGGTATATTGCTCATTGCCATCGCGCCAGAAATACCCGCGTTGGCCTCTTTTTGATTATGGTTAACTTCATCTTTTAATGCAGAGAATGCGTTATTTAATTTGCCTATCGACTGGCTGTTGTCCTGAATCAGGCGGGTATTATTTTCTGCGTGTTCAGTATTTAAAGAAATATTGTTAGCGTTAGTGGAAACGCGCGCCTGCGTTGCCGTATCGAGTTTCGTTTCAGTGGTCACCAGGCCATTTTTGCCGTTGATACCATCTGTTCCGTTTTTACCATCCACACCGTTTTTAACGTGGGATTGAACGTATTCGACCATCGCTTTATCTTTGGCTGCCTGGCGGTCGGCATCTGTTGCCGTGCTGTCCAGGTGTCTACCCTTGTCCATTGTGGGCGGTACTATCGGGTCCACAACCGTCGTCTTTGACGGCGTAAGTGTGCTGGCGACGATAGAATGTGGGGCATCCAGATGCGGCGTGGTGGTAATCCCACTCACAAAATCACTCGTAAAGTTTGTATTATGGGCGTGGTCATAATCTCGCACAGCCTGCTGTTGCGTTGCATCCATACTTTCAAAACGTGCATTGGCGTTCTGCCAGGTAATCGTTTTATTCACCATGCTGTTATAGAAATCACTCACCATATCGGCCCGGGCAGAAGCCGAAAACACGAAAATACTCAACACCACGGCCAGTGATTGACTAACGTTAACGAATTTCATTTTTCTCTCACCATAAATAAATTGAACGTTCCAGTGCATTATTGAGTGCACTGATAACGGCGGTGAACTATCCCGGAATGTGACAATGCAATCCTTGATCTAAATCATAAGAAAATTCTTAGTTGAGAGTGTTTAAAATGGCGAAAACAGGCCGTTCACATTCATCACTTGTACAGGTGCCTGGGCGCTTACACGGCTGTTACAATCGGGGCGAAAGACTTACGTTTGAAAGTCCGATTATGAAGGGGGTTGTGGAATGAAAATAGGCAGAGGCAGTTAAATTCGGCGAGATAATTCCTTCACCAAATCGCCCTTAAGTTAAGCAGGCGCAAATACAACTCGCTACCTACAATCCACAAAGCGCTGCTTTTGCCGTTTACAAGGCTTCCCGCCAGGATTACCATTCTCTTCACGGATTAATGACCTGCATTAATCACAACATATTGCTGTAAATGACTCGGGGTGCCCTTCTTTGTGAAGGCTGAGAAATACCCGTACCACCTGATCTGGATAATGCCAGCGTAGGGTGTTAAATATCTATGTATTTCATATGGTTAATCATTCTTCTGTCTACTTGATTTTCATCACTGAGACAGAGGCTGTGTTGATTTTGATTACTAAGTGCATTCGTTATACCTTCCTCCGCCATTCGATTTACTACGTTCAATTCTGTTTGCCAGACGGCAAAATGTTTAGACGTTCCCTTGGTACGGATAGCCACAGGGAAGCTAATACATTGATGATAGCTTTAATGCCTTCCATGCTTAATGTGAAAGCGGGGGCATGTCCCCCGGAAAAGCTATCTAGCCAGATGGAAGAACTCACCCAAACCAGAATGCTCTATAGGGCTGCAAGAGTTTCACCGGATTTGTATATAAAGCCCACCATTGCAGCGCCAACAAACAGTGTGGATGTAACCGACTGGGATAGAAGCGTACTCACTTTAGGGGAGGCTTGGGGGCGGTACGTTAAGGACAAGGGGAAATCTTGGACGGCGGCAATTCATTGCGCTAATGAGCGTTACATGGAGGTGATGTTAACTGTATTGGACGCAGAGAGGGACGTAAGAAGTATCACAAGGCAAGACATCAAACATGTTATGGAAGCTGTTACTGGCCTCCCTAAACGTGTTGTTCAGCCATACCGCTCAATGACAATCGAGCAACTCCTATCCTGTGATGACATCCCTGAGGAGCATTTGTTAGGAACTGAGGCAATCCATAAGCATCTTAAAATCTATAAATCCCTGTTCAAAACATATCTCACTGAGGATAAAGGCGTTCTTTCAGTAGCTCCTACTGACGGCGTAACAGCCCCGCCATCGTCTGCTAGATATGGGGCTTACACTAATAGCGAAATGAAATCTTTGGTTAGGTATGCAATCGAAGAGGCTAAACAGGATTGGCTTAAATGGATTATCTTATTGCTTGCATACACTGGAGCCAGAAGGGGAGAGCTAGCCACTCTCACCACATCCCAAGTGTGCTTTGATGATGATAGCAATCGTCACTATCTTCTAATCAAAGAAGGGAAGACCGATAACGCAGTGAGACAGGTTCCTTTGCATCAGCATCTAATTGATTTGGGCTTCTTAGAGTTTGTTGCAGGTAAGCTTGATAAGCTGTTTCCAGAAGTGGCAGGAAGTAACATGGCTAAGATTGGTAAGGTGTTGTCCGATGTTAGGGACGCTTTACACATCCCATACAGGGATATCCAAAATCAACGGCGTATTGTCCACAGCTTCAGACATAGCGTTGTCACTGCGGCCTCTGGTTGGATGAATGACATTACTCACCTTCAACAAGTGATAGGTCATGAGAAAACTGGTACGGGGATAACAAGACGATATCTCCACACCTTCCCTCTATCGGTTGTATGCCATATCATTGATGGACTTGACTGGCGTTAAACGCTTCATAACTAACACAGCGATAAGGCACATAAGCGATGGCTAGACCGTTCTCTCAAAGATATGGACATGTTGCAGTTGAGGACACTCTTCAAGTCGAAGTAATAAACGAAAACACTCGAACAGCATTATGGAGTTGCTTGTATTCAGAGCTATTAATAAAGAAATACTTTGAGCATGCTGCACACAAAATAATATCCGAGTTCTGGTGTGGCTTTTTATATCTCCCCGCAGACGAAGAGCCTATTTTTGAATACCCATTAAGCAGCTATAAAGATTTAAAAGAATACATGAAAGACTTTTTTAGATTAGCAGAGTGGCATGAGGTATTAGATTTTGTTGAATATACAGTAAGTGTTTCTCCATTTTTGAGTGAACCTTACAATAAAATTTTCAAAAGGATGTGTCTAGGGTACTCGATAATCAATGAACTCATAACTCCGATTATATCACCAGAAGAGATTGATAGTATTGATGGTGCAATGAATATTGGGACTAATGCATCTAGATTACACTTTAATAGAGCGCTATCTTTGCTATCTAACAGAGAACAACCTGATTTTAGAAACTCAATTAAAGAATCTATCTCTGCTATTGAATCTCTCTGCAAAAAAATCTCCGGCAATGATAAAGGCACTCTTGGAGATTGTCTTAAAACTATAGAGGATAAAGGTCATATTCATCCTGCAATGAAACGAGCCTTTCAACAATTATACGGATATACAAGTGACCAAGGCGGAATACGTCATGCGTTAACGGATGATAGCGAGGAGCCAACCTTAGAAGATGCTCGGTATATGTTGGTTATCTGTAGCGCGTTCAGTAATTATCTTATTTCTAAGATGAGCGATTAATTATCACAATGCGAGGCTAATAATGTCTCGCATGTTAATGCGTCTGCTGTACATTTTCCTCTTCTCCATGGTTTGTCTATTTGTAAGTACACCTATCAAAAACATCCACTCACAAACCTTAGGATGGTTTAAATAAAATGTTAAAGCGTTCATGCGTTTTTCTCCTTATTGCTCCGGAGGGTAGCAAGTTACGGCTAGATAGGGCTAGATATTTGAAAACAATCTAACCTGTTAGCTGTGATAATCGCTGTGATAAAACTGGTATAAAAGTGAGATAATGCGTTGCTCCGTCCGGCGTGAAGAAGGGACGCCGGACAGGCGGGCTTGTGCTAACGAGCCACTTACCTTAAGCTGGCGATATATCAGAAGATTGTTTTACCAAATGACTCGGGGTGCCCTTCTTTGTGAAGGCTGAGAAATACCCGTACCACCTGATCTGGATAATGCCAGCGTAGGGAAGTCAGATGCCTGTCCGGCGTCCCTTCTTTCACGCCGGACAGGAGCCTTACCGTTATGCAACCTGACCTGCTACCCGGCGCGACCGCCGTCTCTGTTTTACACCACCTCCGCCAGCATTCGCCGCTGGTTCACTGTATGACCAATGACGTAGTGCAAACCTTTACCGCGAACGTGCTGCTGGCGCTTGGGGCTGCCCCGGCGATGGTGACTGAAGCCGAAGAAGCGGCGCAGTTTAGCGGGTTTGCCAGTGCGCTACTGGTCAATATTGGCACCCTGACTTCCGGGCAGGCGACGGCAATGCTGGCGGCCATTCACGCCGCCAATAGCGCCGGAACGCCGTGGGCGCTTGATCCGGTCGCCGTGGGTGGTTTGGCTTTCCGCACGCGTTTTGCTCGCGACATTATTCAACTGAAACCCGCCGCCATTCGTGGAAACGCGTCTGAAATTATGGCGTTAGCGGGCGAGCAGGCCGGAGGGCGTGGCGTGGACAGTACCGATGATGCGCTTTCGGCTATTCCGGCGGCGCAAAAGCTGGCGCGCGAAACCGGCGCGGTGGTTGCCGTGACGGGAGAAACGGATTACGTCACCGACGGCGAGCGAACGCTTGCCGTGACCGGCGGTGGAGAACTGATGACGCGTGTGGTCGGCACCGGCTGCGCGCTTTCCGCCGTGGTGGCTGCGTGCTGCGCTTTACCAGGGGACAGGCTGGATAACGTCGCCAGCGCCTGCCGCTTTATGGCGCTGGCCGGCGAGCAGGCCATCGCCGCCAGCTGCGGGCCGGGCAGTTTTACTCCAGCCTTCCTCGATGCCCTTTATCTGCTGAACGCGGAGGTGCTGGCATGAAACGCATCAACGCATTAACCATCGCCGGAACCGATCCAAGCGGTGGGGCGGGGATCCAGGCCGATCTGAAAACTTTCTCCGCACTCGGTGCTTACGGCACGAGTGTGATCACCGCGCTGGTGGCGCAAAATACCCGTGGCGTGCAGTCCGTTTACCGCATTGAGCCTGAGTTTGTGGCGGCGCAGTTAGATTCTGTCCTGAGCGACGTGCGCATCGACACCACAAAAATCGGCATGCTGGCGGAGGCCGATATCGTTGAAGCTGTGGCAGAGCGGCTGGCGTTCTATAAGGCTCCAAACGTGGTACTGGACACGGTGATGCTGGCGAAAAGCGGCGATCCGCTGCTGGCCCCGTCGGCGGTGGACAGCTTACGCCGGAAGCTATTGCCGCATGTCGCGCTGATCACGCCCAATCTCCCGGAAGCGGCTGCGCTGCTGGATGCGCCCCATGCGCGCAGTGAAAAAGAGATGCGCGAACAGGGTGAAGCGCTGCTGGCAATGGGCTGCGAAGCTGTGCTGATGAAAGGCGGGCACCTCGACGACGCAGAAAGCCCGGACTGGCTGTTTACCCGCCACGATGTTCAGCGTTTTACCGCCCCGCGTGTGCAAACAAAAAACACCCACGGCACCGGCTGTACTTTATCTGCCGCGCTGGCTGCGCTCCGCCCCCGCCATGATGACTGGGCGCAAACAGTGGCTGCCGCAAAAATCTGGTTGTCTAAAGCGCTGGCGCAGGCGGATTCGCTGGAAGTCGGGCACGGCATTGGCCCGGTGCATCATTTTCACGAATGGTGGTAACTGTCGGTTAAACGAGAAGTTTTTAGCCAGCATAATACCAATGGTACTATACTGGCTTCATCTTCCCTGCCGGACAATTGCGTACCATGGAACAGGCTCATCACCAGTTAGTTGAACAGCTCAAACAGCGCTTTGCCGCCCCGGATAACGCTCCTCTGTACCTCAAGTTTGTCGAAACGGTGAAAAACGCCGTGCGCGCGGGCCTGTTGCCGCAGGGCAACATCCTGCCGGGGGAGCGCGATCTCAGCCAGCTCACGGGCGTGTCGCGAATTACCGTGCGCAAGGCGATGCAGGCGCTGGAAGATGAAGGCGTGGTGACGCGCTCGCGCGGCTACGGGACGCAAATTAATGCGACGTTTGAGTATTCGCTGAAAGAGGCGAGAGGGTTTTCTCAGCAGGTTGTGCTCCGGGGTAAAAAGCCAAATACGCTGTGGGTGAACAAACGCGTTGTGAAATGCCCGGCAGACGTGGCGGAACAGCTCGCGATCCCGGCGGAAAGCGAGGTTTTTCTGCTCAAGCGCATTCGCTATGTGGATGAAGATGCGGTGTCTATCGAAGAGTCTTACGTGCCGACCGGGCTGATTGCCGACCCGGATGAGATTGGCGTTTCGCTGTACGACTACTTCCGCAGCCAGAACATTATTCCGCAGCGCACGCGCAGCCGGGTCAGCGCCCGAATGCCGGACAGCGAATTCCAGTCACATATCAAACTGGAAACGCCAGTGCCGGTTTTGGTCATCAAACAGGTGGCGTTCGATCCCCACAACCGGCCCATCGAGTACAGCATCAGCCACTGCCGCAGCGACTTATACGTTTTCGTCTGCGAGGAGTAAGGTTTGCTCCAGCTGCGCGAGTTTTGGCGCGCAGTCCCCGCCCCGGTGGCCGACCACGTAGCTGGCTACCGCATTCCCGAGGCTGACCGCTTCTTCCAGGCTCCAGCCTGCCGCCAGGCCAGCAATTGTGCCGCCCGCGTGGCTGTCGCCAGCGCCGATGGTATCCGCGACGCTGGTCGGGAAGGGCGCAGCGATCCCCATACTATTGCCGTCGGCAAACCACGCGCCGTCCTTATCTAAACGAACGATCAGCGGGCTGGCGTAGCGGGTCTGCCATGCGCGGCAAATCGCTTCGATGTTTTCAGGATCGACCTCAAGCCATTCGGCAACAATCGCCGCTTCCTGACGGTTGAGCGAAACAATCGGTTTGCAGGCCATAATCCTTGCCAGCAGCGGCTGCGGGATATCCGCAATACGCGGGCCAAAGTCGATGAACGGCGTAATTGCCTGCAGCGACTCCAGCCAGCCAACGAGCAGCTCCGCACACGGCCCGGCAAGCTGGTAGCCAGAAAGTGACAGCAGGCTACCTGGCGGGATGGTCAGGCCGTCAAGCCAGGCCTGATTCCACTGATGCTCGACGCCGCGAAACGACATAAAGGTACGTTCGCCGTCGGGTTCGACCAGCGCCAGGCACCAGCCGTTGTCTCCCGCATCGGTGTGGATCTCGCTGCGGATGTGCTGTTTTTCCAGGCTGTTGTGAATAATGTCGGCCCAGGTCCCCTGGCCAATCGGCAGCGCGTTCTGCGAGTCGATGCCGAGACGAGAAAGCGTGATGGCGATGTTCAGCGCGCAGCCACCGATGTTCACGCCCTGCTGGTGCAGTTCGATATCGCAGCCTCGCCACGGCAGGGCGTAGGCGTCGGCGATGACGTCAATCACCGCCGAGCCGAGCACGCAAACCGGACGTTGAGCCTGAAGCAGGGGCAGCTTGCTCAGCAGTTCATTTGGCTTCATAGCTGGCCTCTCTTTGCTGGCGGTAGGCCATAAAGATGCGGCTGTAGCGCGTGAAGTCGAGCTGGTTCTCTTCATCCAGCTCCTGTTTTAACGCCGGATCGATGCTTTCCACGCCGTTCAGCGCGCCGCAGATAGCCGTGGCCATCGCACCGATGGTGTCGGTGTCTCCGCCGAGGTTGGCGCACAGGATGGCGCAGCGGTTAGGGTCAGTCTTCGCCAGTTCGACCATTGCGATGGCGGCAGGAACGGACTCAACGGTGCTGGTGCCCGTGCCGACCAGCTGGTAAATCTCTTCCATGGCGGATTCGGTGCCGCGCGCTTTTCTTGCCACGCTCAGCGCTAATTCCAGGCGTGCCGCGAGGGAAGCGCTAAATGTCGTGATGCGTTTTTCCTGCGCGTGGCGGGCGATGGACGGCAGTTCATCACAAATTGTTGCCCAGCTTGCGCCGTCAATGGCGCGGGAAATAGCCCAGGAAATCACAACTGCCCCAGCAATGGCTAAATCCGATTTGTGCGTTGGACTTGACGCTAACGCGACCTCGTCCACAAATTCATCGAGACTGGCCGTGGGCAGCAGGCAGCCAAGGGGAGAGGCACGCATCGCCGCCCCGTTGGTCACGCCGTTGTTTTCCAGCTCGCTCACCGGCGTACCTCGTTTAATCGCATTCAGGGCTATTTTCGACGTCGGGCCGAGCACGTTTTTATTAAACGCATCAAACCCTTCAGCCCACGCCAGAATATGGCGGCCAATGGCGTCCGGGTTGATAGCCCCGTGGTGCTCGATGATGGCGTCGGCCAGCGCCAGCGCCATCGATGTGTCATCGGTAAACTTAGCGCGGGCAAAATAACAGGCGGCGTTGTTTTCTGCCGGACCCGGCAGGAATTTGTCTATCCAGCCGAAATGGGCCTTTACCCGCGAGCGCGGCCACAGTTCGGACGGCATGCCCATCGCATCACCTAACATCTGGCCGTAAAAGGCTCCCAGAATACGATTTTCCATTATTACGCTTCCTTTAATACTTTTTCAGATTCATCACCGGCAACGGCGATGGCAGCAATCTCTTTGTCCGACTCGCGGAAGAAGACCATGAACAGCACGGCGATGACGGCAATCATTATTGCGCCAAAGCCCCACATCCCCGCCCAGTTAAAGGTCTGGCCGTTCACCGGCGAGGAGTAAGCAAACATTTTTTCCATCATTTTACCGCCGAGGCTGTAGCCCAGCAGGCTGCCGAAGCCCTGGCAGCAAAGGGTAATCAGCCCCTGCGCCGCGGTGCGCATATACACCGGGGATTTCTTGTCTACGTAAATGTAGGCGGTGACGTAGTAGAAGTCGTAGCTCACGCCGTGCAGCAGAATGCCGAGGAACAGCAGGCCGTAGGTGAACAGGTGCGACGCGTCGCCGTAGACAAAGAAGCCGTAGCGGATGGCGGCGGTGATCAGCCCCAGCAGCAGAACCTTTTTAATACCAAAGCGCTTGGTGAAGAACGGCAGCGCCAGCATAAAGAAGATTTCCGAGAACTGGCCGAGCGTCATCCAGCCCGTGGCGTTATGCATCCCGACCTCGGTCAGGTAGCCGTTGGCGAAGATGTAGTAGAACGCCAGCGGCATCGCAAACAGGAAGGAACAGAAGAAGAAGACCAGGAAGTTTTTGTCCTTCAGCAGCACCAGCGCGTCCAGGCCCAGCATCACCTTCAGGCTCAGCTTGCCGGTGCTTTTCGGTGGCGTGTTCGGCAGGAAGAACGCAAACACGCCTAAAGCGACCGAGCTGATGGCGGTGATCAGCAGCGGCACGTTGGTTGGCGAGATATCGCTAAAGCCCATCATCTGCGGCAGGAAGCCACACACGATCCCGGAGGCAATCCAGCCGATGGTGCCCATCACGCGAATGCGCGGGAAATCACGCTCCACGTCGTCGACGTTGGAAAACGCGATGCTGTTGGTCAGCGCGATGGTCGGCATATAGGTGAGGGAGTAAGCCAGCAGCAGCGGGAAGAAATAGACAAACTCCGTTTGCTGGGCGGCGAGATACATCAGCCCGGCGCCAACGAACATCAGCAGCGCCAGCACTTTTTGCGCGGCAAAGAAGCGGTCGGTCAGCGAGCCGACCAGGATGGGGGACAGAATAGCAGCGATGGCGGTGCAGGCGTAAGACCAGCCGATTTCACCGGCGGTAAAACCACTTTTGTTGAGGAACAGCCACAGGGGCACAAACCAGGCGCCCCAGATAAACCATTCCATAAACATCATGAACGAAAGGCTAATCGTTGTACGTTTCATGCTCAGGACCTTCATGACAGGTGTAGGGTGTGCCTTAACCATACCAATGAATAATACCTTTTAAATACCTTTGCGTCGATTCTATGATCGCCATTGCAAAAATAGCCGGGGTGGCCACCTGGCTTTACTCCTGGAAAGGAGGCAAAAGTGCGCTCGAACTGGCAAATCCCCTCACTCGGTACCAGGATTAGTGCGGCCGGTTTTTTCGACCCGGCAGAACAGGATTCTTCATGCGCAGCGGGCAGGGGGCTCGCTGCCTTTACGGGAGCGTATTATGACTGATATTGCGCAGTTGCTTGGCAAAGATGCCGACGGCTTGTTACAGCATCGTTGTATGACTATTCCGGCAGACCAGATTTATCTGCCCGGCTCGGATTATGTTGACAGAGTGATGGTGGATAACAATCGCCCGCCTGCGGTGCTGCGAAATATGCAGACGCTGTACAACACCGGGCGTCTGGCTGGGACTGGCTACCTCTCTATTCTGCCCGTCGATCAGGGCGTTGAGCACTCGGCGGGGGCTTCTTTCGCCGCCAACCCGCTCTACTTCGATCCGAAAAACATCGTTGAGCTGGCCATCGAAGCGGGCTGTAACTGTGTGGCCTCGACCTATGGCGTGCTGGCCTCGGTTTCCCGTCGCTATGCCCACCGCATCCCGTTCCTGGTGAAGCTTAACCACAATGAGACGCTGAGCTACCCGACCACCTACGACCAGACGCTGTACGCCAGCGTTGAGCAGGCTTTCAATATGGGGGCCGTTGCTGTCGGGGCCACGATTTATTTTGGTTCGCCGGAATCCCGCCGCCAGATTGAAGAGATCTCCGCCGCCTTTGAACGTGCGCACGAACTCGGCCTGGTCACCGTGCTGTGGGCCTATCTGCGCAACTCCGCGTTTAAAAAAGACGGGGTGGATTACCATGTCAGCGCCGACTTAACCGGGCAGGCTAACCACCTGGCGGCGACTATCGGGGCCGATATCGTGAAGCAAAAAATGGCGGAGAATAACGGCGGCTATAAAGCGGTAAACTTTGGCTACACCGACGAAAAAGTTTACAGCAAGCTGACAACCGACAACCCTATCGACCTGGTGCGCTACCAGTTGGCTAACTGCTATATGGGCCGTGCCGGCCTGATTAACTCCGGCGGTGCCGCAGGCGGTGCAACTGACCTGGCGGATGCGGTACGTACGGCGGTTATTAACAAACGTGCGGGCGGCATGGGGCTAATTCTGGGCCGCAAGGCGTTCAAGAAATCAATGGCCGATGGCGTGAAGCTGATCAACGCCGTGCAGGATGTTTACCTGAATGAGAAAGTGACCATCGCTTAACTTATCGCGTAAGCTAAAAAGCCCGTTTGAATTAGCGGGCTTTTTTTTGCGGTTTTTTACCTATTGCGTGATTATCCCTCACCCCGGCCCTCTCCCCAAAGGGGAGAGGGGGGAAAACAACAGAGGGCACTTTTTATTCCATCACCCAAAGGGGCATGGGGTAAAGCAAGCAACAGAGGGCACTTTTTATTCCCTCTCCCTGTTGGGGAGAGGGTTAGGGTGAGGGGAAACAAACAGCACCGCGCTGGCTTACTCCAATAGCGGGCAATGAGGTGGTAAACGACAGGCCAGCGCATTCGGATGCACTTCAATGCGAAAATGCCGTCCGCTCAGCGGTTCCCCGTCCAGGTTAAAGGTAATCTCGTGTGGGGCCGAAATCTCAAACCAGGCCGATTTCCCTTCAATAATGTTCGGGTTTTCTTCCGGGCGCGTTAGCGTAGTTAACAGCGCGGGAAGCAGGTCTTCGCCAGTGAAAATCCGCAGCTCAAGCAGCCCGTCATTGATCAACGCCTCCGGGCAAAGCTGTTGCCCGCCGCCTGCCTGGCGGCCGTTACCGATGCCGATCACCAACGCGTCTCCCTGCCAGCTAAAGCCTTCCCCTCGAATATCGCAGCGATCCGGCTTGAGCATGTCCATGCGCATTAAACCGTGAATAAAGTAAGAAACGCCGCCGAGCGCCGCTTTGAGTTTTTCCGGCGTTTCGGTGGTAATGCGCGTGCCAAATCCGCCGGTCGCCATGTTGATGAAGAAGGCTTCATCGTTGACCTGCACCAGGTCGATGTTGGTGGCTTTGCCGAACAGCGCGAGGCGCAGTGCTTTTTCACAGTCCTCAGGAATACCGGCGCTGGTGGCAAAGTCGTTGGCCGTCCCCAGCGGGAGAATGCCCAATGCCGGGCGGCTGCCCGAAGAAAGCTTCGCGAGGCAGGTGGCAATTTCATTGATTGTCCCGTCACCGCCGCCGGCAACGACGGTATCTACGCCGAGGCTCAGGGCTTCCTCAATGTAACGTTCGGCATCACCTTTTTCCCAGGTCACCCTGATATGCAAGGTGTAACCTTCTTCACGCAGCGTGTGCACGGCCTCGCGCAGCTGTGGGTTACCGGCACCTTTGCCGTTCAGAATCAAAAATGAATGCGGGGATCTCTCCATGACTTACCTCAGAAAAGTGAGCATTATCAAAGTGTAGAGCAAAGTAGGCGCGGGGGAGTAAGAACTGGCTGAATCAGCGGAAAAAAGAAAGCCTGCGCAAGGGAGATTGCGCAGGCCAAGGAGGTGGTTCCTGGTACAGCTAGCATTTATGGGTTATGTTTTTCAGCTTGCGAATAATAACGTTATCTTGTGTAACCGTATGTGATCGGTTTCTAAGAATGGTCTTAGCGCGAAAAATAACCCTAATTCACTAGTTTGCGTGCGGTTTACGGGTTGTCTGACCAGAGAGATTGCGCATCAGTAGAGCATAATCCAGCGCTATCTCCTGAGGTACAGGCATCCATACGGTATGACCGTCGCCCGGAGCCACGTCTATCGGCTGGGATTTGCCGTTTTCCAGCGTTTCCAGCGTAAAGGTGATATTGCCCTGCGGGGTCATCATTTCCAGGCTGTCGCCCAGCAGGAATTTGTTTTTAACTGCCACGGCCGCCAGATCACCCCGGCGTTCGCCGGTAAACTCGCCCACAAACTGCTGGCTCTCGGAAATGGAATGCCCGTACTCGTAATTCTGATGGCTGTCGTGGGTATGGCGACGCAGGAAACCTTCGGTATAACCTCGGTGGGCCAGGCCTTCCAGCGTTTGCAGCAGCGTAGGGTCGAACGGCTTGCCCGCTGCGGCGTCGTCAATGGCGCGACGATACACCTGCGCGGTACGTGCGCAGTAGTAGTAGGACTTAGTACGGCCTTCGATTTTCAGCGAGTGCACACCCATTTTTGTCAGGCGCTCCACGTGCTCGATGGCGCGCAGATCTTTCGAGTTCATGATGTAGGTGCCGTGTTCGTCTTCGAAAGCGGTCATGTATTCGCCTGGACGTTTGGCTTCTTCCACCATAAACACTTTGTCCGTTGGGGCACCGACGCCTAGCGTAGGCTCAACGTTTTGCACCGGAATCGGCTCATGCACGTGGACGATGTTGCCGATGTCGTCTTCTTTGCCTTCCTGAACCTTATATTCCCAGCGGCAGGCGTTAGTGCAGGTCCCCTGGTTAGGATCGCGCTTGTTGATATAGCCGGAGAGCAGGCAGCGGCCTGAATACGCCATGCACAGCGCGCCGTGGACGAAGATCTCCAGCTCCATTTCTGGAACCTGTTCGCGGATTTCGGCGATTTCTTCCAGCGACAGCTCGCGGGAAAGAATCACGCGCGTCAGCCCCATTTGCTTCCAGAACTTTACTGTCGCCCAGTTAACGGCGTTAGCCTGCACGGAGAGGTGAATATCCATCTCCGGGAACGCCTCGCGCACCATCATGATAAGTCCTGGATCGGACATAATCAGCGCATCCGGACCCATGTCGATAACCGGCTTAAGGTCACGAATAAAGGTTTTCAGCTTGGCGTTATGCGGGGCGATGTTCACTACCACGTAGAATTTTTTACCCAGCGCATGGGCTTCGTTGATCCCGAGCTGGAGGTTTTCGTGGTTGAATTCGTTATTGCGCACGCGCAGCGAGTAGCGAGGCTGGCCAGCGTAGACGGCGTCTGCGCCGTAAGCGAAAGCGTAACGCATGTTTTTCAGCGTTCCCGCCGGGGAGAGGAGTTCCGGTTTAAACATGAAGTTCTCGTTCTGATATCAGGTCAGAACCGCTCCACCTGATGAAGCGGCTAAAGTCGAGTGGATTACCACAATTTAAGGGCGGGAATTGTAGCGCCGTGAGGCTGGGGAGTAAACCGTCTTGCGGATTCAGGCGATAAGTGGGACGCCGACAAAAAGGACCGACGCGAAGGCAATATTCTCCGTGTACTCTTTCAGCGCTTCGGTATTTTCTTTGAAATGCGCGATGAACTTGTCGAGCGCGGCGGCTTCATTCGTCGCCGTTATCTCGAAGCCAATTTTTTGAAATCCATCAGCGGCCAACTGTTTTTTCTCTTCCTTACCAAGAGATGCCTTCGGGTAGACATTGAAGGCAATATCTTTGCTATAGAAAACATACTTTTCCACGAATATCTCCTTGCAGGGAAGGTGCCGGTCAATGTTGACCGGCCTGTGTTCTATCGTAGCGTTTTTTTGTCTTCTACACAGTTACCAGAAGTAGTAGCTGTGACGACGGGTTATATCACCCGCCCGGCGTCCGCCTCCCAGCGATAACCCACCCCGTAAACGGCGCGAATAAATGACTGATCGGTATCCAGCGCTTCAAGCTTGCGGCGCAGGTTTTTAATGTGGCTGTCGATGGTGCGGTCGGTGACCACGCGGTAATCGTCATACAGATGGTTCAACAGCATCTCGCGGGAGAACACCTTCCCCGGCTCGTGGGACAGGGTTTTTAGCAGGCGGAACTCTGCGGGAGTAAGATCCAGCAGTTTACCGCGCCAGATGGCCTGGAATCGGCCTTCATCAATCACCAGCGGGCTTTCTTCCGACCCGGCTGAAATGGCAAGCTGACGCTTGCAGCGGCGGAGAATTGTTTTCACGCGGGCGACGACTTCGCGCGGGCTGTAAGGCTTGCAAATATAGTCGTCAGCGCCAATTTCCAGCCCCAGCAGGCGGTCAATCTCTTCTATTTTCGCGGTCACCATGACGATGGGCACTTCGGAGAAACGTCGAATCTCTTTGCACAGCGTCAGGCCGTCTGTACCGGGCAGCATCAAATCCAGCAGAATGAGATCCGGCGGCGTGTGGCGAACATACGGCAGTACCTGGTCGCCGTGGTTCAGCAGAGTAGGGGCATAGCTTGCCGCGCGGAGATAGTCGATGAGCAACTGCCCAAGCTTAGGTTCATCTTCTACGATCAAAATACGGGGCGTACTGTCGTCAATCGGTAGCTCGGTCATAGTGTCCTCGACGTTTCTGTTTCCAGAGGAAGTTCAACGGTAATACTAACGCCGCCAAAGCGTGAATGGGAGGCAGTTAGCGTTCCGCCATGGGCGGTCACAATATTCTGGCAGATAGACAGGCCCAGTCCTGAACCGCCGCTGGCGCGGTTGCGGGAACCTTCTGCGCGGTAGAAACGGTCAAATAGCTGGCTGAGCTGTTCGTCCGAAACGCCGGGTTCGCTGTCGTCAAAACTCATCACAAACTGCTGATTCACGATTTTACCGCTTATCACCAACTGGCCGCCGCTGTCGGTATAGCGAAGGCTGTTTTCAAGCAGGTTATTGAACAGCTGCATCAGGCGGTCTCCGTCCCCAAAAATGATAGCGGATTCCGGTAGCGCCAGGCGTATCGCCAGCCCTCGGGAATCGAAACGGGAACGGAATGCCCCGGCAACCACTTCCAGCAGCGCAATGATATCCAGCGATTTTTTCTGGTAGGCCAGCGCGCCTTCATCGGACATGGAAAGCTGGTGCAGGTCGTCAACGAGCTTGGTCAGGGTGGCGACTTCCATCTGCAGTGACGTGACGGACTCCGGCGTAAACTGACGCACACCGTCCTGAATAGCCTCCAGTTCACCGCGCAAAACGGCAAGCGGGGTACGCAGCTCGTGAGAAATATCCGCCATGTAAGCCCGGCGCATTTTATGGTTCTTTTCCAGGGTGCTGGCAAGCTGGTTAAAGTCCTGTGCCAGCCGCCCCAGCTCATCCTGGCTGCCGACCGCGACCCGGGTGGAAAAATCTCCGGCGGCCAGCTTGTGCGTACCTTCAACCAGGCGCTTCACCGGGGCCAGAAGGCCACGGGCGAGCAGGAAGGTGGCCGCTGCCGCCAGCAGGCTGGACAGGGCGACGATGATCCAACTTGTGCGCCGCTGCTGGCGATCGAAGTTAATGTCAGTATTGCGGGTCAGACGCTCAATGGGGGAGGCAATTACCCAGCCAACGTCCTGCCCATTGACGTTAATCGGTTTGCGCATGCCGTCTGGAGGGAGCTTCTCTCGCGGGCCAACCAGAACCTGATAGTTTTGATCGACAACCCAAAACTTGGTGCGCCAGCCCTGCGGAGGCATGCCGTGTGCTTCATCCCCGTCGCGCTCAAACGAACGTAAAATCTGAAATACAAACCTGTCGTTGTGCCGCAGGAAGCGCCAGTTACCGTGAAGCGCATACTGTTCACCCAGCGCATCACTTAGCATCTCAATACGCTGGGTATTGCCGCGCTTGATGTAGTCAATGAAGCCGCGCTCAAAGCTTAACCTGACGCCCCAGTGCATGATGGCCAGCACCAGCAGGCAGGTGGAGAAAATGGCGAGGAATAATTTCCCGGTGATCCCGGAGCGGTAAAGTTTCATGTTTCGCTCCTTTTACGGCGGCTGATGACCGTATTTTCTGAACGGTCATTTGGGACGCGGGCAAACAGCAATGCCGGAAGGGCAATGACCAGCGCCATGCAGAAGTAGGTGTACATAAAGATGCTGTGAGCCTGTTCTCCACCGGCCGGAAGCTGCTGGTGGCCAAACATGCCCAGCAGCAGGCCTGCGACGGTCACGCCTATACTCATGGAAAGCTGCATGACCATTGAGAGCATGCTGTTGCCGCCGCTGGCGAGGTCATCCGGCAGATCTTTTAGCGTCAGCGTATTCATGGAAGAGAAGCGCATGGAGTTAACCATGCCCTGTATAAACAGCACGACCGGCAGCAGCCAGAACCAGCCCATCAGGGCCGTACCCATAAACATCAGCGTGATCAGCGCCAGGCCGAGCGTGGCGACGACCAGCACGTTGCGGTAGCCGAAGCGGTTGACGACCTGCACCACGATACGCTTCATACCCATGCTGCCAAGCACCATCGGGACCATCATCAGCCCGGCATGGAACGGCGAGAAACCCATCCCAATCTGCAGAAACACCGGCGTCATAAACGGCAACATGCCGCTGCCGATGCGCCCGCACAGGCTGCCCAGCAGGCCAAGCGAAAAGGTTTTCGTGTTGAACAGATTGAGATTGAACAGCGCGTTTTCGTTGTCGCGCGCATGCCACAGGTAAAGCAGAATGGCGATAACCCCGCCGAGGATTAACAGCCCGAGCGTTTCACTGGAAATGCCCAGGCCCTTTTGTCCGTCTAGCGCAATCGTCAGCGCCGCCATGCCAAACGCCAGCAGCAGGAAGCCGGAAATATCAAAGCGACGAGTTTGCATGGTGTAGTTGGGCATCAGCCACAGGGTAGCGATAGCCCCGACAATGCCGACAGGAATGTTTATCAGGAAAATCCAGTGCCAGGAGGCGTACTCCACCAGCACACCGCCGAGCGCAGGGCCGAGGAGTGGGCCTACCTGGCCTGGGATCGTCACGAAGGTCATCGCCGCCATATACTGCGCACGCGGCACGATTTTCATCACCGTAAGGCGCCCAACTGGCACCATCATCGCGCCGCCGATGCCCTGAACGACACGGGCCAAAACAAGCTCATTGAGCGTTGAAGCATTGGAGCAAAACAGGGACCCGAGGGTAAAAAGAACGATAGCCGTGAAGAAGATATTGCGAACGCCCACTCTGTCCGCCAGCCAGCCGCTTGCCGGGAGCATGACTGCGACCGTTAACACGTAGGCCACCACCACCGAATGCATATGCAGCGGACTTACGCCCAGACTGTGCGCCATCGAGGGGAGAGCGGTGTTAACAATCGTGGTGTCCAGCGCCTGCATAAAGAAGCCAAAAGCGACAATCCATAACTGCCAGCGAACGGCGGTGGGCAAATCAGTCATACGGACAGAGCCTTACTTTCACGGGGTTTGCGGCTAAAGCGCAATCTCAGTCGGTCAAAGAACAGGTAAACCACCGGCGTGGTGTAAAGCGTTAACAGCTGGCTTACCACCAGTCCGCCGACGATGGTGATCCCCAGCGGCTGGCGCAGTTCTGCGCCATCGCCGCTGGTCAGCACCAGCGGTAACGCGCCAAACAGGGCGGCCAGCGTGGTCATCATAATCGGGCGGAAGCGCAGCAGGCAGGCCTGGAAAATCGCCTCTTCCGGCGTTAAATCGCCCTTACGCTGCGCCTCTATCGCGAAGTCCACCATCATAATGGCGTTCTTCTTCACGATACCTATCAGCAGCATGATACCGATTAGCGCAATCAGGCTGAAGGGGGCGCTGAAAAGTTCCAGTGCCAGCAGTGCCCCGACGCCCGCGGAAGGCAGCGTTGAGAGGATGGTTAGCGGGTGGACGTAGCTTTCGTACAATACGCCCAGCACGATATACACCGTGGCAATGGCTGCCAGAATCAGAATCACCTGCGAGTTCATTGTTTGCTGGAACACCTGTGCCGTTCCGGCGTAGCTGCCGCGCACGGTGGACGGCACGCCCAGCGAGGTCATGGTTCTGTCGATGGCGTCGCTGGCTTCAGAAAGCGATACCCCGTCTGGCAGGTTGAACGAGATGGTTGATGCGGCGGACAACCCCTGATGGTTCACCGACAGCGGGGCGTTCGCTGGCTGCCATTTGGCAAAGTAGGAGAGGGGGATCGACTTCCCTTCGCTGTTTATCACGAACATC
Source organism: Cedecea neteri (assembly GCF_000758325.1). Taxonomy (NCBI): domain Bacteria; kingdom Pseudomonadati; phylum Pseudomonadota; class Gammaproteobacteria; order Enterobacterales; family Enterobacteriaceae; genus Cedecea; species Cedecea neteri. The sequence continues at coordinate 4,092,517 of NZ_CP009459.1, read as the reverse complement.
TGGTTGAGCGAGCTGATGTCCTGGGTGTAGCGCGGGTCAACCTCCATCACCACCTTATACTGGTTCAACGGCTGGTAGATGGTGGAAATCTGGCGCTGACCAAAGGCGTTGTTGAGCAGATTGTTCGCGTCCGAGACGTTGATCCCTAGCCGCGACATGGTTTCACGGTCGTAAATCAGGTCCATTTCCGAGCCGTTGTCCTGCTGGTCAGAGTTAACATCCGCCAGCTCCGGCAAGGCCGCCAGCGCTTTGCGGATTTTTGGCTCCCACTCTCGCAGCGCGCTTAAGTCATCCGAAAGCAGAGTGTACTGATAGCTGGCGTTAGCCTGACGGCCACCGACGCGAATATCCTGCACCGCCATTAAATAGAGGTTGGCGCCCGGCTCTTTGGCGAGCTTGCCGCGCAGCCGGTCAATCACCTGCTGGGCGGTTTCGCTGCGTTCGCTTAGCGGCTTGAGCGAGATAAACATCATGCCGCTGTTAACCCGGGAACCGCCGGTAAAGCCGGTGACATTATCCACCGCCGGATCTTCACGGATGATCTTCATAAAGTCCTGCAGCTTGCCGCGCATGGCCTGGAAAGAGATGCTCTGATCGGCCTGAATATTGCCCATCAGCCTGCCGGTGTCCTGTTCCGGGAAGAAGGTTTTCGGGATAGCGATATAAAGCCAGACGCTCAGGGTGATGGTACCCAGAAGTACTACGCCCACCAGCCGCGTATGGTTCAGCACCCATTTCAGCGAGCGCGCGTAGCCGCCCTGCATGGCAATCAGCAGGCGACCGAATCCACGGTTTTTGTTTCTCTTTTCAGGAGGCCTATTTTTCAGCAGCCAGCCACACATCATCGGCGTGAGCGTGAGCGACACCACCAGCGAAATCCCGATAGCCACCGAAAGCGTGACCGCAAATTCACGGAATAAGCGCCCCGGCAGGCCGCCCATCAACAGCAACGGCAGGAAGACCGCCACCAGCGACAGACTCATGGACAGCACGGTAAAGCCCACTTCCCGCACGCCCTGGAGCGCCGCCTGCATGGGCTTTACGCCCGCTTCCAAATGGCGGGAAATGTTTTCCAGCACCACGATGGCGTCATCGACCACAAAGCCGGTGGCGATGGTCAACGCCATCAGCGACAGGTTATTGAGGCTGAAGCCACACAGATACATGGCGGCAAAAGTCCCGATCAGCGACACCGGCACGGCCACCGCCGGAATAAAGGTGGCGCGTCCTGAGCGAAGGAACAGAAACACTACCAGAATCACCAGCGACACGGAGATCACCAGCGATTGTTCTACCTCGGCCAGCGAGGCGCGAATGGTTGGCGACCGGTCCTGGGCTACCTGCAGGTCGATGGAGGCTGGAATGGTTTCTCGTAATTCGGGTATTTTGGCGCGGATGCGGTCCACTGTTTCGATGATGTTCGCTTCCTGCGACTTGCGAATCATCAGCAGGATGGCCGGTTTGGCGTTGGTCATCCCGGCGTTACGCACGTCCTGCACGCTGTCGGTGACGTTGGCGACATCCTGCAGCCGCACGGCTGAGCCGTTGTTGTAGTTGACGATAAGCGGCATATAGTTCGCCGCTTTTTTTAGCTCGTCGTTGGTCTGAATTTGCCAGCGGCTTGTGCTGTCTTCTACCGAACCAAGAGGACGACGGATGTTAGCATTGCTTATTGCGGTCCGGACGGCATCCAGCGATACGCCCTGGTTAAACAGCGCCTGAGGGTTGAGGTCCACGCGCACCGCAGGCAGAGAACTCCCGCCAACGTCCACATCGCCCACCCCGTCGATTTGTGAGACGGTTTGCGCGAGCTGCGTGGAGGCGAAATCATACAGCTCACCCTGCGATAGCGTGTCGGAGGTGAGCGTCAGGATCATGATCGGCGCATCGGACGGGTTGGCCTTGCGGTAAGTTGGCCGCCCCGGCATCCCGCTTGGCAGCAGGCTTTGGGCGGCGTTAATCGCCGCCTGCACGTCCCGCGCGGCACCGTTGATGTCGCGGTCGAAATTAAATTCCAGAATGATGCGGGTGCTACCCAGCGAACTGGATGAGGTCATTTCGTTGACCCCGGCAATACGGCTCAGGGAACGCTCCAGCGGCGTAGCAACCGACGACGCCATGGTTTCCGGTGACGCGCCCGGCAGTGAGGCGCTGATCATGATCACCGGGAAATCCACCTGCGGCAGCGGGGCAACCGGCAGCAGGCGGAAGCCCAGCACGCCGCACAGCGTAATAGCGACGGTCAATAAAATCGTCGCTACCGGGCGGTAAATGAAGAGGGCAAAAAACTTCACTTACGCCTCCTCATGCTGTCGGCCGAAGCGACGACGCGTGTAGTGCGACAGGCGGTCGAACAGCAGGTAAATCACCGGGGTGGTAAACAGCGTCAGCACCTGGCTGAGCAGCAGGCCACCCACCATGCCAATACCCAGCGGGCGGCGAAGTTCTGCGCCAACGCCGGTTGAAAGCATCAGCGGCAATGCGCCAAGCAGCGCGGCGAGCGTGGTCATCAGAATCGGACGGAAACGCAGTAAACAGGCCTGGTAAATCGCTTCGTACGGGGCCATGCCCTGTTCACGCTCGGCGGCCAGCGCAAAGTCGATCATCATGATCGCGTTCTTCTTCACGATACCAATGAGCAGGATGATGCCGATGATGGCGATAACGTCCAGTTCAGCCCCCGCCAGCATCAGCGCAAGCAGCGCGCCAACGCCCGCCGTGGGCAGCGTCGACAGGATAGTGATCGGGTGAATAAAGCTTTCATACAGCACGCCAAGCACGATGTACATTGCCACGACTGAGGCAACAATCAGCCAGATGGTGCTGCCCAGTGCGGCCTGGAAGGCGAGGGTGCTGCCCTGGAACTGCGTCGTGATATCGGACGGCATTGCCAGCTCTTTTTCCGCCGAGGTAATGGCGGTCACCGCATCGCCCAGCGATTGGCCTTCCGGCACGTTAAAGGAGAACGTAGTGGACGGGAACTGGTCGAGGTGGTTGATCGACAGCGGGGCAAAGCGCTGCTCCACCTTCGCAATCGCGCTTAACGGAATGCTGCCGCCGGTGCTGCTGGTGAGGCGAATGTTGTCGAGCGCACTCAGGCCGGGCGTGGTGCTGGTGTCATGTTCGAGTACCACACGATACTGGTTGGCCTGGGTGTAAATGGTTGAAATCAGGCGCTGGCCGAAGGCGTTATACAGGGCGCTGGTCACCGACGACATGGTGATGCCGAGGCGGCTGGCGCTGTCGCGGTCCACGTTGACGTAGGCCATCAGCCCCTGATCCTGCCAGTCGCTGCTGATATCCGCGAGCTGAGGCAGCGTTTTAAGCTTGTCTTCCAGCTGTGGCACCCAGGTGCTCAATTCGTCCAGCGAGGTGGCCTGCAAGGTGAACTGGTACTGCGTGCGGCTCACCGTGGTGTCGATGGTCAGATCCTGGATCGGCTGCAGGTAAAGCTGCACGCCCGGGACGCCGGCGACATTCTGCTGCAATCTGTCAATCACCGTCGGGATGCGGTCATCGCGGTCACTCAGCGGCTTAAGGTTTATTTGCAGACGGGCGCTGTTTAACGACGGGTTGGTGCCGTCCACACCGATAAACGATGTCAGGCTTTCCACCGCCGGATCTTTCAGTATCACGTCCGCCACCTGCTGCTGGCGCTGGGCCATGCTGGCGAAGGAGACCGACTGCGGAGCCTGCAGCGTGCCCTGGATGATGCCGTTATCCTGAATCGGGAAGAAGCCTTTGGGGATAAAGATCCACAGCACAATGGTCAATGCCAGCGTGCCAAAAGCCACGCTAAGCGTCAGCCACGGATGGTTCAGTACCTTGCTCAGCAGGCGGCCATAGGCGGCAATGATGTTATCAAACATCTTCTCGCTGGCGCGGGAGAAACGGTTCTGCTTACGCAGTGATTCGTGGCTCAGCATTCTGGCGCACATCATCGGGGTCAGCGTCAGCGAAACCACGGCGGAAATCAAAATAGAAATTGCCAGCGTCACGGCAAACTCGCGGAACAGGCGGCCCACGATATCGCCCATAAACAGCAGTGGGATAAGCACTGCAATAAGCGAGAAGGTCAGGGAAATAATAGTAAATCCTATTTCACCTGCGCCTTTTAGCGCGGCGGCCAGCGGCTTCTCGCCTTTTTCGATATAGCGAGAAATGTTCTCGATCACCACGATGGCATCGTCTACCACGAATCCGGTGGCGATGGTCAGCGCCATCAGCGTCAGGTTATTGATCGAAAAATCGAGAAACACCATCACGGCAAATGTGCCGACCAGCGACAGCGGTACGGCGACGGCAGGAATGATGGTGGCCGGTACGTTGCGCAGGAACAGGTAAATGATCATCACCACCAGCGCAATGGCCAGCATCAGCTCGTGCTGGGTGTCGGTCACGGAGGCGCGAATGTTGGTGGTGCGGTCGCTGAGCAGCTTCACTTCGACCGATTTCGGCAGGCTTTGGGTCAGCGTCGGCAGCATCTGGCGGATGCTGTCTGCCGTCTCAATGATGTTGGCCCCAGGCTGGCGCTGGACGTTCATCACAATGGCCTGCTGCTTGTTCGCCCAGGCGCCGAGCCAGCTGTTCTCAGCCCCTTGCTCAACGGTAGCAATATCCCCGAGGCGGATTGGCGCGCCGTTCTGATAAGCGATGATTAAATCCCGGTATTCCTGGGCCGACTTCATCTGGTCGTTGGCGGAGAGCGTGACGGCGCGCTCCGGGCCGTCAAGGCTACCTTTGGCGGAGTTAACGTTGGCGTTGGTGATGGCGGTGCGAATGGTTTCGCTCGTCAGGCCCAGGGCGGCAATCGCCGGGGCGTTCAGCTTCACGCGGACTGCAGGGCGCTGGCCGCCTGCCAGCGTGACCAGACCGACGCCAGAAACCTGGGATATTTTTTGCGCCACGCGGGTTTCAACCATATCTTCCACCTGCGTCATCGGCAGGGCGGTTGAGGTCACGGCAAGCGTCATGATAGGCGGATCCGCCGGGTTGACCTTGCTGTAAACCGGTGGGTTTGGCAGGTCGGTAGGCAGGAGATTTGTCGCAGCATTGATGGCCGCCTGCACTTCCTGCTCGGCAACGTCAAGCGCCAGCGTGAGCTGGAATTGCAGGGTGATAACCGACGCGCCACCGGCGCTTTGTGATGACATTTGTTTCAGGCCGGACATCTGCCCAAACTGGCGCTCGAGCGGGGCAGTGATCGCCGAGGTTATCACATCCGGGCTGGCGCCAGGATAGAGCGTCACCACCTGAATGGTCGGGTAGTCCACCTCCGGTAGCGCTGATACCGGGAGAAAGCGATAGCCAATAATCCCTGCCAGCAGGATAGCCACCATCAATAGCGTGGTGGCAACCGGACGGAGAATAAACAGGCGGGAAGGGCCGCCCGTGGAGCCTGGAGGTAACACCTGCATCAGGAGCGTGCTCCGTTGTGTTTGTGGCCGGATTTCGTCTGCGCGGCAGGTTTCGCGTTATCGTCAGCCGCGCTGTGTGGTTCGACAACCTCAACCTGCGCGCCTTCTGTCAGGCGGTCAATGCCATCGGTCACCACGCGATCGCCTGCGGAAACGCCGGCGGTAATCACGACTTTCTGGCTGTCCTGAATCCCCGGCGTAACCAGGTGTTTACTGACTTTGTTATCGCTGTTCAGTACCCAGACGAAGTGGCCTTCGTTGCCCATTTGCAATGCACCGGCTGGGATCACCACGGCATTTTGCTGGGTATCCACCAGCATACGGGCGTTCACAAACTGATTTGGGAACAGAGCATCATCCAGATTATCAAAGCGGGCTTTAAGCTTGATGGTGCCGGTGGTGGTATCGATTTGGTTATCAAGGCTCAGCAGTTTACCGTTACTGAGTTTTGTGGTGTTGGTGCGGTCCCAGGCTTCTACGCTCAGCGTTTCACCGGCCTTCTGCGCTTTAATCACCGTGGCGATATCGTTTTCCGGCAGGGTAAAGACCAGGTCAATCGGGTGCGTTTGCGTCAGCACGACAATACCGTTGGTGTCGCTGGTGGAAATCTGGTTGCCAATATCGACCTGCTTCAGGCCAACCCGGCCGTCGATTGGGGCGGTGACGCGACTCCAGTTAAGCTGCAGCTGAGCGCTGGCCACCATGGCTTCATCGGCCTTAACCGTACCGAGCGAAGAGGCTACAAGGGATTGCTGAGTATCGAGATCCTGACGCGAGACTAAATTAGTTTTGACCAACTGCTGGTAGCGGGCGAGGTCGCGGCGGGCATTCGCCAGCGTGGCCTGATCTTTAGCCAACTGCCCCTGGGCCTGAGCCAGAGCGACTTTAAACTGGCTTGGGTCAATTTCAGCCAGCAAATCACCGGCTTTTACCTGCTGACCTTCCTGGAAATGAATGGCCAGAAGTTGCCCGTCGACGCGGCTGCGCACCGTCACGGTATTGGCGGCGGTGATAGTGCCAAGGCCGGTTAAGTAATGCGGCACGGCTTCACTGGTTGCCGTTGCGGCCTGAACCGGCGCCAGCGCACCGCCGCGCATCCCACGTCGGCCGCCCTGGGCGGAAGTCTGGCCGGATTTAGCCTGGGGCTGAGTCCCTGAAGATGTACTGTGGCTGTGCCAGAACCAGACGGCGGCAATCACCACCAGAATAAAGGCTGTAATCCACAACCAGCGAGAAGTCAGTGTGCCTTTCATAGATGACGTGTTCTCTTCCTGAAACGATTTTAGGCGTAATGTTACTAGTTTAGTAACGGATAGCCCCGCAATGATGGAGGAAATATGAAGTACTGTCAGATTAGCAACATATAGTAATTAAGTGATGTTTTCGTGGCCAAATATAAGGGTTTTTCGCAAAACGTTTTCCGAGGCATCGCGCAAGTTTCAGTCCAAAAGATAGCCACCTCACGATGTGGTAAATAAACTGTGGTTTATGTTTGAAATATAATCTATGGTTTATGAGCTGAGTGATGATATGGCGCGTGATATTTACTGACTACTTTTATTTTTGGTATCAGGCCCAGATAAACGTGGCCGAAACGCAGTTTGCACATCACCTGGCAGAACTGGAGGATGAAAATGAAAACGTTAACTGAAGTGATGGCAGAGTTCTCGCCGGAAGAGCAGGCCGAGATCCGCGCAATGACCGAAGTCTTAATTCTGGAAACGGGGTTGCAGCTGGTACGTGAGCAGCAGGGGCTTTCTCAAAAACAAGTGGCGCAAAAAATGGGGGTTTCCCAGCCGGCAATCGCTGCGATTGAACAACGTGGTAACGATCTCAAGGTGCTCACACTGAAGCGCTACGTTGAGGCGCTGGGCGGTAAACTTTCGCTGCATCTGGAATTTCCAGAGAGCGACCGGCGTTTCCAGATATAAAAAAACCGCAGGAGGCCTGCGGTTTGACGCGGTATGTTTGAACGTGATTATCTGAAAACCACGTCTGACCAGCGGGCAAGCCCCTGCGTCACCGAGCCAAAGTCGTCGCCCCCGGCAATCGGAATATTGGGCAACTGCTGGGCGAGCGCATGGCGCAGCAGCGGAGAACGTGCGCTGCCGCCGGTCAGGTAGATAACCTCAGGTTTAGCCTGGCTGTTGTCCATCGCCAGCGTGACCTGCTCCATGATGCGCTGCAGCGGCTGGCTGATGGCGGTTTCCAGCGCTTGCTGGCTGATGTCGCAGCCCACGTCTTTGGCAATAAACGGCAGCAGGGCTGAAACCTGCTGGCTATTGGAGAGCGCAATCTTGCTCTCTTCGGCCGCCCTGACAAGGCGATAGCTCAGGCGCTGACGCCAGACTTTCTGCAGATACGCCACCTTTTCCGGCTCGTGCGCGTCCCGAACCAGCTCGTTGAGCGAACGGCCGTTCGCCGCGCTGTAGAAGTCATTCTGTGCCGGGACATCGTTAATCGCGACGGCGTTCCACCACGGTAATACCGGCAGCGCGATGCCTTTTTCCGTCTGGCCGCCCATGCCAAGCAGCGGAGCCAGCTGTTTAAATGCCAGCATAATATCCAGATCGTTACCGCCCACGCGGCAGCCGCTGTGGCCGAGCAGGCTTTGTTCACGGTCGCGGCGCTGGTGCCAGTCAGGCCCCATTAGCAGTACCGAGCAGTCGGTGGTACCGCCGCCAATGTCGACCACCAGCACCTGTTTTTCTTCCTGAAGCGTGGCTTCAAAATCCAGCCCTGCGGCGACGGGTTCAAACTGAAATACCACGTCGCGGAAGCCAGCGCGGTGCGCGGCGCGTTCCAGAATCCCCTGTGCCTGCTGGTTGGCATCTTCCCCGCCCAGGCCCTGGAAGTTAATTGGTCTGCCAATCACGGCCTGGTCGATGGTCCCGTCCAGCTGGTTTTCCGCCTGTTTGCGAATGTGCAGCATCATCGCGCAGACCAGATCTTCAAACAGCGCAACCTGCTGCGGCTTCAGGCCGGTGGCGCCGAGGAAGGACTTCGGCGATTTAACGAAGTAAACCTCTTCCGGATCTTCCATGTACTGGCTAAGCGAACTTAAGCCAAATTTTACGCTGCCGGGCAGTACGTCAATGTCTTCTTCGCGGTTGTAGCTCACCGCGCGGCGCAGCAGTGCCTGGGTCTCACTTCCCGTAGCCGGAACTTCGTGGTGACGGAAGAGCCACTCGCTCACCGCTTCACGCGTCGGCGCACAGAGCATAGAAGGCAGCAGCGATGAGCCGTTCTCCATCTCCAGCAGCTGTGGTTTGCCGTCGCGCATAATGGCGACCGAGCAGTTCGCCGTTCCGTAGTCAAAACCGATTTTCATTTTCGTTGATTATCCCCATGCCAGTGAGAAGGGGGGCGACTTTAGCGGAATGCCGGTCCGTGGGCAACTGAATATGAAAGCAAGGCAGAAATCGGTATTTGGCGGTATGCTAAATAAGCAATGTTGTCTGCCTAATGCCCTCATTCTCTTCAGGATTATTTATGTACACCCTTAGCTATCAACCGCCTTATGACTGGCCATGGATCCTCGGTTTTTTGCAGGGACGTGCCGTGGAGGGCGTGGAAATTGTCACCGGGAATCGCTATCAGCGCAGCTTCGCGCTGGGCGAGCATTCCGGGCTGGTCACGCTTGAGCCAGACGAAAAGAATCTTTGCCTTAATGTGACGCTCAGCGACGGTCTTCAGCCTGTGGCAGGCAAAATTTTACAGTGCGTTAAGAACTTACTGGATTTGGATAAGGATCCGCAGCCAGTGTTGAGCAGCCTGGGCGCGCTGGCGGCAGCCCGGCCCGGCCTGCGTCTGCCGGGATGTATGGACCCGTTCGAACAGGCCATTCGGGCCATTCTCGGACAACTGGTCAGCGTGGCAATGGCGGCAAAATTGACCGGCAAAGTTGCAAAGACCTTTGGCAGGAAGCTTGAAGGTAACGATGGCTGGTATCTGTTTCCGGATGCCAGGACGCTGGCAAACTGCGATATTCAACAGCTGAAATCTTTGGGCATGTCACTTAAGCGTGCCGAGGCTATTGTGAATCTTGCCGGAGAAGTGGTGAAAGGGCAGTTTCCGCTGCAGCTGCCCGATGACCTGGAGCAGGGAATAAAAACCCTGATAGCATTGCCGGGGATCGGGCGCTGGACCGCCAGCTATTTCGCTCTACGCGGCTGGCAGGCCAACGACGTTTTCCTGCCGGATGATTACCTGATTAAACAGCGCTTTCCCGATATGACACCTGCACAAATCCGCCGCTACGCCGAGCGCTGGCAGCCGTGGCGCTCCTACGCGCTGTTACACATCTGGTATAGCGACGGGTGGACGCCGATCAGTTAATGCCAAAATAACTATTCGTCAGCAGCAGCTCCAGCGGCTGCGGCTGGGCGATGGTTTCTCCGTAGATTAAATCAATCCCAATGCCGGAAAGCGTATCCATCACCAGCGGCATGTCCGCCGGCCCGGCGATAGTTTGCAGCGTCATGCGCTGGGCATGACCGTGCACAATCGTCACCATCATTTCGTCCATCAGGTTACAGTGTACGTTGAGGATCAGCTCAGGATCTAACATCACGTAGTCGAACAGATGATGACTCAGGGTATTAAACAGTTCCAGATCGCGCCCAACGTGGCTCAGCACCATACGGCAACCGGCTTTGCGCAGCCGTTTCAGGCTGGCATAAGCGCGCTGTGGCTCGGTGAGCAAGTCGCTGCTTTGAATTGTCAGGTGCAGCAGACGGGCCGGCATTCTGCTGGAGGAAAGCTGTTCCAGCAGCTCATTGACGAAGGTGTCGCTGGCCAGGCCAGCACCGGAAACGGGCAGCGCGACGCCAAAACCTTTCATGGCGACCTGGGCGGCATACTTGTCAAAAAATTCGCTAAATACGCGGCGATCCAGCGCATGATGAAGCGCCGGGTCGGCAAGGCCTGAGCGGAATGCGGGTTCGTTGATAACGTCCCCTTCGTTGCCCCAGAAGCGTAGGGTCAGGAGATAGAAACAGGTGGATTCCGGGATGCGCGGCGGCGCAATCGCCATCGCTACCATCAGCATGGGATTGTCTTTGATCACCTGCCACTGTTCGTCGAGCGGCATGGTGTCCCGGCCTTGCTCCATGTAGTGGCGGTGCGGCTCATAAACCGTGACCTGGCCACGGCCGTTGTTCTTCGAGGCGTAACAGGCGATATCGGCCTGGGAGAGCACTTCAGACGCGATAGCATTATCGCCGTCAATGTGCGTGATCCCGGCGCTGGCGCCGATGCGGTGCAGGCGGCCATCCCACATAAAGTGGTAGTCATTGATGCTACGAATGATGCGCTCAGAAATATAACGTGCGTTCTCAGTGGAACAATCCGGCAGCAGCAAACCAAACTCGTCGCCGCCGAGGCGGGCAAGGAAATCCCCCGTGCGCAGCATACTCAGCATCATTGCCGCCAGCTCCCGCAGCAAGGCATCACCTGCGGCATGGCCCGCGGAGTCGTTAACGGCTTTAAAACGGTCGAGGTCAATGAACACCAGGGCATGGCGCTGGCGGTGTTCAATTGCGCCCTGCAACAAACGCTTCAGGTGATTCTCGAAGCTTACCCGGTTGGCCAGGTGAGTCAGGCTATCGTGGGAGGCGCTGTAGCTCAGTTGCTTAAGCATTTTCCGGGACTCGGTCACATCCTGGATAACCAGCACGGAGCCAATGCTTTGGCCGTCCAGCGTGGTCAGTGGCGTAATGGTGTAGTGGATATCGTAGCTGCCGCCGTTGCGGCAGTGCAGCACGACGTCTTGTTCGATGGCGCTACGAGAAAAATCGCCGCTGTGTATGTTTTCCATCACCGGGCCATTATCGCCGAAGGTGATGCGCAGAATCGCCAGAATGTGCTGGCCGATGGCCGCTTCCTGCGCCCAGCCGCTGAGCTTTTCGGCCACCGGGTTCATAAAGGTGACATTCATGTCGACATCGGTACAAATCACCGCTTCACCGATAGAGTCCAGCGTGATGTGCAGCCGCTCTTTTTCCTGGTACAGCGCTTCGTTGAGCTGCTTAACCTCGGTCATGTCCATATTGATGCCCAGCAGCCGTTCCACGTCGCCGTTCTTATTCAGCACGCGGTTAGCCAGGGAGCGAATATGGCGGATGCCGTCTTTGACATGGATACGAAATTCAAGCTTAAACGGCAGACGGTTTTTTAACGACTCGCGAATAACCGCTTCCGAATGGGCGAGATCTTCTTTCACCAGTCTGTCCAGCCAAAGCTGGTAGGTGGGTTTGGTATGCGGCGGCACGTCGTAAAGCTCAAACATCCGCTTATCCCAACTGATGACATCGTTGGTTAGATCCCACTCCCAGATACCGATGCCGCCGGCTTCATTGGCAAGCGTAATGCGCTCCATCAGCCGCTTGTTGATCCACTCGGTATGCTTCAGGTCGTTGATGTCTTCAATCTGGGCGATGTAGTAGAGCGGCGTGCCGTCGGTATGACGCACAACGGATGCCGTGAGCATGGCCCACACGACATTGCCCGCGCTGGTGTAATAGCGCTTTTCCATTGAATAGCTATTGATGTGCCCGGCTTCGAGCTTGCTCAAATGCTGCAGATCGAGATTCAAATCTTCGGGCCAGGTAATTTGCTGGAAGGTGAGATCGCTCAACTCTTCGCTGGAATAGCCGAGGAACTTACATAATGACTTATTGACCTGCAGCCATTTGCCCTCGGTGGAGACCAGCGCCATGCCAATAGCTGAGTATTCCATGGCGTTACGAAAACGCGTTTCGCTTTCGGTGATGTGTTTACGCTCCGTGCGGGAGGAATACATCACCATGGTGATGACGTTTGCCGGCAGCAGAATCAACAGGAACGGAAGCCACGGCGCATATTCCAGCACGCGAGGGTGCGGCGTTGACATCGGGAATTTACCGATGGCAATCATCGCGGACACCATCATCAGCGTGGCGAGGAAAATAATAAAGGCTTCCAGACGCGGTAGGCGAATGGCGCTCCACATCAGAATGACGATGATAAAAGTGAACGGCCAGGGCAGATAAATTAATGAAAAATAGCTGAGCGCCAGCGTAACGGCGAAGGTCGCCACGGTTTCAAACAGCAGGGCAGCTTTACGGTGACGAAGCAAATAATAAGGTTTAAACAGCAGCCCCGCCGGCATCAGCGCCAGCGCCCCGATGGATTCAGAAAGCACCCATATAAAGAAGGTTTTCAGCGCCGAGGAGTCAACCGGTATTGGCAATAGCGTCACCAGCAGGCCGCCTACCAGCGGAGGGATTGCCGCACTGCATAAGGCAAGTCGTGACCAGTTATTGAGGTTTTGTAAGGGGTTTTTCCGCGGTAAAAAGCGGCGTAACAACAGCGCACCTAGCAGCGCCTCAACCAGGTTTATCGCAGTTAACGAGATATTCAGCCCGCTAAATGAAAAAACGGCGGCACTGGCTGCCATGCTGCCCAGCCCACAGACGATGGCAATCAGCGGCCATTGACGGAGAGGAGTACGGAAAAATGCCGCCATCATCACCGAGGTGGTAAACCAGATAGGCACCAGATCGGTGCCTTTTAACGTCAGCTCAAGGGAATAGAGGGTGAAAACAAAGCTGAGTAACCCCAAGCCAGCCAGCAGTATCAGTGAATGGAAGGCGGCTTCTGTTTGTCTGTTTTTTATAATCATTACCGCAAATCCGCTTGGACACTGCCGCCAGGAGCCACGCCCGGATGCATATAAATAAAGAATCGGTTTATGCTAGTACAAACAATTTACAATTCCTATGCTCGGTTGTCAGAATTTACCTACAGAGTGTCAGAAATTGCGTAGTCAAATCACGTAATTAAATAATTCCACTTTCCCCTGTTGCCTGGTGATGGCGCGCTGTCAGGCCTTTGTCACTTTGTTGGCCCTTTGCCGCGTAATTTCACGATTGCAAGGGGTAAGAGGCTGGTATCAAACGGCGGTTGTCCCTATAATTGCGGCGTTTGACGCCTCCGCGTCGTCCTTCCAACATTTTTCGTATTCAGGCCGTAAATAATATGACCGATCAGTCTCATCAATGCGTCATCATCGGGATAGCCGGCGCATCGGCTTCAGGGAAAAGCCTCATTGCCAGCACGTTGTATCGTGAACTGCGCGAGCAAGTCGGCGATGAACACATTGGTGTCATTCCAGAAGACAGTTACTACAAAGATCAAAGCCATCTGTCGATGGAAGAGCGTGTTAAAACCAACTACGATCACCCCAGCGCAATGGACCACAATCTGTTGTTCCAGCATTTGCAGACGCTCAAGTCCGGCAAAGCTATCGAACTGCCGGTTTATAGTTACGTGGAGCACACCCGCACCGACCAGACAGTGCATTTGGTCCCGAAGAAGGTGATCATTCTGGAAGGCATCCTGCTGCTGACCGATGCGCGCCTGCGCCAGGAAATGAACTTCTCCATTTTTGTCGATACGCCGCTGGATATCTGCCTGATGCGCCGTATGAAACGCGACGTTAACGAGCGCGGTCGTTCAATGGATTCCGTGATGGCGCAGTATCAAAAAACGGTACGCCCAATGTTCCTGCAATTTATTGAGCCTTCCAAACAATACGCCGATATTATCGTGCCGCGCGGGGGCAAGAACCGCATCGCAATCGATATTCTGAAAGCCAAAATCAGTCAGTTCTTTGAATAAAGACCTTTGCGAGCGCGCGTAAGCCGCTCGCTTTTACGTTGAATCCCTCATCCATTGCCAATTGGCTATCGCCTGTGCTCTGTGGCAGTGTGTGTAAAACTGAGATTGATAAGGAGAATCTGCGATGCGCCTTTGCGATCGTGATATCGAAGCCTGGCTGGACGATGGCCGTTTAGCGATTACCCCCCGTCCTCCGGTTGAACGCATTAACGGTGCCACCGTGGACGTTCGCCTCGGCAATAAATTCCGCACTTTTAGCGGTCATACCGCCCCTTTTATCGATCTCAGTGGTCCTAAAGACGAAGTCACCGAAGCGTTAGAGCGCGTCATGAGTGATGAGATTGTGCTGGATGAGGGCGAAGCTTTCTTTTTACATCCAGGAGAACTGGCGCTGGCGGTGACGCTGGAGTCTGTCACTCTGCCCGACGACCTGGTCGGCTGGCTGGATGGGCGTTCCTCGTTAGCGCGTCTGGGCCTGATGGTACACGTCACTGCCCACCGCATCGATCCGGGCTGGCACGGCTGTATCGTGCTTGAGTTCTACAATTCAGGGAAACTGCCGCTGGCGCTCCGCCCGGGCATGATGATTGGCGCGTTGAGTTTTGAACCTCTCTCAGGGCCAGCCGCACGCCCTTATAACCGCCGTCAGGATGCCAAGTACCGCGACCAGCAGGGTGCGGTGGCAAGCCGTATCGATAAAGACTGAATCGCAGTGAATTGTTCGTCCTCTGGCGAATGATATGGAGAATGTTATGAGACGACTGTTAACCACGTTGATGATTCTGCTGGTTGTGCTGATAGCCGGCCTGACCTCACTTGTGTTGTTGGTTAACCCTAACGACTTCCGTGGTTATATGGTTCGTCAGGTTGAGGCTCGCAGCGGCTATCATCTTGAGCTGGAAGGGCCGCTGCGCTGGCACGTCTGGCCGCAGCTGAGTATTTTGTCTGGCCGTATGTCGTTGACTGCGCCAGGCGCGACTCAGCCGATGGTCAGCGCGCAAAATATGCGTCTTGATGTGGAGCTGTTCCCACTGCTTTCTCATCAGCTTCAGGTTCGTCAGGTGATGCTGAAAGGCGCGGTGGTCCAACTGACACCTGAAGCTGAAGCAAAGCGCTCGGCTAATGCGCCGGTAGGGCCAAAAGGCCCCGTGAGTGAACCGGATGCTGGGCGTGGCTGGTCCTTTGATGTCGCGAAGCTTAAGGTGGTTGATAGTGTGCTGGTCTTCCAGCATGTCAATGATGAGCAGGTGACGGTCCGCAATATTAACCTGCAAATGACGCAGAATGATAAGCGGCAGGCGCATATTGAGCTCAGTAGCCAAATCAACCGTGACCAGCGAGATTTAGCGCTTTCTATCACCGCAGATGTTGATCTCAATGACTATCCACAGCAGATAAACGCCACGTTAAGCCAAATTGACTATCAGCTGAAGGGCGCCGATCTTCCTGTTGACGGTATCGGCGGTTCGGGGTCGCTGCAGCTGGGCTGGAAAAGCGGCGACAGCCAGCTTTCGTTGACAAATATGCAGCTTACGGCCAACGACAGTGATTTACAGGGCAATGTCAGCGTGGCGATGCAGGATAAACCACAGTGGACGGTCGATCTGCATTCTCGCCTGCTTAATCTCGACAAACTGGTTGTTAATCCGCCTGTCACAGATACGGTGATTAACCAACAGCCGCAGCAGGCACAGCAGGCGCAACAGCAGCCTCGCCCGGGGCCGGTGATTGCCGAAGAACAGGGTGAAACCAACTACCATAGCCTGCGTAATTTTAATGCTGTACTGAATATCAAAGCTGGTGAAGTGCGCTGGCGTGGCCTGGCGTTCAGCGATGTACAAACGGCGCTGGTGAACCAGAATGGCAAACTCAACATTAACCAGCTCAACGGCAAGCTGGGGCAGGGCACGCTCTCGCTGCCGGGCTTGCTGGATGCCAGCGGCAAGACGCCTGAGCTTGCCTTCCAGCCGCAGATCAAAAATATTGAGATAGGCAAAATTCTGACCGCTTTTGATTACCCGATTGCGTTGACCGGGCAGTTTTCTATGACCGGTGATTTCAGCGGCGAGCGCCTGGATGCGGAGGATTTCCGCAGTAACTGGCAGGGAGAAGCCCAGCTTGAGCTGGCCCATTCTCGGCTGGAGGGGATGAACTTCCAGCAGCTTATTCAGCAGGCGGCCAGTCGGAATAATGAGGGCGTGGAGGCGCAGCAAAACGCTCAGAACGTCACCGAGCTTGACCACTTCACCACGTCGGCGTCGCTGGATAACGGGCTTCTGACGATGACGAAGATGGTCGGCGAGTCCAGCGTGCTGTCCCTGACCGGGGAAGGCACCATGGATCTGGTGAAAGAGGTCTGCGACACTAACTTTGCAATTAAAGTCAGCGGCGGCTGGCAGGGCAGCGACAGTAAACTGATTGAAGTGCTAAAAAACACGGCCGTTCCGCTCCGGGTTTATGGCCCGTGGCAGCAGCTGAATTATACGCTTCAGATTGACCAGGTGCTGCGTAAGCAGCTGCAGGATGAAGCTAAGCGTCGACTCAATGACTGGCTGGATAAGCATAAAGAGAGCGACAGGTCGAAAGACGTTAAGCAATTACTGAATAAGCTTTAATGACCCTATAAAAACCGGCGAAAGCCGGTTTTTTTATACCTCATAATCCAGCAGGTTATCCTCTGACTCACGCGGGATGATTTGCACTTTGTTTACCCTGTGATTCACCACCTCCAGCGTTTTGAGCAAATAATTCCCCACTTCAACGCTCTCGCCTTCGGCTGGAATATGCTGCAAATGCTCCATCAACAGCCCGGCAATGGTGTGGTATTCCCGTTTCTCATCCAGGGGCAGGACGATATACTGCACCAGATCGTCCAACGGCATGTGGCCGTTGGCCGTCCAGCTGCCATCCTGATTTTTCTGGATATCGTGGCGGGCATCTATCTCTTCCACTTCGTTCGGTAGATTGCCGGCGATGGTTTCCATCACGTCGCTCAGGGTGACAATGCCTTCCACCGAGCCAAACTCATCGACGACAAAAGCAAAATGGGTGCGTGCGTTGCGGAACTGTTCCAACGCCTGCAGTAGCGGCAATGCTTCAGGGAAAACCAGCGGCTGGCGAATCAACGGCGCAATATTCAGCGCTTCGCCGTTCAGCGACTGCTGTAATAGGTCGATGACGTGTACGATACCGAGAATATCGTCCTCATTGTCCATGACCACGATGCGCGTGTGCTGATTTTTATTCAGGAGTTCGCGAACCTCGGCTTCCGGGGCGGTAATGTCCAGATGCTCGACGTCGTGGCGGGAGGTCATGATGCTGCTGACGCTGCGCTGGTTCAGGTGCAGCACGCGCTCAATCATTCGCGTTTCCTGCGGGTTAAAAACATCGCTGTTAATGCCGCTGTCGGCAATGAGCGAGGCGGTCTGGGCATCCAGTTCCGCTTCTTCCTTCTTGCCATTTAACAGCCGCAGTACGGCTTCGGCGGTGCGCTCCCGCAGCGACTGATTTGCGGAAAGAAAACGTCGGCGGTTAAAAATCGCCAGCTGATTGAGTGATTCAATCATCACCGAGAATCCGATGGCGGCATAGAGATAGCCTTTCGGGATTTGATAGCCAAAACCGTCGGCCACAAGGCTAAAGCCAATCATCAGCAGGAAGCTCAGGCACAAAATCACGATGGTCGGGTGGCTGTTCACAAAGCGAGTCAGCGACTTGCTGGCCAGCACCATCAACCCGATGGCGATGATAACCGCGGCCATCATCACCGCCAGATGGTCGACCATGCCAACGGCGGTGACCACTGAATCCAGGGAAAACACGGCGTCAAGAATGACGATCTGCGCTACAACGGGCCAGAATTTGGCCCCCCGCTTTTGCGTGTGATGCTCACCGTCCTTGCCCTCCAGCCGCTCATTCAGCTCCATCGTGGCCTTAAACAGGAGGAACATACCGCCCAACAGCATGATCAGATCCCTGGCGCTAAAGCTAAGGTCGTGAATGGTGAATAGCGGTCGGGTAAGCGTCACCAGCCACGAAATTGAGGCCAGCAACAGCAAGCGCATAACCATCGCCAGCAGCAAGCCCGTGACGCGGGCGCGATCGCGCAGTTTGGGAGGCAGCTTTTCGGCGAGGATAGCAATAAAAACGAGGTTATCAATGCCCAGAACCAGTTCTAAAACGACCAGGGTAACTAACCCGGCCCAGATTGAGGGGTCGGCAATCCATTCCATACGGGGTTTATAGCCTTTAACTTACGGGCAAATGCCACACGGAAATGATGGATAATTGTCGGACAAAAAGCAATGTTTGCCTGAGATTAATCCGTAATGACTTATAGAGTTTTCAGCATTAAATGAATATCCAGTAAGTGATTGCGGATAATATTTAAAGACGTATTTGAGTTATATATTTTATATATGGATGGGTCGCCATGAGATAGTTCTGTATGTTTTCGTGGTAATTATCTTAATATTTACCCTGTCAAGATAAAGAAAATCCTAAAATGTTATTATTGCGTGGTTCATATTATTCTTAAAAGTCCCGTTGCGGCCTTTTGTCTCCTTGCTTGCTGAGTTTTAAGCTGCAACAATCTTTATCGATGATTAGCAATGAATGTTTTTTTATACATTGGTTAATAGTTCGCCCCAGCATTTTCATAAAACCTGATTCTCTGATTTCAATATCTTACTGGATATTTGAATACCTTAGATTATTAGGATTATTTACCGTTTTCAGTAGGTTGGTGACTGTGAGCCAGGGGCGGTAGCGTGCCCGGATGCGGCCAGATAACAGCAAGTCATGGAGTCATCAGAATGTCGGGAAATAAGCTTATTTTAGGAATAATGCCAGTTATCTCACTTTCTGAATATGTTCAATTCTGTACTTCATCCTCACGGCTAATTGCTTGCCTGTTTTATTCGCTCAGGATAATTACTCAGCCATAGTGATAAATATTCAATGATAAAATACAAACTTAAGTTGATGCCTTTATTGGTGTCAGTCACCCTGATGAGCGGTTGCACGGTATTTCCCGGCAGCAATATGTCTGCTTCAGGAAAAGACGTCATCAAACAACAGGATGCTGATTTTGACCTTGACCGAATGGTCAATGTTTATCCTTTAACGCCGCGACTGGTGGAGCAACTGAGGCCTCGCCCGGTGGTTGCTCAACCGAATGCCGGGCTGGATAAAGATATCGCCAATTACCAGTACCGCGTCGGGCCGGGGGATGTATTAAACGTCACGGTTTGGGATCACCCTGAGTTGACCACGCCAGCGGGGCAGTATCGTAGCTCAAGCGACACCGGGAACTGGGTACAGCCGGACGGCACTATGTTCTACCCGTATGTGGGTAAAATCAGCGTGACCGGCAAAACGCTCGCAGAAATTCGCAGCGATATTACCAGCCGTCTTGCGCAGTACATCGCCCAGCCGCAGGTGGACGTTAATATCGCAGCCTTCCGCTCGCAAAAAGCCTATATCTCCGGGCAGGTCAATAAATCCGGCCAGCAGCCCATCACTAACGTGCCGCTGACTATCCTCGACGCGATCAATGCCGCAGGCGGTTTAACCGAAGTAGCCGACTGGCGTAACGTCGTTCTGACTCATAACGGGCAGGAAAAACGTATTTCTCTGCAGGCACTGATGCAAAACGGCGACCTCAGCCAAAACCATTTGCTCTACCCCGGCGACATTCTGTTCGTGCCGCGTAATGACGATCTGAAAGTGTTCGTGATGGGGGAAGTGAAGAAGCAAACCACGCTCAAAATGGACTTCAGCGGCATGACGCTTACCGAAGCGCTTGGTCAGGCCGAAGGTATCGATCTCACCTCTTCCAACGCCAGCGGCATCTTCGTGATTCGTCCGCTCAAAGGGCAGACGCAGCAAAACGGCAAGATCGCCAACATTTATCAGCTCGATATGTCCGATGCGACTTCGCTGGTGATGGGCACCGAGTTCCAGCTCCAGCCTTATGACGTGGTGTACGTCACCACCGCGCCGGTTTCCCGCTGGAATCGCCTGATCAACCAGCTCCTGCCAACCATCAGCGGCGTTCGTTACATGACCGATACCGCCAAAGATATCCATACCTGGTAACGCGCTATGTTCAACAAAATACTTGTGGTTTGCGTGGGGAACATCTGCCGTTCTCCCACGGCTGAACGACTGCTCAAACGTTACCACCCGGAGCTTAGCGTCAGCTCTGCCGGGCTGGGGGCGCTGGTTGGGAAGGGTGCAGATGCCGGTGCCGTTGAGGTCGCTGGGCGGCACAACCTTTCGCTTGAGGGGCATTTAGCCCGCCAGGTATCGGGGCGTCTGTGCCGGGAGCACGACCTGATTCTGGCGATGGAAAAACGGCATATCACCACGCTGTGCGAAATGGCACCCGAAATGCGCGGCAAAGTGATGCTGTTTGGCCACTGGGATGCAGAGAAAGAAATCCCCGATCCCTATCGTAAAAGCCGCGACGCCTTCGAAGCGGTCTACAGCATGCTCGACCTTTCTGCCCAAAAGTGGGCTAACGCACTCAACGCTCATCAGGGATAACAATGACAGAGAAAGTACGCCGTTCGAGCGCCCCGACCGAGGGCAATGACGAAATTGATATTGGCCGTTTGTTTGGCACCGTGCTGGAGGCTCGCTGGTGGGTGATCGGCATTACGGGGCTGTTTGCCGTGCTGGCCGCAATTTATGCCTTGTTTGCCACGCCGGTCTACAAGGCCGACGCGCTGGTACAAATCGAGCAAAATGCCGGTAACACGCTGGTGAATGACATCAGCTCTGCGCTCAGCAATAAGCCACCAGCTTCTGCCGCAGAAATTCAGCTGATCCAGTCCCGCATGGTGCTGGGGAAAACCGTTGATGACCTGAATCTGGATATCTCGGTGACCAAGAACACCTTCTGGCTGTTCGGTGCGGGCTGGGATCGGTTGCAGGGGCATCAGAACGACACTGTGAATGTCACCACCTTCACGATCCCCGCAGCGATGAACAAAGACACCTTTACCGTTGAAGTGCTGAACGATAAACAGTACCAGCTGACCAGCGACAATGGTTTTAGCGCCAAAGGTGAAGTGGGCAAGCTGCTGAGTAAATCGGGCGTCACGATGCAGGTGGACGGCATCCAGGCGCAGCCTGGTGACAATTTCACGGTGGTGAAGTATTCCACGCTGGGCATGATCAACCAGCTGCTGGGCAACCTGACGGTGACCGAAAACGGCAAAGATACCGGCGTGCTTAGCCTCTCCTACACCGGAGAAGATAAAGATCAGATCCGCACCATTCTCGACAGCATTACCCGCAACTATCTGGCGCAGAACGTGCAGCGCAAATCTGAAGAGGCCGCCAAAAGCCTGAAGTTCCTGGCCGAGCAGTTGCCTGAAGTGCGCCGCAATCTGGATGCCGCAGAGAACAAGCTGAATGCCTACCGCCAGCGTCAGGATTCGGTGGATCTTTCCCTGGAGGCGAAATCGCTGCTGGATTCCGTGGTCAACATTGACGCTCAACTGAATCAACTGACCTTCAAAGAAGCCGAAATCTCCAAGCTGTATACCAAAGCTCACCCGTCCTACCGCACGTTGCTGGAGCAGCGCAGAACGCTGGAAGATCAGAAAGCCCGGCTGACCAACAGCATCGCGGCGATGCCTAAGACCCAGCAGGAAATCGTGCGCCTGACCCGCGATGTGGAGTCCGGGCAGCAGGTTTACATGCAACTGTTGAACAAGCAGCAAGAGCTGAAAATCACCGAAGCCAGTACGGTGGGGGATGTGCGCATCGTCGACCCGGCGATTACCCAGCCGGGCATGGTTAAACCTCAGCGAGTGCTGGTGGTGCTGGGCAGCATCATTTTGGGTCTGATTGTGTCCGTGATCGGGGTGCTGTTGCGCTCGCTGTTTAACGGCGGCATTGAAAGCCCGACCGTGCTGGAAGAGGCGGGGCTCAGCGTGTATGCGAGCATTCCGCTCTCCGAATGGCAGAAAACCCGCGATCAGGCCAACCTGCGTAACGTCAAAGGCACTAAACGCTTCAAACAGAGCCAATTGCTGGCTGTGGGTAACCCGACTGACCTGGCCATTGAGGCCATTCGCAGCCTGCGCACCAGCCTGCATTTCGCCATGATGCAGGCCTCCAACAATGTCCTGATGCTCACCGGCGTTAGCCCGTCTATCGGTAAAACCTTCGTGTGTGCCAACCTCGCGGCGGTGATTAGCCAGACCAACAAGCGCGTGCTGCTGATGGACTGCGACATGCGCAAAGGCTATACCCACGAACTGCTGGGGACCACCAACGTGAACGGGCTGTCCGACGTGCTGTCAGGGCAGGGGGATATTACCCGCTGCGCGCAGAAAACGTCCGTGCCGAACTTTGACCTTATCCCTCGTGGGCAGGTCCCGGCTAACCCGTCCGAACTGCTGATGAACGAGCGTTTCTCTCAGCTGGTGAAGTGGGCCAGTGAAAATTATGACCTGGTGCTGATAGATACTCCGCCGATTCTGGCCGTCACGGATGCGGCGATTGTGGGACGCCATGCTGGCACCACGCTGATGGTGGCTCGTTACGCGGTGAACACGCTGAAAGAAGTGGAAACCAGCCTGAGCCGCTTTGAACAGAACGGCATTGCCGTGCGCGGCGTGATCCTCAACTCGATTTTCCGCAGAGCCACGGGCTACCAGGATTACGGGTATTACGAATACGAATATAAGTCGGATGCTAAATAAGGTGATGGCCATGAACAGCAGCGCAACTCGCCCGCTTATCTCTATTTATATGCCGACGTGGAACCGCCAGCAGCTGGCTATTCGAGCCATCAACTCGGTGCTGCGGCAGGATTATGACCACTGGGAAATGATCATCGTAGATGACTGCTCCGCCAGCTTTCAGCAGTTGCAACAGTTTGTTGCAAACCTCGGCGATCCCCGGGTGCGTTACATTCACAACGACGTGAACAGCGGCGCCTGCGCGGTACGCAACCAGGCCATTGGGCTGGCGAAAGGGCGGTTTATAACCGGCATTGATGATGATGACGAATGGACGCCGAATCGGCTGTCGGTATTTTTGTCCCACCAGCATCAGCTTGTCACCCATGCGTTTTTATATGCCAACGACTATCTGTGTGAAGGGCAGGTCTACTCGCAGCCGACCAGCCTGCCGCTGTATCCGAAGTCGCCGTATTCCCTGAAGCTGTTCTACAAGCGCAACATCATCGGCAATCAGGTCTTTACCTACGCCGAGCGCTTTAAGAGCAGCCTGTTTGATACTGAGCTTAAAGCGGCCCAGGACTACGATATCTTCCTGCGTATGGTGGTGGCATTCGGCCAGCCGTGGAAGGTGGAAGAGGCGACCCAAATATTGCACGTCAATCACGGCGAGATGCAGATAACCAAATCCCCAAAGAAGTTTGCCGGTTATTTCCACTTTTACCGCAAGCACAAAGCCAAGTTCGACCGGGCCAGCAAGAAATATCAGCTGTATACGCTCTACCAAATCCGCAACAAGCGCATGTCGTGGCGCACCCTGTTAGCTCTGCTGACGGTGCGCAACGGCAAACGCCTGGCCGATAGTCTGCGGGGGAGGTAAGCGTGCTGGAGGATATTCGTGCCAATAGCTGGAGCCTGCGCCCGTGCTGCATGGTGCTGGCCTATCGCGTGGCCCACTTTTGCTCGGTGTGGCGTAAGAAAAGCGTCATCAACAACCTTTGGGCCGCGCCTGTGCTGCTGGCCTACCGATTCATTACCGAATGCCTGTTTGGCTATGAAATTCAGGCCGGAGCCACCATTGGCCGCCGGTTCACTATTCATCATGGCTATGCGGTAGTTATCAATAAGTTTGTCGTCGCCGGGGATGATTTCATCATCCGCCACGGCGTCACCATTGGTAACCGGGGGAACAGTCTCGCCTGCCCGGTGATTGGCAACGGCGTTGAGCTGGGTGCCAACGTGATCATTGTGGGCGATATCACCCTCGGCAATAACGTGACGGTAGGTGCGGGCAGCGTGGTGCTGGACAGCGTGCCGGACAATGCGCTGGTGGTCGGTGAAAAAGCTCGGGTGAAGGTGATCCAATGAACATCATGCAATTTAATGTCCGCCTGGCAGAAGGCGGTGCGGCGGGCGTGGCGCTCGATCTGCACCAGCGTGCACGCCAGGCAGGGCTGTCTTCACGTTTTATCTACGGCTATGGCAAAGGCGGCAAGAAAAGCGCCAGCCACGACATTTATCCCGACGTTGAAAAACATACGCCTCGTCTGGTGTCCGTCGCCAATATCGCGCTGTTTCGTTTCCTGAATCGCGATCCTTTCGGCAACCTGAACAAACTCTACCGCCGGATCACCCGCAGCCAGCAGCCGGTTGTACTGCATTTCCATGTGGTGCACAGCTACTGGCTGAACCTGGACGAAATGGTGTCGTTTTGCCAGCGGGTGAAGGCGCACAAGCCGGATGTCACCTTCGTCTGGACGCTGCACGATCACTGGAGCATCACCGGGCGCTGCGCGTTTCTGGACGGCTGCGAAGGCTGGAAAACCGGCTGTGTTAAATGCCCGACGCTGAACAACTATCCGCCGGTCAAAGTGGATAAAGCGCATCAGCAGGTGGCGGGCAAGCGCCACCTGTTTCGCGAGATGCTGGCGCTGGGCTGTAAATTTATCTCCCCCAGCCAGCACGTCGCCGAAGCTTTTAATCAGCTCTATGGCGCCGGGCGCTGCAGCATCATCAATAACGGTATTGATGTCGCCACCGAGGCGATTCTGGCGGAGCTGCCGGAAAGCGGCGTCGCGACGGTGAAACCCCGCGTGGCTATTGTGGCCCACGATCTGCGCTATGACGGCAAAACCAACCAGAAACTGGTGCAGGCGATGATGGCCCTGGGCGACAAAATCGAGCTGCATACCTTTGGCAAATTCTCGCCGTTCGAAGGCGCCAACGTGGTGAACCACGGCTACATGACCGACAAACGTGCGCTGATGAGCGAGCTGAATACGATGGACAGCCTGGTGTTCAGTTCCCGCGTGGATAACTATCCGCTGATCCTGTGCGAGGCGTTGTCTATCGGCGTGCCGGTGGTGGCGACGAGCAGCGAGGCCGCCGATGAAGTTTTGCGCAAAGTCGGGGGCAAAACCTTCACGCCTGAGCAGGTTCTGGCGCTGGTGCAGCTTAAAAAAACGCAGCTGGCAGAGCAGGTCTTCGCGACCGATTTAGCGACGTTCCGTGCAGCCAGCCGCACGGCCTATAGCGGCAAGCAGATGCTGGAGGAATATGTCTCGTTCTATCAGGGTCTGTAGCTATCTGCTGCTGCCGTTCATCTATCTGGTGGTGAACATTAAGCTTGCCTCTCTGGGGGAGAGTTTCCCGATAACCATCGTGACCTTCCTGCCGGCGATACTGTTTTTGTACATCGAGCGCATCAACCTCAAAAAGCTGATGATTGCGCTGGGCGTGGGCGCGGGGCTGACGGCGTTTAACTACATTTTCGGCCAGTCGCTCGACCCAGCCAAGTACGTCACCTCGATGATGCTGTTTGTCTATATTGTGCTGATATTAGGCATGACATGGAGCTGCCGCTTTAAAACTATTTCCCAGCGAAATCACCGCAAGATATTGCGGTTTTTCTATGGCGTGGTGGGCATTATTGTGGCGCTGGCGGCGGCGGAAATGGCTCAGATTATTCTGACCGGCGGCAGTAGCCTGATTGAGAAAATTTCAAAGTTTCTCATCTACAGTAACAGCTATGTTCTCAACTTTATTAGCTTCGGCGGGCGGCGTACCACGGCGCTCTATTTTGAACCCGCTTTCTTCGCCCTGGCATTAATCTCAATTTGGCTCAGCATCAAACAGTTTGGTATCAAAACGCCGAAAACTGATGTTATGATTCTTCTAGGGATAATCCTGTCAGGATCTTTCTCCGGGGTAATGACGTTTATTTTGTTTTATCTGCTGGAGTGGGCGTTTCAATACCTTAATAAAAGCGCTATTAAAAAGAAGTTGCCATTAGCAATTATTTCACTGGCTGTTTTTTTAATCGGTTTAGTATTCGCTTTCCCTTATATCGCAACCCGCGTTGGTGATTTGGGGACAGAAGGATCGTCATCGTATTACCGTATTATTGGTCCGTTGGCGATGGTTGGCTATTCTCTGGCAAATATTGATGGCGTAGTACGGTTTGGTTCTCTCTATGAATATGTCGCATCATTCGGAATATTTAACGGTGCGGATGTAGGGAAAACCGTGGACAATGGGCTGTATCTGCTGATTATTTATTTCTCATGGTTTGCTGTGTTAATGACCGCTAGCTATATGTGGCGAGTCGTGAAAATGATGCGTAATGCCTTTGGAAATAATGAGAATTATCGTGTTCAGCTTTGGTTGTTTATGCCTGTATCTTTGTTTTTTACCGGTTCTATTTTTAGCCCGGAATATGCATTTTTAATTGTTTGCCCATTTATTTTGCGTAAAGCAATTAAGCATTCGCTGCCAGGAGGTGCGCAATAATGTTATTAAGTGTTATTACAGTGGCATGGCGTAACCATGCCGGGGTCGTGAAGACCTGGCAATCGCTGGCGCACCTGGCACAGGCCAAAGGCATTGAATTCGAATGGATTGTGGTGGACGGCAACTCTCCGGACGGCACGGCTGAGTTTCTTGCTGGCCTGCAGGGCCAGTACAACCTGCGCTTTGTCAGCGAGAAAGACAACGGCATTTACGACGCAATGAACAAAGGGATTGCCATGGCGCAGGGGCGCTACGCGCTCTTTCTGAACTCCGGCGATGCTTTCCACCCTGAAATTGCTGAGGTGATTTACCAGCTGGCAGCCTTAGGTGAGCGTGACGATGCGATGGTGATTGGCGACGCGTTGCTGGACTTTGGTGATGGCAATAAAATTCGCCGCAGCGCCAAGCGGGGCTGGTATATCTATCACAGCCTGCCGGCAAGCCACCAGGCGATCTTTTTCCCGCTCTCCGGCCTGCGTAAATATCCTTACGATCTGCAATATAAAGTCTCATCCGATTACGCGCTGGCGGCAAAAATGTACAAAAGCGGCTATGCCTTTAAGCGTATCAAAGGGCTGGTATCTGAATTTTCAATGGGCGGCGTGTCTACCTCTAACAATATTGAATTGTGCCGTGACGCGAGAAACGTACAGCGAAAAATCTTACGCGTGCCGGGATTCATTGCCGAACTCTCTTTTCAACTGCGGTTAAAAACAACCGGCAAAGCCAAAGCGCTTTATAACAAAACCTAAAGCACACGGGAAATATTATGCAGGATTTAAGCGGCTTCAGTGTACCGAGGGGGTTTCGCGGCGCGAGCGGCATTAAAGTGCAATTATGGTGGGCGGTTCAGGCCACTTTATTTGCCTGGTCTCCGCAAGTTTTATATCCGTGGCGTGCCTTTTTATTACGCATGTTTGGGGCGAAAGTAGGCAAAAAAGTTGTTGTTCGTCCCTCGGTGAAAATTACCTACCCGTGGAAGTTAACGCTTGGGGATTACGCGTGGGTTGGCGATGATGCCGTGCTATATACCCTCGGTGAAATCAGCATCGGTGCAAATTCCGTGGTGTCGCAAAAGTGTTATTTATGCACCGGCAGCCACGAATATATGAGCAAGCATTTTGATATTACCCAGTCGCCGATTGTTATCGGTGAAAAATGCTGGCTGGCGACGGATGTGTTTGTTTCCCCTGGCGTCACGATAGGCGACGGCTGCGTCGTCGGGGCCAGAAGTAGTGTTTATAAATCATTACCGGCGAATGCCGTTTGCCGGGGAAACCCGGCAATAAAAGTACGCGAACGCGCGTAATTCTTTTCACCCTCGCTCTGTTTGTTATCTGTTGTCTCTCCTTGTGGAGAGACAGGGAGTGAGGGGTAAGGGCCAATAAAAATGTTCACAGAGGATAAATTATCATGACTAAAGTAGCTCTCATTACGGGTGTCACCGGACAAGACGGCTCTTACCTGGCGGAATTCCTGCTGGAAAAAGGCTATGAAGTTCACGGTATCAAGCGTCGCGCCTCTTCTTTCAATACCGAGCGCGTGGACCACATTTATCAGGATCCGCACGCGGGTAATCCGAAATTCCATCTGCACTACGGTGACCTGACCGACACCTCCAACCTGACCCGCATCCTGTCCGAAGTGCAGCCGGATGAAGTCTATAACCTGGGCGCGATGAGCCATGTAGCGGTTTCTTTTGAGTCACCGGAATACACCGCAGACGTAGACGCGATGGGCACCCTGCGCCTGCTGGAAGCCATTCGCTTCCTGGGCCTCGAAAAGAAAACCCGCTTCTACCAGGCATCCACTTCAGAGCTGTACGGCCTGGTGCAGGAGATCCCACAGAAAGAAACCACGCCTTTCTACCCGCGTTCCCCGTATGCGGTTGCCAAGCTTTACGCCTACTGGATCACCGTCAACTACCGCGAATCCTACGGCATGTATGCCTGTAACGGCATTCTGTTCAACCACGAATCTCCGCGTCGTGGCGAAACCTTCGTCACCCGCAAAATTACCCGCGCGATTGCCAATATCGCTCAGGGCCTGGAAAAGTGCCTGTACCTCGGCAACATGGATTCCCTGCGCGACTGGGGCCACGCCAAAGACTACGTGAAAATGCAGTGGATGATGCTGCAGCAGGAGCAGCCGGAAGACTTCGTTATCGCCACCGGCGTGCAGTACTCCGTGCGTCAGTTCGTAGAAATGGCGGCGGCACAGCTGGGTATCAAACTGCGCTTTGAAGGCCAGGGCGTGGAAGAGAAGGGCATTGTTGTTTCCGTCACGGGCCACGACGCACCGGGCGTGAAACCAGGCGACGTTATCGTCTCCGTTGATCCGCGTTACTTCCGTCCTGCGGAAGTAGAAACCTTGCTGGGCGACCCAACCAAAGCGCATGAAACGCTGGGCTGGAAGCCGGAAATCACCCTGCAGGAGATGGTCGGTGAAATGGTGGCCAAAGACTTGGAAGCGGCGAAGAAGCACTCCCTGCTGAAGTCCCATGGTTACGAGGTCGCCATCGCGCTGGAGTCCTGAGCATGAATAAGACACGTATCTTTGTTGCCGGTCACCGTGGGATGGTCGGCTCGGCCATCGTCCGCCAGCTTGGGCAGCGCGATGACGTTGAGCTGGTGCTGCGCGGGCGCGGTGAGCTGAACCTGCTGGACACCAGTGAGGTTAATGCTTTCTTCGCCGACGAGAAAATCGACCAGGTTTACCTGGCGGCGGCCAAAGTGGGCGGCATCGTCGCCAATAACACGTTCCCGGCAGAGTTCATCTACGAGAACATGATGATCGAAAGCAACATCATTCATGCCGCGCACACGCACGGCGTGAACAAACTGTTGTTCCTCGGCTCATCCTGTATTTACCCGAAGCTGGCGAAACAGCCGATGGCCGAAAGCGAGCTGCTGCAGGGCACGCTTGAAGCCACGAACGAGCCGTATGCGATTGCCAAGATTGCCGGGATCAAGCTGTGCGAGTCCTACAATCGCCAGTACGGGCGGGATTACCGCTCGGTGATGCCGACCAATCTGTACGGGCCGAACGACAACTTCCACCCGAGCAACTCCCACGTCATTCCGGCTCTGCTGCGCCGCTTCCATGAAGCCACGCAGGAAAATGCTCCGGACGTGGTGGTGTGGGGCAGCGGTACGCCAATGCGTGAGTTCTTACATGTGGACGATATGGCCGCAGCCAGCATTCACGTGATGGAGCTGGATCAGGAAGTGTGGCAGGAGAATACCGAGCCGATGCTGTCGCACATTAACGTCGGCACAGGGGTGGACTGCACCATTCGTGAGCTGGCGCAGACGCTGGCGAAAGTCACCGGCTACCGGGGACGCGTGGTGTTCGATGCCACTAAACCAGACGGTACGCCGCGTAAGCTGCTGGACGTTTCCCGCCTGCATCGCCTCGGCTGGTATCACGAGATTTCCCTGGAGGCGGGTCTCGCCAGCACTTACCAGTGGTTCCTCGAAAACCAGCAGCGGTTCCGGGGGTAAGCATGTTTTTGAGCGCGGAAGATTTTGCCACCGTCGTGAGCGCTACGCCGCTGATCTCCATCGACCTTATTGTCGAAAACCAGGCGGGCGAATTCCTGCTGGGTTTGCGGACCAATCGCCCTGCGAAGGGCTTTTGGTTTGTGCCTGGGGGCCGGGTGCTGAAGAACGAAACGCTGGCGAACGCTTTTATCCGGCTAACCGAGGCTGAGCTGGGCAAATCGTTCAGCCTGTTGGACGGGGAGTTTTACGGCGTCTGGCAGCATTTCTACGGCGATAACTTCTCCGGGAAGGAATTCTCGACCCATTACGTGGTGCTGGGGTTCCGCCTGCGGGTGGATGACAAGCAACTGAACCTGCCGGCTGAGCAGCACAAGGCTTACTGCTGGCTGTCGCCGGAAGCGCTGCTCAAGCGGGAAGACGTGCACGACAACAGCCGCGCTTACTTCATCACCCAGGGCAAAGGGAAGGTACCGGGCTTATGAAAATTCTGGTCTACGGCATTAACTATTCCCCGGAGCTGACCGGCATCGGCAAGTACACCGGTGAAATGGTGGAGTGGATGACCAGCCAGGGCCATGAAGTACGGGTGATCACCGCGCCACCTTATTATCCGGTCTGGCGCGTGCACCCGGACTACTCGGCGTGGAAATACAAAAAAGAGCAGGGGAAAGCGACCGTCTGGCGCTGCCCGCTGTATGTGCCGAAGCAGCCTTCGACGCTGAAGCGCCTGATTCACCTGGGCAGCTTCGCGCTGAGTTCATTTTTCCCGCTTCTGGCGCAGCGTAGCTGGAAGCCTGACCGGGTGATTGGCGTGGTGCCGACGCTGTTTTGTGTGCCGGGGATGCGCCTGCTGGCAAAACTGAGCGGGGCGCGCACGTTGCTGCACATTCAGGACTACGAGGTGGACGCGATGCTCGGTCTTGGCATGGCCGGAAAGACACCGGGAAAAATTGCGCGCCTGGCCCAGCGCTTTGAAAAAAGCGGGCTGCACAACGTCGATAACGTCTCCACCATTTCTCGCTCGATGATGAATAAGGCTACTGAGAAAGGCGTCGACCCACAGCGGGTGATTTTCTTCCCGAACTGGTCGGAAGTGGCGCGTTTCCGGGATGTTGAGCCGGCGCAAATCCATGCCGTGCGTCAGGCGCTCAACCTGCCGGAAGATAAAAAAATCATCCTGTACTCCGGCAATATCGGTGAAAAACAGGGGCTGGAAACGGTGATTGAAGTAGCGAGCCGCTTCTCTGAGAGCCCGTATCTGTTTGTGATTGTGGGCCAGGGCGGCGGTAAAGAAAGGCTAGAAAAACTGGTGCACGTTCACGGGCTGAGTAACGTGGTGTTCCACCCGCTACAGTCTTACGACGCGCTGCCCGCGCTGCTCTGCCTGGCCGATTGCCACCTGGTCATTCAGCGACGGGGAGCGGCAGATGCCGTCCTGCCGTCAAAACTCACCAACATCCTGGCCGTTGGCGGAAATGCGGTGATTACCGCCGAGCCTGAAACAGAGCTGGGCCAGCTTTGCGAAGCGTATCCCGGTATTGCGGTTTGCGTGATGCCGGAGTCCGCCGATGCGCTGGCGGCGGGCATAGAACAGTGCCTGCAATTGCCTCAGAACAACACGACGGCACGTGAATATGCCGAACGCACGCTCGAAAAAGAGAACGTGTTAAGCCAATTTATTGCTGCGATTTCTTCATAAAAAGACGGGGATAAATGATGAGTCAGTCACAACTCTATCCGGTGATCATGGCGGGCGGAAACGGGAGCCGTCTCTGGCCGCTGTCCCGCGTGCTGTACCCCAAGCAGTTCCTCTGCCTGAAAGGGGATCTGACCATGCTGCAAACCACCATCAATCGCCTGAACGGGATAGAGTGCGAAAGCCCGGTGGTGATTTGCAATGAGGAACACCGCTTTATTGTCGCCGAGCAGCTGCGCCAGCTAAATAAACTGACCGAAAATATCGTGCTGGAACCGGCCGGACGCAACACGGCCCCAGCCATTGCTCTGGCTGCCCTGGCCGCGCTGCGTAACCAGCCGCAGCAGGACCCGCTGATGCTGATCCTCGCGGCCGATCACGTCATTCAGAATGAAGAGGCTTTCCGCGAGGCGGTGCGCTGCGCGATGCCTTACGCCGAAGCTGGCAAGCTGGTGACCTTCGGGATCGTCCCTGACCTGCCGGAAACGGGCTATGGCTATATCCGTCGTGGCGCAGTGGCGAGGCCGGAAAATGGGGCCGATGCCCTGGCGTTTAGCGTCGCGCAGTTCGTCGAAAAACCCGATCTTTCCACCGCTCAGGCCTATGTCGCCTGCGGCGAGTACTACTGGAACAGCGGCATGTTCCTGTTCCGCGCGGGCCGCTATCTGGAAGAGCTGGCGAAGTTCCGCCCCGACATTCTGGCCGCCTGCGAAAAAGCCATGGCCGGCGTTGACCCGGATCTGGATTTTGTCCGCGTGGATGAGCGGGCCTTCCTGGCCTGCCCGGATGAGTCTATCGACTATGCGGTAATGGAAAAAACCGCCGATGCGGTGGTAGTACCGATGGACGCTGGCTGGAGCGATGTAGGGTCATGGTCCTCGTTGTGGGAAATCAGCGCCAAAAGCCCGGAAGGGAACGTACATCACGGCGACGTTATCAGTCACGAAACCGAAAACAGCTACATCTATGCCGAATCCGGCCTGGTCACTACCGTGGGGGTGAAAGATCTGGTCGTGGTGCAAACCAAAGATGCGGTGCTGATTGCTGACCGTGACCACGTGCAGAACGTGAAGAAGGTGGTGGAACGCATCAAAGGCGACGGTCGCCATGAGCACCATAACCACCGGGAAGTTTACCGCCCGTGGGGGAAATACGACTCCATCGACGCCGGGGAGCGTTACCAGGTGAAGCGCATCACCGTTAAGCCTGGCGAAGGGCTGTCGCTGCAAATGCACCACCACCGCGCTGAACACTGGATTGTGGTGGCGGGTACCGCCAAAGTTACGCTGGGGGATGAGATCAAGCTGTTGGGTGAAAACGAGTCTATCTACATTCCGCTCGGCATGACCCACTGCCTGGAAAACCCCGGCAAAATTCCTCTCGACCTGATTGAGGTTCGCTCCGGTACCTATCTGGAAGAAGACGACATCGTCCGCTTCCAGGATCGCTACGGGCGTATTTAATCCCTGACTAAAAAACATGCTCCACGGGCCAAGAACCCGTGGGTTGGGTAACTGTTGCCCGAAGGAGCGAAATCATGCAGCAACTGACCTGTTTTAAAGCCTACGACATCCGCGGTCGCCTGGGCGACGAACTGAATGAAGACATCGCCTGGCGCATTGGCCGCGCCTACGGCGAGTACCTGAAGCCGAAAACTATCGTGCTGGGCGGCGACGTACGTTTGACCAGCGAATCGCTGAAACAGGCGCTGGCGCGTGGCCTGCAGGATGCGGGCGTGGACGTGCTGGATATCGGCTTGTCCGGCACCGAAGAGATTTACTTTGCCACCTGGCACCTGAACGTGGACGGCGGTATCGAAGTGACGGCCAGCCACAACCCGATGGACTACAACGGCATGAAACTGGTGCGCCAGGGGGCTCGCCCTATCAGCGGCGACACAGGCCTGCGCGACGTGCAGCGCCTGGCGGAAGCCAACGACTTTCCGCCAGTGAATGAGGCGACGCGTGGCAGCTATCAGAAAGTGTCGGTGGTAGAGGCTTATCTCGACCATCTTTTCTCCTACATCAACGTCAGCCATATCAAGCCGCTGAAGCTGGTGGTGAACTCCGGCAACGGCGCGGCCGGCCCGATTGTGGACGCCATCGAAGCCCGCTTTAAGGCGCTGAATGTCCCGCTGACGTTTGTGAAGGTGCACAACACGCCGGACGGCAATTTCCCGAACGGGATCCCTAACCCGCTGCTGCCGGAGTGCCGCGCCGATACCCGTGACGCGGTGATTGCGCACGGGGCGGATATGGGCATCGCCTTTGACGGGGATTTTGACCGCTGCTTCCTGTTCGACGAGAAAGGGCAGTTTATCGAGGGGTACTACATCGTGGGCCTGCTGGCGGCGGCGTTCCTCGAAAAACAGCCCGGAGCAAAAATCATTCATGACCCGCGCCTGGCCTGGAACACGGTCGATATTGTCGAGCGTGCGGGTGGCCAGCCGGTGATGTCGAAAACCGGGCATGCGTTTATCAAGGAGCGTATGCGCGAAGAGGATGCCATTTACGGCGGGGAGATGAGTGCCCATCACTATTTCCGCGATTTTGCCTACTGCGACAGCGGGATGATCCCGTGGCTGCTGGTGACCGAGCTGCTGTGCCTGAAGGGCAAAACGCTGGGCGAGCTGGTGGAGGACCGCATGGCGGCCTGGCCGGCAAGTGGCGAAATCAACAGCAAGCTGGACGCTCCGGCAGAGGCGATTGAACGCGTTCGCGCGCATTTCGGTCCACTCGCGGCAGAGATTGACCACACGGACGGCATCAGCATGGCGTTTGGCGACTGGCGCTTCAACCTGCGCAGCTCTAACACCGAGCCGGTGGTGCGCCTGAACGTGGAGTCGCGCGGAAACGAGGCGCTGATGCAGGCGCGAACGCAGGAAATTATGGCGCTGCTGAACCAATAATCTGCCGTATTGAGGTGTTTAACCCTCACCCTGACCCTCTCCCTGAAAGGGAGAGGGAATATCAGGTGCCAGCTTTTCTCGCACTCTCCAGTGGCGAGGGAATGGCCAGGTGCCCGCTTTTCTCCCTCGCCCTCGTGGGGAGAGGGCTGGGGTGAGGGGGAGAGCACCGATGCGACAACTTTCTAAGGTAAAACGATGACAAATCTAAAAAAGCGCGAGCTGCCAAAAACCAACGCATCGTTGATCTCTATGGTGCAACGTTTTTCTGACATCAGCATCATGTTTGCCGGGCTATGGATGGTTTGCAAGGCTAACGCTTTGCCTTTTCTCTATATGCATTTGCTGATGGCTTTATTAACCCTCGTTGTGTTCCAGATGATCGGTGGGATGACGGATTTTTACCGTTCATGGCGTGGGGTGAAAATCTCCAGCGAGCTATTCCTGCTGCTGCAAAACTGGACGCTGAGCGTGGTTTTCAGCGCCGGGTTGCTGGCGTTTAACAGCGATTTTGATGGCTCTTTCTGGGTTTATCTTGCCTGGTATGTCTTGACCGGTGTGGGGATGGTTATCTGCCGGTCGTGGATCCGTTTTGCGGCAGGCTGGCTGCGTAATAAAGGTTTTAATACGCGCCGCGTTGCCATTGCGGGCTCTCTGCCGGTCGGGCAGGTGCTGGCGCAAAGCTTCAAGAATGAACCATGGCTCGGCTTTAACGTGCTTGGCGTGTATGACGATGAGCCGCCTGCAGGCGCATTGGTTAGCTATATTGGCAACTTCAATACGCTGGTGACGGACGCCCGCAACGGCCAAATTGATAAAGTCTATATCGCGATGGAAATGAGCCACGAGTCGCGCATTAAAAAGCTGGTGAGCGAGCTGGCGGATACCACCTGCTCGGTACTACTGATCCCCGATGTTTTCACCTTCAATATCCTTAATTCCCGCACTGAAGAGGTCAACGGCGTGCCGGTTGTGCCGCTGTTTGAAACGCCTTTGAGCGGCTTTAACAGCGTCCTCAAACGGCTGGAAGATATCGTGCTCTCCTCTTTTATTCTGCTGCTGATTTCCCCGGTTCTGCTTTGCATTAGCCTGGCGGTGAAGCTGACTTCGCCTGGGCCGGTTATTTTCCGTCAGACGCGCTATGGCATGGACGGCAAGCCCATCAAAGTGTGGAAATTCCGCTCCATGAAGGTGATGGAAAACGACGCCGTGGTTGTGCAGGCGACGAAAGGGGATTCGCGTATCACGCCGGTGGGCAGCTTCCTGCGCCGCACCTCTCTCGACGAACTGCCGCAGTTTATCAACGTGCTGCTTGGCGGCATGTCCATCGTCGGTCCTCGTCCCCATGCCGTGGCCCATAACGAGCAATATCGCGCGTTAATAGAAGGCTACATGCTGCGTCACAAGGTCAAACCGGGCATTACCGGCTGGGCGCAAATTAACGGCTGGCGCGGGGAAACGGACACCCTCGACAAGATGGAAAAGCGCGTGGAGTTTGACCTGGAATACATTCGCGAGTGGAGCCTGTGGTTCGACATCAAGATTGTGTTCCTGACCGTTTTCAAAGGCTTTGTTAACAAAGCGGCATACTGACCGGAATCCAACATGAGCCTGAGAGAAAAAACCATCAGCGGCGCAAAGTGGTCCGCGATTGCAACGGTGATCATTATTGGTTTAGGGCTGGCGCAGATGACGATTCTGGCCAGAACGATTGATAACCACCAGTTTGGCCTGCTGACGGTGTCGCTAGTGATCATCGCCCTGGCCGATACGCTGTCTGATTTTGGTATCGCCAACTCGATTATTCAGCGCAAAGAGATAAGCCATCTGGAGCTGACCACGCTCTACTGGCTGAATGTCGGGCTGGGCGTGGTGGTGTGCATCGCGGTGTTTTTACTGAGTGGCGTGATTGCCGGCGTGCTGCATAACCCGGACTTGTCGCCGCTGATTAAAACGCTGGCCTTTGCGTTTATTGTCATCCCTCACGGGCAGCAGTTTCGCGCCCTGATGCAAAAGGAGCTGGAGTTTTCAAAAATCGGCTCGATTGAGACGGTCTCCGTGCTGGTGGGATTCAGCGTTACCGTGACGGCGGCGATGTACTATCCGTTCGCCATCACGGCAATCATCGGTTACCTGGTGAATACCGTCGTTCGTACCTCACTGTTTGGCTTCTTCGGGCGCAAGATTTACCGCCCCGGCTTTCACTTCTCCCTGAAGTCAGTGAATTCCAACCTGAAGTTTGGCGCCTGGCTGACCGCTGACAGTGTGATCAACTACGTCAATACCAACCTTTCCACGCTGGTACTGGCGCGTATTCTCGGGGCTGGCATCGCCGGTGGCTATAACCTGGCTTATAACGTAGCCGTCGTGCCGCCGATGAAGCTCAACCCGATCATCACCCGCGTATTATTTCCGGCGTTTGCCAAAATTCAGGACGACACAGCGAAGCTCCGGGTGAATTTTTACAAGCTGCTGTCGATTGTGGGCATCATTAATTTCCCGGCGCTGCTGGGGCTGATGGTGGTCTCCAATAACTTCGTCCCGCTGGTGTTTGGCGAAAAGTGGCAGTTCATCACGCCAATCCTGCAGCTGTTGTGCGTTGTTGGCCTGTTGCGCTCCATCGGGAACCCCATCGGTTCGCTGCTGATGGCCAAAGCGCGCGTGGATATCAGTTTCAAGTTCAACGTGTTTAAAACCTGCCTGTTTATTCCGGCGATTATTGTCGGCGGCCAGCTCGGCGGCGCGCTCGGCGTCACGCTAGGTTTTCTGTTTGTTCAGGTGGTTAACACCGTCCTCAGCTATTTCATCATGATTAAGCCGGTGCTGGGCTCCAGCTACCGGGAATACATCCTCAGCATCTGGCTGCCTTTTTATCTCTCACTCCCCACGCTGATTGTCAGCGCCGGGTTAGGCATGGCGCTCAACGGGCATCTCCCGCTGGCGGCCTTGCTTGGCGTACAGGTAACGGCTGGGGCTGCGGCTTTTATGGTGATGATTATTTTGTCCCGCAATGCGCTGATCGTTGAACTGAAGCGGCAGTTTTGCCGCAGCGAACGCCTGAAAGCGCTGCTCCGCGCTGGCTAAGAACAACAAAGAGGGGAAACCACATTTTCCCCTTTGTCATAAAGTTAGAGGTCGATATGAAATTACTTATTCTTGGCAACCATACTTGCGGCAACCGCGGTGATAGCGCCATTTTGCGCGGGTTGATTGATGCCATCACGACGCTTGATGACAGCATTCATGTGGATGTGATGAGCCGCTACCCGGTAAGTTCTGCCTGGCTGCTGGGGCGCCCGGTTCTGGGTGACGGGCTTTACAAGCAGATGAAGCGGTATAACAACGCTGCCGGTCTGGTCGGGCGGGTCAAAAAAGTCCTGCGCCGTAAATATCAGCACCATGTGCTGGTGGCGAAGGCGAGTAACACCGGGCGGCTGCGTAATATCGCCATCCCACAGGGGTTTATTGATTTTGTGAAATCGCTGCAGGAATACGACGCGATTATTCAGGTGGGCGGCTCTTTCTTTGTCGATCTTTATGGCGTCACGCAGTTTGAGCACGCGCTGTGCAGCTTTATGGCCCGCAAGCCGGTTTATATGATTGGCCACAGCGTGGGGCCGTTCCAGGAGCCGCAGTTTAACCAACTGGCGAACTACGTCTTCGGTCACGCGAAGTCCCTGATTCTGCGCGAAACCGTGAGCCTTGAGTTGATGAAGCAAAACCAAATCGACACCAGCAAGGTGGAACAGGGCGTCGATACGGCGTGGCTGGTGGCGCAGCATGAAGATGATTTTGTGCCGGGTTATGCGGTTAAACACTGGCTGGGCGTGGTGGCAGGCAAGAAAACCGTGGCGATTACGCTGCGCGAACTGGCGCCGTTTGATAAGCGATTGGGCACCACCCAGGAAGCCTACGAGAAGGCCTTTGCCGAAGTAGTAAATCGCACGATTGAACAGGGCTATCAGGTCCTGGCGCTTTCCACCTGTACCGGCATCGACAGCTATAACAAAGACGACCGCATGGTGGCGCTCAATATCCGCCAGTACATCAATCAGCCCGATGACTACCACGTCGTGATGGACGAGCTGAACGATCTGGAAATGGGCAAGATTTTTGCTGCCTGTGAGCTCACGGTGGGAACGCGTCTTCATTCGGCCATAATTTCGATGAACTTCGGCACGCCGGCTATCGCCATCAACTACGAGCACAAATCTGCGGGCATCATGCAGCAATTGGGGATGCCAGAAATGGCTATTGATATTCGCCAGTTGTTGGACGGCTCTTTGCAGGGCGTCGTGGCGGATGTTTTGGGGCAGTTGCCCGCGATTAACCAACGACTTACGGCGGCAGTAAGCGCAGAGCGTGCTAACGGCATGAACATGGTGCGGTCGGTGCTTGAGCGAGTTAAGGAGGATAAATGAAGGTCGGTTTCTTCCTGCTGAAGTTTCCCCTGGCGTCGGAAACTTTTGTGCTGAATCAGATAACCGCTTTTATCGACATGGGCCACGAGGTTGAGATTGTTGCCCTGCAAAAGGGCGACCTGACCAATACCCACGCGGCGTTTAAAAGCTATGGGCTTTCGGAAAAAACCGTCTGGCTGCTCGAAGAGCCAGAAGGTAAAGTCGCGAAGCTGAAAAGCCGGGCGTGGAATACGCTGCATGGGGCTTTGCGAGGCAGCACATGGCGAGCGTTAAACCGCACGCGCTATGGCGATGAAGCCCGTAATCTGATCCTGTCCTCGATTTGTGGCCGGCAGAAACAGCCGCTGGAGGCCGACGTTTTTATTGCTCACTTTGGCCCGGCGGGCGTTAC
Source organism: Cedecea neteri (assembly GCF_000758325.1). Lineage (NCBI taxonomy): Bacteria > Pseudomonadati > Pseudomonadota > Gammaproteobacteria > Enterobacterales > Enterobacteriaceae > Cedecea > Cedecea neteri. The sequence continues at coordinate 4,053,035 of NZ_CP009459.1, read as the reverse complement.
CGCCGCCAAGCTTAAGGAGCTTGGCGTACTCAACGGCAAAATTGCCACCGTGTTTCACGGGATTGATATCTCGCACCGTGATGCGCTGGAGCACTATACGCCGGAATACAGGCAGCTGTTTGAGCGTGGGGATTTGATGTTGCCCATCAGCAATCTCTGGGCCAGCCGCCTGAAGAACATGGGCTGCCCGGAGAGCAAAATTGCGGTCTCAAGGATGGGCGTGGATATGGACAAGTTTTCTTTAAGGCCCATGAAAACGCCGGGGGTAACGCTGGAGATTATCTCGGTGGCGCGCCTGACGGAAAAAAAAGGGTTACATTTTGCCATTGAGGCCTGCCGCCTGCTGAAGGCGCGCGGCGTGGCATTTCGCTACAACATTTTAGGTATTGGCCCCTGGGAGCGTCGTCTGAAGACGCTGATTGAGCAACTGCAGCTGGAAGATGTGGTCTTTATGCCCGGTTTTAAGCCGAGTCATGAAGTGAAGGCGATGCTGGACCAGGCCGACCTGTTCCTGCTTCCTTCGGTAACCGGCGAAGACGGGGACATGGAAGGCATCCCCGTGGCGCTGATGGAGGCGATGGCCGTTGGCATTCCCGTCGTGTCTACCGTGCATAGCGGTATTCCTGAGCTTATCGACGCCGATGAATCGGGCTGGCTGGTGCCGGAAAAGGACGCCTTTGCGCTTGCCGATAAGTTACAGACCGTGGCTTCTGTGCCAGAAAGCGACCTGCAGTTAATGCTGGCTCGGGCAAGAGAGAAAGTTGCCGCCCAGTTCAATCAGCAGGTTATCTACCAGCAGCTTGCCCGTCAGCTTCAGACGCTATAACTCACCGAATCTTATGCTGAGGACTTATGTCGAAAAGCAACTTACTGAAGCACCTTCCTTTCTCTGCGTCTCGCCGCAAACTGCTCGCCGCAGGCTCTGCGCTGGCGGCGGTTTCACTTATTCCAGGCACGGTTAAGGCCGCTGGCCTGAGCGCCCAGGTCAATGTTAAAGATTTCTATCAAAACGACTGGATAGCCGCGTTTAACCAGGCATTTGCCGCAGCGGATGTGGTTGAAGTTCCGGCAGATGTCGTCTGTGACAGCATTAATACCGCCATTTTTATGCCGCAGGGGAAAACGCTTCATGTGGCTGGCGGGCTGAAAGGTAATGGTAAAGGGCGATTTGTACTGCAGGATAGCTGCCAGATAGTCGGGGAGGGAAAAGGGAGATTTAACAACATCACGCTGGATGTGAGGGGATCCGACTGCACGATCAGGGGCATAGATATGAGCGGGTTTGTCAGTGTGGCGCAGATTTACATTGGCGGGAAAGATAACCGGACTATGCGTAACCTGACCATCGACAACATCACGGTACATGATGCCAACTACGCCATCCTGCGGCAGGGGTATCACAACCGGATGGAGAATGTGCGTATCACCAACGGCCACTTCAGCCACCTGCAGGGGGATGCCATTGAGTGGAACGTGGCGATCAACGACCACGACCTGCTGATTTCTGACCACGTTATCGACAACATTAACTGTACTAATGGAAAGATTAACTGGGGCATAGGCATTGGGTTGGCGGGCAGCACATATGATAATAATTATCCCGAAGATCAGGCGGTAAAAAACTTCGTGGTGGCTAATATCACCGGCAGTAACTGTCGACAGCTAGTTCATGTTGAGAATGGGAAACATTTCGTTATTCGTAACATAAAAGCGCGTAATATTAATCCGACCTTTAGCCGTACCGCAGGGATTGATAACGCGACCGTGGCGATATATGGCTGCGATAACTTTGTGATTGATGATGTGGATATGGTGAACAGCGCCGGGATGTTGATTGGTTATGGCGTGATTAAGGGCAATTACCTGTCGATTCCGCAAAACTTTAAGCTTAGCGATATCAAACTCGATAATAATGAACTCAGTAGTCCTTTACGTGGCATTCAGATCTCATCCGGGAACGCAACCTCCTTTGTGGCACTGAATAACGTCACACTTAAGCGCGCCTCGCTTGAGTTTCACAACAAACCTCAGCACCTTTTCATGCGAAATATCAACGTAATGCAGCTTTCTACGGCAGGCCCAGCCCTGAAGCTGAACTTCGACCTCCGTAAGGACGTGCGGGGTAAGTTCATGGCCAAAGACGGCACGCTGCTGTCACTGGCGAATATTCATGCGGTGAATGAAAGGGGGCAAAGCTCGGTCGATATAGACCGCATCGATCAGCTTCACGTGAACAGTGAAAACCTTAATTTTTCACTCGCAAGGGTAAGCAAATAATAATGCAACCCCTTTTACGACAATTCTGAGTCAACAGAGGCTGAAATAGCGGCGTTTACATATTTTGTTGACACTTCCAGGGCGTTAGCATGAAGCATTCGTTAAATAAATTCATGCTGGCATCAGAGCACGAAAAGACTATAATCTTCCAACCATTTAGAGGTGGGACTAAGAATGACTAATTTAAAAGCAGTTATCCCGGTCGCCGGTTTAGGCATGCATATGCTGCCTGCAACGAAGGCGATTCCTAAAGAGATGCTGCCTATCGTTGATAAGCCGATGATCCAGTACATCGTCGACGAAATTGTTGCCGCTGGTATCAAAGAAATCGTGCTGGTAACCCACTCTTCCAAAAATGCTGTTGAAAACCACTTCGACACGTCATACGAGCTGGAAGCCTTGCTTGAACAGCGCGTTAAGCGTCAGTTGCTGGCTGAAGTGCAGTCTATTTGCCCTCCTGGCGTGACCATTATGAACGTTCGTCAGGCTCAACCGCTTGGGCTTGGGCACTCTATACTCTGCGCACAGCCGATCGTGGGTAACAATCCTTTCGTTGTGGTGCTGCCGGATGTGGTGCTTGATGGCGCTACCGCCGATCCGCTGCGCTATAACCTGGCTGCCATGGTGGCTCGCTTCAATGAAACAGGCCGTACTCAGGTTTTGGCTAAGCATATGCCAAATGAAGATCTGTCGGCGTATTCAGTGATCACCACCAAAGAGCCGCTGCAGAATGAAGGGCAGGTGAGCCGGGTGGTTGAGTTTGTTGAAAAACCCGATCAGCCACAAACGCTGGACTCCGATCTTGCCGCGGTAGGGCGTTATGTCTTGTCTGCGGATATCTGGCCACTGCTGGAAAAAACCGAGCCGGGCGCATGGGGACGTATTCAGTTGACCGATGCTATCGCGGTGCTGAACGAAACTCAGCCGGTAGAAGTCATGCAGATGACCGGCGAAAGCTACGACTGCGGTAAAAAAATGGGCTATATGCAGGCGTTCGTCCAGTACGGACTGCGCAACCATAAGGAAGGCCAGAAGTTTCGTGAGAGTATTCAGAAGCTTCTAGCTAAGGCATAAGTTCTGTTTTAAGTCGCTGTCATGGAGGAGAGCGCGGTAAACGGTGGCATAGCGTTTAGTCTCAAGTCGAGGTTGAACGATGAGCCACCGTTTTTTGCTTTATAAATCGACAGTGAAGTTTAGTTTTTTCATAGGGTTATCATTTTTTGGTTGTTCTGTATAGGCCAAATTTTTCCCTTGAGAATTGCTGTGTGAAATATAAAATCGTGGCGATTTCTCACGTTCTGTACCGGAAGGTACACTATCGCTTATGTTGTGCAGTGCACTGGTAGCTGTGAAGCCAGGGGCGGTAGCATGGTTAACATTCAGGTGCAGCAAGCATCTGCCATTAAGATATATCTCAAATGAATTATATTCAGAGGCGACGTCCTTGAATATAAGGACAAGATTAAAGAGAGACTGCTCAGTGAAAATTCTTGTTACCGGCGGTGCCGGGTTTATTGGCTCGGCCGTTGTTCGTCATATCATCACAAATACTCAGGACAGCGTCGTTAACGTAGATAAATTAACCTATGCCGGTAACCTCGAGTCCCTGTCAGATATTGCTGCAAGTGAACGTTACGATTTCGTCCATGCAGACATTTGCGATGCTGCAGCAATCAAACAGATTCTTGAAGAGCACCAACCAGATGCCATCATGCATTTGGCCGCTGAGAGTCATGTAGATCGTTCTATAACCGGCCCGGCCGCGTTTATTGAGACCAATATTGTTGGTACCTACGTTTTACTTGAGGCTGCGCGTCACTATTGGTCTGGATTAACAGCGCAGAAGAAGCATAACTTCCGTTTCCATCATATCTCTACTGATGAAGTGTATGGCGACCTGCCGCATCCTGATGAAGTTGCGCAAGGCGAAGCATTACCCCTGTTTACGGAAACGACGGCGTATGCGCCAAGTAGCCCATACTCAGCCTCTAAGGCTTCCAGCGATCATCTTGTCCGCGCCTGGCTACGCACTTATGGTTTCCCATCCATCGTGACCAATTGTTCAAACAATTACGGGCCGTTCCATTTCCCTGAGAAATTGATCCCACTCGTTATTCTTAATGCGCTGGAAGGCAAGCCACTGCCAATTTACGGCAAAGGCGATCAAATTCGTGATTGGTTATATGTTGAAGACCATGCACGTGCCCTTTATACCGTTGTGACTCAAGGGCAAGTTGGTGAGACGTACAATATCGGTGGCCATAACGAGAAAAAGAACCTCGAAGTTGTGCACACTATCTGCGATTTACTGGATGAAATTGTGCCTAAAGAAGGGAGCTATCGCGATCAGATTACCTACGTGACTGACCGCCCTGGACACGATCGTCGCTACGCAATTGATGCTGATAAAATTTCTCGTGAACTGGGTTGGAAGCCGCAGGAGACGTTTGAGTCGGGGATTCGTAAAACCGTTCAGTGGTATTTAGATAATCAGCAGTGGGTGGGTAATGTGAAAAGTGGCGCCTACAAGAGTTGGATCGAAGAGAACTACGGTGAGCGTCAATGAATATCCTACTTTTCGGTAAAACAGGTCAGGTGGGCTGGGAGTTGCAGCGCGCATTGGCGCCATTAGGCAACGTTACGGCTCTGGATGTTCGCTCAGAGGAGTTTTGCGGCGACTTCAGTAACCCGGCAGGTATTGCCGAAACAGTGCGTCGTATCAAACCGGATGTCATTGTCAATGCCGCCGCCCATACGGCCGTCGATAAAGCGGAATCAGAACCCGAATTAGCGCAGCTTTTGAACGCAACGAGCGTTGAAGCGATTGCTAAAGAGGCTGCAAAAATTGGTGCGTGGGTTGTCCATTACTCGACCGATTATGTTTTTCCCGGTGACGGTGATACGCCGTGGGACGAAACAGCTACAACGGCGCCGCTAAATGTCTATGGTGAAACCAAACTGGCCGGGGAAAAAGCGCTGCAAGCGCATTGCGAAAAGCATTTAATTTTCCGCACCAGTTGGGTGTATGCCGGCAAAGGTAACAACTTCGCTAAGACGATGCTGCGCCTGGCTAAAGAGCGCACTGAGCTGTCAGTGATTAGCGATCAGTTTGGTGCTCCAACGGGGGCAGAATTGCTTGCTGATTGCACCGCACATGCGATTCGTACGGCTCAGATTAAACCTGAGGTAGCCGGTGTCTACCATCTTGTCTCGAGTGGCGTCACAACATGGCATGATTATGCCGCACTAGTTTTCGAAGAAGCGCGCGCTGCGGGTGTGACGTTAGCACTTAATAAACTGCACGCCGTTCCAACGTCTGCCTATCCAACCCCAGCGAAGCGTCCACAGAATTCTCGGTTGAATACTGAAAAGTTCCAGAAAAATTTTGGGTTGGTTCTTCCTGCCTGGGAAATTGGTGTTAAACGCATGCTTACCGAAATTTTTACCACGACAACTCTTTAATTATAAGTTAATGCCATTTCCAGGTATTTGACATTCAGAGATAATGAAATGAAAACGCGTAAAGGTATTATTCTCGCTGGTGGTTCTGGGACTCGATTATATCCAGTGACAATGGCCGTAAGTAAACAGCTGTTGCCAATTTATGATAAGCCGATGATTTACTACCCGCTCTCTACGCTGATGTTGGCAGGTATTCGTGACATCTTGATTATTAGTACTCCTCAGGACACGCCGCGCTTCGAGCAATTACTCGGTAATGGCAGTCAGTGGGGACTTAACTTGCAGTATAAAGTGCAACCAAGTCCGGATGGACTGGCTCAGGCATTTATTATTGGTGAAGAGTTCATTGGAAATGACGATTGTGCATTAGTCCTCGGGGATAACATCTTCTATGGTCACGATCTGCCAAAACAGCTAGAGGCTGCCGTGAATAAAGAAGGTGGAGCTACGGTATTTGCCTACCACGTCAACGATCCTGAACGTTACGGTGTTGTTGAGTTTGATAAGGCCGGCACGGCAATCAGCCTGGAAGAAAAACCGCTTGAACCAAAAAGCAATTATGCGGTAACAGGCCTGTATTTCTATGATAACACCGTCGTGGAAATGGCAAAAAGTCTCAAACCTTCTGCGCGCGGTGAACTGGAAATTACCGATATTAACCGCATCTATATGGAACAAGGTCGCATGTCCGTAGCGATGATGGGGCGTGGCTATGCATGGCTGGACACGGGAACGCATCAGAGCCTTATCGAGGCCAGCAACTTTATTGCCACCATCGAAGAACGCCAGGGGTTAAAAGTATCTTGCCCGGAAGAAATTGCGTTCCGAAAAGGTTTTATCGATGTAGAGCAGGTTAGAAAATTAGCGGTCCCCCTTGCTAAAAATGCATATGGACAATACTTGCTAAAAATGATCAAAGGGTATTAACACGTGAATGTTATTAAAACAGAAATCGCTGATTTACTGATCATTGAGCCAAAAGTTTTTGGTGATAGCCGCGGATTTTTCTTTGAAAGCTTTAACCAAACGATGTTTGATGCCGCAGTCGGAGATAAAATTAATTTCGTCCAGGACAACCACTCTAAATCCAGTAAAAATGTACTGAGAGGTTTGCATTTTCAGGAAAACCCCCATGCTCAAGGTAAGCTCGTTCGCTGTATAGCGGGTGAAGTATTTGATGTTGCAGTCGATATCCGCCGCGACTCAGAAACCTTCGGGAAATGGGTTGGAGTCATACTTTCAGCGAGCAATAAACGACAACTTTGGATACCTGAAGGATTTGCTCACGGGTTCGTTACGCTGGAAGATAATACTGAATTTGTCTACAAAACAACGGATTTTTATCACCCTGAATCTGAACAAAGTATTGCATGGAACGATCCTGATATTAATATTGAATGGCCGTTAACGGAGAGCCCAATCCTGTCTGCCAAAGATTTATCTGCAAAATGTTTAAGAGACTTTTTTTCCCTTTAACACATTGCAGCAAGAATACCGATCATGTTAAATGAATACTGAGGTTGATAATGAAGATTGATATCCTGAACCGGTTAGACCCTGATTTTTATAAATTGTCGGAGCAGGAATTTATCATTAATAAACAACGTTCAGGTACATTATATGATCATTTTCCGTTTATCAAAAATGCGCATAAATTTTTGAATGTTGTTATTAAAAATGAATATGAGCAAGTGGTTGGCGGGCTTATCGTCAAGTTTGAACATGATGAAAATTACTGTTTTGGAAGTATTGGGCTGGTAGTTGTTGCTAGTGAAGTCCGTGGTCGGGGGTATTCAAAGTTATTACTCCATGAAACAATCGAAGCATGTAAACAAAAGAAAATAGACTATTTGTTGCTTTGGACATCATTGCATGATTTTTATGCTCAATTTGGATTCGAAGTGGATGAACCGCTTGCTTATTTAGAAGTAAATGAACAAAACGAGCTACAGGGTCTCTGTGATAAGATAATTGTTGATTTTGAATCGCAGCCAACCTATACGAGTCGGCAAGGCTACTTAGAGTACAATGGAACAACCGTACATTACTTGCATGATGGGGCAGGGTATGTTTTTGTGGGTTACAGTGGCGATGTTGCTACTGCAATAGATATAATTACAAATAATTTTTGCTCAATAAAAAAACCCAGATTAATTATTCCTCTTCATGACCCATTGATTCGCGAATTATATCAACGACAGCCCGAGTTGACTCAGCATAATTATAATTATGAAATGTGGTTAAAGCTAAGGGCAGATGTGCATTCCAAGAAAACATTAAATTTTTTACAACGAATTTAAGGAATAATAATGATTCCATTAGTAAAAGTCGCGATGGCACCAAAAGAAAAAATCATGCCAGCGTTGGAAGATGTGCTCTATAGCGGAATGTTAGCTGAAGGCGAATATGTTTATCGTTTTGAGGATGCGTTCAAGTCTCACTTTAAAATTGAAGGCACCGTTTTAGGTATGAGTAGTGGGACAGCTGCTCTCCATACAGCACTGCTCCTGGCGGGTGTAAAAGCTGGTGATGAGGTTATTACCACAAGTATGACCGCAGAACCAACGAACCTGTCCATTCTGTATGTTGGAGCAAAGCCAGTATTTGCAGATGTTATTGATACATCAGGCAACATATCGGCAGACTCTATCGAAAGCCATATTACGAATAAAACAAAAGCCATTCTTGTAGTGCATTATGCAGGCTACCCCGTTGAACTTGAAAAAATTAGCAAGATTGCACGTAAATACAACATTCCATTAATTGAAGATTGTGCACATGCGTTGGGTTCAGAATACGGCGGAAAGACTATTGGAAACTATGGTGACTATGCTATTTATTCGCTGCAGGCGATAAAGCATATGACTACAGTTGATGGTGGTATTTTAGTTATTAAAAATTCTGAGCAAGTTACAGCGGCAAAGAAAATTCGCTGGTTTGGCATGGAGAAAGGCGTAGACAGAACCAAAGTCGATATTACTTCGCCTGGGTTCAAATATAATATGAGTAATGTGACGGGCGCTATCGGGCTTGTGCAATTAGATTATATTGATAGTATTATTAATATCCACAAGAGCAATGGCAGATATTATGATGCTCAGTTGAAGGATGTTTCCGGTGTAACAACGGGTTCTTTTGATTGTGAGGCAAGCCCTAGTTATTGGTTATACACTTTGGTGAGTGAGGACTGGGAAGATATTCAGAAGAAACTCACTGAGAAAGGTGTGATGGCTTCGAAGCTGCATCGTCCCAATCATTATCATACTATTTTCACTTATCCTGAAAACAAACTGCCAGGGCTCGACTCTTTCTATGGCAATCTGTTGCATATTCCTTGTGGCTGGTGGGTTAATGAAGAGCAGCGTGAGATGATCGTTGAAACCATTGCTCGAGGTTAGCATGTTCAAATATCCACTTTTTAAAACATATTACTCATCACAACTGGATTCAGTTATTTCTTCTGTCCTGCAGTCAGGGGCCGTAGCGTCCGGGAAATATATCAAAGAGTTCGAAAATGGACTTGGTGATTTGTTCGGTGAGCAGTTTGTTGTTTCAACAAGTAACATGAGTGCTGCCATGTATATGGCACTTTATTTGTCTGGAGTAGGTAAAGGCGATGAAGTACTGACGACGGCATTCACCTGTATGTCGTCCAACTCTCCAATAAATAATATAGGCGCTATACCTGTATGGGTCGATTTATCTCCAGGCAGTTTTCATATGGATCCTGCACTGTTGGAGAGCGCGATCACAGAGAAAACGAAGGCAGTAATTTTATATCATACCGCAGGTTACCCCGCGAATAGCAAAGCCATTTCAGAGATCTGTAAACGTCACGGTATTACACTAATTGAGGATTGTAACAATGCTTTTCTTTCTTCAAATCGTGATGGTTTAAGCGGGTCATATGGTGATTTTAGCATCCACTCGTTTTATCCAAATCGTTTAATTAATACAATCGAGGGCGGTGCTTTGATTTGTAAGCACCAGGATGATTACGAGCGAGCATTGAAGCTTCGTCGTTTTGGGGTAGACTCCGCTACATTTCGTAATGCTATTGGTGAAATTAATCCGCAGTCGGATATTGCCGAAATTGGCTGGTCAATGAATCTGCCAAATCTGAATTGCGCAATGGGGAGTGTCCAGCTAAGTGATGTAAAGGATAGACTTACTGCGATTCAAAACAATGCCAGTTGCATTGATTCATATCTGGATCAGATGCAAGGTGTTACAAGGCCTCAGTTGCAGGAGAAGGATCAACCGGCGTATTGGGTTTATTTATTGCAAGTCGAACAACGGGATTTGTTCATTAAAAAGCTTAAAGATGCGGGTGTTCATGCGTCATCACTCCATCATCGAAATGATATTTATAGTGGGTTTAATGCGAAAGCATCTTCACTTCCGGTAACAGACGAAGTCCAAAGTACAATACTTGCGTTGCCTGTTGGTTGGTGGCTTACTAAAAACGACATCATCGCTATGATGGACATTTTTAGAAAAGTAAAAGAAAACTTAGATGATTAGCTCAACTTCTTTGCTCAATAAAGATTTTAGAAAGCTGTTTGACTTATTTTCATTGTTATCAGGGAAAGTTGGCAACATACTTGTCGGCGTTTTTTTTCTTCCTTTATATGCAAAGTATTTACAGCCAGAAGTATTTAGCATCGTTACGATTGTCTTTTCTTTACAGGCTCTCGCAACAATGCTTGATTTCGGTATGTCGATCATCGTTTCACGTGAAACAGCTATTCATTATAAAACAGAGCTTATTAAGCTACCTGTATTGAAAGATGCAGAGCGCATAATAACGCTTCTATATGTTTTTGTCACAGCACTGGTTTTTCTAGTGTTTTGGATTAGTAATGAAAGAGCTTTCCAGCTTTCATTATTTAACATCTGTCTTATTATTCTTACTGTTATTTTAGCAGTGCTGCAGAACGTTTATTACAATGTTTTGCTAACTGCCCGGAAATTTGTTTTTTCAAGCTGGTTACAAATTTTCTTTGTTTTATTGCGGGGGGTAGGGACATTCTTCGGCGTCGTGCATTACCCTGCCAGTATAGAAGCATTCTTATTCATACAAGTTGGTTTGCTGTTACTTCAGGCGCTTGTTTTCAGGTTTTTTTGCTATTCTCAGGTTTATGACTTCAGAGGGAAATGTAGTTTCAGAACATTGTATTTGATGTTTTGCCAGGGAAAAAAACTCGTTCTTTATAGCATAGCTGGCGCCACTGTATTGCAGCTCGACAAGATTATTGTGGCGCACCAGCATAGTCCGACAGTTTCAGCGCCGTATTTTCTTGCAAGTACCTTTTGTATGTTGCCAATTACGGTTATGGCGACACCGGTTATGCAGTTTTTTCAGCCCAGAGTCATTAATCAACTAAACACTCCGAGTGCTGATATTGGAAATATTTTAAAAAAATATACCCTGGCATTAAACGCGATTGTGATATTACCGACCATTTTTATATGGTTGATAATTCCTGTCGTGATTAAGTTCTGGCTTCACAACAGCGAGTATGTAGACAGTGTAGTCTTTTACGCTACAATTCTTTTACCCGGCATTGCAATAGGTGCTCTTGGTTACATTCCTTATGTTTTATTAGTAGGCGTTGGCGATTTTAAGTTTCAGGCAGGCACGTCGTTCATTCTTACTCTTATTACTTTAATGTTTGTTTATTATTTTTCGTCTCTAAGCGATATTAAAGCAATTTGTATAACTTATTTTATTTACCACACGCTTTCAACAACTGTATTTTGGGTGAGATGTATCTCGCTTAAATTGATTAAACACCATGCAGTTGTAAACGCAAAAATAACATTAGCAGGCATTTCTTTCATGGCAGCCTGCTGTGGGATTATGAGTCTATTGCGATAAATATTGTTTCATATGTCTAAAAGTGAGTTGAAATAGTTATGTTTAAAGATAAAAAACTGATGATAACTGGTGGTACAGGGTCCTTTGGTAACACGGTGCTGAACCGCTTTTTAAATACAGATGTTAAAGAAATTATTGTCTTTAGCCGAGATGAAAAAAAACAAGAAGATATGCGTATCGCGTTGAATAATCCAAAGATTAAGTTCTATATTGGTGATACGCGTTGCTATGATTCTATCAGCCAGGCAATGAAGGGTGTGGATTATGTTTTCCACGCTGCGGCTTTAAAACAGGTTCCTTCGTGTGAGTTTTATCCGATGGAAGCCGTTAAGACTAACGTCATTGGTACTGAAAACGTTCTGAATGCGGCGATTCAAAATAACGTTAAAAAAGTTGTTTTGTTAAGTACCGATAAAGCTGTATATCCAATTAATGCTATGGGTATTTCGAAAGCAATGGCTGAGAAAGTACTCGTTGCAAAATCAAGAACCATTGGTGAAGATGGACCCATTATGTGCGCCACTCGTTACGGCAACGTTATGGCCTCCCGGGGTTCCGTTATTCCATTGTTTATTGAAAAAATTAAAACTTCAATGCCAATGACAATTACCGATCCGAAGATGACTCGTTTCCTTATGTCTCTTGAGGATTCTGTGGACTTGGTTTTACATGCATTTAAAAATGGCCAGCAGGGTGATATTTTTGTGCAGAAAGCACCGGCCAGTACCGTTGAAGATTTGGCAACAGCAATTGGCGAACTGCTGAAATTACCTTATAACACTAAAATTATTGGCACTCGTCACGGCGAAAAACTTTACGAGACACTTGTTTCACGTGAGGAAATGGCTAAAGCAGAAGATATGGGTAAATATTATCGAGTGCCGGCAGACAACCGTGATCTAAACTACGATAAGTTTATCATCGATGGGAAACCAGAAGCCAACAATGTTGATGATTATACTTCTCATAATACAGAGCGTTTAAATGTTGAAGAAATTAAAGAGCTCTTACTCACGCTGAAGTATGTTCAGGAAGAAATCTCAAATTAATGTTTCCAGAGCTTGTGGCCTATTCAGGCCATAAGCAAAATTATAATTATCGGAACATACTATGCTTTATGTATTAATCCCGTCTAAAAATAACGCAGAAACACTTCTGACTCAGATGAAAATACTCAGTGAAGTTTTTTCATCTGAGACAAATATAAAGATTATTGTTCTGGATAACTCTTTGCATATTAATCATGATGTCGCTAGCATTTGTAAAGCATCTGATTGGATTTATGATAATGACGATAGGCAAATTTCAGTTTCTGCTAACTTCAATCGAGGTATTAACTATGTGAAAAACAAAGAGGGCTATTCTACCTTTATTGGGGATGATGATTTTATCACGCCTGCAGCGTTGGATATATGCACTCAGTTGGAAGTTAAAAACATAGATGTGTTCCGGCCGTTGTTCGAAAATCTTGTGTATTGGAATGGATTTAAATCACGGCGCGGTTCAGTAACATGTGACTTTGAAGTAAGAAAAAATAATCGGTTAGTCCAGGCAACGCATGCAATCATAAAGAAAAATATTTTTAAAGGCATCAATAAGTTTGATGGGCCGCAGTTTAATATCATACCTTCTTTCTACCATTGTATTTTTTCGAACTCTATTGTTGAAGGTTTTGATTTTGGTCCATTTGCGCCGGATTCATATTCTGCCGGCTATTTACAACAGCATAAGATAAGTTTTTATTCTGAAATAAGTAACGCAATAATCCCTGGTTCTGCGCCAAGAAGTGCAAGTGCCTACACAGCAATAAAAGATGGCCATGACTCCTTTGCTTCTCATGCGCATACGAATGCCTATTTAGATGACGAGACATTATCAGAGGTCGCAACGTTATCATATCGCTCTGATTACATCTGGTATCTGTCTTTCCTGGCAGGTGAGAGACAATATCTGATGGCGAAACAATTTACTAAAAGTGATGTTGAAGGACTATCTGATTATCATGTGAGCAATATTCTTAAAAAATATAAGAGAATGCTCTCATTAGTTAGTGCAGCAACGATTACAGTTAAAAAACACGCCAAAAGTGGTTTTACCGATTTTTTAAAAAATGGCTGAACCGTGATGATATATATAATTGGATATGTTTACTCTATTCTTTCCCTGCTGTTTTTCAGGAATATATTAAAACCCAGCAGACTCTATTTTTTAATTACAGCAATTCCTCTGGCAATAGTATTACTGCGTGGGCATACAGGGACTGATACACAATCTTATATTGATATAATCGGTCTCATTGAACATGGCGTTGATGCTTCGGTAGAAATCGGCTTTTATATTGCAACAAAATTCCTTTTAATGTTTACAAGTGATGGGCTGGTTATTACAAAGATTCTGTCTTTGTTAATGCTCATCAACTTTGGATTGTTTTTTGGGAATAGTAAAGAACGTGTATTCGTTTATACATTACTTATTATTCCATTATTCTTTTTTGATATGTACATGAATGGATTGCGGTATGGAATAGCTTACTCATTCGCACTTTTAGCTTACGATCAACAGCAGAAGAAAAACAATATAAAGTTCTTGCTATTGGTCGCACTTGCCATATCGTTCCATATATCATCGATTGTTGTCATAGCTTTAATGTTTGCCAATTATCTACGATATTTAAATACAAAAGCCTTGGTTGTTATTGCTGCTATTACTGGTCTGTTTATTTATTTCTTTAAAGATAGGGTTCTTTTAAAACTGGCTCAATATTCCACTATTGAGTCTCCTGGCGCCCTTTCTGGGGTGATGCCACTATTAATATTTATACTCACTGTCGGATTGGTTGTTGTCTCCGCAAGAAAGCAGTCTGCCTTTTTCTTTGTGGCTTTGCTCTGTGGTGCTGAGCTTCTGTCGTTTATAATGTCACGTTATACTTATATGGGGATGAGAATTCAGTTTGTAGTAATTCTTGTCTTGTTTTGCAAATTGCCGGAGTTTATATATTTTAGATTGCAGGCAGTTCTGGTGCTCTTCTTTATAAGTTTACTGTGTTTTACTGGAAGATACCGTAATATGGCTGATGAGTACGGAAACGGACCGTCTCCATTTATGCCATACCATTATTATTGGGATGCCAGTTAGCATTGTTGTACTGAAAAACACAGGAGACGTTTGTGATAAATAATTCATTCACAATTATTGTTCCGCTATACAATTCGGCCCTTTTCCTTGAGCGCTGTATTAAGAGTTTACAGGACCAAAACTATAATAACTTTGAGGTTATTTTGGTTGATGATGGATCTCAGGATGAGACATTTGCTCTTTGTCAGGGATATGAAAAAAAAGATTCACGTTTTAATGCTTACACTAAAAACAATGAAGGGCAGGGGGTTGCCAGAAACTTTGGATTAGCTAAGGCTAAAAATGATTTTATACTTTATGTTGATAGTGATGATTTCATTGAAAGCGATGCATTGAAAAATATTAATGAAGCCATTAATAGTACACCAGATTGTGATTTTGTGAATTTCCTCATTGATTTTGTTGATGAAAACAATCGGCCACGACATCAGTCTGCTCGATATAGTCTGCCAACAATGTCAGGAGATGATATTTTTATATCAGCCATGTTAGACAGGGATATACTTTCTTCACCCTGCAATAAAGCATACCGCAGATGTTTTTTAGTGAGCAACAATATCGAATTCCCTTCGTTGAGAAAAAACGAAGATATTATATACTCAAGAATAATTGGTTATTATTCTAAGAAAACAGCTTTCATTAATAAAATATTGTATCATGCATTGATACGCAGCGGCAGCACATCAAGGAATATCACTTCTGATAATTTAAAAGATAGCCTGTTAACCATAGATAAGTTAAAATTTTTCATGCAGGAAAAAGATATTTTCAGTCAGTATGAAATTGTTTTTAACGCATTTGTTGTTCGACACTTAACGTATCTTCTCATCATTATTTCGTTTTGTTCTGATGATTATGATGGATTTAAGCGAAAAGTGGATTTAACAACAGATATAGGTTTGAAAAATTATCTGAAAGATAAAAAGGTTATTAGTCTTTTAAGTGTCAAACAGAAAATAATGGCGTTATTATGCCGTGTGCCATTGGTTCTTTTTAGTATGGCGAAATTATCTACAAAATTAGGCTTATATAACCCTGGTAGATAAAATTGTTCCATAAGAGAGTGAAGGGATAAAAATGAGGGTTTTCTTATCTGTTGTTTCGCATAAGCATGCGTCTTTAATCACGGAATTGGATTGCTTGTCAATTCTTGCGAAACACTTTGTGGTCGTGTTGAAAAATAATTATGAGGGTGAGGCTCAGTTGTTACAACGTTATTGTGATCAACATAGCATTCATCTTATAAATGACGCGTACGGCTGTGGTTTCGGTAAAAATAACAATATAGTTTTTAAGTATTGTGAAGAGCAATTTAATATTGCAGATGATGATTTTTTCATTACATTCAATCCTGATGTAGTAGCCTCGCCAGAGGATATACAACAACTGATTGATTGCATGAGTAATAATTCGATCCCATTTGCCGCGATCTCTTTGTACAAAAACAACGAAAGAACGATTCGTGATTTTTCCATTCGTAAATTCCCAACTTTCACCACGTTTGCGAAGTCGTTTATGGGGTTGGGTAATAATTCGCTAATAAAAGAATGCCTTGATGTTTCTAAAGTTGATTGGGCCGCCGGTTCTTTTTTAGCATTTAGAACTGATGTCTATAAAAAGCTTCGTGGTTTTGATGAAAAATTCTTCATGTACTGCGAAGATATTGATATTTGCTATCGTGCTAATAAGCAAGGTTATGGCTTAACATATTTGCCGACAATCAGTGCAGTACATCTGGCAAAACATCAGAATCGTAAGATTTTTAGTAAACATTTTTATTGGCATATAAAAAGTGCTTTGATGTTTCTGCTATTGAGTAAAGCAGGTATCAGAACAAAATCAATCCTATAGGCGATAGCTATTATTATTAGGATTCTACCCAGACTAAATATGTGGAATATGAAAGTTATGTGCGATTAAGGCATCTTCCGCTATCTGTAGGTCTTAAACATGGGTTAACATCAGGGCCACATTTCAAGCCGCGTGTAGGGCGCGGTGAGCACACCTGACAGGAGTATGTAATGTCCAAACAGCAGATCGGCGTTGTGGGTATGGCAGTGATGGGGCGCAATCTGGCGCTAAACATTGAAAGCCGTGGTTATACCGTTTCCGTATTCAACCGCTCCCGTGAGAAGACCGAAGAAGTCGTCGCAGAGAACCCTGGTAAGAAGCTGGTTCCTTACTACACCGTAAAAGAGTTCGTTGAATCCCTGGAAACCCCGCGTCGTATCCTGCTAATGGTGCAGGCTGGCGCTGGCACCGATGCTGCCATCGACTCCCTGAAGCCTTATCTCGATAAAGGCGACATCATCATCGATGGCGGGAACACCTTCTTCCAGGACACCATTCGCCGTAACCGCGACCTGTCGGCTGAAGGCTTCAACTTCATCGGCACCGGCGTTTCCGGCGGTGAAGAGGGCGCCCTCAAAGGCCCATCTATCATGCCTGGCGGCCAGAAAGACGCTTACGAGCTGGTTGCCCCAATTCTGACCAAAATTGCTGCGGTTGCTGAAGACGGCGAACCATGCGTAACTTACATCGGGCCTGACGGTGCCGGTCACTACGTTAAAATGGTTCATAACGGCATCGAATATGGTGACATGCAGCTGATCGCAGAAGCTTATTCTCTGCTGAAGCACGGTTTAGATCTGTCTAACGAAGAACTGGCCGAAACGTTCACCGAGTGGAACAAAGGTGAGCTGAGCAGCTACCTGATCGACATCACTAAAGACATCTTCACCAAGAAAGATGAAGATGGGAAATACCTGGTCGACGTCATTCTGGATGAAGCCGCTAACAAAGGCACCGGTAAATGGACCAGCCAAAGCTCCCTGGATCTTGGTGAGCCGCTGTCTCTGATCACCGAATCCGTGTTTGCACGTTATATCTCTTCTCTGAAAGAGCAGCGTGTGGCGGCATCTAAAGTGCTGAGTGGCCCGCAGGCTAAGCCATTCACCGGTGACAAAGCTGAGTTCAGCGAGAAAGTTCGTCGCGCACTGTACCTGGGTAAAATCGTATCTTATGCTCAGGGCTTCTCCCAGCTGCGTGCCGCATCTGAAGAGAACAACTGGGACCTGAACTACGGTGAGATCGCGAAGATTTTCCGTGCGGGCTGCATTATTCGCGCGCAGTTCCTGCAGAAAATCACCGATGCTTATGCTGAGACCCCGGCTATTGCTAACCTGCTGCTGGCGCCTTACTTCAAGAAGATTGCCGACGATTACCAGCAGGCCCTGCGTGATGTGATCTCTTACGCTGTGCAGAACGGTATCCCAACCCCTACATTCTCTGCTGCTATCGCTTACTACGATAGTTACCGTGCCGCCGTGCTGCCAGCTAACCTGATTCAGGCTCAGCGTGATTACTTCGGTGCACACACCTATAAGCGTACAGACAAAGAAGGCGTCTTCCACACCGAGTGGCTTGACTGATTCTTTTGACTGTCTGATAAAAGGCCCTTTTAGGGCCTTTTTTACATTTGATGACTGTTTAAATATTAAACATCACATTTTGAGATCGAGGATGTTTCGTGAGATGCATTGTTATTTCAGCATATTCCGATCTTTTCCTTACAAATCATTAAGGTCTTTTGCTCATTATCTTTCTATACTATAGAACTGATGAATATACGTAGCTGCTCTCATTATTTTTTTATTTTTTTCAAAGGCAATCATGAATCGAGCTGACTCAAATGTGGCGAAAGAACACACCAGCAATCAACAGGAAAGTATTGATTTAATTGATGTTTTTATGCAGTTGTGGCGTGGTAAAATCACGATTGCTGTCGTAACAGTTTTAGCTATTTTAATTGGCGTTGCCTATTTGGCGGTGGCAAAGGAAAAATGGACGTCTGAAGCGATAGTGACACTGCCTGATCCAGGGCAGATAGCAAACTACACCAACGCGTTTACAGTGCTTTATAGCCAGACACCGGAGAACGCGCCTACCAATCAGGCTGTTCAACAGACTTTCTTCGGCCGATTTAACTCTGCGATGAACGCGCTTGCTGGTCAGCTTGAAAATCAGGACAAGCCTGAAACATTGATGATTCAAGCGGCAAACAAAGAGACTCCACTGCCGCTTAAAATCAGTTATGTTGCTAATTCTGCTCAACAGGCGCAGCAGACTCTGAATACGTATCTTCAACAGATCAACAAGCGCATCGTTACCGAACTGGATAGTGATCTTAAAATTTCTATTGATGCCAAAATAGGCGATCTTAAAGAACAGTTAACAACAAAAGAAAAAGTGGCTAAAGAGAAGCAGCAAAAACGTCTGGATGAGCTGAATCAGGCACTGGTGGTGGCTCAACAGTCCAATATCACTAAACCCGTGGTTTCTCAGGCTGAAACACTTTCTCAGGACACCCTCTTTGTTCTCGGAAGTGAAGCGCTTTCTTCGATGATTAAGAATGAATCTTCCCGTCCGCTGCCCTTAGACAACTCTTACTATAATGCCCGTCAGGCGCTTCTTGCGGTGAGTGAGCTGAAATCGACTCCGGAAACAACGTATGCATTCCGTTATGTCATGAAGCCGACTTTACCCGTGCACAAAGACGGTCCGAAAAAAGGTCTGACGCTCGTGTTGGCTGCCTTGCTGGGTATTATTGTAGGTTCAGGTTATGTCCTGGGACGTAACGCGCTGCGTAACCATAAACCAGCGGTGTAAGCCAGAAAAAAAAGGCCGCATTAGCGGCCTTTTTTACATCTGTTCCCGGGCTTATTTATGCCGTGCCCGTAAATTCTCAATCACCGTACTCAAGTCCAAATCCTGATCCTGCAGCAGCACCAGCAGGTGATACATCAAATCAGAAGCTTCGTTGGTCAGCTCGTGACGATCGTTCACGGTTGCCGCCAGCGCGGTTTCCACGCCTTCTTCACCCACTTTCTGCGCAATACGCTTGGTGCCGCTGGCGTACAGCTTCGCGGTATAGGAACTGGCCGGATCGGCCGTTTTCCGCGAGGCCAGCAACTGTTCAAGTTCAAACAGGAAAAGCCAGTCGTGGTGCGCTTCACCGAAGCAGCTTGAGGTGCCGAGGTGGCAGGTTGGGCCGATGGGGTTCACCAGCACCAGCAGCGTGTCGTTATCGCAGTCTGGCGCAATACGTACCACGTTCAGGAAATGGCCTGACGTTTCCCCTTTAGTCCACAGGCGCTGTTTGGTGCGCGAGAAGAAGGTCACTTTGCCGCTTTCCAGCGTTTTCGCCAGCGCGTCCTGGTTCATATAGCCGAGCATCAGGACTTCGCCGGACACCGCGTGCTGAACGATAACCGGCATCAGGCCATCGGTTTTTTCCCAGTCCAGCTGGGCTAGCTGTTGTTCTGTTAACACACTCGAATCTCCACACCTTGCTGAACCAGAAACGCCTTCAGTTCGCCAATATTGATAATTTGCTTATGGAACACGGAAGCCGCCAGAGCGCCGTCAACGTCCGCATCACGGAAGGCCTCATGGAAGTGTTCCATGGTGCCTGCGCCACCGGAGGCGATAAGCGGCACGTGGCAGACTTCACGCACTTTCTTCAGCTGCGTCAGGTCGTATCCGTTACGCACGCCATCCTGGTTCATCATATTCAGGACGATTTCCCCGGCGCCGCGCTTCTGTACTTCTTGCACCCAATCCAGCGTTTCCCACTGTGTTACGCGGGTGCGGCTTTCATCGCCGGTGTACTGATTCACGTGGTATTTGCCTGTTTCAGCGTCAAACCAGGTATCAATGCCGACCACGATGCACTGCACGCCAAAGCGATCCGCCAGGCGAGTGATAAGCTCAGGATCTGCCAGAGCAGGGGAGTTAATGGAAATCTTATCCGCGCCGAACGACAGGATCTGCGCGGCATCCTCAACGGATTTAATCCCGCCGGCCACGCAGAAAGGAATATCGATCACTTCCGCCACGCGGGTCACCCAGCTTTTGTCTACCACGCGGCCATCGCTTGAGGCGGTGATATCATAAAACACCAGTTCGTCGGCGCCTTCCTGGGCATAGCGCTGCGCCAGCGGCACGATGTCGCCGATGATTTCGTGATTGCGAAACTGCACGCCTTTCACCACCTGGCCGTCACGCACGTCCAGGCAAGGGATTATCCGTTTTGCCAGCATGAAATCGCCTCCTTCACGTTAAATTTACCTTCCAGAAGCGCGCGCCCAACAATCACCCCTTTCACGCCGCTGCCGCGCAGGGCGGCAATATCATCCAGGCCGCCAATGCCGCCGGAAGCCTGAAAGGCGACCTGCGGGAAGCGCGCGCACACTTCCTGATATAGCTCTACGTTTGAGCCTGCCAGCGTGCCGTCGCGGGAAATGTCGGTGCACAGCACATGCTTCAGGCCAAACGGCAGGAACTCATCGACAAGCTGTTCCAGCGTGGTGCCGGAGGTTTCCTGCCAGCCGCTTACCGCGACCTGCTTGTTACCTTCGGCATCAATGCGCACGTCCAGCGCCAGCACCAGGGCGTCGGCGCCAAAGCGTTTAAACCAGCTTTGTACCAGCGCCGGGGATTTCACCGCGGTGGAGCCAACCACCACGCGAGTGGCACCCGCTTCCAACAGGGCCTCAACGTCCTGCTCTGTACGCACGCCGCCGCCAACCTGAACCGGCACGCTCACGCCAGCCAGCAGTTTTTGCAGCAGAGGAATTTGGCGGGCCGCAGGATCTTTAGCCCCGGTCAGGTCAACGAGGTGCAGCACCTCAGCGCCCTGGGCCTGGTAATCCTGTAAACGTGGAAGCGGATCGCTGCCGTAATCACGCTGCTGGCCGTAATCTCCCTGATGGAGACGCACCACTTTGCCGTCAATTAAATCAAGAGCCGGAATGATCATCGTCTACATCTCCAGAAAGTTTTTCAGCAGCTGAGCCCCAGCTGCACCGGAACGTTCGGGGTGAAACTGAACGCCCCAGAAATTATCTTTTTGCACCGCCGCGGTGAAGGCTTCACCGTAGTTTGCCTGGGCGATGGTGTTTTCGCAGACCGGCATCGCATAGCTGTGAACGAAATAGAAATACGCCCCGTCTTCAATGCCACGGAACAGGCGATCGCCCGCCTTCGGGTAAACCCGGTTCCAGCCCATGTGCGGCAGTGGCAGACCGAAGTCTTTCATCTGCAATACCGGCTGGTCGATAATGTCCAGCATTTCAACGCCGTGGCTTTCGTCGCTACGGCTGCCGAGAAGCTGCATCCCCAGGCAAATACCCAGCACGGGCTGGGTACAGGCTTTAATTAACTCCACCAAATCGCGCTCGATGATTTGGTTCATGGCCGCCTGGGCGGTACCTACGCCCGGCAGAAAAAGCTTATCGGCGCGCAGCACCACGTCCGGGTCACGGCTGACCAGCGGCTCATAGCCGTGGCGCTGAATGGCCGATTTCACCGAATGCAGGTTGGCGCAGCCCGTGTCGAGGATCACCACATTCATCAGAGCACTCCTTTCGAGGAGGGGAGCGTGTCGCCCTCTACGCGAATCGCCTGGCGCAGGGTGCGGCCAAAGACTTTAAACAGGCTCTCCACGCGGTGGTGATCGTTCTTGCCTTTGGTTTTCAGGTGCAGTGTCACGCCCATAGTGTAAGAAAGTGAGCGGAAGAAGTGCTCCACCATCTCGGTGCTGAGATCGCCCACGCGCTGGTAGTTGAACTCGGCTTTATATTCGAGGTGCGGGCGGCCGGAGATATCCAGCGCGCAGCGGGCGAGGCATTCGTCCATCGGCAGCACAAAACCAAAGCGGGTGATGCCACGCTTGTCGCCCAGCGCCAGCTTCAGCGCTTCGCCCAGCGCCAGGCCGGTATCTTCTACGGTGTGGTGATCGTCGATGTATAAATCACCTTTCACGGCGATCTCCATGCGGAATCCGCCGTGGGTACAGATCTGGTCCAGCATGTGATCAAAGAAACCGACGCCGGTGGCGATCTTGCTGCCGCCTTCACGATCCAGCCACACTTTCACGTCAATCTGCGTTTCTTTGGTGTTGCGCTCCACGTGAGCGTAGCGATCGCGCTTAGTGAGTTTCTCGGCGATTTGCTTCCAGTCCAGGCCATCGCTGTTGTAGCGCAGCCCCTGAATGCCCATATTTTCGGCCAGCTCAATGTCCGTGGCGCGGTCGCCAATCACATAGCTATTGGCTTTATCCAGCACGCCGTCTTGCAGATAACCGGTAACCAGCGCCAGCTTTGGCTTGCGGCAGTCGCAGTTGTCCGCCGGCAGGTGAGGGCAAATCAGCACCTCATCAAAAATAATGTCCTGTGAGGTTAGCACCTGCATCATCAGGTTGTGCGGGCCGTCGAAATCGGCCTGCGGGAAGCTGGCGGTACCCAGGCCGTCCTGGTTAGTGATCATCACCAGGCGGTAACCCGCCTTTTGCAGCTGCAGCAGAGCCGGGATAACGGCCGGTTCAAAGGCGAGTTTATCCATGCGGTCGACCTGATAATCGCTCGGTGGTTCGGAAATCAGAGTCCCGTCGCGGTCAATAAAAAGTACTTTCTGGCTCATTTGCTCTCCGTGGCCTGCAGGCCGGGTTGCTGACGCAGCGCCTCAATGGCGCGCTGGCACTCTTCGCGCGTGCCGATGCTGATGCGCAGGCAGCCGCTTAACGTCGGTTGTTTATTCTGGTCACGTAAGATAATGCCCTGATCCCACAGCGATTTAAAGACTGCGCTGGAGGCGGTAATTCTGGCGATGATGTAGTTTGTTTCGCTGTCGAAAACCTGCTCAACGCAAGGCACGCTTTTCAGCTCATTAATCAGGTACTGGCGGTTAAGGAGCACTTCGGCAACGCGCTCACGCATTGCGTTGATGCCCTGCGGGCTTAGCGCCTGGGCCGCGATATCAGCCACCGGTGTCGAAAGCGGGTAAGGGGCGATGACTTTCAGCAGCAGGTTAATCACTTCCTCATTCGCCAGCGTAAAGCCGCAGCGCAGGCCTGCCAGCGCAAACGCCTTAGAGAGAGTCCGCAGCACGACCAGGTTTGGATATTCTTTCAGCCAGCCTGCCAGCGTCGCCTGAGGGCAAAACTCGATATAGGCTTCATCGGCAACCACCAGCGCTTTATCGCGGGTCATTTCCAGCAGTACGCGCAGATCCTGCGGATTAATCAGCTGGCCGGTCGGGTTGTTGGGGCTGCAAACATAAATGACTTTTACGCCGTCGAGGTTTTCGGCAATTGCCGGAAGATCCAGTTGCCAGTTATCCAGTGTGGCTACTGTACGACACTCGACGCCAAAGGTTTCGGCACTGACGGTGTACATGCCGTAGGTCGGCGGGCAATAGAGAATCGCATCTTTGCCCGGTTCACAGAATGCGCGAATCAGCAGTTCGATACCTTCATCCGCGCCGCGGCTTACCAAAACCTGCTCAGGCTTCACGCCCGCATAGTTGGCGTAGTTGGCGATGACCTGCTTTGGCTGGCATTCCGGGTAGCGATTCAGCGTCTGCGCGGTTAACTGGAACTCTACCGGCGTCGGATATTCGTTGGCGTTCAGCCAGACGTCGCCGTTCCCGCCCAGGCGGCGGGCGGACTGATAAGGGGTCAGGGCGCGAACGTTGGCGCGGGCTAACTCTTCGATGCTCATGCTTGCTCCTTCAGGGCGGCGACGCGTAGGGTAACGGCGTTTTTGTGGGCGGTCAGTTGCTCGGCGGCGGCCAGGGTTTCAATGGTTTTTGCCAGAGAAGCAAAACCTTGCGGAGACAGCTCCTGCACGGTCATGCGCTTCTGGAAGTCCGCCAGCCCGAGGCTTGAGCAGGTGGAGGTGTAACCGTAGGTCGGCAGCACGTGATTCGTCCCGGAAGCATAATCCCCGGCGGATTCTGGCGACCAGTCGCCCAGAAATACCGAGCCTGCGCTAGTAATATCGTCCACCAGTTCACGGGCGTTGCGGGTCTGAATGATCAGATGCTCAGGGCCGTATTGGTTAGAGATCTCAATGCACTGCGCTAAATCACGGGCAACAATTAAGCGGCTGCTTTCCAGTGCTTTGCGGGCGGTTTCTGCGCGCGGCAGGGCAGCAAGTTGACGCTCGACGGCATCGGCTACGG
Source organism: Cedecea neteri (assembly GCF_000758325.1). NCBI lineage: Bacteria > Pseudomonadati > Pseudomonadota > Gammaproteobacteria > Enterobacterales > Enterobacteriaceae > Cedecea > Cedecea neteri. The sequence goes on along the minus strand of NZ_CP009459.1, from coordinate 4,028,257 downwards.
CCTCGGCCATAACGCTGTCCGGGGTGAGCAGAACGACCTGAGAATCCGGGCCGTGTTCCGCCTGAGAAAGCAGGTCGGAGGCGACAAAGTCAGGCGTGGCACCGCTGTCGGCGATTACCAGCACTTCCGATGGGCCAGCAGGCATATCAATGGCCGCGCCGTCGAGACGCTGGCTGACCTGGCGCTTTGCTTCGGTGACGAAGGCGTTGCCTGGCCCAAAAATCTTGTCCACTTTAGGAATGCTTTCTGTGCCGAGCGCCAAAGCTGCGATAGCCTGGGCACCGCCGACCTGAAACACTTCCTGCACGCCGCAGAGCTGGGCCGCGTAAAGGATCTCGTCGGCAATCGGCGGCGGGGAGCAAAGCACCACTTTTTTGCAGCCCGCGATACGGGCAGGCGTGGCCAGCATCAGCACGGTGGAGAACAGCGGGGCGGAGCCGCCTGGAATATACAGGCCAACTGAGGCCACCGGACGCGTGACCTGCTGGCAGCGCACGCCGGGCATGGTTTCCACATCTATCGGGGCAAGCTGCTGCGCCAGGTGGAACTTCTCGATGTTAGCAACGGCCACGGCCATCGCCTCTTTAATTTCACTGCCAAGTCTCGCCACGGCTTCATCGATTTGTTGCTGAGTGACCTGCAACTGCTTCACTTCAGTTTTATCGAACTTCGCGCTGTATTCACGCAGGGCGGCATCGCCGTTGCTTTTAACGTTGTTCAGGATCTCCGCCACGGTGCGGGTGATGCTGTCCGAAGCGGAGATGGCCGGGCGCATTAGCAGCGCGCGGCGAGCGGCTTCGTCGCAGTCGTTCCAGTTAATCAGCGTGTTGAAGTTGCTCATCACATCACTCCATCATCTTCTCAATCGGCAGCACCAGAATGGAGCTGGCACCCAGCGCCTTCAGTTTTTCCATGGTTTCCCAGAACAGCGTCTCGCTGCTCACCATGTGCATCGCCACGCGCTGCTGGTCGCCGGCCAGCGGCAGAATGGTTGGGCGCTCGGCGCCCGGCAGCAGGGCAATCACTTCATCCAGACGTTCGGTTGGGGCGTGCATCATGATGTACTTGGATTCACGAGCCTGAATCACGCCCTGGATACGGGTCAGCAGTTTGTCGATCAGCTGCTGCTTGGCCTCTGGCATTTCGCCGTCACGCTGGATCAGGCAGGCTTTGGAGCGGTAGATGACTTCGACTTCACGCAGGCCGTTGGCTTCAAGCGTTGCGCCGGTAGACACCAGGTCGCAGATGGCATCGGCCAGACCGGCACGCGGGGCCACTTCCACCGAGCCGTTCAGCAGGCAGGATTTAAACTGCACGCCTTTCTGGTCGAGGTAGCGCTTCAGCAGGTGCGGGTAAGAGGTCGCAATGCGTTTGTTGTTGAGGCTGGCCGGGCCATCCCACGGTTCGTCCACGGCGGTAGCCAGCGACAGGCGGCAGCCGCCAAAGTCCAGGCGACGCAGCGTGTAATAACGCGGATCTTCACCCTGGGCGCGGCGCGTGAGCAATTCTTCTTCGAGGACGTTTTCACCGATGATACCGAGGTCCACTACGCCGTCCATCACTAACCCTGGAATATCGTCATCACGCACGCGCAGGATGTCGATTGGCATATTTTCGGCCAGTGCAATCAGGCGTTGGGTGTGCAGGTTGATTTTTATGCCGCAGCGGGCGAGTAATTCGCGTGAATCATCGCTAAGACGGCCAGATTTCTGCATAGCTATGCGTAAACGGTTGTTGTCGGTCATCGGTAGTTACCCCTTATCAATTCCTGTCTGACGCCCAATAAAAAAGCCCCCGGAAGATATCTTCCGGGGGCTTTTTCTCGCGTTCACGCACCACTGGAAGATCTTTTCGTCTCCCAGCACCAATCGCCTGAAAGACTAGTCAGGGTGATGGTGATGATGGTGGTTTTTAAACTGAGCGCGTGTCATAAAATTCTCGTATGAATGACTATTCATTATGTGCCAATTAACGTAAACCAGATGACGCACCGAGCGCAAGGGGTTTTTTCCTCGTTGATTAATATTCTGTAAGACTGAGGGAATTGTCAGTTCTGCCCGGGTGGCGTAGCCTTAACGGAGAGCTAAATTCACTCGTCAGAAGATAATGCTGCAAGGTCAGGAGACAAGGCATGAAAAGGGTCGCAATAGTCGGGTTGGGGTGGTTGGGAATGCCGCTGGCGCTCTCATTGTCAGCGCGCGGTTATCAGGTCACCGGCAGCAAAACAACGCTGGATGGCGTAGAAGCAGCCCGCATGTGCGGGATCGAAAGTTATCAGCTGCATCTGCAGCCGGAACTGGTTTGCGACAGTGAGGACCTGGAAGCGCTGCTGAATGTCGACGCGTTAGTGGTGACGCTGCCCGCCCGACGCAGCGGTGAAGGTGATGATTTTTATCTGCAGGCAGTGCAGGAAATTGTCGACAGCGCGCTGGCGCATTCCGTGCCGCGCATTATCTTTACCAGCTCGACCTCCGTGTATGGGGAAGGCGAGGGCAACGTAAAAGAGACGTCCCCGCTTAAACCCGTCACCGCCAGCGGCAAGGTACTTAAAGAGCTTGAAGACTGGCTGCACAAACTGCCGGGCACGTCCGTGGATATCCTCCGTCTCGCAGGGCTGGTGGGGCCGGAACGTCATCCAGGGCGTTTTCTGGCGGGGAAAACGGACGTGGCAAACGGGCAGCACGGCGTAAACCTCGTGCATCTGGAAGATGTGATTTCGGCCATCACGCTGCTGCTTCAGGCACCGAAAGGCGGGCGCGTCTATAATCTTTGTGCTCCGGCCCACCCAACGCGGGAAGAGTTCTATTCGCTTATGGCCCGGCAAATTGGCCTTGAGGCTCCGACGTTCCGTAAAGAGGCAGCAACCGGCCACGGTAAGCTGATTGACGGCAGCCGCATCTGTAATGAGCTAGGCTTCGACTATCAATATCCTAATCCGCTGCTTATGCCTATGCAGTAAATTCAGCCGCACATCCGGGAGTGAGTATGAAACCTTTGCTTGAGGTCCTGATCATTCTCGATGCGCTGGATAAAGAAGGGAGTTTTGCTGCGGCGGCGGCAAAACTCTTTAAAACTCCCTCGGCGCTGAGCTACAGCGTGCAAAAGCTGGAGAGCGACCTCAATATTCAAATTCTCGACCGCAGCGGCCACCGGGCGCGCTTTACGCGAACTGGCCAACTCTTGCTGGAAAAAGGCCGGGAAATTCTGCATTCGGTGCGCGAGCTGGAAAAGCAGGCGATCAAACTCCAGCAGGGCTGGGAACACGAGCTCACCATCGGCGTGGACAATGCCTTTCCCTTTTCCCTACTGACGCCATTAATCGAGGCGTTCTATCAAAGTTACAGCGTAACGCGGCTAAAATTTATCAACGATGTGCTTGGCGGCTCGTGGGAAGCGCTCACGGAAGGACGGGCAGACATTATTGTCGGGGCGATGAGCGAGCCGCCTTCGCTGAGCGGTTTTGGCTTTACGCTTCTGGGGCGGCTGGAGATCGTCTTTGTTGTCGCCCCACATCATTCGCTGGCGAAGGCGGAGGAGCCACTGCCCAGACGGCTAGTTAAGCAGTCCCGGGCGGTGGTAGTCGGAGACACCTCCAGAATCGAGTCCGCCAGGGCGCTGCATTTGCTTGAAGAGCAGGAGGCGATCACCGTGTTTGATTTCAAAACCAAGCTCGAGCTGCAAATCAGCGGCATTGGTTGCGGGTATATGCCGCGCTATATGGCACAGCGCTATATTGAGAGCGGTGCGCTGGTGGAAAAACAGGTTGCGGGGCAGGTGCCTTATGTACCGGTTTGGATAGGCTGGAATGAGCAAACGGCCGGGCTTGCCAGCGAATGGTGGCGAGAAAAAATCGTCGCCGACCCGCATATTGCCCAGGTATATATGCCAGTAGAAAAATAGTGCCTTTTCGACTGGCGGGATTTTACTAACCTGGCTATGTTGAATGGCAGTCAGGCAGTGCGTTATGGCAGCGATGTGCCGAAACGGGATTATCTTCTTCTGCCGTGCTGGATGTGGGAGATTTTACTTCCGCCAGGTGCTGAAAAAGAAATTGCCAAAGATGGCTTTAACATCTTGTCATTGTGCCTTCGTATGGTGCAAAATACGCGGCCTGCAAAAGAGAAAACTAACCGACGTTTAAGAGACGTCGGTTATTTTTTTGCAATCAATTAAGTCAGACAAACGGCATTTGCCAAAAAAACCAAGAGGCCGGGCTTCGTACCGGATAGATACTAGCTTTTAAAAAACGACAGTCGTGTCGCCGAGGAAATTAAGATGGGGCAGATTTTTGCTTTTGCGCAGGCTTTCTCCACTGAGGGAAACAACCATGTCGCTTAACGTCACCGCAGGTGCAAACACCCGCCCAGGTCTGCGTAAGACCCTGACGCTGGTTCCGGTAGTCATGATGGGCCTTGCCTACATGCAGCCGATGACCTTGTTTGATACTTTCGGTATTGTTTCCGGGATGACCGATGGCCATGTGCCGACGGCTTATGCCTTTGCTCTGGTGGCGATTCTGTTCACCGCGCTGAGCTACGGCAAGCTGGTGCGTCGTTTCCCGTCTGCGGGCTCCGCCTATACCTACGCACAGAAATCTATCAACCCTACCGTTGGGTTCATGGTTGGCTGGTCGTCGCTGCTGGACTATCTGTTCATGCCGATGATCAACATTCTGCTGGCAAAAATTTACTTTGAAGCGCTGGTGCCAAGCGTGCCGTCGTGGATATTTGTTGTTGCACTGGTGGCCTTTATGACCATCTCTAACCTGCGCAGCATCAAAACAGTAGCTAATTTCAACACCCTGATTGTGGTGCTGCAGATGGGGATCGTCTCCGTCATCGTCGGCATGATTGTTTATGGGGTTTATCACGGTGAAGGCGCAGCAACGCTGGCGAGTTCTCGCCCGTTCTGGTCCGGTGACGCACACGTTGTGCCGATGATTACCGGTGCAACTATCCTGTGCTTCTCGTTCCTGGGCTTTGATGGGATATCTTCTCTGTCTGAAGAGACAAAAGATGCCGAGCGCGTGATTCCAAAAGCAATCTTCCTGACTGCTTTAATTGGTGGGATGGTATTTATTGTTGCTTCTTACTTCCTGCAACTATACTTCCCGGACATTTCTCGCTTTAAAGATCCAGACGCATCTCAGCCTGAAATCATGCTGTATGTGGCCGGTAAAACTTTCCAGTGGGGCGTGCTGATCTTCTCCAGCGTGACCGTTCTGGCTTCAGGTATGGCTGCACATGCGGGTGTTTCTCGCCTGATGTACGTGATGGGGCGTGACGGCGTGTTCCCGACTCGCTTCTTCGGTTACATTCATCCGAAATGGCGTACCCCGGCATGGAACGTGCTGCTGGTTGGGGCCATTGCTCTGTTAGCGATTCGTTTCGACCTGGTCACCGCCACGGCGCTGATTAACTTTGGTGCGCTGGTGGCGTTCACCTTCGTGAACCTGTCGGTTATCTCCCAGTTCTGGATCCGTGAAAAGCGCAATAAAACGCTGAAAGACCACTTTAACTACCTGGTTCTGCCAGTGTGTGGCGCTCTGACGGTTGGCGCGCTGTGGATCAACCTGGAAGAAAGCTCGATGATCCTCGGCCTGATTTGGGGCGGTATTGGCCTGGTGTATCTGGCCTGCGTGACCCGCAGCTTCCGTAACCCGGTACCTCAGTACAACGAAGACGCCGCTTAATCGACTTCGGTGAAATAGAAAAGGCTCCCTGTGGGAGCCTTTTTTGTGGGCCAAAGAAGTTAACCGACCAGATACTGCGCGTATTCAAACAGCGCTTTCAGCAGCGCCATTTTCTCTTTATCCCCTTCATGCTGGTTATACAGCGCCTCCAGCTCAAGGGCATAGGCCTGCAGGGCTTCCTGGGAAAGCACGTCCCGGCGATACTGCAGCCAGCGTGTCTGCTCATCTTCACTTAACGTGCCCGGCCAGTTGCGTGCGCGGTAGTTGAACAGCAGCCTCTCAATACGTTTATCGGCAAAAGTGATATCCAGCGCTGGCAGATTCTGCGGGTCGGTTTGCAGCACGATGCGCATTGCTGCACGGTCTGCATCGCTGAAGAAGCCGTTGTAAAGCTGGGCATCGACGTTGTCGGACGGCACAAATGGCTCGGCTTCGGCAAACAGCGCCACCACCTTCTCACGCACTTCCGGGTGTTCGCGCAGCACTTTCAGGTTATCGAGGCACTGCTGGCGATTAATACCGAGGCGTTCGGCATCTTCGGGGCGCAGCGTATTGGCGACGGCCAGAACCGGGCATTTATTCAGGTGCACCAGCTTAATCGGCACTGCCGCGTTATCACCCAGTTCTGCTTTGGGCGTGTACAGGCGTTCACGCAGGGTGTTGGCATCCAGCGCCAGCAGCGGCGAGATATCCCCGGCCAGGTCGACCATTATTACCGCATTGCGGTTGTCCGGGTGCCAGGCCAGCGGCGCAATCCAGCTGGTATTACCGCGCTGGGCGCCGAACATGCCGGACACGTGGACCAGCGGCTTCATCTGTGGGATATCAATCAGCGTCTGTAACTTCTGCTTTGAGCGATGGCTGTAGAGATACTCAAACAGGCGCGGCTGGCGGGTTTTCACCAGCTGAGCCATCGCGATGGTGGCGTAAACGTCTGACATCGCATCGTGCGCGTTAGCGTGTTCAATGCCGTTGGCTTTGGTGAGGTGCTCAAGGCGGAAGCTCGGCAGCCCGTCCTCATTTTCCGGCCAGACAATGCCTTCGGGGCGCAGGGCGTAACAGGCTCGCATCACATCGAGTAAATCCCAGCGGGAATTATCGTTCTGCCAGCTCCAGGCATACGGATCGTAAAAGTTACGGTAAAAGATATTCCGCGTGACTTCATCGTCGAAGCGCACGTTGTTGTAGCCCACTACGCAGGTCTTTGGCACCGTGAAGATGTCGTGAATACGCTTCGCGAAGGCCGCTTCGTTCTCACCGCGCGCCAGCGCCAGCTGGGGTGTTATGCCGGTGATCATCACGGCTTCGGGCTGGGGCAGGTAGTCATCCGCAGGCTTGCAGTAAAACACTTCCGGTTCGCCAATAACGTTAAATTCGCTGTCGGTGCGAATCGCGGCAAACTGGGCCGGTCTGTCCAGCGATGGGCTTTTGCCGAAGGTTTCGTAATCGTGGAACAGAAAGGTAGCAAGTGAGGCAGAATCAGACACAGAGGTTACCATTGAGCTAGTTATCATCAGACTCAATGGTAAACCATCTGCCGGCGCATCAGAAGGAAAAGCGCGTTTAAGAGACTGACCTTTCGGACTTCATTTTTGCCCCGCTAAGCAACTGTTTACCCAGCGCGGTGCCGTATTTTTCTACCTTGTGGTAAAGCGCAACGGCAATCAGCCAGACGACGGGCAGCACGACGGCCGCGACTATCAGGAAGCGCATCAGCGAAGGCTGATGGGCAAAACCGGTGTAGCGCACGAGCAGGCCGATGGTGGGAATGACAATCATCAGATGCAGCAGATACACCGAATAAGAGATATCCCCCAGGAACAGGCTAAACCGGCAGGTGAGCAGCTTGCGAGGTGCCGCCGTGATTTTGCGCAGACGATTTTCTTTGTCAGGCTGCCAGAGCAGCAGCGTCATGCCGGTAATCATTATGCACTCTGCCACCAGCCGCAGATGGGTTTCGGCAATATGCATCTGCCAGGCAATGACCGGGGCGAGCAGCGCCAGCGCGCAATAGCGCAGATTTTTTTGCATTACCGCGTGGGAAATCAGCATTCCGGCGATAAACAGCGGCAGCTTTATCAGAATCATCGACGGCATCGGAAAGGCGTTGAAGTAGTCCGGGAAGAGCCAGCGAGCCGCCAGGCAAACCACCATCAGCAGCGGAGCGCTAACCGCAAACCCGTAGCGCATCACCAGCAGCATAATGAACGGGAACAGCAGGTAAAACTGCATCTCCAGCCCGATGCTCCAGTCCGGCAACACGGTGCGGAAGGACCAGGCCGGTAGCAGGCCAAAAATAAACGTCAGATGGCTGAAAATATTCATTGCGGAGTGGTCGGCATAGCGGCTGCTTGCGGTGGCGGTTGTCGGCCATGCGCTGGCGATAATATCGCGCATTTCGCCAAACCAGCTACCAAAAATCAGCGCCACGACCAGCAGCAAATAATAGAGCGGGGCGATGCGAAAAAAGCGGCGTAGCCAGAATTTTCGAAAAGTATCCGGGCTATTCCATGGCTCTTTTTCCCTGCGCTCCTGATAATTTTTTGCCATCAAATACCCTGACAGCAAAATAAATAAATCGACTCCCATCCCCGGGTCGTAAAGAAGAGGAATGCGGCACTGCACCAGCAGGCAAATGTGGCCGAGCAAAACCCAAAGCGAGGCCAGCCCTCGCAGCCCCTCCAGCTCAGGAAACCAGCGTTTACTTTCCACCATACGATGACCTTTATGCGTGTATTCTTCGGTCAGAGTAAAAATGAATCAGCGCCGCCACAATCAGAATGTCACACAAACATGGAATATCGGAATAAACGCAGTGCGATGCATGGGGGAATATATTCCGTACAAATATCATTCATTATTATTGCTAAATATGAAATGTCATATTTTCTTGCAATTTAAAGAAGCAAATTAACAAGAACTCCCGTAAAACGAGCCGCTGTAAATTAAGTCTTTGAGGAAATTCCGTTGAAAACCCGCCTGCTTGTTGCCCTGAGCTTTTTGTCCCTTTCCGTCAATGCTGCTTATGCTGATGATATTTTCCCCCACCAGCCGCAGCCACCTCAGGTAGAAGCTGGCGCATGGGTGCTGATGGATTACACCACCGGGCAGGTGTTGACCGCAGGCAATGAACACGTCCAGCGTAATCCTGCCAGCCTGACAAAACTGATGACCGGCTATGTCGTTGACCGCGCAATCGACAGTAAACGTATTACCCCGGACGACGTTGTGACGGTGGGGAAAGACGCCTGGGCAAAAGGTAACCCGGTGTTTGACGGCTCATCGCTGATGTTCATTAAACCCGGCGACCGGGTGACCGTGCGCGATCTCAGCCGCGGATTGATCATCGATTCAGGGAACGATGCCTGCGTTGCGCTGGCAGATTATGTCGCCGGGGGACAAAAGCAGTTTGTCGCCATGATGAACCACTATGTCGAACAGCTTGGCCTGCACGACACCCATTTTGAAACTGTGCATGGCCTGGACGCGCCGGGGCAGCACAGCTCCGCTTATGATCTTGCCGTTTTATCCCGAGCTATCATCCACGGTGAACCCCAGTTCTACCATATGTACAGCGAACGCAGTCTCACCTGGAACGGGATTACCCAGCAAAACCGCAACGGCCTGCTGTGGGATAAATCCCTGAACGTGGATGGCCTGAAAACGGGGCACACCGAGACGGCAGGGTTTAACATTATTGCTTCCAGCGTGCTGGGTCAGCGCCGGCTGATCGCGGTGATTATGGGCGGCCTTAGCTCAAAAGGGCGTGAAGAGCAGGCCCGCAAGCTGCTGCACTGGGGGCAGGATAACTTCGATACCGTGCAGGTCTTACAAAAAGGCAAATCGATTGGCAGCGAGCACATCTGGTACGGCAACAAAGCCAATATCAATGTGGGCCCGGACCAGGACGTCTTCCTCGCGCTGCCTAAATCAGAAGTGCCGAACATCAAAGCAAAGTATGTACTGAGCAAGCAGGACATGGAGGCCCCGCTGGCAGCCAATACGCAGGTTGGCGAGATCCAGCTGTTTGATGGCGACAAGCTTATCTCCCACTGGCCGCTTGTGAACCTCACGCCAGTGGAGAAAGGCGGGATGTTCTCACGTCTCGGCGATTTTATCAGCCGCAAGCTTTAACCCTTTGTATTGTTGATGAACCGCGCAAATTGCGCGGTTTTTTTGTGTCCATTTCCTGCGAGGTTGCTCCCAAATCTGGCAGCTTGTGCCTCACCTTTAAAAAATATAGTGTATAAATGTACAGTGTATTTATTCATCAGCGTGGAGGCAGTATGACGTTCAAAGTTCAGCATGTTCCGGCGCGGAAAGTGGCCGGTTTTCATCTGGTCGGGCCGTGGGAAACCACGGTTCCGCAAGGGTTTGGCCAACTGGCAATGTGGGCGAAAACCCACAGCCTGAATGGAGACTGGCTAGCCGTTTACTATGACGACCCCGATGTTGTTCCGCCAGAAAAGCTCCGCGTGGACACTGTGCTGGGCGTGCCAGAGGATTTCAAACTACCGGAAAACAGCGAAGGCGTTATCATCACGGCTATTGAGGCAGATACGTACGCCATCGGCCATGCCATCGTAAAAAATGAAGCGTTCCAGGAGGCCTGGGAAACCTTCTTTGACCAGGTAGAGGCTGACGGTAGCTATCAGCTAACTGGCAAACCCTGTTACGAAATCTATCTCAACGACGGCTCGACGTCCGGCGTATGGGAAATTGATATGTATATCCCGGTCGCTAAAGTCTGACAGGAGCTAACCATGACGGAAGCTATCGCAGGATTAAACGTGTTATTCATCGCCGGGTATGGCCCCGTTACGCGCGACGTGGCGGAAAGCGCCGGGTTTTATCAGCAGGTGCTCGGCCTGCCGCTAAAATCGATGGAAGGCAACGAGGACTATCTGGCAACGGAGCACGGCGCGCTGGATGGCGTGAAGCATTTTGCGCTCTGGCCGCTCGCTCAGGCGGCACAGTCCTGCTTCGGCATGGACAGCTGGCCAGAGCACATTGTCGCGCCCCAAAGCTGGGTTGAGTTTGAAGTAGAAGATGTCGGGCAAGCGACAGCCGTGTTAAAGCAGGCTGGGTATCAGATGCTGGTGGATCATCGTATCGAGCCCTGGGGGCAAACAGTGTCACGTTTGCTCAGCCCCGAAGGGCTGCTGGTGGGCGTGACCGTTACGCCCTGGCTGCGCTAGCTGGATTGAATTCGGGCGGCAGTCTGCCGCCCATTTCTGATTTTCAGCAAAGAAATGTGAAATATTCCGCGTAAAAGCCCCGCCGCACCTGGCGACATGATTTCTTTGTGAGAAAAACGAGTACAATTTCTTTTTTATTTCCGGAGAGCCGGGTGTGCGCCCCGACAAATCACTGACCCCGTTTGAGATCCGTATTTACCGCAACTATCGCGTTGCCCACGGGATACGTATCGCCCTTGCTTTTGTGCTGACTTTTGTTCTGGTTCGCCTGCTGAACATCCCCGAAGGCACCTGGCCGCTTATCACGCTGGTGGTGGTGATGGGCCCCATTTCCTTTTGGGGCAACGTGGTTCCGCGCGCTTTCCAGCGTATTGGCGGCACCATTTTTGGCGCGGCCATCGGGCTAATAGCCCTCAAGCTGGAGCTTTTTTCATTACCGTTAATGGTTATCTGGTGTGGGCTGGCGATGTTCCTGTGCGGCTATCTGGCGCTGGGCAAACGGCCTTATCAGGCATTGCTTATCGGCATCACGCTTTCCGTGGTCGTTGGGGCGCCACCGGGGGATATGGAAGTTGCTCTGTGGCGCAGCGGCGACGTTATCTTTGGCTCTCTTCTGGCTATGTTATTTACCAGCGTTTACCCGCAGCGGGCGTTTATCCACTGGCGTATCCAGATGGCGACCTTCGTGCAGGCGTTTAGCAAAATTTATACTGCGGGGTTCTCGCCAAACCTTGTGGAGCGCCCACGACTGGAAAAGCCCCTGCAAAAAATCCTGAATGACGTGGTTAAGATGCGCGCCCTGATTGGCCCCGCCGGCAAAGAAACCCGTATTCAGAAGTCAGTCTTTGAGGCAATTCAGACCATTAATCGCAATATGGTTTGCACGCTGGAGCTGCAAATCAACGCCTATTGGGCGACGCGGGAAAGCCATTTTGTGATGATCAATGCCCATACGTTGCGCGACACGCAGCAAATGACGCAGCGCACGCTGGCGGCTATTGCTAAGGCGCTGTATGAAGGGAACCCTTCGCCTATCTCCGCCAATACTGAGAAACTGAACGAAATCGTCTTTGAACTGCGCCAACTGATGGAAGAGGGTAAAGGCAGGGAACTGCAGGAGACGCCTATTCACGGCTATGTCTGGCTCAGCCTTGAGCTGGCGCGCCAGCTTGAGCTGCTGTCGCATCTTATTTGCCGCGCACTGCGCAAATAGCGCGCGTAAAGCACAGAAATGACAATGCTTGTTTCGATTCAGCAGAAATTGAGGTTAAGATAGGGCAAGCCCGTTAGTGAGACTGACAAAAAATTGTAATCGTCAACCGCTACTACTAAGGTTATGGCGGTTGTCTTAACGAATCCGAGTACCAATTTAGCAGGGGTGTAAAAATGGAAAATATCAAACCTACCTTCCAGGACGTTCTGGAGTTTGTTCGTCTGTTCCGTCGTAAAAACAAACTGCAGCGTGAAATTCAGGACGTAGAGAAAAAGATCCGTGACAACCAAAAGCGTGTGCTGCTGCTTGATAACCTGAGCGACTACATCAAGCCGGGTATGAGCATCGAGGCGGTGCAGGGCATCATTGCCAGCATGAAAACTGACTATGAAGACCGCGTGGATGACTACATCATCAAAAACGCCGAGCTGTCTAAAGAGCGTCGTGAGATCTCTAAGAAGCTGAAAGTGATGGGTGAGCAGAAAGTGGCTGACACCAAATCTGAATAACTTCAGCGAATAAAAAAACCGCCTTCAGGGCGGTTTTTTTATGCCTCGTTCACTATCACCCGCAGTAAGGTTTCCAGCAGCCCGGGGAACCGCGCATCCAGGTCCTCACGCCTTAACGAAATCAAATTTTCACGTCCCTGAGGGCGCTGCCAGATCACGCCGCTGTCACGCAGAACCCGCCAGTGGTGGGTCATGGTCGACTTCGCCACATCCTGAATTAAAGCGCCGCAGGTCAGTTCTGCCCCACCGGCAAGCTGTCTCACAATCCCCATCCGCAAAGGGTTACCCAGTGCAAAAAGCACATTTTCAAGGCGGATTTGTTCTCGTTCCGGGTGGTTGGCGATCATACTCTTCCTGTAGGCGGTAGCGGCACGGCGGCCGACTACTATAGCAAACTTGATGCCCTTCGAATGTATCGGTATTAACGATAGCTCAAATTGTTCGTATATACTCGTACAGTTGTACTATCCTGATGGCGAACAAATCTGGCGGCCATAGTGGCCGTCGCTTAACAGTCAACCAGACTAAGGACATATCATGCCCCGACCCATCCCTCTCGAACGCTATCGCAACATTGGTATTTCTGCCCATATTGATGCCGGTAAAACAACCACGACCGAACGTATTTTGTTTTACACCGGCATGAGCCACAAACTGGGTGAAGTTCACGATGGCGCAGCAACGACAGACTGGATGGCTCAGGAGCAAGAGCGCGGTATTACCATTACGTCCGCCGCGGTGAGCTGCTTCTGGCCGGGTATGGATCGCGGTTTCGAGCCGCACCGTATCAACATCATCGACACGCCGGGACACGTGGATTTCACCATTGAGGTGGAGCGATCCATGCGAGTGCTGGACGGCGCCGTAATGGTTTACGACTCAGTGGGCGGCGTGCAGCCGCAGTCAGAAACCGTTTGGCGGCAGGCAAATAAATACCACGTGCCGCGGCTGGCCTTCGTGAACAAAATGGACCGCCCAGGCGCGGATTTCTTCCGCGTGGTGCAGATGATGATTGACCGCCTGAAAGCTAATCCGGTTCCCATCGTCATCCCGGTCGGGGCAGAAGACAGCTTCACTGGCGTCGTGGATCTCATCAAAATGCGCGCCATTATCTGGGATGATGCAACCCAGGGAATGACGTTCAGCTATGGGCCTGTGCCGCAGGATTTACTGCAGACTGCACAACTGTGGCGCGAAAAAATGGTCTCTGCGGCGGCGGAAGCCAACGACGAGCTAATGGATAAATACCTGGAAACAGGCGATCTGAGCGAAGCGGAAATTATTGCTGGCCTGCGCAAGCGCACCATTTCCGGGGAAATCCAGCCGATGCTGTGCGGCAGTGCGTTTAAAAACAAAGGCGTGCAGCGCATGCTCGATGCGGTGGTAGAGCTGATGCCGTCTCCGCTCGACATTCCTGCCATTGACGGCGTGGATGAAAAAGGGCAGCACGCGGAACGCCATCCCAGCGATGATGAACCCTTCTCTGCGTTGGCCTTCAAGCTGATGACCGACCCGTATGTTGGGCAACTGACCTTTATCCGGGTTTATTCTGGCGTGCTGAAAAAAGGCGATTCGGTTTACAACCCGGTGAAAGGTAAGAGAGAGCGTATCGGGCGTATTGTGCTAATGCATGCGAATGACCGCCATGAGGTGGATGAACTGCGCGCCGGCGATATCGCCGCCTGCGTAGGGCTGAAAGACGTCACTACGGGGGACACGTTAACCGACCCGAATGCGGCGATCACGCTTGAGCGAATGGAGTTCCCTGAGCCGGTGATTTCCCTCGCTATCGAGCCGAAGACCAAGGCCGACCAGGAGAAAATGGGTATCGCGCTGCAGCGTTTAGCGGCGGAAGATCCCTCTTTCCGCCTGCATACGGACGAGGAATCCGGCCAGACGATCATCTCCGGCATGGGCGAGCTTCACCTGGAAATCATCGTCGACCGCATGAAACGTGAGTTTGGCGTGGAGGCCAATATTGGCCGGCCACAGGTCACCTACCGCGAAACGATCCGCAAAACGGCGAAAGACGTGGAAGGGAAATTTGTGCGGCAGTCAGGCGGTAAAGGCCAGTATGGACACGTAGTGCTGACGCTCGAACCGCTTGAACCGGGCAAAGGTTTTGTGTTTGAAGATGCCACCAAAGGGGGCGTAGTGCCGCGCGAGTTCATTCCTTCTGTGGAAAAGGGGCTACGTGAGGCGATGAATACCGGTGTACTGGCCGGTTACCCGGTGGTGGACGTCAAAGCCACGCTGACATTCGGCTCTTACCATGACGTTGACTCTTCGGAGATGGCGTTCAGGATGGCGGCGATCTTCGGCTTCAAGGACGCCGTGCGCAAAGCGGATCCGGTTATTCTGGAGCCTATCATGCACGTCGAAGTGGAAACGCCAGAAGAGTACGCCGGTAACATTATGGGCGATCTCTCTTCCCGCCGTGGCATGGTGCAGGGCATGGAAGAACGTTTTGGTAGCCAGATTATTCGGGCCGATGTCCCGCTGGCAGAAATGTTTGGTTATTCCACCACGTTGCGCTCAATGTCTCAGGGCAGGGCGACATACAGCATGGAGTTCCATCATTATGCCGAAGCGCCACGTAACGTGGCCGACGACATTATTGCCAGCCGCGTAAAAGCGTAAGCTGTACTCAACATGGGCGAGGTCATCTCGCCCATTTTTCTTCTGCGAGCCATTTTCCATTCCCTTTGCAACGCCCCGCATACGTCAAAAAACACTTGAAGCCTGCCCTAACATGCTGAATCAGCGCCATGATCCGCTGCATTTTTACACAGATAATCCACGATATAGTCTTGTGCCTATATAGCATTTAACCTATATTGAAAAGGATGTCGCATGTGGTCGATAAAAATGACGGATACGTTTGATGCCTGGGTTACAGCGTCAGATGACATGACCAAAGCTTGCGTTATGGCAGGGGTCGTACTGCTTAAAGAGAGAGGGCCTTTACTTGGCAGGCCTCATGCCGACACGGTGAAGGGATCGCAATACGCCAATATGAAAGAGTTGCGGATCCAGTGCCGGGGCGAGCCACTCAGGGTCTTTTTCGCTTTTGATATAAAGCGTTGTGCCCTCCTGCTCTGTGCGGGAAATAAAGTGGGGAACGAGAAACGCTTTTATGACGTCATGGTGCCATTAGCAGATAACGAGTTTCGGGCGCACTTACAGCAGTTAACGGAAAAGGAGCAAATAGAATGGGTCGAACGTTAGAACAATGGATGGCCGAAGAAAAACCCGAAGTGGTGGCCGCCGCACAGGCCATGGCCGACGAAATGCTGCTGAATATCCATCTGGCTGAACTTCGTGACAAAGTCAAAAAAACACAGACTGAGATGGCGCAGAAGCTCGGTGTGAAGCAGCCCACCGTCGCCGAAATGGAAAAAAAAGGCCGCGACATCAAGCTTTCTTCCCTCAAGCGTTACGTTGAGGCGGCGGGCGGGAAGGTAAAGCTGGATATCGAGCTGCCGGACGGCACGCACTTCAATATTGCCCTCTGAGCGAAAAGGGCGGCTCGAACCGCCCAACTGGCCTTAAATTTGCCCGGTTTCCTGCAAATGCCGCCATAGCACTTTGCTACCTTCCTTACGGAAAATAACGGTCGACCAGCGCACGGTGGTGGAGCCGCTCAACGTTTGCGTTTCGCGGTAAAGCACGGCGGCACCCTGCGGCCACTCGTCAAGTAACTGGAGGCTATCGACCTCAATGGCCAACCCTTCACGGCTGCCGCCGTTGGTACGGAAAAAGCCGCAAATAGTCTTTTGCAAAGCGTGCCAGCAGCGCTTCCAGTTCCCCCTTGCTCGTGCCAAGCCATTGCTCAATGGCAACGTGGGCCTCAATCACTTCTTTAAACCAGATATTCATTGCTTAGTGTTCCTTTTGGGTAAGTTGATTTTTAATGTGCTGATTATTCAATCGCAAAGCGTAAACCAGCGGTGTCAGCGTCCCGGCGGCGGCAAGACTAAAAGTAAAAAGATAAGCTTGAGGAGCGGGCATCAGCGTCTGTAGCACAGTCAGCAGCAGGCTGAGCAGCGCCACGCCAAAGCAAAAGCTCAGCTGGCGATTAATGTTCCACAGCGCGCTCGCTTCCGGCATGGCTTCTGAAGGGATGGAGATAAAAGCGGTGCTTTGCGCCGTGCTGCTGGAAAGACTCCCCCCAAGGCCCATCAACGCGTAAGCGGCTACCAGCCATGAGGCTTGCTCGCTGGCGTTGATTTGCGTCAGCAGCAAAATCCCTGCGGCCTGAAATATGCCCCCGGCCGCAATTAGCGGGCGAGGGCCGAGCCGATTAAACATCTTGCCGGTAAATGAAATCGCGACAAAAGAGGCCATCGCCCACGGCAGCATCAACATTCCCGTTTGCGGGGCAGACAGGCCCAATTGTGTTTGCAGATAGACAATGCTGACCAGGCTGGTGCCCATAAAAATGCCCGGAATGCACTGATAAACCAGCATGGCGTAACGCAGTAGAGGATCTGCCAGCAGCGGCAGGCTGAACAGCGGGGTGGGATGTTTGCCGTTGCGGCGAATAAATAGCCAAAGCATAAGCATGCCAGCGATGAGCCACACCAGGGCTGCTTCATGAGCTGCCGGGTTTCCGGCCTGGGTGACGCCCAGTAAAATAGCTAACAGTCCCGCCGATCCCAGCATCAGCCCTTTGACGTCCAGCGGCCTGCGGGCTGTCCGTTGCTCTGCGGGTTTTAGCCAAAGTCCCGCGAGAGCCAATGTCAGTAACGCCAGCGGCAGGCTGGCGAGAAATATCCAGCGCCAGCCAAAAGATTCCACCAGCAATCCGCCCGCGGTAGGGGAAAGCGCCGGAGCCAGCAGCGCCACCAGCATGATTGCCGAGGAAAGCTTTGCCCGCTCATGCACCGCGAAAAGCTGCCAGGTCAGCGCCTGGCCGACAGGGATAAGCAGCCCGCCGCCCACACCCTGCAGAATACGTGCGGCGACTAATGCATTCAGGCCAGAAGCAAGGCCGGAAGCCAGCGTGCCGAGAGAGAAAAGCCCCAAAGAAAGCATAAACAGGCGCCTGGCACCCAGCCGCTGCGTCAGCCACGCGCTACAGGGGATAACCAGCGTCAGGCCGCAAAGATAGCCGTGGCTTATCCACGCCAGTTCGGTAACCGGCGCGTGAAACTCCCTTCCCATTGCAGGCCACGCGACGTTGGAGATAAACATATTGATTAAGTCGAGAAAAAAACCGAGCAGATAAACGGCGGCAACCCTGTAGCGATAAGGCATGGTGGCTCTCGTGAAAAAGAAAAGGCGATTTCAGCAGGTTCTGCGAGGCGGATAAATCCCGTTCCGGCTGATACACTGTCAAAAATAATTTGATAATCAGGCGAATTAGCATGCTTAACTTGCAGCGGGTGGCACAGTTTGTTGCGGTGGTGGAGGCCGGGGGCTTTACCGCGGCAGCGCACTCTATGCAGCAAACGAAAGCGGCGATCAGTTTCAACGTTCGCCAGCTTGAGGCAGAGCTTGGCGTTTCGCTGCTTGTACGCTCCACGCGGCGAGTGGCGTTAACCCAGGCTGGGGAAGTGTTTTATCAGCGCTCTCTGCTGCTATTAAGGGAGAGCGAAGCGCTGGTGGAAGATGTGCAGGGGCATCACGGCGGGTTTTCTGGCGAACTGAGTATTTCGACAACGCCGGAATACGGCCAGGCAAAGGTTATCCCGGCGCTAAGCGCCTTTGGCAGGCTGCATCCGGGGCTGACCATCCGGCACGAATCTTCATCTGCTCCGGCTAATCTTATCTCCGGGCAGTTTGACGTGGCTATTCGCCTGGGCAAGCTGGCGGATTCGTCCTACCGCGCGGCGCTGATCGAGCGGTTCGAGATTGTGGCGGTTGCCGCGCCACAGTGGCTCGAACGAAACCCGATCGCCAGTCTGGAGGCGCTGGCCGAAGCGGAATGGGTCATTCATCGCCGGTTGCCCACCCCCAGAGAATGGCAGGTCATTGGGCCTGACCAGGAAACGCGGGAGTTAACGATAACCGGGCCAGCCCGCTTTATGACCGACACGGCGGCGGCGCTCATGGCTTTTGTGGTTCAGGGCTGCGGCGTAGGTTTATTGCCCGAATGGCTGGTGCGCAGTGCGATAGGGCGCGGTGAGCTTCAGCACGTGCTACCGGAATATCGTTTCCCGTCCCAGGGAATTTATGCGGTTTACCCGAACACGCGGCATGTTCCGGCGAAAGTGCGTGCGCTGATAGACTTTTTGCAGGAGTGGGAAAATAACAGACCCGCTTAGCGGGCCTGTTTTTAGGCTTACAGCGCTTTTTGGGTTTTACCCTGCACGGTTGAAGCCGCTTGTGCAGACGAAATACCCGGCAGCTCAATTTTCAGGCCAAAGGTCAGCAGTGAATACAAGATGCCCCCGGTCAGCATCGAGACGATAACGCCGAGGTTCGCCGTCGCAAAGACGCTGTGGCGGGTTTCTTCCGTCAGCAGGAAGCCAACCACATGCGCGATGTACGGGTCACCGGAAGTAATTGTCCCCAGCCCCACAAATGTTGCAATCCCCAGCGACAGCAGCGCCGTCCAGCGGCCATCGCGACCACCAAAACCCG
The DNA here is from genome assembly GCF_000758325.1 of Cedecea neteri. Taxonomy (NCBI): domain Bacteria; kingdom Pseudomonadati; phylum Pseudomonadota; class Gammaproteobacteria; order Enterobacterales; family Enterobacteriaceae; genus Cedecea; species Cedecea neteri. The sequence continues at coordinate 4,009,057 of NZ_CP009459.1, read as the reverse complement.
CTTTATTCGCCATTGCCACATCCCAGCCCAGGCGTTTCTGGCGCAGGAAGTCGATCAGCTGAATCGCCCCGGCGGAGCCAATCACCACCGAAATCGAGGCCAGGAACGACTGGAACGTCGCCAGGAACGAATCGGAAATAAACATCAGGTAGAACGCGCCAAAGCCGATGATAGCCGCATTTAGCGTGGTCGTCGTGGCGCGGCTGGCCGGAATACCAAGCGCCAGCAGGGCAAGACCTGAGCTGTATACCCCGGTAATGGCCGCCGCCAGCAGCGAAACGATAATCACAATGGAGAACGGCACGTAGAACCAGAACGGCAGCAGGTTAGTCAGCGAGGCAATAGGCGACTGCGCCGCCGCCGCGCTCAGGTCCGGGTTGCTGTCGGCGAGGAATGCGCCCAGCACCAGCAGAATGCTTACCGGCAGGGAAATCCCCGTCGTCGTCCAGAAAATAACCTTCGAAGCCTGCGTTTTCTTCGGCAGATAGCGCGCAAAGTCGCCGCCGTAGTTCAGGAAGCCCAGGCCCACCATCGTCATCGCCATCACCACGCCGCCGATGTACGTCAGCAGGTCGCCGTGCGCTGCGCTCTGGCCCAGCTTTTCCCAGTGAATATGTGGCAGCATCAGGAAAATGAAGATGATGCTCATAAACCCGGTCAGCCAGGCGATGTATTTCTCCACTTTCATGATCAGCTGGTGACCATAAATGGCGACCGACATGGTCAGCACCAGGCTGACGATGAACCAGCCAAGAATACACACCAGCGTAGGTTTGCCGTCTGCCAGCGCAAACGCCGCCGGCCAAAGTTTGGCAAACAGCGCCGCGCCGGTGGACGAGGCGAGGGTAATAATGGTGATTTTCCAGCCCATATTGGAAATATAGGCGAACAGGGTCGGGAATTTATTACCGTGATAGCCGAAGCAGAAACGGGTTTGCGTCAACGTAGGCAGGCCAGTTCTTGGCCCGCCCACCGCCAGCACGCCAACCAGGCAGCAGGACAGCAGGTAGCCGATAATCCCGGCGGTGATCGACTGCCAGACGCTCAGGCCGAGAGAGTAAACGTAAATGCCGTAGGTCATGCCCAGAATAGAAACGTTCCAGGAAAACCAAATCGGAAACAGCCCGGCGGGTTTGCCGTAGCGCTCAGCTTCCGGGACGGCATTCACGCCGTTTGCTTCAACTTTTATGCCGCCCGAGGCCGGCTGATGTGTAGAGTTTGTCATCGGAGAACCCTTATGGGAGAAATCAATCGCAGAGAAGTGCGGTTTCTAAAGCGAGCTCAATCATTTGGTCTAACGTGTTTTGTAGTTCTTCTGCCGTCGGCTCTTCCCCTGTGACGCTGCTTACGCAGGCCGTCAGCAGGCTCAGGGCTTTGGCGCGGTACTGCGCGGCGATGGTGAACAGCGCCGAGGTTTCCATTTCCACCGCAAGGATGTTCATCTTTTTGAGGGCAGGGAGCATGCCTTCGGGTTTGTCGTACAGCAGGTCGTTGGTGAAGGTGTTGCCGAACTGGGTCGGAATATTATGTTGCTCAGCTGCCGTCCAGCAGCGGCGCAGCAGATCAAAATCAGGCACGGCTGCGTAGTCGTAGCCGCCAAAGCGGTCGCGGTTTACCGAAGAAGACGTACCTGCGCCGGTGGCGACAATTACCTTACGCATATCCACGCTTTCATCCACCGCACCGCAGGTGCCGATACGGATAAGCTGCTTCACGCCAAACGCGTTGATCAATTCATGGGCGTAAATCGAAACGGAAGGAATACCCATTCCGTGCGCCATCACGGAAAGGCGTTTACCTTTGTAGTAGCCGGTAAAGCCGAACATATTGCGGGTATCACACACGCGCTTTGCATCAGTTAAATATGTCTGCGCGATGTACTGTGCGCGCAGCGGGTCGCCCGGCATGATCACGGTTTCGGCAAAGTCGCCCGGGTTGGCGTTAATATGTGGCGTCATCAGACGATCTCCTGGCTGGTTTCATGCCATTACGATAGAAATCCCGCGCGCTGTAGAAAAAGGCAAATGTCCGGCCGGGCTGACGGCGATCACAAAATTGATTTTTGCCTTCGCAAGAAAAGAGAAACGCCAGGGCTGGCAAGGGGTGAGCAAAACGAGGAGTCTTGACAATACCGAGGGGCGATAGTTAATCTCAGCCGCCTTTTTCGCCACAGATTCTGGTGAAACAGGCAATACTTGACGGGTTAGTGACCTTATTTAGCTGCGTGGCAGCCTGCCGGAGAGCGACAACACCATGAATATTATTCAGCAATTCGCTCAGCGCGGGCACCAGATCCTGCGCGATGCCGTTTACGCCGCGCCGCTTAAAAGCAAAGAGATCGGCCCCGACGAATTTATTCTGCGCCAGGGCGAAGAGATTAAAGCGCTCTACTGGATCACGCTTGGCGAGTACACCATGCACTACAACGCCGAAAACGGGAAAGCGTTCAGCCTTGGGCAGCGTTTTGTCAGCGATACCATCATTGGCGAAATCGAATATCTCACCCACACGCCGAGTCAGTTCTCGGTCGTGGCCCACGACACCATGACGGTCAAAGTCATCCCGCTGGCGATGATGGACACCATTCTGACCAGCCACGCGGAAGTTGGCGTCTGGCTCAGCCAGCTGCTTTCCACCAGCTACCAGCGCGGAATGGCGAGGACCATGGAACGTTTCCTGCAGCCGCTGGTGTTCAACATCGTGGCCGATTTGTATGAGCGCCATCAGCAGAATAAGCCGCTGGTGGACTTCTCGCAGGTGTCCCGCGAGGCCGAACGCTTTGGCTGTTCCGAGAGAACTTATCGCCGGGTGATCAACCAGTTGATAGAAGAGCAGTACATTCAGAAAGTGGCCCATGAATACGTGATTTGCGACATAGAAAAATTCCGCCAGGTGCTTACGAATCCCGGGCGCATTGGCTAGCAAGTTTTTGTAGCAAACGGCTAAAAAGCAAAGAAAAAACAGTGATAGACTCCGGCAATACGTTATCCGCCATGGAGCAGTGCAGTGAGTGAGTCCGTCGAAAATCAGAACGCGTTTAAACATGCCTTTAATCATGCGCTTTTGCAGGACATCGCGAGCTTAATCGCGCGGCATTATCCCGCCTTTAACGCCGAAGCGTTTTTAAACAAAGCAGAACACCTTGATAAGCTGGAAATGAAGGCCAGAGTCCAGGTCATACGCGACGCGCTGGCGGCGGAACTGCCGCAGGACTACCCGGCAGCATTGGCTGTGGTGGTTTCGGTACTAAAAGAGAACAAACTGCGCGGCTTTGCCGTCTGGCCATTCGCGGAGTTTATTCAGGTCTATGGCCTGAATCACCCGGAACTTTCCCTCGAAGCCCTGAAAGTGGTCACCGTCTGCTTTACCGCCGAATGGGCGGTGCGGCCTTTTATCAAGCAGGATCCCGACGCGACCATGCGCTTTTTGCTGCAATGTGCGCAGGACGAAAGCGTGGATATTCGCCGCTGGGCTTCGGAAGGCACACGCCCGCGCGTGCCGTGGGGCGAAAAGCTGCATCTGTTTATTAAAGATCCGGCGGGAACCAGAGCGATTCTGGACGCCCTGAAGTTCGACCCGGAGCTTTACGTCAGAAAAAGCGTCGCCAACCACCTCAACGACATCACCAAAGACCACCCGGACTATGTGATTCAGCTCCTGCAAAACTGGCAGCAGCAGGCGAAACAGTCCGGCGCTGAAGACGTGAAAAAAGTGACCTGGATAACCCGCCACTCACTTCGCACTTTAATCAAGAATGGCCACCCGGATGCGCTGTCGCTGATCGGCGTGCAGCATGGCGCGGACGTCGCGCTGGATGCTTTCTCCCTCAAACAAAAAGCCATTGTCTTGGGCGAAAATCTGGAATTTAAGGTCAGCCTGCGGTCTACCAGCGACGCCTCGCAAAACATCGTGGTGGATTACGTGATCCACTTTATGAAAGCCAACGGCAGCCCCGCCCCGAAGGTCTTCAAGCTCCGCGCGTTCGAACTCCCGGCCGGAGGGGCGGTCACCATAGAGAAAAAGCACGCGATGAAGAAAATCACCACCCGCCAGTATTATCCCGGCGTGCAGCGGATTGAGATTCAGGTGAACGGCAAGGTGCTTGGGGGAGATGAGTGGGAGCTGGATTTATAACGTCATAGATTCGGAGATAATGTTGCCTTGGTACTGTGGGCTGCATTTTCTCCCTCAGAAAATGCCAAAACCTGGTTACTTGATGCTTTAATCTCGCGTCTCTGATTCTTCTCGCCGTAACTATAATGCCAAGACAACGCACAGAGTGCTAAGTCCAGTGTGGCTTAATGTATAAATTAACTGTATGTTTAACCAGTTATTTGTCTTTATTTGTAGGAGCGCTGTGATGATTGACCATATTTATGTTTCCGTTGCTGACCTTGAGAAATCACTGGCTTTTTATACTGCTGCGTTGAAACCGCTCGGCTGGAAGTCGTTTGGTCATTATGATTCTCGCAATGGTCCGGAAGGCGTTCCCGATCTGTATGGAATAGCCGATGCGGTTTATACGTCAGGTTCGGGCATCGGCACCAGCATCTGGTTGCGCCAGCGTCAACCTGGGGAAACCGGCCTTTACGTCGGGATTGTTTGTGACAGCAACCAACAGGTTGATGAGGTCTATGCCGCCGCGATTAAAGCTGGCGGGCTCGATGAAGGCAAACCGGCCGATCGTACTTACTTCACTACCGGGTATTACGCTGCAAATATCGCTGATTTTGACGGCAACCGTATCGAATTTGTTCATAAGGCGTGGAACCCTGCAAGGGGGTAGGTGAGGGCAGTGTTGTGGAGCTTGTCGTTCTTCCTTTAAGTCGCGTATAGCCCTCAAAAGGTTCTGCTTACGCATGGTTATATCTCTCAAACGCCTTATATACGAGGTAACAAAATCCATCAATATGGCGTGTTCATCAATAATAACGGATTAATCACCGAACTTGGCGACGTTAAATAACACTGTTGCATGAACCACCAAAAGCAAAAAGCCTGCTTAAGTTTCCTTAAGCAGGCTTCTCAAATATGGCTCCTCTGACTGGACTCGAACCAGTGACATACGGATTAACAGTCCGCCGTTCTACCGACTGAACTACAGAGGAATCGTGTGAACGGGGCGAATATTAGCGGCGGCTCAGGGGCTTGTCAAAGGCAAAATCTCGCCCTTTGGTGCGTTTGCGGAAACTATCAACATCTTGTTGCCTTTTCAGGCAATCGGAGACAAAAAAATCCTTTGCAGGATAACGATTTGTCGCTCATTATTTGAAATGCCGTTTTATCTTTCCTTGCAGGTCCTCGCTTGAACTTACATGCAGTCCTTCGCCAGACCGTGGCGAAAACGCCGTGGTACGCCAAACGTAAGAGTTATCGGGTGCTGTTCTGGCGTGAGATAACGCCTCTGGCGGTGCCAATCTTCCTCGAAAACACCTGCGTGTTGTTGATGGGCGTACTCAGTACCTTCCTCGTCAGTTGGTTAGGGAAAGAGGCGATGGCGGGCGTAGGGCTCGCCGACAGTTTTAATATGGTGATCATGGCGTTCTTCGCCGCGATCGACCTCGGCACCACGGTGGTGGTAGCGTTCAGCTTCGGCAGGCTGGATCCCGAGCGGGCGAGGGCTGCGGCCCGGCAGTCGCTGGTGCTGATGACCATTGTCTCTTTTATCATGGCTGCAGGCATTCACCTGGCGGGCACGCATATCATCGATGTGATTGCCGGGAACGCCACGCCGGAAGTTAAAGCTCTCGCACTCTCTTATCTACAAACCACCGTCTGGAGCTACCCGGCGGCGGCGATTGCGCTTATCGGCAGCGGGGCGCTGCGCGGGGCGGGGAACACCAAAATTCCTCTGCTGATTAACGGCGGCATGAACATCCTCAACATCATCATCAGCAGCATTCTTATCTACGGCATCTTTGGCTGGGGCGGGCTGGGCTTTGTCGGCGCGGGGCTGGGGCTGACGATTTCCCGCTACATCGGCGCAGCAGGCATTATCTTCGTGCTGATGATTGGTTTTAACCCGGCGCTGCGCATCTCGCTGAGAAGTTATTTTACGCCGCTGAACTGGGGCATTTTGTGGGAGGTGCTCGGCATTGGTATTCCGGCGAGCGTCGAGTCGGTGCTGTTCAACGGCGGCAAGCTGCTGACGCAGATGTTTGTTGCCGGGATGGGCACCAACGTGATTGCCGGGAACTTTATTGCCTTCTCCGTGGCCTCGCTGATTAACCTGCCGGGTAACGCCCTCGGGTCGGCGTCAACGATCATCGTCGGCAGGCGGCTCGGGAAAGGGCAAATCGGCCAGGCCGAGCGCCAGCTACGCCACACGTTCTGGCTCGCCACGATTGGCCTGACAATTATTGCCTGGGGAACCGCGCCGTTCGCCGGGTTATTCGCCTCGTTCTACACCAGCGAAGATGACGTAAAAGAAGTCGTCAAAGTCCTGCTGTGGATGAACGCCGCCTTTATGCCTATCTGGGCCGCTTCCTGGGTGCTGCCTGCCGGGCTGAAGGGCGCCCGTGACGCACGTTTTGCCATGTGGGTTTCAATGGCGGGGATGTGGGGCTGCCGCGTTATCGCCGGTTATACGCTGGGGATTGTGCTGGGCATGGGCGTAGTAGGTGTCTGGCTGGGAATGTTCGGCGACTGGGCAGTGCGCGGGGCGTGCTTCTACTGGCGAATGGTCAGCGGCCGCTGGCTGAAAAAATACCCGCGACCGCCGAAAGAACCGCTTTCGGTCCAGGAAGAAAGCGCCGGTTAGCGCTCAAAAGCCCCGGCAATGGCCCGCATGTCGTTGCCGGTTGGCGTCTGATGAATTCGCAGGCCGAACTCGTCCACCACGGCAAAAATGTGGTCGAAGATGTCGGCCTGAATGCTTTCATACTCCGCCCAAACCACGGTGTTTGTGAAGGCATAAATCTCCACCGGCAGTCCTTCGCTTTCGGGGGCCAGCTGGCGCACCATCAGCGTCATGTCTTTGCGAATGCGCGGGTGGCTGCGCAGGTACTCATTCAGGTAGGCCCGGAAGGTGCCGACGTTGGTCATTTGGCGCTGGTTTAGCACCGAGTCGTCGGCGTGCTGCTGGTTGTATTCGCTGATCTCTTTCCCGCGCTCCGCCATATACGGCTGCAGCAGCTTCGCCTTGAGGAGCTTCTCCTGCTCTTCCTGCGACAGGAAACGAATGCTGGTGGTGTCGATATTCACGCTGCGCTTGATGCGGCGCCCACCGGAGGCTGACATACCGCTCCAGTTCTTAAAGGCATCAGACACCAGCGCATAGGTTGGGATAGTGGTAATGGTGTTGTCCCAGTTGCGGACTTTCACCGTCGTCAGCCCGATGTCGATCACCGCCCCGTCCGCGCCGTATTTCGGCATTTCCAGCCAGTCGCCCATTTTCAGCATGCTGTTGGCAGAAAGCTGAATGCCAGCGACCAGGCCGAGAATCGGATCTTTAAACACCAACATCAGCACGGCGGCCATCGCACCGAGACCGCTTATCAATATTGCCGGGGATTTCCCGATAAGCAGCGACACCATCATGATGCCGACGACAATCGCGGCCAGCAGCTTCACGCCCTGGAAAATACCTTTCAGCGGTAGCTGAGAAGCAAAGGCGAATTTCCCCGACAGGCCGAAAATGACGTCCAGCAGCGAGAAGAAGGACATCAGCGCGTAGAGCATGACCCACAGCTGGGCGCAGGTGGTCAGAATGGTTGCCGCGTCGCTGCCTTTTTGCAGCCACAGCACCGCCTGAACGTTAACGATGATGCCCTGCAGCAGAAACGCCAGCCGCTGGAACAGCTTGTTCTGGGTAATTATCTGCAAAGAGAGGCTGGCGCTGGACTGCGCGCGTTTCTCAAAGGCACGCAGAACAATGCCGTGCAGAATAAAATGCACTACCAGCGCGGTAAGAAAAATGATGCCGAAAATGACGATCAGGGAAGTGGTGTGGCCGGGTTGAATGCCGTATTGCTCGAGGGCGGATATCAATTCCTGCATAACGTCTCCTTTAAAAAACAAGAGGACATCATGCCCTCTGCAGCCAGCGGTCGCAACCCGACTGTACAATTAGTAGACATATTAACGCCTAATCCTTACAGAATTGTCTCAGGGCGGTTATGCTTAATGTATTCACATCATGTTAACTAACAGGGAAATTATGATTCGTTTCTCCACGCTGGCATTTGCTCTGGCGGCGGTCACGCAGAGCGCGATGGCCGTGACATATCCTTTACCGCCGGAAGGTAGCCGCCTGGTGGGTGCACCCCTGACGATTACCGTGCCGGAAGGAAACAAGGAGCCGCTGGAACACTTTGCCGCTCAGTACGGGCAAGGCTTCAGTAATATGCTGGAGGCCAATCCGGGCGTCGATCCGTTCCTGCCTAAAGTAGGCACACAGCTGGTGATTCCGCAGCAGGTAATTTTGCCGGATACCGTGCGGGAAGGGATCGTGGTGAACGTGGCGGAAATGCGCCTTTATTATTATCCGAAGGGCACTAACACCGTAGAAATCCTGCCGATAGGTATCGGTCAGGCCGGACGCGAAACGCCGCGCAACTGGGTCACCCGCGTTGAGCGCAAGCAGGATGCCCCGGCCTGGACGCCAACCCCGAATACCCGCCGTGAATACGCCAAAGAAGGCAAAACGCTGCCTGCTTTTGTGCCGCCGGGGCCGGATAACCCGATGGGTCTGTACGCCATTTACATCGGCAAGCTGTACGCCATCCACGGCACCAATGCCAATTTTGGTATCGGCCTGCGCGTCAGCCAGGGCTGTATCCGCTTGCGTAACGACGACATTAAATTCCTGTTCTATAATGTGCCGGTCGGGACCCGCGTGCAGTTGATTGACCAGCCGGTGAAGATAACCACCGAGCCGGATGGCAAACGCTGGTTAGAGGTCCACGAGCCGCTGTCACGCAACCGCGCGGAGTTTGAGTCCGACAAGAAAGTACCGCTGCCGATGACCACTATTTTGCGTAGCGAAACTCAGGCGTCTGGTGTGAATTCGTCGGTGGTGAGTGAAGCGCTTAACAGGCGTTCGGGGATGCCGGTCCAAATAAATACAGCCGCCACGGAAACAGGACGACTGTAATATTCAGTCAGAAAAATAAAAGCTCGCGCATCGCGAGCTTTTATTTATTTGAATAATTCTGCAGTAGCATAAAGTTTATTTTGCCCGCCAGCGGAAGTCACTTTAAAGGATGTGGCACCGGCTTTATCTGCTTTGTCAGAAAGTTGATTTATCGCCTGGTCCAGGGTGTATGCCCCGCTGGTTGATACTGTGCCAATGCTCGGTCCGGTGCCAGTTTGCTGGACTTCAGTAGCGGCTAAAGCCGTACCGGTAAGGGCGGTCAATACGGTCAGGGCCAGGGCGGAGTTAATCAGTTTACGCATCATAATGAGTCTCTCAATTTAGTTAATAAGGCGAGTCGTCGGTGAATGCGTTGCATGCTACGTTGCCGCTTAAGCAATGAATAGCGGGGGTTATTGATGAAGACTTTCAAAAATTCTGGCTGGTAATATCTGGGTGTTATTGACTGTAAATTACTTTAAGCCACCTTATTTTTTCCTCGATTAATATGCCGCAACGTGAAGTTTTAGTGGCCATAACGCTTTGGCTGGCGAATAAAAAAACGCACGGAGGGGATCGCTCCGTGCGTCGGGTTATTGCTCGTCAGCCTCAGCGTGGCCGAGTCTTTCGAACAATAGCGAAGGCAAATTAAACCCCAAGGCGATCGCGAAGACTGTAGTAGGCCGCGCCCATTGCGGTAAACGGAATGCGGAACGTGCGGCCACCCGGGAACGGGTAATGCGGCAGGTTGGCGAAGGCATTGAAGCGCTCCGCATCGCCACGCAGCAGCTCTGCAATCAGGCGGCCAGCCAGGTGGGTATAGGTCACGCCGTGCCCGCTACAGCCCTGGCTATAGTAAATATTTTTATCCAGACGGCCCACCTGCGGCAGGCGAGAGAGCGTCAGCAGGAAGTTCCCTGTCCAGCTGTAGTCAATCTTCACGCCTTTCAGCTGCGGGAAGGTTTTCAGCAGGTTGGGCATCACCAGGCGTTCAATATCCGCCGGGTCACGCGCGCCGTAGACCACGCCGCCGCCATACAGCAGGCGGTTATCGGCCGTCAGGCGGTAGTAATCCAGCAGGTAGTTACAATCCTCCACGCAGTAATTTCTCGGGATCAGCGAGCGGGTAAGTTCTTCCCCTAGCGGCTCTGTGGTCAGCACCTGTGTGCCGCAAGGCATGCTGCGCTTCGCCAGTTCAGGTTCGAGTTTATTGCCGAGGTAAGCGTTCCCGGCGACGATCACGTACTTCGCCGTCACCTTACCTTTCTCCGTGCTGACAATCGCCGGGCTGGCGTGTTCAATGTGGGTCACCGGAGACTGCTCGAAGATGCGCCCGCCGTTCAGGCGAATTGCATTAGCCTCGCCAATGGCCAGGTTGAGCGGGTGAATATGGCCGCCGCTGTGATCGAGCAGGGCGCCGACGTAGCGGTCGCTGTTTACCTCGCGCTTCAGTTCGCTGGCGTCCAGCAGTTCAAGCTGGGTGTTGCCGTAGCGTTCCCAGTTAGCCTTTTGCTCTTCGAGGGTTTCCAGCTGTTTGTGGTTCATCGCCACAAACAGGCCGCCGGGGCGATAGTCGCAGTCAATCTGGTAGCGCTTGATGCGCTCGCGAATAATTTCCCCGCCTTCAAACATCATACTGCCGAGCATTTTGGCCGCTTCCGGGCCATAGCGGCGCTCAATCACGTCGATGTCGCGACTGTAGGAGTTCACCAGTTGCCCGCCGTTGCGCCCGCTGGCGCCAAAGCCGATGCGCGCGGACTCTAAGAGCACCACGTCATAGCCCATTTCGGACAGGTGAAGTGCAGACGAAAGGCCGGTGTAGCCGCCGCCAACCACGCACACGTCGCAGGCCACGGACTCGTTCAACTGCGGAAACGGCTCATATTGGTTGGCGCTGGCCGCGTAATAGCTGGTGGTATGTTCAGTCATGATGAAGGCTCCAGGGCAATCCAGATGGTTTTCAGTTCGCTAAATTTCTCAAGGGCGTGCAGGGATTTATCGCGGCCGTTGCCGCTCTGCTTGTAGCCGCCGAACGGGACGGTCATATCGCCGTCGTTGTAGTTATTGACGAAAACGGAACCGGCTTTAAGGCTGCGGCTCATGCGGTGGGCGCGGGAGAGATCCCGGGTCCACACGGCAGCACCGAGGCCGTAGTCGCTGTCGTTGGCAAGGGCGAGCGCCTGGGCTTCGGAGGTGAAGCGGGTGACGACGAGCACCGGGCCGAAGATTTCTTCTTTGCCGACTCGTGCATCTGCGGTTGTGTCGGTGAAAATCGTCGGGCCGATAGCCGCCGGGTGAGCGTTGTTTCGTCCGTCCAGCGCCAGCTTGCCCTGGCTTTCACCGTCGCGGATAAAGCCGTGAACGTTGTCGGCGTGGGCGCAGTCGATCAGCGTCCCCATGATGGTTTCCGGGTCGAGCGGGTTGCCGGGCTGCCAGTTTTTCGCCTGCGCTTTCAGTAGGGCAATAAACTCATCGGCGATGCTCTCTTCCAGCAGCAGGCGCGTCCCGGCGATGCACACCTGGCCCTGGTTATAGAAAATACCGGCGGCGGTGGTCGCCGCGGCTTTTGACAGATCCGGGCAGTCGGCAAAAACGATATTGGCGCTTTTCCCGCCGGCTTCGAGCCAGACACGCTTCATATTGCTGTCGCCCGCATCTTTCAGCAGCTGTTTGCCGGTGCGGGTTGAGCCGGTGAAGGTAATCACGTCCACGTCCGGGTGTTGAGACAGCGCCTGGCCCGCCTCATGCCCAAATCCGGTTACGACATTAAACACGCCGTCCGGCAGGCCAGCTTCTTTGGCCAGCGCTGCAAGACGAATTGCCGACAGCGGTGATTTTTCAGAAGGTTTAAGGATCACGCTGTTGCCGGCGGCAAGCGCCGGGCCGAGCTTCCAGCAGGCCAGCAGCAGCGGGAAGTTCCACGGCACAACGGCGGCAATCACGCCGACGGGTTCGCGCACAATCAGCGCCAGCTCGTTGACGCCGGTGGTGGCGACTTCGCCGTAGACTTTATCGATGGCCTCGGCGTACCAGCGGATGGCGCGGGCGCTGCCCGGGATATCATCACGCAGGCTATGGCGGATAGGCTTGCCGGTGTCGAGCGTTTCAAGCAGCGCCAGCTCCTCGTGATGCTGTTCCATTAAATCTGCCAGCCTGCTGAGCACGGCTTTGCGTTTGGCCGGGGAAGCCTGCGCCCAGTCACCGCGATCAAAGACATCGCGGGCGGCCTTCACCGCAATATCGACGTCCGCTTTTTTGCCTCGCGCAACTTCGGCAAGGTCACGCTGTGCAAACGGATCGACGGTACTAAACGTTTCGCCATCCTGCGCGGTGCAATACTCGCCGTTAATAAACAAACGCGTTTCCGGCGAGGTATTTTTGGCTTTCTCCTGCCAGTAATTAAGATGCTGAAAGTCCATGATGACTCCTTTTATTCAATCGGATAAATGGCCTTACTGGGTTCTTCAGGCAAATTTGGGCTGCAAAAAGCCCCAGGAAATAAGTCCTGTTAAAAAAGGTTTTGAAATAAGGCCTGAATACTCAGGCCTGAAAATAATTAGAACGTGGTGGGGGTATGGGCGCTGATAATGCGGCAGATGCCTGCCGAGGTGTTGCTGAAGCTGTGCGGCATGCCGGTATTAATGGCATAACTTTGCCCCGCAACCAGGTGCCAGGTCTGGCCGTTTACGGTCAAAACCACTTCACCTTCCAGTATCGTGCCCGTCTCCTCACCCTGGTGTTTGATCCTCTCGCCGGTGGTGGTTCCCGGCTGATAGGTTTCAATGATCATCGCCAGCGTACGATTAGGATTCCCATTGTGTATTAATTTCATTGAAACACCCTGACTGCCTATTTCAATCAGGTCGTCGTAGTTAATAACCACCTGTGGTTCATCAGGTTTTTCCGGTTCGGCGAAGAACTCGGAGAGCGACAGCCCGTAGACTTTCAGCAGCTTTTGCAGCGTACTGATGGCAGGACTGACTTTGTCCTGTTCTATGGTGCTGATGGCGCTATGCGTTAATCCAGACAGTTCGGCGGCACGACGTTGAGACAGACCCAGTTGCTGGCGGATCTCTGACAAACGTTTACCCGGCGCCAGGCCGTCATCGCTCATAATGGCATTTCCTTAACGGTAGTGGTCAGAGCCGCTGCTTTTCAGCGAGGTGGTTCTGACTGGCGGTGATAAAACCCTCAAGCAACAAACGCGATAGTGCATATTCGCTACTGTTCCATTCCGGATGCCACTGAACCCCGAGGGCAAAAGGATGATCGTGAACGCTCGCAGCCTCCACCAGACCATCCTGTGAACGCGCCTCGACGCGCAGCAGCGGACCCAGCGTTTTCGCTCCCTGGCCATGTAATGAATTCACCCAAAACGTGTTGCAGCCCGGTATCAACTGCGAAAGCAATCCTCCCTCATGAACCTGGACTTCGTGTGATGGGGCATACTGCTGCTCCACCGGGAGTTCCGGATCTTCACGGTGCTCCAGAAACTCAGGGCGATCGCTCAGGCGACGATACAGAGTCCCGCCGGTGGCGACAACAAGTTCCTGTAAACCCCGGCAGATGGCGAAAATGGGGATGCGCCTTTTGAGCCCGGCGGCAATAAGCGCCATGCTCAGTTCATCACGCCCGGGGTCGGCGTCAGGCTCATCGCCGTTTTCACCATACAGGTGCGGCTGCACGTTGCTGGGGCTGCCCGGCAGGAAGATCCCGTCCAGTTTTGGCAGCAGCGTTTCCAGCAGTTCCGGCTCTGCCAGCGCGTGGGGCAGAGCAATGGGCAAGCCGCCCGCATTCAATACTGCGTTCAGGTACTTTTCTTGCAACGTCTGGGTCAGATGACCCTTAAGCCTGTTTCTGCACATCACAACGCCGATTAACGGCTTGTCAAATATATCGACCATGATCAACCTCACATTCTGGACTAAATTATTTCCAAACGATTCCATGTTGGCCATTTCCGTTCAATATTTTCTCAACTTAGCAGCGGTTTAACTGTCTTGCAAACTTAAATTAACATTTGACAAACATTTTGTTTCGCACCATTGTCGATAAGTGGACATTATATTTAACGGTCGACATCAGCGACCGGCATCCAACGCAACGGCGGTGAATCATGGAAACCAATATCGTAGAAGTTGAGAATTTTGTTCAGCATTCCGAAGAGAGACGAAGTAGCGCGTTTGCACGCGAAGTGAATACCTTCCTTGAACGTTATCCCAATACCCAATATGTCGATGTCCTGCTCACTGACCTGAACGGCTGCTTCCGGGGGAAACGTATTCCGGTGGCCGGGCTGCGTAAGGTAGAGAAGGGCTGTTACTTCCCGGCGTCCGTATTTGCCATGGATATTCTTGGGAACGTAGTAGAAGAGGCCGGGCTGGGGCAGGAGCTGGGTGAACCCGATCGTCGCTGTGTGCCAGTGCCAGGTACGCTGACCCCTTCGGCGGCTGACCCGGAATTTATCGGCCAGATGATGCTGACCATGCTGGATGAAGATGGCGCTCCCTTTGACGTTGAGCCGCGGAACGTGCTGAACCGACTCTGGCAGCAGCTGCGCCAGCGTGGGCTATTCCCCGTGGTAGCGGTAGAGCTGGAGTTCTATTTAATTGACCGCCAGCGCGACGCCGAAGGCTACCTGCAGCCGCCCTGCGCGCCGGGCACCGACGACCGCAATACCCAAAGCCAGGTTTACTCCGTCGATAACCTTAACCACTTTGCCGATGTCCTGACTGACATCGACGATCTGGCCCGTCTGCAGCTTATCCCCGCCGATGGCGCGGTAGCAGAAGCTTCGCCGGGCCAGTTCGAAATCAACCTGCACCACACCGATAACGTGCTGGATGCCTGCGATGATGCGCTGGCGTTAAAACGTCTGGTGCGAACTGTCGCCGAGAAGCATAAGATGCACGCCACTTTTATGGCGAAGCCGTATGAAGAGCATGCGGGCAGCGGGATGCATATCCACATCAGCGTGCTGAATAACAAAGGCGAAAACGTGCTGGCGGACGCCGAAGGCGAAGACTCCGCGCTGCTGAAACGCGCGCTGGCGGGGATGATCCACCTGATGCCGTCGTCGATGGCGCTGCTGGCCCCGAACGTGAACTCGTGGCGTCGTTTCCAGCCGGGGATGTATGTCCCGACTCAGGCTTCCTGGGGGCATAACAATCGCACCGTGGCGCTGCGTATTCCGTGTGGCGACAGGGACAATCACCGCGTGGAGTATCGCGTGGCGGGGGCGGATGCCAACCCGTATCTGGTGATGGCGACGATCCTGGCCGGGATTTTA